>JBEBGD010000187.1:0-4484 GCA_040081625.1 Chthoniobacteraceae bacterium
ACGAAAGGGGACGGATCGAGACGCTGGTGAGTGTGATGGCGCCGACGTATGCGGCAGAGCTGGCGCGGGCCGGCCACGGGCAGATCACGACCGATACGCTTTCGAGCGAGCCGGCCTTGCAGGTGATCCGCCGGAGCATCGACCAATGGATCGTGCTCAACTCCATCGCCGCGGACATTTACACCGTGCGCCTGCTGGCAGACGGGCGCCGCGTTTTCGTGGTGGATACGGATACGGATACGAATGGCGACGGGCGGATCGAAGAGCACGAGACGGGTGCGGCGCCCGGGGATGTGTTCGAGGAAGAGGACAAGGGGCTGGACCGCGCGCTGGCCGGGGAGGCGAATTTTAATCCGGAAGTCGTGAACGATCGCTGGGGCTCGTGGGTCGGATCGTGGGCGCCGATCTACGACGCGCAGGGCCGGGTGGATGCCGCGGTGGGTATCGACTACGATGCGGGCTCGTGGGTGCGGAATGTCGCGCGCGCGCGGCTCGAGCGGATGCTGCACCTCGGGCTGCTGCTGGTCACGGTGGCGGCGTCGATGAGCGCGATCGCGGTGCTCAACGCCAGCTTCCGCGAGCGGCGGGATGCGGACGCCCGGCACGCGGAAGCCGAGCAGCGGCTGCGGCTCAACCTCGAGCAAATGCCGCTCGCCTTCATGGAGATCGAGGCGGGAGGGACGATCATCGAGTGGAATCCGGCGGCGGAGAAGATGTTTGGCTACACGCGCGAGGAAGCCGTCGGGCGGATGCACTTCGAGACGATCGTCGCGCCCGGGGACCGCACCGAGGTGGGCACGATCCTGAGCGCGCTCCTGCGCGAGAGCGGCACGCAACGCCACGTGAACGACAACGTGACGCGCGATGGGCGGATCATCCGCTGCGAGTGGTTCAACTCGCAGGTCACCGCACTCGACGGGCGCATCCTCTCGGTGGTGTGCCTGGCGCAGGACGTGAGCGAGCGGCACAACCTCGAGGAGCAGGTGCGGCAAAGCCAGCGAATGACAGCGGTCGGGCAGCTCGCCGCGGGTATCGCGCACGATTTCAACAACCTGCTGACGGTGATCCAGGGCCATGCGGATCTGCTGCGCGAGCACCCGCGGATGCCCGACGACGCGCGCGAGGACATCGAGCGCATCTTCATGGCGGGCGAGCGTGCGGCGAATCTCACGCGCCAGCTCCTGACCTTCAGCCGCAAGCAGGCGAGCTTCGCGCGGCCGGTCGATCTAAACGCGAGCGTGACCAACACCGCGCACCTGCTCGAGCGCACGCTGGGCGCGACGGTCTCCGTTCACACCGACCTGGCCGTGAAGCTCCCGAACATCGTCGTCGATCCGTCGATGCTCGAGCAGATCATCACCAATCTCGCGCTCAATGCGCGCGATGCGATGCCCGGCGGCGGGGCGCTCGCGCTGGGCACGGAGCTGGTCGATGTCGGCGTGGCCCAGGCGCGGAGCAATCCGGAGCGGCGCGCCGGACGGTTCGTGCGGCTGACGGTGAGCGACACCGGGTGCGGGATTCCGCAGGCGATCCTGATGCGGATCTTCGAGCCGTTTTTCACGACCAAGGCGATCGGGCAGGGGACGGGGCTCGGGCTTTCCGCGGTGCACGGCATCATGAAGCAGCATGGCGGCTGGGTGGAAGTGCGCTCGGTGGCCGGTCGCGGCACGACCTTCGAGATGTTCTTCCCGCCGACCGAGCAATCGGCGAATGACAGCACGCGCACGCGGGTATCCAAGGCTGCGGCGAAGGCTGCGGGCAAGGCCACGGTGCTGCTGGTCGAGGACGACACGACCGTGCGCCACGTCGCGCGCGCCGTGCTCGAGCGGGCGGGCTACCATGTGATCGAAGCCGAGGACGGTCCGACCGCGGAGGACATCTGGTCGCGGCAGAAAGACTCGATCGAGGTGCTGCTCACCGACATGGTCATGCCCAACGGCGTGAGCGGCCGTGAACTGGCGGAGCGGGTGCTCGCGGAGCGACCCGACTTGCCGATCGTCTTCGTGAGTGGCTACTGTGTCGAGACGACCGCCCCGAGTCTGAACAAGAGCGAGCAGCAGGCCTTCCTGCAAAAGCCCTACACTCCCGAGCGGCTGGTAGCGACCGTCGAGCAGGTGCTCGGCACGCCGGTTCACGCCTGAGCGGCGCCGCCACTAATGGCACCCGCAGCCGCCTTCGTGCTGGTAGCGCACTTCGAGATCGATGCCTTGCAGCGCGATCTGCTCGCGCACGTGGGCGAGGAATTCCACGGCGTCGGCCGGTGGCGCGTCCGTGCAGCGCAGCACGACGCGCAGCGGTTTGCCCGCGAGCTCCGGGTGCGCCTCGGCCATCTCACCATCGAGCGCGAAGCCCAGATACGCGTTCATCTTCTCCTGGAGCTGGAAGAGCTGCTCCTCGCCGCCGTCCCACGCGCGTGGCTCGAACATCACCAACTCGACCTGCCCGCTGGCGGCATCGTGCGTGAGCAGGTCGATCACTTCGGCGTGCTCGACGCCGCGGCGTTCGCCGGGAAGTGGAAAAGTCGTCGGGTCGGTGGGCATGGGCGCGGAAAGTCGGCAGCCGCGTGCATCTGTAAAGGGAGGATCGGGCGCGCGGCATCGGCGGAACGGCCAAGTGCGCGCCCCGGCTTCGCAGCGATGGTGTTTGCGCTGCTAAGGAGGCGCCGGGCTCAGGGTTTCCTCCGCGATGCGTGACTCCCGGCCGATGTCGCTTCCGTATGTAGTGTGCTTCCTGGTCCTGCTGGTCTTCGCCTGCGGGAGCGGTTGCTCGCGCAGTGCCTACAGGCAGAAGGCCGACCACGACGCTTACGACTTGGTCAGCCTTCAGGAGCAGCGGCTCGATTTGCCCCCGGAGGAAAGGGGCGTCGATCCCGGCGAGGAGTCGCGGCTTTCCGACCCGGAGGATCCTGATGATCCGCCGATGCCCGAAGACGATCCGGTCTCGCGCGCGATCCTGCGCGGCAACCGCGGCTCCGACGCCAGACCGGTGGAGCCGCCGCAGCGGTGGAAGGACTTCCTGCCGGGCGACGGGAAGGGGACCGTGGTCTTGAACCTGCACGACGCCGTCGAGGTCGCGGCGCGCAACTCGCGCGATTTCCAGGGCGCGCGCGAGGAGCTGTATCTCTCGGCGCTCGACTTGAGCGAGCAGCGCTACCGGTTCGCGCCGCACCTTTCCCTCGGCACCACGGCCTCGGGCACCGCGCGTGGTGAAGAGGCCGGCCTGCCGCGCAAAGGCGCGGCGCTCGGTTCGGCGGGTGGCCTGGCCTGGATGGGCGCGTGGGGCACCGAGCTGCTCGCGCGTGTCGTCAACACGATCATCTGGGACTTCGACAAGCCGAAGCTGCGCACCGCGACCTCGCTGATCGACTTCGCCATCGTGCAACCGCTGATGCGCTTTGGCGGACGCGCCCGCGTGCTCGAGCCGCTCACGCAATCCGAGCGTCATCTGCTCGCGAACGTGCGGCGCATGGAGCAATACCAGCAGGGCTTCTACCTCGATGTCGTCGCCGGTCGCGACCCGGCGCCCGGCCCCGCGCGCAGCGTGAATGCGCAGAGCACCGCGCCGGCGCTGCTCGCCGGTTCGCCCTCGGGCATCGGCGGCGTGCCGCGCGCGTCGGGCTACCTCGGCCTGCTCGAGGAGCAGCAGCGCATCCGCAATCTCGAGAGCAACGTGGCCGGCCTGCGTTCGAGCCTCGCGCAACTCGAGGCGGCCTTTGAAGCCGGGCGCGCGTCGAGTCTCCTCCAGGTGCTCCAGGCGCGCAGCGCGCTCCAGAACGCGCAGAGTTCGCTGCTCACGGCGCGCGCCGGCTACGAGTCGCGCGTGGATGGATTCAAGACCTCCATCGGCCTGCCGCCGACGCTCCCGCTCGTCGTGCGCGACTCGTTCCTCACGCGCTTCTCGATCTTCGACCCCGCGACCACCGAGCTGCAAACCCGCATCAACACCATCGCCGGGCGGCTGCACGATCGCGAGAACGTCTCCGCCGAATCGCTGCGCGCCGCGCTCGGCGAACTGCGCGGGCTGCGCGCGGACTTCGCCGGGAGATTTTCCGCGGCGCGTCGCGACCTCGTGATATTCAGCGAAGCGCTGCCTGCGCGGGAGCGGCAGATGGAGAGCTTGCGCCGGCGGCCCGAGGCGCAGGCGCTCGAGTCCGGTCGTTTCGATCCGAAGACGCTCAAGGCCAAGGCGGTCGAGTCCGACCAGGCGCTCGCCACGCTCCAGCGCAGCGTAGATGGGACGTTCGGGGAGATCGAGGCGATCGAGAAGGAGCTGCCGGCGCTGGAGTTCGAGGCGGCCCGCTCCCGCGCGAGCGTGGCGGCGACGGCGCTTTCCGGCGAGATGCTCGAGCTCTCGCTCGAGCACGCGTCGGCGAAGATCGAAGCCATCGCGCTTCCGCCCGCGGACCTCGAGCAAGTGCGCGCGATCGAGATCGCGAAGACGAACCGTCTCGACTGGATGAACGCACGCGCCGAGCTGGTCGATGC
>JBEBGD010000119.1:0-16227 GCA_040081625.1 Chthoniobacteraceae bacterium
ATCCGAAGATGAGCCGAAAAGCCCAAGCCGCCTACGACGAGGCGCTGCGGCTGATCGAGGAGTGCCGGCGGGGGAAAGGCCCGGGGCTGACCCTCAGGAGCCTCGGCCTCACCGCGCTGCCGCCGGAGATCGGCCAGCTCACGGCGCTGACGGCGCTTTACCTCAACGACAACCAGCTCACGGCGCTGCCTGCGGAGATCGGCCAGCTCACGTCGCTGACGGAGCTCGACCTCGACAACAACCAGCTCACGGCGCTGCATGCGGAGATCGGCCAGCTCACGGCGCTGACGCATCTTTTCCTCCACAACAACCAGCTCACGGCGCTGCCTGCGGAGATCGGCCAGCTCACGGCGCTGAGGGAGCTTTACCTCCACGGGAATCCCGGCCTCGGCCTGCCGCCGGAGGTGGTGGGGCCGACGTGGCGCGAGACGTCTTCCGACAATCCGCCCGCGAAGCCTGCGGCGATCCTGGACCACTACTTCTCCCGGCAGGCGGAAGGCGCGCGGGCGCTGAACGAGGTGAAGCTGCTGCTGGTGGGGCGCGGCGGCGCGGGCAAGACGAGCATCGTCGAGCGGCTGCTGCGCGGGACGTTCGACCCGAAGCAGGAATCGACCACGGGCATCGCGCTGCAAGACTGGCCGCTGCCGGTCGCGGGCGGGGAGACGGTGACGGCGCATGTGTGGGACTTCGCCGGGCAGGTGATCGCGCACGCCACGCACCAGTTCTTTTTCAGCTCGCGCAGCGTGTATGTGCTGGTGCTCACGGGGCGCGAGGATGCGCAGCTCGCCGATGCGGAATACTGGCTGCGGCTGATCCGCGCCTTTGGCACGCACACGGACGGGACGACGGAGCAGCCGGTGACTTCGCGGGTGGTGGTGGCGCTGAACAAGTGGGACGAGGCGCCCGTGCGGCTGGATCGCGAGGCGCTGCGGGAGAAGTATCCTTTCATCGCCGGCTTCGTGGAGACGGACTGCCGGAGCGGCCTCGGCCTCGACGAGCTGAAGGCGAAGCTGGCGGAGATCATCGGCGCCGACGAGGGCGTGCGCGCGAAAGTGGGCGCGGAGTTTTCCGCGGTGAAGGACGAGCTGCGCAAGCGCTGGAAGCACGGGGCGGTGAACCACATGGACTACGGGGAGTTTGCGGCGGTGTGCGTGGCGAACGGGGTGGACTCGCCGGAGCGGCAGAAGGGCTTTGCGGAGATGCTGCACCGGCTCGGGCTGGCGCTGAACTACGGCGACGATCCGCGCATCCGCGACACGACGGTGCTGAACCCGCACTGGGTGACCGATGGCATCTACGAGCTGCTGCGCCACGCGCCGAACGCGCGCGCGGAGCTGACGCTGCAATCGGCCTGCGCCCGTCTGCCGAAGGAGGAGGCGAAGCGGGTGATGTTCCTGATCCGGCTGATGCAGAAATACGACCTGGCCTTCCCCCTGCGCGAAGACGAGGAGACGTGGCTGGTGCCGCAGGCGCTGGCGGCTTCGCAGCCGGTGCTGGAGCCGGAGTGGCACGGCGAAGCGACGCGGCTGCGCTGGACCTACGTGGCGCTGCCGGAAGGGCTGGTGCCGAGATTCATCACGCGCACGCACACGCTCAGCGAGGGCCAGCCGCGCTGGCTGAACGGGGCCATCCTCGTGCTCGGCGAGGCCCGCGCCGTGGTGCGTGCGGATGCGTCGGACCGGCGGATCAGCGCGACGGTGCTCGGCCCCGAGCCCGCGCGGCAGCAGCTCGCGGGGACGATCCAGGCGGAGATGCGCGCGCTGAATGGGGAGATCAAAGGCCTCGACCCGCGCGAGGAGCTGCAGATGCAGCGCGACCCGGAGGTGTGGCTGCCCGTGCCCGGTCTCGAAAAGGCCGAGCAGAAAGGCAGGCCGGAGATGGACGTGCTGACGCCGAACGGCCCGGTGGAAGTGAACGCGACGGAGGAGAACAACCGGCTGACCGCCGAGGATGCGCGCACCGAGGCGTGGAAGCCGCGCGTCTTCCTCAGCTACTCGCACCACGACGACGCGGCGAAGGACAAGCTGGTGCTGAAGCTCAAGGTGCTGAAGGCCGCGGGACTGGTGGACTGGTGGGTGGACTGCGACATCTCCGCCGGTGCGCCGTGGAAGCAGAACATCCTCGGCGAGCTGGAGCGGATGGATGTCTTCGTGCTGCTGGTGAGCGACCACGCGCTGGCGTCGGATTTCATCCAGACGGTGGAAGTGAAGCGAGCGCTGGAGCGGCACGCGGAGGGCAAGGTGGAACTGGTGCCGGTGATCCTGGGCCGCTGCCTATGGAAGGCGTGCGGAACGCTGACGGAGTTTCAGGCGCTGCCCAAAGGCGCGAAACCGATCAAGGATCACAAGCCGCACGCGCACGGCTGGCACGATGTGGCCGACGGGCTGATGGCGCTTTTCCAGAAGCTGAAGAAAGCGCACGCCGGCGAAAGCCGCAGCCGCGACGATGAGCGCGGGATGCGGTAGGGGAAGCGGGATTTGCCATCGCCACGATGAGGGTGAACGGCTAGACGAGCAGCAGCCATGAGCTTCATCGCCGAGATCACGCTGGAAAACTACCGGTCGTTCCGCCGGGCGCATTGCCGCCTCGCGCCGTTCACGCTCATCGTCGGCGCGAATAACGCGGGGAAATCGAATCTGCTGCGGGCGGTGCGGGATGTGGGAGTCAGCGATGCGTATCCCGGCAGCCTGAATTCGGCCCGGCACCAATGCAGCGGGAAGGAGGACGTGAAGATCGTGCTGCGTGGCGGTGATGGCGGCGAACTGGCGGTGAATGAGCATCACGACGGCGGCGGCGGAAGGAGCGGCGCGCTAAACCGGCTGGCGAAAAACCCTGGCGCCGGAGTGCCTGTGATTTACCGACTGGACCCAGCCGTGATCGGCGGAGCGGAGAAGCGCACGAAGCAGCCGTTCATCGCGCCGAACGGTGAGGGAGTGTCGGCGGTCCTCGACAAATTGAACGCCGGGCACCAACCGGTGCGGAAGCGGTATTCGGATATCATCGCGGCGCTGTGCCGCTGCGTGCCGGAGATCGAGCACGTGAGCTTTTTCGACGTGGATGAAGACAAGCGCGCAATTCAGGTGGAGCAGGCGGGCCTCTCGCAGCCGTGTCCGCTGAGCGAAGTCTCGGACGGCACGCGGCTGATCCTCGCCATCCTCACGCTCGTGAACATGGAAAACCCGCCGCCCGTGCTGCTGCTGGAGGACATCGACCGTGGCCTGCACCCGCGGCTTTACGAGCAGTTGGTGGAATTCCTCCGCGGGATCGCGAAGCACGGCCACACGCAAATCCTCGCCACGACGCACGACCCGTATCTGATCGACGAATTCCGCGAGACCCCCGAAGCGGTGGTGATCGTCGAGAAGAAGGACGGGGCGAGCACGCTGGCGAATCTCGATGAGCATCTCAGCCGCCTGCGCACGCACGGTGCCGATCTGGACATGCCGCTGGGGCAACTCTGGTTTAGCGGGATGGTCGGCGGCGTGCCGGGGGCGCGTCTGCCGGAAATCCTCAAGGTGGCTGAGGAGTGAGTCTGCTCTTCCTCGCGGGAGAAAGCGACGCGGACGAGGAGTTCTACGCGTCGTGTGCCGAAAAAATCACGAGCCGCGCCTTTCAACGCATCCCACTTCGGAATCGAAAAGGGTCCGGAGTGGAGTCGGTGCGAAAGCAGATGCGAAATGGGTTGAAGATGGCGAGGGCCGCGGCCCACGGGCAGGAGTCGGTGGCCTTCATCGCCGCGATGGACAACGACCGGGCGCCACATCCGGAGAATGAGGCACGTCCACCGGTCGGCACCGGATTGGATCGCGCGCTCCTCGTCGGGCATGAGGCCGATTCGCCCGAGCGCCTCGGATGGATGCAGGCTGTCGTCGAGGAGGTGCTCACGTCCGATCGGAGCAAGTGGCCATTGGATGTGGCACTCGCGCTCCCGGTCGAGATGATCGAGTCGTGGATCGTCCGGGTATTGTGCGATGCGTGTCCGCAGCCGATGCCGCATTTTTCCCGATCGGACAGTCAGGGAGTGCGCGAATACTACGCACAATCCGTGGGTGGGTGTCCGCCGCAGTGGAAGGATCTCGCCGAAGCCGAGCACGCCGCTCTCGAGCATCGGGAAGACCGGCGATTCACGAAGCGGGAGTTCTACGAATACGTCATGAGCCGTCTGGACGCTGACGCTCTCGCCAAGCGATCGCTCAGCTTTCGAATGTTCAAGGAGTGGCTGGAGCATTGGACGACATGACCTCCGCGGTTGGAGCGTCGCCTAGACTGCGAACAGGGAAGCCGAGCGCACCGTGATGGACATCGACGCCAGCGGGGGGGGGCGAAGTTTTACCACGTAGAGATCGCCAAGCCGTAGCGGGCTGGGCCGGGTCCGGCGCCTAAGATTGGCGGTTTGGGTGGGTGGAATTGGCCGAATCGCCTGCTACTTATTACCATGCCAAAATCCCGGCTCCGCCTTCCCGCCTCCGTCCTGCTCCTGTCGCTCGCCGCTCCCGCGTTTGCGGAGGACAAGATCACCTACGTTGATCACGTCCTGCCGATCTTCCGCAACTCGTGCAACAACTGCCACAACCCGGACAAGAAGAAGGCCGGGCTTGACCTGACCACATATGCCGCCGCGATGGCGGGCAGCGAGAATGGGCCGGTCGTCGTGCCGGGGAAGGCGGATGGTTCGCTGATGTTCAAGGTCTGCTCGGGGAAAGAGGAGCCGAAGATGCCGCCGAAGGGCGATCAACTCACCGACGCAGAGCTGGCCACGCTCAAAAGCTGGATCGCCGGCTTTGCGCTCGAATCGGCGACCAGCAAACCCGCCGCGGTGCAAAACCAAGTCACGCTCGCGGCTGTCTCGCTCACGAAGCCGGACGGCCCGCCGCCGATGCCGGGCGATCTTCCGCTCGAGCCGTTCGTGCGGCTGAAGAAGAACACGGCGGTGACGGCGATGGCGGTGAGCCCGTGGGCGCCGCTCGTGGCGATCGGCGGGCAGAAGCAGGTCACGCTTTATAATACGGAAACGCTCCAGCCGGTCGGTGTGCTGCCGTTCCCGGAAGGTTTTCCGCAGGTCATCCGCTTCAGCCGCAATGGGCAACTGCTCATGATCGGCGGCGGGCTCGGCGGCAAGTCGGGCAAGGTCACGCTTTGGAATGTGCTCACCGGCCAGCGCGTCGGCAGTGTCGGCGATGAGGTCGATCAAGTGCTCGCGGCGGACGTGAGCCCGGATCACGGCTTCGTCGCCCTCGGCGGGCCGGCGAAGGTGCTCAAGATTTTCTCCACCAAGGACGGCAAGCTACTTCACACCCTCAAGCGGCACACCGAGTGGGTGACCGCGGTCGCGTTTTCACCCGATGGCCGATTCCTCGCGAGCGCCGACCGCAACGGCGGGATCATGATTTGGGAAGGCACGACCGGGAAGGAATACAACTCGCTGCCCGGTCACAAGCAGGCCGTCACCGCACTGGCCTTCATGCCCGGCGTGCTCGCGAGCGCGAGCAGTGAGGGGAAGGTGACGCTCTGGGACGTGAAGGAGGCGAAGGAAATCCGCTCGTGGAATCCACACAACGGCGGCGTCGAGTGGATCGACTTCACGCCCGATGGCCGCCTCGTCTCGTGCGGGCGCGACAAGGTCGCGAAGATCTGGGACCAGACCGGCAAGCAGCTCGGCGGAAGCCCTGCGCTCACCGACATCGCGATTCGCGCAGGCTTGAGCAACGACCGCATCATCACCGCCGACTGGACCGGAAAAGTGCAGGTCTCCAAACTGGACGGCGCCCCGGTCGGTGAACTCGCCGCGAATCCCGTGCCGATCGCCGAGCAGCTCGGCACCGCGGAGAAACGGCTCGCCGACGCGAAGGCCGCCGTGCCGCCCGCGCAACAGGCTCTCGCCGCCGCCGATCAAAAGGTGAAGGCCGAGAAGGAAGCCGCCGAGGCGAAGCGCAAGGCCGATCTCGCCGCCGCGCAGAAAGTGCAGGACGATTCGCAGAAGGCGCTGGAAGCCGCGAAGGCGCAGGTGCCCGCGCTCGAGAAGCGCGTGGCCGATGCGCGCGCCGCGCGCGATGGATCGAAGACCGCGCTCGAGACTGCGAAGCAGGCCGAACAGGCGGCAAAGAAAATCGCCGCCGAAAAGAAAGCCGCCAACGCGGCGGACCTCGCCGCTGCGGAGCAGGACGCCGCGGCGAAAACCGCGGCCTTACCCGAAGCGACGAAGAAGGTCGAAGCGGATAACGTGAGTCTTCGCGCCGTCGAGGCCGAGCTGGGCAAGGCGAAGAACGAGGCGCCGAAGGCTGTGGCGAATTTTGAAAAGGCGATCGGCGAGGCGAAGAAGCGCGTCGCCGAGCTGAGCCAGCCGCCGGGGCCGAAAGTCGATGAAGCAATGCTGGCGGCTGCGCGGAAGAAACTCGACGGCTTGAACGCTGAGGCGACCAAGCGCCGCGACGCTCGCGGGAAGACCAAGGAAGGTTCGCCGGAATACAAAAAGGCTGACGAACTCGTGCAGGGCATCAAGCCCGAACTCGCCAAGGCCGAGCAGGAACTCGCCGAGGCGAAGAAGCCGCGCGTCAGCGTAACTGCCGCCGAGCAGGATCTAGCGAAGGCGAAAGCCGCGCTCGACCAGTCGAACGCCGCAGTCGCCGCGGCGGCGCCTCTCGCGGAACATTGGCGGCGCGCGCAGGCCTTCATGGGCGTGCATCGCGCCGAGAGCAGCTACGCGGAACTGAAGACGAAGCACGAGGGATTGATCGCGGCAGCGAAGGACGCCTTCCGCAATGTCGAGCAGGTCCGCGCGGAGATCGCCACGCTCGAGAAGGCGGCTGTCGAGGCACCGGCGAAGATCGCAAAGGCGGAAGCCGACGCCGCCGGGACCACGAAGGTGCTCGCGGACGCCGACAAGGCGAACACCGCAGCCACCGCAGCGATGAAGGAGAAGGAAGCGGCGGCAGCGGTCGATCCGAAGGCTGTCGAGGGTGAGATCGCCGCCGCGCAGAAAAAGCTCGATGGCTTGAACGCCGAGATCGCCAAGCGCCGCGAGGCACGTGCGAAAACTCAGGAAGGCACGCCGGAATATGCGAAGGCCGACGGGCCGGTGCAGGGCATCAAGCCCGACATCGAGAAGGCGGAGAAGGAAGTCGCGGCGTCGAAAGCGAAGCTCGCGGACGCGCAGTCCAAACGTGCCGCGCTGACTGCGGCGCAAGAAGCGCAGAAGAAATCAACGGAGGCGGAAAGCGCGGCCCATGACAAGAACCTCGCCGCGCAGCGAACGCTCGCGAAATTGAAGCAGACGGCCGAGGCCGGGACCAAGCAGCTCGCGGAGCTAAAGGCGAGGGAACCGAAAATGGCGCAGGACGCCGCAGTGGCCAAGACGAAGGCCGAGCAGGAGGCCGGGGCGATCGTCAAGCTACTCGACCAAGCGAAGACGGAGGCGGCAAAAGTGCGCGCCGACTTCGAGGCGAAGTGGCGGCCGAACCGGCAGGCGGCGAACTAAGTTTTCTCTCGCAGTCATCCTGCGACTCCGCGCCGATGAACCTAGGAGACTCTTGAAATAGTCCACAGATTTCACGGATGGACACAGATTCGGCCAGAAAGTCCGTTCAGCTTATCTGTGAAAATCGGTGCAATCGGTGGACAACCACCGCGGCGTCGAGTTCTTCAACCGGCTGCCAGGGTGGCCGCTGTATCCTGCGGTCGCGGAGCGACCTCGTGAAGGTAGCAGAGGGCTTCAGCCCACGGCGATTGTGGAAGAACGGCGCGTCGCGTAGCAACGGTTGTCCGCGGATTCAAACGTCGCCATGCGACGCCTCGCGGTGCGCAAGGGCCGTGGGCTGAAGCCCACGGCTACCTTCACCGGCTCGCTACGCGAGGGAGGCGCGGGGCGCTCGCCGGTTCATCCCGCCCAAAATATCACGCACGGGTGTTCGGTTCCTCAGGATGACGAACGCTCAGACGACCTTCGTCTTGCCCGGGATCGCGCGCGGGTAGAGGCCATCGGGGCCGGGCTTGGTCGGCGGCTCGATGGTCTGCCATGCGTCGGCTTTGCCTTCGTAGAAGGCCTTCGGAAAGACCCCGATCTCGCTCTTGAGCGCGGCGTCATATTCGAGCTCCTTGCCGGAATACGCAGCCATGCGGCCGAGGATGGCGGTCATGGTGCTCGACGCGCCGTGCTCGATCTCGCTGTAGGCCTTGCCCTCGCGGATCGCGGTGAAGAGATCGGTGTGCTCCTGCTGGTAGGCGTCGCGCGGGCCGCCTTGCTCGTTGTAGCGCCACTGGTTATCGCCGGTGATGATGTAGCGGTTGATGTCGCTGCGGCCCTTGGTGCCCTGCACGTGTTCGCTGACGGAGTTCCAACAGCCGGGCTGATGCCGGCAGTAGCTGTAACAGATCGAGCCGTCGGCGTATTCGAACTCGCAGGCGAAGTGATCGAAGGCTTCGCCGTCATCGCTGCCGCCGAGGTTGATCTCGCGGCCGCCCATGGCGCGGGCTTTGACCGGCGGGCCTTTTTTCACCCAGTTGATGACGTCGATGTTGTGGATGTGCTGCTCGGTGATGTGGTCGCCACAGATCCAGGTGAAGTAATACCAGTTGCGGAGCTGGTATTCGAGCTCGGTGAGCTTCTTGCCGAGTTGCACCTCGAGGTCGGCGCGCTTCTTCTGCCACGGACGCTGGCCATTCCAGTAGCAGCGTGCCGAGGTGATGTCACCGATCGCGCCGTCGTGCAGGCGCTGGACGGTCTCGATGTAGCCTTTCTGGTGATGGCGCTGGAGGCCGACGCCGATCTTGAGGTTCTTTTTCTTCGCCTCGACGGCGGCGGCGAGCACGCGGCGCACGCCATCGGCATCGCTGGCCACGGGCTTCTCCATGAAGATGTGTTTGCCCTGACGCACGGCTTCCTCGAAGTGCACCGGGCGGAAGCCGGGCGGCGTGCTGAGGATGACGACGTCGGCTTCGGCGATGGCTTTCTTGTAGGCGTCGAAGCCGAGGAATTGCCGATCCTTCGGCACGTCTGCACTTTCGCCGTGGGTCTTCTGGAGGTTCTTGAGGGCGGACTCCATCCTGTCCTCGTGGATGTCGCCGGCGGCGACGAGTTTCACCGGGCCGAGATTGGAGGTGTTCAGCGCCTGGCTCGCGGCGCCCGAGCCGCGACCGCCGCAGCCGATCAGGGCGAGCTTGAGCGTGTCGCTATTGGACGCGCCGAAGGCGAAGCGATCGACGGGAAGCGCGCTCACGGCGACGACGGCGCCGCTGCTTTTGAGGAAGCTGCGGCGGGAGGACAAGGCGGCGGGAATAATGCGTGATGGCGGATTCATAGCGGGGTGTGAGGTGGTCTATTGGAGAGAAGGGGCGCGAAGCTAGAGCAAGCACGCGGCGTTTGGCTACGCCTGATTCACGGAGCAGAAACATTTTTCTCGAGTGACGCAAACGGGGAAGTTTTTGGCACGGGCCAAGCGAACATGTGATATTATCAAACACTCAGTGATTAAGACCTTCCTCCTAAAGTCACTCGCCAGCGCCATCACGGCCCTGGCGATGACGGCAGGTTCGGC
This sequence comes from Chthoniobacteraceae bacterium, assembly GCA_040081625.1. Classification (GTDB taxonomy): domain Bacteria; phylum Verrucomicrobiota; class Verrucomicrobiia; order Chthoniobacterales; family Chthoniobacteraceae; genus VFJQ01. Next base: position 9,531 of record JBEBGD010000119.1, read on the forward strand.
CTCATTCGCGGGAGGGGAGTATCAGCTCGTGCTCGCGGATGAGTTCGAGGGGGCGGCGCTCAACCGCTCGGTATGGACGACGACGATGGCCTTCATCGGGCGCACCGGTGCGCGGTATCACAACCCGGCATACCTCTCCTACTCGACCGATGATGACGCGATCGTGAACGCCGGCACACTGCGATTGCGCGCGGACTCGATCGGCATCGAAGGCAGCGATCCGGTCGGCCGCTTCGAGTTCACCCAAGGCTTCGTCTCCACTCACGACAGCTTCTCTTTCACCTACGGCTACGTGGAAGTGCGCGCGAAGATGCCGGGCGGGCGCGGGATGTGGCCGACGATCTGGCTGATGCCCTCGGACCACACATGGCCGCCGGAGTTCGACATCGCGGAATACTTCGGCACGCCGCAGCACCTCCGCGTCGGACTGGCCAGCGGCACGATGACCGACGTGCGTTGGGACGATGCGGTCTTCATCGAACCGTCGGTGGAAACAGAATGGCACACCTACAGCCTGATTTGGGAGAAAGGCCACGCGGTCTTCATGCTCGATGGCGAGGTGAAGCTCGAGGTCTGGGGCTCGCAGGTGCCCGACAAGGCGATGTATGTGATCCTCAATAACGCGGTCAGCTCGCGCTTCGGCCCGACGGGTGAGCCGGACGGCTCGACCATCTTCCCGAACTTCCTCGAGGTCGATTACGTGCGCGTGTATCAGCGCGCGGAGACGGTCGTGGTGGCAGCGCCGTAGTCCCGGCAGCGGATGCCGCGGCGATTGGTAAATCGGCATTTGCAAACTGGCGTCCCCCGCTATCTTGCCCGCCCTTTTCTCCGGCCACCAATCCACACCATGAACGTCGAAGTCGAAATCCTCCCCAATTGCCTCGCCTCCTTAAAGATCGAGGTCGAGGCCGAGAAAGTGACCAGCACTCGCGAGGCGATCGTGCGGGAATTTACGCAGCAAGCGCGACTGCCCGGCTTCCGCCCGGGCAAGATTCCGCGCACGACGATCGAGTCGCGCTTCAAGGAGCAAATCCGCGAGGAGCTCCAGCGCAAGCTGGTGCAGGAAAGCGCGCGCGAAGCCATCCAAACGAAGGGCCTGCGCGTGCTCCAACTCGCGAGTGTCGATGACGTCGAACTGCCGGAGATCGACGGCAGCCCGGCGAAATTCACGGCGACCGTCGTCACGCAGCCGGAGTTCGAGTTGCCGGTTTACAAGGGCCTCATGGTCCACATGCGCAACTCCGATGTGACCGACGCGGAGATCGCGCAGTCCATCGAGCGGCTGCGCGAGCAGGCCGCCGACTTCGATGACATCGAGGAGGATCGCGGCGTGGCGATGGAGGATTTCGCGGTGGTCAATTACAAGGGCACCATCGACGGCAAGCCGGTGGACGAGCTTTTTCCCAAGGCTGGCAAGCCGCTCGCGCGTGGCGAAGAGTTTTGGATCAAGATGACCGAGGACGCCTTCTTCCCCGGCTACTGCGCGGCGATGGTCGGCGCGAAGCCGGGCGAACGGCGCGAGTTCGACGTGACGGTGCCGGACGACTTTCCGGTCGAGGGGATGCCCGGCAAGGTGATCCACTACGGCGTCACGCTCCGCGGCATCAAGGCAAAGAAACTGCCCGAGCTGAACGACGAATTTGCATCGACCATCGTGAAAGGGAAGACGCTCGCCGAACTGCGCGACGTGGCGCGCGAGGAGATCGGCCGGCGCAAGAAATCCGAAGGTGAAACCTTCAAGCGCACCGAAGTCATGCGCCAGCTCCTCACGAGGGTCGAGTGCGAGCTTCCCACCAGCCTCGTGCGTTCGCACACGCAGCAGATCATCAACGACATCGTCGAGGAAAACACCGCGCGCGGCGTCGCCGAGTCCATCCTCAAGGACAACGAGAAGGACATCGTCACCAGCGCCACCGCCAACGCGAGGGACCGCATCAAGGGCACGTTCGTCCTGCTGCGCATCGCGGAGAAGGAAGAGATCAAAGTCGCCCGCGAGGAACTGCTCGGCCGCGTCGCCACGATCGCGCAGCGCGCGAACATGGGCTTCGAGAAAATGATGAAGGAACTCGAGCAGCGCGGAGCCCTCGAACAGATTCACGAAGAGATGCTGACGGCCAAGGTTCTTGATTTCCTGGTCGCCAACGCTAGCCTCACCACCGCACCGCTCCTCGTCTCGGCGAGCTGATATTTCCTTGATTCCCGGACCATGATCCATACGCCGCAAAACAACTACTTCATCCCATACGTCGTCGAGCAAACCGGTCGCGGCGAGCGCAGCTACGACATTTACAGCCGCCTGCTCAAGGACCGCATCATCTTCCTCGGCACCGCCATCGACGACGGCGTGGCGAATTCGATCATCGCGCAGCTCCTCTTTCTGCAGATGGACGACGGGAAGAAGGACATCAACCTTTACATCAATTCACCCGGTGGCTCGGTCACTGCTGGATTGGCGATTTACGACACCATGCAGTTCCTGACTTGCGACGTGAACACCTATTGCATCGGCATGGCAGCCTCGATGGGCGCCGTGCTGCTCGCGGCTGGCACGAAGGGCAAGCGCTTCGCGCTGCCGAACTCCGACATCATGATCCATCAGGTCAGCGGTGGCGCGCAGGGCACCGCCAGCGATGTCGAGCGCACCGTCGAGTTCATGTTCAAGCTCAAGAAGCGCCTGATTAAGATCCTCGCCGACCACACCGGCAAGCCCGTGGACAAGGTCAAGGACGACTCCGATCGCGACTACTACATGACTGCCGACGAGGCGAAGGCCTACGGGGTCGTCGATGAAGTCGTCAAGAGCCGCAAGGAACTGCCCGCCGATCTCCAGACCGTCTCGAGCGAATCCAAGTCCGAAAAATCCGAACCCTGATCGCACCCTGATATGGCCCGCGCCTCAAACCTCACGATGTGCAGCTTCTGCGGGAAATCCCACGCGGAAGTGCGCAAGCTCATCGCCGGCCCGGGGGTCTATATCTGCGATTCGTGCATCAACGTCTGCAAGGGCATCCTCGACAAGGAACTCACCGAGGACGCGCGGCGCCAATCGACCACGCTGCGCGTGCCGAAGCCGGTGGAAATCCGCCGCTCGCTCGATCAATACGTGATCGGCCAGGAGCGCGCGAAGAAAGTCCTCAGCGTCGCCGTTCACAATCATTACAAGCGCATCCTGCACAACCAGTCGCTCGGGCAGGGATCGTCCGTGCAGATGGACCCGCTCGGCGAAGTCGAGATCGAGAAGAGCAACATCCTGCTCATCGGCCCGACCGGCAGTGGCAAGACGCTGCTCGCCCGCACGCTCGCCCGCGTGCTCGATGTTCCTTTCTGCATCGCCGATGCGACCACGCTCACCGAGGCCGGCTACGTCGGCGAAGACGTGGAGAACATCATCCTGCGACTGCTTCAGGCCAGCGATTACGACGTGAAGCGCGCGGAGATGGGCATCGTCTATGTCGATGAAATCGACAAGATCGGCCGCAAGACCGACAATGTCTCGATCACCCGCGACGTAAGCGGTGAAGGCGTGCAGCAGGCGCTCTTGAAAATCCTCGAGGGCACCACGTGCAACGTCCCGCCGCAAGGTGGCCGCAAGCATCCGCATCAGGAATACATCCAGGTCAGCACGGAAAAGATTCTCTTCATCTGCGGCGGCGCCTTCGTCGGACTCGACAAACTCATCGAGCGTCGCAAGGGCAAGAAGGTCCTCGGTTTCGCCGCGGCCGCCCACAAGGACGAAGCCAAGGAAGCCGAAGTGCCCGCGAGCGAAGTGCTGCGCTTCACCGAACCTGAAGACCTGCTCACCTTCGGCATGATCCCGGAATTCATCGGCCGTCTGCCCGTCGTGACCGCACTCGATCCGCTAAAGGAAGACGAACTCGTGCAAATCCTCACCGAGCCGAAGAACGCGATGGTGAAGCAATACACCAAGCTCCTCTCGATGGAGGGCGTGAGCCTCAGCATCACCAAGGACGCCTTGCGCGCGCTCGCGCAGCAGGCTGCGGAGAAAGGCACCGGCGCTCGTGCGCTGCGCGCCATGCTCGAGCGCATCATGCTCGACGTGATGTATGACGCGCCGAGCCGCGACGACATCGCCGAAGTGGTCGTCAATCGCGCCGTGGTCGAGGGCAAGCGCGGCGCGCTCATCCGCCGCAAGCAGGACAAGGACGCGGCGTAGTCCGCCGCCTCGTTGGACAAGCCGGGGCCGCGTGCTAGCCTCGCCCGCATGAAACTGCGGCTGCTCGTTTCCCTCGTCGTCCCCGCCCTCACCGTCGCGCTTTGCGCGCAGGAGGCGCAGCCATCGGCGCCGAAAAAAGAGGACGACGGCTACTCGCAGATCGCCGTGCTCGCTCGCGCGCTGCAGCTCATCCGGCAGGATTACGTGGACGACAAAAAGGTGACCTACGAGAAGCTCACGCACGCCGCATTGCGCGGGATGCTCGAATCGCTCGACCCGCACTCGCAGTTCATGGAGCCCGACGATTTCAAGGGCATGCAGGACGACACGAACTCGCGCTTCGGCGGACTCGGCGTGGTCGTGACTGAGCGCGACGACAAGATCATCATCGTCTCGCCGATGGAGGACACGCCGGGCTTCAAGGCCGGGCTGCTGCCGGGGGACATCATCATCAAGATCGACGGCGCGCCGACCGAAAAAATGTCGCTCAACGACGCGATCAACAAACTACGCGGCGAGCCGGGGCAGAAGGTGACGCTCACGATCTTCCGGCCCGCGACAAAGGAATACAAAGACTACACGATGACGCGCGAGGTCGTGAAAGTGCCGAGCGTGAAGGAAGCGAAGATGCTCAGCGTCGAGCAGACCGGCGGTTTCAAGATCGGCTACGCGCGCATCACGCAATTCAACGTGCCGACCGCCGATGAACTCGCGAAGAAACTCGACGAGCTCGAGAAGGAGGGCATGCAGGCCTTCGTCCTCGACCTGCGCTACAACCCCGGCGGCCTGCTCAACTCCGCCGTCGAAGTCGCCGGCCAGTTCCTCGAACCCGGCAAGCTCGTCGTCTCCACCGAGGGTCGCGTCCCGTCGCAGGACAAGATCTATCGCGTCCCCGGCACGATGAAGCCGCGCGCGCGTTTCCCGATGGCCGTGCTCATCAACACCGGCAGCGCGAGCGGCAGCGAGATCGTCGCCGGCGCGCTCAAGGACTACAACCGCGCGATCCTCGTCGGCGAGACGACCTTCGGAAAAGGCAGCGTGCAAAGTGTCATCCAGCTTCAGGACGGCACCGCGCTGCGGCTCACGACCGCAAAATACTACACGCCGAGCAAGAACGTGATCCACGAGCACGGCGTCGCCCCGACCATTCGCGCGACCATGACCGCCGAGCAGGAGCGCCAGCTCATGTATGCGCGCCGCGAAGACGTGCCCGAGGAGGAAATGAAGCGCACGCTCGGCAGCTTCCGCGACACGCAACTCGACCGCGCAGTCGATGCGCTCAAGGGCGTGATGATCTTCGCCGACCGCGCCGCCGGCACGAAGAAGCCCGCGCAGGCGAACTGAGCCGCTGCGATCAGGGTCGAATCTTCAGCGGCGACGGTGAGATCGTTCCAAGCCCCGCGGGCCGCACAATCGCGAAGCCGTCGAGCGCCTCATCGATGGCCGCGTCGAAGACGCCCACAGTGCCGCCAAGATCGCTGAAGTCGAACAGTCCATTGTTGTTCGCATCGAGGCCGATGTAGAGCGACGCGGTGACATTGCTCAGCGAGAAGACGGCGTGTATATCGTCCACATAGTCGAAGCCGACACCGGTGCGGTCGTCCGCGTAGAGGTAGTCGATGAATTGCGCGCTGATGCCCGTGGCGCTGCCGTTCTGTCCGGCGGTGGGGGTGCCGGTGCCGCCTGAGCCGACGAAGAATTCGCTAATCCCTTTGTTCGTCGTCACGTTGTTGATGGAACCGCCTTTACCGCCATTCGGGCCGCCATTGCCGCCGGGGCCGGCGTGAATCCCGTCAAAGAGCGCATTGCCGCTCCCGATCGCGTTGATGCCGTTGATGCTGCCACCCAGGCCTCCGGTGCCGCTGTTCGCATCCCCGCCGCGTCCCGCCACGACCGAGAGCGTCTGACCCCAGAAAACGGTGACGTTCGTGATGCTTCCACCGGTGCCGCCCGCCATCGGCGCCAGCCCGGCGTCCGCCGGTTCGAGCGCGCCGGGCCCTGAGCCGCCGGTGAGCGGTTCGGTGGGCACGACGTTGAGCGAGTTCAAATACAGGTCGCTTGTGGGCGCGGTCACCGAGAGATTCGTGAGCGAACCGCCATTGCCGCCGGCGCCGGACGGATTGAGGCGGTCGCCTCCGTGGCCTGCGTTGATGACGATGGCGTTGGTGGCGTCGCCGAACAGCGAGAGTTTGTTTACGCTGCCGCCGTTGCCGGCTGCGCCGATCACGCTGCCGCTCTGCCCGCCCGAACCGGCGCGGACGAGTCCACCAGCGACAGTCGGCGAGTAGGTGACGGAGGAGTTGTTGATGATGCTTCCGCCCACGCCGCCATTTCCCGTGCTCTCGGCATTGCCGCCGTGCCCGGCCATGAAATAGGAATCGTTCGCAGTCAGTTCGACATCCAGATGCGAGTCGGAGATCGCGCCGCCGGCCCCGCCATTGCCACTGCCCATGATCACGCTGCCGCCATTGCCCGCGTGGAAGAATTGCTTCGCACTCGCATCCCGCACACGCAGCGTCGAGC
>JBEBGD010000120.1:0-16158 GCA_040081625.1 Chthoniobacteraceae bacterium
ATGTCGCGCAGCTCGCCGATGGTCTCGGAGACTTCCTCATAAAGGGCATTCACATCCCCGTCGCGCATCGCCTTGCAGGAGGATTGCTCCGCGTCGCGGGTATTGATCAGCGTGGCGGCGGTCTGCATCTCCGTCTGCAAGGTGAGCGCCCGCGCCGCGGTGATAGCGAGGGCCGGGCCGGTGGGCTGCGGCAGCGAAGCCTCGTAAGTGGGGTGCGCGGTGAGATAGGCACGCGCGGCGCCGAGCAGGGTGCGGCGGGCATCGTGGTTGCGCGGCACGCCGGTGGAGCCTTGCGGGAAGCCGGCCGCCACCCAGCCATCGTTGGCCTTCTTACCATGGATGCCTTGCATCACGGTGCGATAGCCTTCCAGCCACGTCTTCACGGTCGTGTCGCTGAGGGTGCGGAGCGCGGCCTCGGCATCGCCGGTCGCGTCCACGCATTCGCGATAGACGAGCTGGCTGCCTTTGTTAGCCGCGCTGGCCGGGTCGGCGGCGGGGTCGCCTTCGAGTTTCTTGATGAGGGCATCCATCCCCGGTGCGAGATGGTGCATGAGGCCCACGCTGGCCGCGTGGGTGACCTGCCCGTCGTGGATGCTATGGGCGAGGGAGAGGAGGATGATCCGATTCTGCGGGGTGGCGTTGCTGCTCATGGGATGTTTGTTTGGTTTGGTGTGGGAAGGCGGGGCGTCTTCGGGAGCGGGGACGCGGTAGCCGGGATCGCCCGGCTCGAGCACATAGGAAGGGCTGCCCCACCGGGCATTGATGTCGCCCCATTTTGTCCCGTCGCCCCACCGCAGCGTCCTCATGGTCGTGCGGGGAAGAATGCGGCGGGAAGGACGGGCCGCAGTGCCCTCAATGACCCCGTTGCAGGCGCTGCAACGCGCCGCTTGAGGCTCAAGCGCCCCGTTGTAAGCGCTGCAATGAGCCGCTTGAGGCTCAAGCGCCCGGTTGTAAGCGCTGCAACGAGCCGCCTGAGGCTCAGGCGCCCCGTTGTAAGCTCTGCAATGAGCCACTTGAGGCTCAGGCGCCCCGTTGTCGGCGCTGCAACGAGCCGCCTGGGGCTCAAGCAGCCCGTTGTAATGACTGCGTGGAGGTTTTGCGTCGTCGGCTTCCTCTGTGCCCCGCCTCCCGGCAATACCACCCCACCCCACCGCAAGTGGGCTGGCATTACCGAATGTCCGACATCTGGCATGGCGGAAATCGTAGGACGGTCCTTTTGGCAGGCAAGCCTTTTTTGTCGTGCTTTTCTTTACCCGCGCGGGTTTACGTGCGGATGGGTAGCTTTCCCTATCGCTGTTGAGGAATATTCTCTCATGCCATGTGCATTCGCTGTGCTAACGGTGGGTTGTTTCATGCGTGATGGCCGGATTGTTCCCAACCCGAATCCCGGTCTGTCTGAACGCCGCATGGATCCGCGGAAAATGAAAACAAGATCGACTGATGGTGTGCGGCGCTCTTTTGCGCTGGATGAGAAACTCCCGGCGGGGCTGCGACGGGTCGCATCGCCAACTCATGATACTTTCGCCGCGAAGGCGATGGAAGGAGCACGATGAACGACGCGGGCATCGATACGATCGTGGCGGAGAAGACGGCAGAGTTATATGCCATGAGTGCGGAACTCGTGCGTCAGGTGGCCCAGCGAGAGGATCTCACGGAGCAGCTTCGCTACGCGCTCCGGGAGCTCATCGACGTGAGGATGGCGCTGGATGAGCACGCGATCGTGGCGATCACCAAACCGCAGGGGGAGATCACCTTTGTGAACGATAAGTTTTGCGCCGTGTCCCAATATTCGCGCGAGGAATTGCTGGGGCAGGATCACCGGATCATCAATTCGGGGTATCATTCCAAGGAGTTCATCAAGGAGATGTGGGTGACGATCGGCGCGGGGCGGGTCTGGCGCGGGGACTACAAGAATCGGGCGAAGGATGGGAGCTTCTACTGGGTGGACACGACCATCGTGCCGTTCGTCGATGAGGAAGGAAGGCCGCGGGAGTATGTGGCCATCCACGCGGACATCACGGCGCGCAAGGAGGCGGAGGAGGCGCTGCTGTTTTTCCGCAAGCTGGTGGATCAATCGAGCGATACGTTCGAGGTGATCGACCCGGAGAGCGGGCGCTTCCTCGATGTGAACGAGAATGGCCTCTTCGAGACGGGTTTCACCCGCGAGGAGTATCTGGCGCTGGGGGTGAGCGGCATCGATCCGGCCATCGGCGAGTCGGGCTGGCGGCCCATGATGGAAAGGATCCGCGAGGAAGGCATCGTGACCGGGGAGGGATGCCACCGGCGCAAGGACGGGACGACGTTCCCGATCGAGTTCAATGCGAAGTGGGTCGAAGCCGACCGCGAACATAGCTACATCGTGACGGTGGTGCGCGACATCACGGAACGCAGAATCGCCGCGCGGCAAATCCGTGAGCAGGCGGCGCTGCTCGACCATGCGCGGGACGCGATCTTCGTCCACGCTCTCAATGGAATCGTGACCTACTGGAACCGGGGTGCGGAGCGGCTGGACGGCTGGACGGCGGAGGAGATGGTAGGCTGCGAGATGCAGAGCCTCCTCGTTGCAAACCTGGAGCCTTATCATGCATCGCTGGAGGCGGTGCTCCGTGCGGGGGAGTGGAAGGGAGAAACCACCAAGCTCACGAAGGCGGGAGGCGAGATCGTGATGCAATGCCGCTGGACATTGCTGCGCGACGAGGCCGGGCAGCCCAAATCGATCCTCTCGATCAATACGGACATCACCGAGAAGCGGGCGATGGAAGCGCATCTCCTGCGCGCGCAGCGGATGGAAAGCATCGGCGCGCTGGCCGGGGGGATCGCGCACGACTTGAACAACGTGCTCGCGCCGATCCTCATGGGGGTCGAGCTATTGAAGGAGACGGTGACCGAGCCGCGGGACGTCGGCGTGCTCGAACTGATGGAAACGAGCGGGAGGCGCGGAGCGGACATGGTGAAGCAGGTGCTTCTTTTCGCGCGCGGCGTGGAGGGACGAAGGACGGTGATTTCCGTAACGAAGCTCGTGAAGGAGGTGGAGCGCCTGACGCGCGATACGTTCGCGAAATCGATCGTCGTGGAGGCCGATGCGCCCGAGGAGACGCGGCCCATTTCCGGTGACTACACGCAGCTCCATCAGGTGCTGATGAATTTGTGCGTGAATGCGAGGGATGCCATGCCCCGCGGGGGCAAGTTGCGGATCACAGCGCGGAACCGGGAGGTCGATGCGCAATTCGCGGCGCAGAATCCCAAGGCGCACGAGGGCACCTACGTGATGTTGGAGATCGCGGACACGGGCCAGGGGATGTCGGGCGAAACGGTGAAGAAGATCTTCGATCCGTTCTTCACCACGAAGGAAATCGGGAAGGGCACGGGCCTCGGGCTCTCGACCACGCAGGCGATCGTGAAGAGCCATGGCGGCTTCATCACCGTGGAGAGCGAGGTGGGCCGGGGCACGACCTTTCAGGTGAATCTGCCCGCCGAAGCCGAATCCGCGCAGGTGGAGTGCGAGGCGGCGAAGCAGGAAATCCCGAGGGGCCACGGCGAACTCATCCTGATCTTCGACGACGAGGCGGCCACGCGCTCGATCACCGGCCAGACGCTGGAGGCGTATGGCTATCACGTGATGGGTGCAGGCGATGGTGCCGAGGGAGTCACCCTCTATGCCCAGCGCATGGGAGAGATCGCGGCCGTGATGACGGACCTGGAGATGCCCGTGCTGGATGGCGCCAGCGCCATCCGCGTCCTCAAGCGGATGAATCCCGATGTGAAGATCCTGGTGGTGAGCGGATCCGCTGCAGGCGGGAGGCAGGAAGAGGTCACGCGGGAAGGAGTGAAGCACTTCCTGGCGAAGCCTTACACCGCCGAGTCAATGCTGAGGATGCTGCACGAACTGCTGCATCCCGCGCCGTGAGCAGTGCGCGGCGCTACGACTTGAAATCGCGCGCCTGGAAGGCGACCACGGCGATGATGACCAGCGTGGCATCGACGGCGAGCAGGTAGGAGTAGTCGCCGATGATCTGCGCGACGGGCACCGGGGCGCGGAAGGCATTATCCCAGCTCTCCATGTGCGTGGTGAGGAACCACTGCTTGATGTCCTCGAAATACGGGATGCGGCGGAAGATACCGTCGGCCATGAAATAGGTCAGCGTGGCGATGGTCGCGGCGGCGGGCTTCATGTTCCAGCACGAGAGCATGAAGGCGATGGTGGTGACGCTGAGCATGCTCAGCGAGAGCAGCGGGAGCGAGCCGATGAAGCGCAGGTGACCGGGGCCGGTGTCGTAGAGCGCGAAGAGATTTTGCAGCGGCTGGAAGACGAAGAACGCGCCGACGCCTTCCTTCGCCGTGCCGACGGCGAGCGCGCTCAAGCCGACGAAGAAGATGAGCAGGAATGTGTAGAAGACGCACGTGAGGTATTTGATGAGCAGCAGCCGCACGCGCGAGATCGGGCGGCAGAGCGTCATGCGCAGCGTGCCGTCCTCGACTTCCTTTGCGACGATGTCGCCGGCGACCAGCGAGACGTAGAGGGCGCCGAGAAAGAAGATCGTCCAGATGAGGACCTGGAAGCCGAGCGTGATGCCGGAGAAGTATTGCTCGAAGCCGTAGCCGGCGCGCTCGATGATGAACTTCCACGAGCGCTGCACTTTCGGGAGCTGGAGGAGCAGGAGGATGACGCACTCGACGCCGAGGAAAGCGCCGAAGCCGAGCCACGTTCGTTTTCGCGCGAAGAGTTTGCGAAGCTCGTGGCGAAACTGGGTGAGGAAGAGATTCATTTTGCGACGAGATCGAGGTAGAGCGACTCGAGCGTCGGGCGCAGCGACTCGACGGCGCGGACCGTGACGCCCGCGCCGACAAGACGGCGGACGACTTCGCCGATGTCGTCGCCGTCGGCGAGTTCGATGACTTGCGGAGCGACGACGCGCAGGGCGAGCGCGTCGGCTTTCGTCCAGTCGTCGAGCTCGAGACGAAAGCGACGGCCTTCGCCGGCGAGATCGGTCCAGCGACCGGTGAAGACGAGCTTGCCTTGATTCAGGATGGCGACGCGGTCGCAGAGCTGCTGGACTTCCGCGAGCAGGTGCGAGGAGAGCAGCACGGTGAGGCCGCGGTCGCGGTTGAGTTGCTTGATGAGTTCGCGCATCTCGTGGATGCCCTCGGGATCGAGGCCCTCGGTCGGCTCGTCGAGCAGCACCGCCTCCGGCATCGGGACGAGCGCCTGAGCGAGCGCGAGGCGCTGCCGCATGCCGTGCGAATAGACCTTCACCGGGTCGTGAATGCGCGCGGTCAGGCCGACGATGCGCACGGCTTCCTCGAGCTCGGCGCGGGAGACGTGGCCGCTGTAGCTGGCGAGGATTTCGAGGTTCGACCAGCCGCTCATGTAGTCGAAAAATCCCGGCGTCTCGAAGATCGCGCCGACCTTCGCGAGTGCCCGCGCGCGCTCGCGCTGCACGGAGATGCCGTCGATGAATGCCTCGCCGCCATCGGGGTGAACCTGGCCGAGCATGATGCCGAATGCGGTGCTCTTGCCCGCGCCGTTGTGGCCGAGCATGCCGAAGATTTCGCCGCGCTGCACCTCGAAGGAGATGTCTTGCAGCGCGGGCCGGCCACGGAAGGTTTTGCGGAGATTTTGGATGCGGATCATGCGCGGCGGAGACTTGGAGTCATGTGCGTGATGTGATTACGCTGCGGCGTCATGCAAACCTTTTCACCAACTCTGCTCGCGGACGCCGCCGGGAAGGCGTTCTCGTTTTCGCACGCGGCGTCGGCGTGGGAGGCGCTGCGCGCGGGTGCGAGCCCGGGAATGCTGGGGATGTTTTTCGGCGCCAGTCTCGTCGCCGGCGCGCTGGCGATCTGGGTCGCGAGTATCGTCGTGGCGCGGGAAAGTGCGACCGCAGACCGGGCGGCGAAAGTTTTCCTCGCGTGGGTCGGACTGGCGATCGTGCTGGTCGCGGCGGCAGGCGTGGGTCTGCCGCGCGCGGCGGCTGCCGGGCGGACGGAACTCGTGCTGATGGCGTGCGCATTCGGCGGACTCGGGCTCGCAGGACTGCTGGGCGTGCCGATGGCGGTGTATGGATTCGGCTTCACGCGAAGCGCCGGCTTTTGCTGCATCTATCTATTGCTCGCTGGAGCGGCGCACGCCGGGCTGCAATTCGCGCTGCCCGGCCGCGGGCCGACGCAGCACGCGGAGGGGTTCCGGCGGATTTTTCCGCCGCCGACGCCGAGCCCCGCGGAGCAGGCGGCGATCCGGGTGCGCCTGCGCGAACGCCAGTCCACGCTCGCGCGGCGCTACGCTGCGCTGGAGATCCGGCGACGGCATCTGCCGGCTGGCGATGCGCAGGCACTGCGGGATTACGAGCGGGAGAAGGCGGCCTACAAACGCGAACTCGAGCAACTTCAAAGCGATGCCGCCGAGCTCGATCCATCGCGCTGATGATCGTTCAGCGCTTCTGCACGAAGGTCAGTTCCTTCGAGGCGTGGCCGTCGGCGTAGAGGATGTTGACCTTGTGATCGGGGTCGCGGTGAAAGCCTTCCTTGTCGCCCATGAGCGGGATGAATCCGGGCTGGTCGGCGACGCCCATGAAGTTGAGGGCGGCGATGGACTGGCCGTTGAGCGCGACGTTCCAGTGGTAGCTCGTGCCGCTCTTCTCCGCGAACTCGCGATCCGCGGGGCAGGCGAAAACTTTCTCCGAGCCGGCGTAGCGCAGCAGCGTGTTGTCGATGACGGGCACGTCGTCGTCGCGCTTCTCGCGTGCGAGCATCAGCGTGGGCATGATGCCGTTGTTTTCGCCGAGGTAGAGATTGAGCGCGGCGCCGAGTGAACGCAGGTTGCTCACGCACGACACGACGTGGCCCTTGGCGACAAAATGGGAGGAAACCGTGACGGTGATCGTCGCGAGCAACGCGATGATCGCGATGACGACGAGGAGTTCGATGAGGGTGAAGGCGCGGCGCACGGACACGCACAGACGTGGCGCACGCGCGAAAAGTTTCAACCGCGCGAACATATGGCCGCGCGGCTCGATTGCGCCGGGCGTCCCCGATACATCAGGCGTGGTCGCAGTCGGTTCAGCGGCATCACTTTCTCCGAAGAACAATGTTGCGCGCGCCGGCTCATCGTGGTCCAATCCGGCGCCCCCGTAGTCCGCGGAAGTCCTTTCCTTCCGTTCCACCCTCCTCCCGCCGAACACCGCTGAAGCACTCCAGCCCTCTCCCAACTTCTGCCCCGACGTTTATTCCATGCTCTTCGCAGGATGAACGGATGCGCGGCCAAGGTGTGTGCATTGGCGTTGAGGCAGGAGAGGAAAATGGAGCCGGGTTTCTTCCTGCCGAATTTGCATCGCGCCATTTGTGAACCCGCCGGACGCATTTCCGCACGCCTCGATTTCCCCCACTGACGACCCGACCCAAGCCAACGACCACAACTCGCCCGCTCGAACATGAAACAATTCCATCGCGCCTCCCACGTCCCGAAAATGCCGCTTCGCTCCGGCCTCAAATATCTCGCCGCTGCACTCGGGCTTTTCTGCACGACCGCCACGAGCTTCGCGGACCTGGATTCGATGAACATGGATGTGTGGAAGCTGCTCTTCGGGGTGACGCCCGCGCAGGCCGCGGACAACGTCTGGCTGGCGGCTGACACCGACGGCGACGGATTCAGCAACGCCAAGGAACTGGCGACAGGCACGAATCCATTCAGCCCCGCAAAGGCGATCAAGGTCAGCAAGGTCGTGCTCAGTGGTGGCAACGCGGAGCTGGATTTCCCGACTGAATCCGGCAAGCGCTACCGGGCGCAATGCACGAGCTCGATCAGCTCCCCGACCTGGTTGATCGTGACGAGCGGCCCGACCACGATGGTCAACGGCAGCGGCGGGACCATGACGCTTTCGGTGACACACCCGGGCGATTGCTTTTACCGCATCCTCGTGGACGACGTGGACGCGGACAGCGACGGCTTGAGCGACTGGGCAGAGCATGCATCGGGCTTCGATCCGAACAACCCGACGACCAACGGCTCGCCCGACGCCGCGGCGCTGACGGCGGCGATCGCGAACTCGAACGTCGTGAGCGTGGCGGTCACCCGCTCGAGCGCGACACAGCCGGCGGACGCGATGACCGCGGCGGTCGAGAGCGGCTCGATCGTGATCTCGCGTGCGGGCATTCTGAAGTTCAATCCCATCACCATCCCACTGCAGAAGTCCGGCACCGCGCTGGAGGGCGCCGACTACGACAGCCTGCCTGCGTCGGTGACGCTGACCGCCGGCGTGCCGCAGGTGGTCCTGACCATCAATCCCAAGCACTACAGCGCGCGCAGGACGAACGTGACCGCGACGGTAAAGGTGCTCGCAGGGGCCAACTACACGCTCGGAGCTACGACGAGCGGAAGCGTGCTCATCAATCCGCCGGGCCTCTCGAACGGGACCGGGTTGACGGGATACTACCAGAACCAGGGGAGTTCCACCTACTCGACGCAGGCGCCATATTTTGAGACCCCGCCGGAGATGACGCGGGTCGATCCGGTGATCGATTTTTCGAACCGGATCGCGAGCGTCGCCGTCGGCAATCCCGGCACGATCACGACGGTTCGCCCGCACGAGCTGTCGGCGGCATCGAACGTCCGGATCAGCGGCGTGACTGGCGGCACGTTCAACGGCGGGTCAACGACGATCAATGCGACCCTCCGGGCAGTGCCGACCGGAGCGAATACCTTTTATTTGCAGAACACCGCCGGGACCACCAACGTCAACTGCACCGTCGTCCCGACTTCGCTGACGGCCTCGCTGCTCGGCGGCACGAATGGCTGGGATAGTGCGACCGGCCCGGTGGGATTGTCCACTGCCGCGGCAGGCGGATCGTGGTCGGTGCGCTGGATCGGCCAGGTGCTCCCGAAGTATTCGGAGCGGTATTACTTCGACTTCCGCAGCGATGACGGCGCGAAGGTGTGGGTCAATGGCAAGCTGCTGATCGACCGCTGGTTCTCGCAAGGCGCCACCGATTACGTCAACTGGATCGCGCTCAAGGCGGGCGTGCTCTACGACATCAAGATCGAATACTTCTCGAATGCCGGCGCCTCGCCGACGAATGCGGAGGCCCGCCTCTACTGGTGGAGCCTGAGCCAGCCGAAGGAGATCGTGCCGCAAAGCCGGCTCTTCCCGGAACCGACGCTTGCAAACAAGTTCACGGCGATCACCTCGGCGCTCAAGGCCACCGGTTATGTCGGCGTCCCGTTCTCGTTCGCGCTCACTTCCACGATCACCGGCGGCACGACGACCTATGCTCTCTCCGCGGACAGCGGCCCGCTCCCGCTTGGGCTGACGCTCGACCCGGCCACCGGCGTGATTTCCGGCACCCCGAGTGTCGCAGGCAAATATAATGTCGCGATCAACTCGACCAATGCCGCGGCAGGCGCGCCGACCGGCAGCACGGTCGTGGACATCACCATCTTCCCGACCGGCTCGATCACCCGCGAGACGCTCGCGGGCAATGGCGCCATCACCGCCGATGGCACCATCCCCGCGCTCGACGACGACACGGACTATCCCGACAACACCTCCCGGCGCCTGCGCGGCTATTTCGTGCCGCCGAAGACGGGCAACTATTACTTCTGGCTCGCGGCGAGCAGCAGCGCGGAGCTGTATCTCTCGAACGACTTCGAGTCGGTCAATCGCGTCCGCCGCGCGACGGTGGCGAGCAACACCGGCAAGAAGGTCTGGAACGTCGTTCCCGCCCAGCCGCAGCAGTCGCAATGGCTCGCGTTGGTTGAGGGCGAACGGTATTACATCGAGGTGCTCCACAACACCGGCACCGAGGCCGACGACTTCGTGAACGTGGGCTGGCTGCAGGACGATGTGGGCACGGTGCTGGCGGTGACCGGCGCTGCAAACCCGACGGGCGCGACGCCGCAAATCCCCGATGGGGGCGCAGCTCTCCAAGGCTATCCATTCAGCGGCACGATGCCGAGCCACGTCTTCCAGCCGTATGATTATCCAAACGTGACGCCGTCCGACGGCGCCCTGTATGCCGCAAACATGGGGCCGCAGACCAGCGCACAGACCAGCGCCAGTGGCTCGGTGAACCTGCGCGTGAACGCCGCGGGCACGCAGGCCATTCTCTACTTCAACTATCAGGGCCTGGGCTCCCCGCGCACCGCCTATCATCTGCATGTCGATGGATACACCGGCATGGGGAATGTCCTCCATCAAGCGGGCGAGATCATTTACGACATCGACGACGCGGACTTCTTCAACACGAAGACTGCCGACGGGGGCTACATCTGGGACTTCGCGCCAAGTGGCAGCTTCGGCAGCATCGCCCAAATCCTCGAGGCGATCACACTGGGCAAAGTCTATCTGAACGTCCATTCGGTCACGTATCCGAACGGCGAAATCCGCGGCACGCTCCAGAAGATCGACGGCTCGCAGACGCCACCCGTCGCGGGGATCTACGCCGAACCGACCGCCACGGACCTTGCCACGACCGACGCAGGCGCGGCGCGCTTCCTGAACCAGGCGACCTTCGGCGCCAGCCCGACGGACATCGCCTACGTGAAGGCCAACGGCTTCGAGGCGTGGATCGACGACCAACTGACCAAGACACCCGGCATCACCTCGAACGATGTCGTCGCGGGAATCTCCGCGGACATCAACCAGCCGTTCCCCTCGACGCTCTTCACCAATACGTGGTGGAAGTATTCGATCACCAGCCCGGACCAGTTGCGGCAGCGCGTCGCCTTCGCGCTGAGCGAAATCCTGGTCGTCTCGTGGCAGGACAACGTCGGCCCGCTCCGGGACAACGGCCGCATCCTCGCGGACTACTATGACAACCTCCTGGTCTTCGGCCTGCCGACGCCCGGCGTCACCGACAGCGGCAACTTCCGCGGCGTGCTCAAGGGAGTCACGCTGACGCCGGCGATGGGTCTCTTCCTCGACATGCGGGGCAACCAGAAGGGCGACATCACCATCGGCCGCCACCCGAACGAGAACTATGCGCGCGAGATCAAGCAGCTCTTCTCGATCGGGCTGTTCCGGATGTGGGACGACGGCAAGTTCGTCCTCGGCACAGACGCGGGCCTGGTGCCGACCTACTCGCAGCCGAGCATCCTAGGTCTCTCCGCCTTGCTGACCGGATGGAACTACGCGCAGAACAACCAGGGCAATGGACGCGCGCCGTCCAACTTCGGACCGGCCGCCGATTACCTCAACCCGATGGTGCTCGTGCCGGCCCGCCACGAACTCGCTTCCAAGTTGCTCCTCAACAACGTCGTGAGCCCTGGTGCCACCGGCCTCACACCGCGAGTGACGGTGACCAACGTCAGCGTCGCTTCTCCGAGCGTCATCACCAGTTCAACGCCACACGGTTTGAGCGTCGGCGACACCGTCCGGATCGCGAATATCGGCGGCGGCGCGTTCACCCCCTCGACGATCAATGCGGTCCACCAGGTGACCAAGATCGTCAGTGACCTCGCCTTCGAAGTCGGCATCAACTGCACGAGCGGCACGGGCCTCAGCTATGTGAACGCCGTCGCCACCGGCCCGACCGTGCTCTCGCCGACCTTTTCCTCGTCGCAATATGCCCTGACGTCGAGCGTCGTGCCGGTCACGGGTTCCCAAGCCGATACCGCCGGGACTGGAGCCAATCATCCCTACGACCTCTACGGCCTGAAGGAACTCGAAATCGCGATCGACAATATCGTGCAGAACGACGCCACCGCGCCATTCATCTGCCGGCGCCTCATCCAGCGGCTCACGACCAGCGACCCGAGCCCGGGCTATGTCTATCGCGTGGTGCAGAAGTTCAAAAACAATGGCTCCGGCGTGCGCGGCGACATGGCGGCGGTCGTCAAGCAGATCCTGCTCGATGGCGAAGCCCGCAGCTACGGCCTGCCGCAGGGCACCTTCACGACGGACGATCGAAACGCGTTCGGCAAGCAGCGCGAGCCGATGCTCCGCCTGACCGGCCCGGCCCGCGCCTTCCCGGCGAACCCCTACACCGGCACTTACACCCAGCTCACCGGACTCAACGCACACAAGCTGCGCATCACCACCTCGAACCTGAACGACTTCAGTGCGGGCTTCACGGTCAACCTCAACTTCCGGGGCAATTACACGACGACCAACCCGCCGAGCCCCTACTCGAATCCGACGAGCACCAACTACAGCGTGGCTTCGACCTCTGGAATCGCCTCCACCCATACCGAGATCTCGAGCATCACACCGGGAAGTCCTACCGTGATCACAACCGCGACTCCGCACGGATTGACGACAGGCAACACGGTGACGTGCAACGCAGTGTCGGGCACCTTTGTCGGCACCAGCATCAATACAGCTCAACTTGCGACGGTGATCGATGCCACCTCGTTCTCGATTCCGATCAACTCGACCCGCACTTTCCAGGTCGTGTCGGTCTCCACCGGGAATCCCTGCACGATCACTACAGCCGCGCCACACGGTCTGCCCGTCGGCACCAGCAGCGTGACCTTCAACGGGATCACCGGCGGGACGTTCAGTCCGGCTATCAACGCGACGTTCACGGCGACCTATTCCGGAGCCGATCCAAATACCTTCACGGTTCCCTCGAACTGCACAGTCGCTCCGACTTCCATCACGCTCGCGCGGCATGTGAGCAATCCGTGCAAGATCACGACAGTTGAGCCTCACGGCTTGAGCAATGGCACCAGCATCACGATCACCTTAATCAGTGGCGGAACCTTCAGCCCGAGTCCGAACAATAACAGCTTCGCCGTGACGGTGGTCGATGGGAACTCGTTCACGATCCCGGTCAACTGCACCGCAGCGGCGACCGTCAACACAGGCAGCATCGTCGGCGGCCTGTCGCTCGATGTCGCGGCCACCGGGATGGTCAACGTGAGCTATTCGCAGCCAGCGGGATCCAATATCCTGACTGTGAACACCAGCGGTCCGCAGACCGACGTGAACGTGCCCGGCACGACGGTGAGCATTACGAGCATCTCAACTGGAAACCCATGCACGGTGACTACCTCGGCCAACCATAACCTCGTGACTGGCGGGGTCGTGTCGATCGCGGGGATTACTGACGGGACTTTTCCCGCCTTTCCTTCGGGCATCAATGGCAGCCATGTGCCGACAGTGATCGACAGCACGTCGTTCACGATCCCGGTGAATTGCACTGATGCGCCGACACCCAGCACCGGCACGACGGCCAAGCTCACCCGCAGTCGGGTGTATTTGATGTTCATCAACCAGACGGCGGCGGGAGGCGCGGTAATCGCGACCGACGGCATCCACGACGTGCGGACCCGGCCAAGCGGCAGTTCCTTCACCGTCTTCACGCCCGATACGCCGGCGACCGCCCGTGGCGGCTTCGTGATCGTCCCGAAGATTTCCACGAGCTATACGCCGACGAGCAACAAAGTGGCTCCGATCGTCACGAACTCAGTCGTGGTCTTCAATACGAACGTGAATCACAACTTCCAAGCTGGCGATCTTTTCTGGGCGGACGTGCCGGTCGTGGGCAGCCCGCTAATCGATGCGGAATACATCGTGCCGGCGCGAACGGTCGTAGGGGTCAATGTGGACTACGGCATCGACGACGAAGACCACGTGCGAGTTTCCTATCTCCCGGCTGCGCTAAACGGAGGGACGTATCCGAAGCCGTCGGGCTCGAATAACGGCGTCACCCTCTACCCACTGGTGCCGCCGCCGCTTGGGCGCTCGGGAAATGTCACCATCAACCAGAGCACGTTCAACCTCGGCGGGACCGACGGTTCGCTCACGCAGTCCCCGCTAAACGCGCCGACCGTGTTCAACTACTACTTCTCCGACTACAAGTTCCCCGGCGTGCTGGCAAACGGCGGAGTGGATTCGCCCGAGTTCCAGCTCACCACCGACACGAACGTGGTGAACCTCACCAACAGCATCGTGAACATGATCATCGGGACGGGCGGCGGAAACTCGAATGTGGCCGGCCTGTCGAGCTTCAGCAACGGCAATAGCTCGGTGGTGATCGACATCGCGCCTTATGTGGATAGCACGGCCGAGGGAGCGATCCCGGGCTTGGTGGATCAACTGGCGGACCTGCTGATCGGCGCGCCGCTGACGACCACTACGCGGAACGCGATTATCAACTTCGTGAACCACAAGAATGGGAGCAACGTCCTCGACTACCTGCCCTACACGACGCCGACACCGCTGCAGAAGCGTGACCGGGCCCGGGCGATCATTCACCTCATCATCACCTCTGCCGAATACGCAGTTCAAAAGTAGCACTCCCATGAAAAAAGACCGCTTCGCCCTCGAGATGAACCGCCGGAAATTCATCCGCCACACGGCGTGTGCCGCCCTCGGCACCGCCGCGATGAGCAACTGCATCCGCGACCTGCACCTGATCAATGCCGCGCTGGCCGAGGGTCCGTTCACGGACTACAAGGCGCTGGTTTGCATCTTCCTCGGTGGAGGCAATGACGCGAACAACCTGATCATCCCGACCATCGCCGAGGAGCACGCGAACTACGCGAGCATCCGCACGCCCGTGCTGGCGATCCCGAATGCGGATGGCGGTCCGGCGACGGCGCAGGCGCTCAATTCCCTCGTCAGCGACGGACACAACTACGGCCTGCACCCGGCCATGGCGGAGCTTGCGAAGATGTTCAACCAAACCACGGGATTCACCGGCCTCGGCAAGGTGGCCCCGATCTTGAACACCGGCCCGCTCGTCTTCCCGATGACCAAGGCTCAGTATGTGGCCAACTCGGTCCAGAAACCGCCGCAGCTCTTCTCGCATAGCGATCAGGTCACCCAATGGCACACGTCGATCCCGGATCAGCCGCCGGCCACGGGCTGGGCGGGGCGCATGGCCGACCTGCTCCACTCGACCAATCCGCAAAACGGCGCGCTGGATCTGCTCTCGACGTGCATCACGATCGCCGGCGCGAACACCTTCCAGGTCGGCCAGAACGTCCAGCAGTATGCGGTGGGAACAGGCGGCGTGGTGTCCATCGCCAACCCGGCCAACCCCTCGACTGCCACCACCGCGCGCAACAACGCGCTCAACGCCATCCTTGCCGGCAACAAAACCGACAACAATCTGTTCACCAAGAGCTACGCCGGGGCCGTCGATAGCACGATCGCGACGGGCGCGGCGCTGAGCACGGCGCTGACCAGCTCACAGATGGCTTCCTATTACACGACGGTCGGCAACTGGAGCAAAACGGCCACGGCCAATCAGGTCGTCACCCCCAATGGCGGCTCGACCTTTACCTCCAACCTCATGGCGCAGCTGAAGATGGTCGCGCAGATCATCGAGGCGGGCTACCGCGCCAGCGGGGTCAATGGCGGGCTGGGCATGAAGCGGCAGATCTTCTTCGTGTCGGTCGGCGGCTACGACACCCACACCGGCCAGACGAACAACCAGACTGCCAGCGATGGTTCGCTCTCGATCAACAACGCGACCGTCATCCTCGGCTCCCATGCCAACCTGCTGGCCGAGGTCAGCCAGTGCGTGTGGGCGTTCCAGAAGGCGATGAAGAATATCGGAGACACCTATGTGGACCCGGACTTCATCAACCGCGTCACCTCCTTCACCGCGAGCGACTTTGGCCGCACCTTCCCCGGCAACGGCCTCGGCAGCGATCATGGATGGGGCAGCCACCACCTGGTCGTCGGCGGCGCCGTCAACGGCCAGCGCACCTACGGCACCTACCCGGTCCTCACCGTCGGTGGACCGGACGACACCAGCACCGGCCGCTGGATTCCCACCACGTCGGTCGATACGTATTCGGCCACACTCGCGAAGTGGATGGGCATCAATGAGAGCAGCATGGCTGGACTCTTTCCAAACCTCACGCGCTTCCCCGGCTCGTATGGATCGCCGACCGGCCCCGGCTATCTCGGCTTCATGACGTAGCCGCGTCCCGCGCGATTCTCGATGAAATATAAGATCGGGATCATCGTCGCCGCGGGTCTGGTGATCGCATCGCTCGTGGCCTTGCTCATGCCGCCGGGCGAGCTGCCCGTGCCACCGCTTCCGCCCATCGCGCCCGATCCGATCGCGCAGGAATCCCCCGCCCTCGCGCCGCGCGAGCCGGCGCGCCCGCCCGCGAAGACTTCGCTGCCGCCCGCACCGCGCGAACAACCCGCTCCCGCGCCGACTGGTATCCCATCGCGTCCCGCCGAACCCGCACCGGCACCACGC
>JBEBGD010000188.1:0-4453 GCA_040081625.1 Chthoniobacteraceae bacterium
GGCGATCCACGCGCGGCCCACGCTGATCGCGCCGATGGCGGCGTCGGCGTTGAGTTCACCGGCGACGATGCGCGCGCGCTCGACGCTGCCTTTTACCGTGAGGCTCTTGATCGCGAGATCGAGGCCCTTCGCGGGCGCTGTGAACTGGCCAAAGGCTTCTATGGTCTGCCCGGTGCCGTTGCCGACGAGATCGCCGCCGATGGTGATCGCGCCGATGGCCGTGTCGCCGCTGATGGTTGCAAGGATGACGCTCCCGCCGATTGTCACCGGGCCGAGGCCGCTTTCGCCGGCAAGCTCGGCGCCGCTCATCGCGCCGCCGATGCGCACCGCGCCGAAGCCGGGCAGCGGCCCGATCCCCACCAGTCGGGCGCCCCGCACATCGGCGAGCACGGTCAGTTTTCCGGCGCCGCCGAAGAAAAACAGATCGTTGTCGCCCGCGCCGGTGCTCGTGCCGAGCGCGCCGATGGAGTGCGCGGTGAAGCTGGCGACGCCCGGCTTTTTGCCCACGGCAAACCCGCCGTCGAACTCCGCGATGTCGCCCGCGATGCGGACGGTGCCGAGCGGGACGCCGTTCGCGGTGAGCGCGCCGATGTTCACGAGGCCGTTGCCACCGTTGATGCCGGGCTTGGCGGTGATGGTGAGATTCACGGGCGCGTTGCCGGGCGCGGCGCCGATGTTGAGCGCAGTGAGCTGTCCGCCGATTCCGATGTCGGTGATGGTGATGTCGCCGGGGCCGAACGTGCCCGCGCTGCGTTTCACCGTCACGAAGTCGCCGTCCACGTCGGTGAAAGTGAAGCTCTTGTCGTCGGCGGCGACATTGCGGTTTGCGTCGGCGGGCGCGAGGATCGGCGTGGCGGAGCCGAGTTCGCGGATGGTGAAATCGAACGCGGGATTCTCCGCGCCCGCGCCGTCGAGTGTCGGCGCGGCGAAGAACGTCTCGCGGTGTTGCACGGTCGCGGTGTCGGCCTTGAACGCGAACGTGCGCCCGCCGACGCGCGCCTTGCCGATGCGCTCGGCGACGATGCCGAACATGTCGTTCGTGTCCGCCGCGGTGCCGAGCGCCTGGCCCTTCACGGTGAAGCTGCCGATGGTCGAAAGGATCGCAGCGTTGTCGCGCACGCCGCCGCCGAAAGCGGGGAGTTTCACGTCGTCGTCGTTTCCGATAAGACCGTCCGTGCCGCCGCTAACACCCACGCTGGCGCTACTCGAAATCCAGTCGCCACCGACGGTGATCGCGCCGATGGAGGCATCGGTGTTCACTTCGCCGTCGCCGAGGCCGGCGCGGATGATGGCGAAATTGACGGAGCCTTTCACTGTGAGGCTCTTGATCGCGAGGTCCACGCCTTTCGTCGGCGCGAAGAGCTGGCCGAACGCATTGAGGATCACGGGGGCGGTTTCCGCGCCGGTGATGGCACCGCCGACAGTGATCGCACCGATGGCCACGTCGGAAGTGATGAGCACGCCTTCGCCGCCGGTGCGGATGTCGCCGCCGATTTTTAGCGAGCCGATGCCGGCCTCCCCGAAGAGCTTCAGCGGCTCGTCGTCGCCAGACACCATCGAGCCGCCAATTTTTGCGACGCCGATTTTGCCATCCGGCTTTCCGCGAACGTCGAGGCTCGCGCGCAGGTCGCCCTTGATGTCGAGCAGCGGCAGCGCGCCCTGGATGTTGCTATCGGTGTCACCGCCCGGCGCCTGCGTCGAGATGCCGAGCAGGCCGAGGCTCTGCACGGTGAGCGATTTCACGCCGGGCACTTTCACATCGCCGCCGACGGTGCCGGCTTTGATGAGGCCGAGGCCGCCGGGGATTTTCACCGCGCCGAGATCCACGCCATTCGCATCGAGGAAGCCGACGTTCACAAATCCGTTGCCGCCCTGCGCGGAGGGCTTGGCGGTGAAGGTGATGTTTGCGCCGGTGAAGCCCGCGCCGAGAGTGAGCGCGCGGAGCTGGCCCGCGCCATTCGCGCCGAGGGTCACGCCGGAAAACTCCGCGCCGGTGAACACGCCCTTGTTCGTCTTCACCGTCACGAGGTCGCCGTCCACATCGCGGAAGGTCGCGCTTTTTCCGCCGGGCGCGACGGTGGCTGCGAGCGGCGACGGCACGATGAGCGACACGTCGTTGCCATCGCCGCCGGTGTAGCGGATTTGGAATTCGACGCCGTCGAACAAGACGAGCGCGCCGTCGGGCAGTTGATCGAAAGCGCCGATGACCGCGTCGGTGCCGTCGTTCGCGATGAGGATGAACTCGGTGCCGGGCGCGGGCGCAAAGGTGACTTCGGGATCGAGCGAGACGCCCGCGAGGTCCACGCCGCCGAGCACGGTGATCCGCTCGGAGCCTGTGGCGGTAAGGTGCAATGTGATGTTCCCAAGCGTGACCGTCGCGGTGCCGGCATCGAGCGTCGCGTCGAAAAAATGGTCGTCCTCTCCGATGAACGCGGTGAAGCCGTCGGCGTCGGCGAAGCTGATCGTGCCACCGTCGGCTTCGACCGACGCCTGCAAGGTGTCCACGTCGTTCGCCCCGTCGAGCGCGATGGAGGTCGTGGCATTTGCAAAAAGGTCGGGCACCGTGAGCGATCCCGCGCCGGAGATCGTCGCGCCGTTTAGAATGACGAACGGCACGTTGGCGGGAGCGATGGCGGTATTGACGAAGACGGAGCCGCCGTTGCCGCCAAGACCGAGCTGGCTGGCGGTGATGAAATCCAGCTCCGCAGCGGTGAGCGTGTAGCCCGCGGCGCCGGAGCCGAGGTTCATATCCACGCCAGTGGTCGCGCTGATTGAAACGCCGCCCATGGTGCAGACGACCGCCGCCTGGATGTCCACGTCGTCGCTGACGATGTTCACGCTCGCGGCGCCATCAATGCCCGTGATCCCGTCCACGGTGCCGATGGCGAGCGTGCCCGTCGAGAGGAGGAACACGGAAGTGCCCGCGCGGACGGCGGCCATCGGGACGGCCAGATGGTTCAAATTGACCGCGCCGCCCGCATCCACGGCGAGATTCACGCCGGAGAGGCCGCCGGTGAATTCGAGGACATTTCCCGCCGAGCGAAGCGACACCGTCGCGACATTCGCGGGCGTGATCACATCGAGGATCGTGATGTTTCCGCCCGCCGCCTTGCCGATGCGCAGCGTCCCGGCCGTCACGAGATCGATCTCCGCGTCGGTGAGTCCGAGATTGGCGGGGAGATCAGCCGAGCCGAGGTTGATCTTCGTCGCGTCGTCGAACCCGGCGAGCGTCACGATCCCCGCGCCCGCATTCACCGACGCGCCGAGGCTCATCGCATCCGCCGTGAGCGTGATGCCGCCCGATCCACTCACGCCCGACGCGGCGGCGATGGTGAGCGCGCGATCCTGCCCCGCCGCACTGCCCGCGGTGAGCGAGACGCTGCCCGTGAGCGCGAGCACATCCGTCCCGGCGCCGGCGTTGTTGATCGTCAGCGCGCCATCCACCGTCGCGATGGTGATGGGGAAATTTTGCGCGAACAAACCGCCCACGCCGCCCGCATTGCCGATGGTGAGCGCGTCCGCGTCCGTGTAGCTGAGCGCGCCGCCGGTCACGCTGGCCGAGAGCGTGCCCGCGTTGTTGAGCGGGTTCGTGAGCGTGTAAGGCCCCGCGCCGCGCAGCGAGAGCGCCGCCGCGGAGATGGGCGAGGTCTGCGTCACCGGCCCTGCATCGAACACCGCGACGCCGCCCGTCGGCACGTTCACGCCCACGATGCCACCGGCGTTGCCCACGGAAAAACCATCCGCATCCGTGAAGCTGATGAGTTGATCCGCGCTCGAGGTCGCGGCGGAGAAGTTGTTCACATCGTTCGCGCCATTGAGGGTGATCGAGGCCAAGACGCTCACGGCCAGGCTCCCCACCGAGATCGCCCCCGGGCCGTTGTTCGTGACGCCGCTGCCGAGGATCGTGAGCGTGGCGCTGCCCGTGATCGTCATCGCCGCGCTCACCGTGACCACGCCCGCCGCGGCGTTGCCGATGCGCAGCCCGCTCGGCGCGGTGATGAAATCCAGCTCCGCATCCGTGAGGCTGAGGCTGCCCGCGTCATTCGTGCCGAGGTTCATATTCCGCCCCGCCGTCACCGGCTGGAGGAACGCGCTGCCGCTCGCGGTGACGGCTGCGCTGATCGCCACCGCATCCGCGGTGAAAGTGGCCGTCGTCACGCCGCTCACCGCGCCGCCGATCGTGAGCGACTCCGCCGTGAGCGTGAGCGCACCATTCACATTCACCGCGCCGGCGATCACGATCGAATCCGCCGTGCCGTCGCCCGTGTCCACCGTGAGCGGATCGGTCAGCCCCGTGACGGTGAAGGAATCATTTTGATCGAGAAGGCTCACAACGATCGAAGTGACCGTCGTATTCGCCGCCAGCGCCGCCGCGCCGCCGCCGCCGGTGAACCCCGCCGTCATCGCCGCCGGCGTGAGCGTGATCGGGTCGTTCACATCGAAGAACGAATAG
>JBEBGD010000121.1:0-16133 GCA_040081625.1 Chthoniobacteraceae bacterium
GGCCATGGCGGCCCGCGCGCTGCACGAGTTCACCGATTTGCTGCCGCTGGTGGAAGTGCACGAACCGCCGGCGCCGCCCGGTAAATCGACGGACGAGGCCATTCGGGCCGGGGTCTATGGGGGCGCGGTTGGCGCGGTGCGGCTGATCCACGCTGCCAACTTCACCGACTTCCTTTATCGGCCACGTCGTCCGGCCGAACTCGACACGGATCAGGGCGGCGGCGTGGTGCTGAGCGCGACTCGCGGCTGCACCTCGGGCGTCGGTGGCGGGGTCGGCTCAGGCGTGGCGGGTGGCAGCGACTTTGGGGCGGGCGCGACGCTCGCCGTCTCCCATCGCGTCATCAGATTCTGCTGCTGCCAGAGCCATGCGCCGGTGCACACGGTCAGGAGCGCAGCGATGGCAAACCACGGAAACGAGCGCCTCGGCTGGGTCGCCTCGACTGGCGCCGGCGCCGGCGACTCGATAGCGGCGGGCTGGTTCGGCATGAAAAAGTCCGCGGTGATCTGCGCGACGTTGCGCTGGGTGCGCTGCTCCGCGAGGGAGAGCGCCTGGGCGCTGAGCGCCGCGGGCGCGAAGGGAAACTCGCGTTCGTTGCCTGCGGCGATGCGGGGCAGGAGCTGATCGATCACGCCATCGGCGAAGAGCCCGCGTTGCGAAGCGCCGCGGACGAGGACTTCGCGCGCCTGCGCCTCGGTGAAGGCGGTGATCCGCAGTTCGCTGCGACCGAGCGTGGGAAACTGCGCGCGCAGAGCGGCGAACCTCGGCGCGAACTCCTCGCGCACGATGAGGAGGATTCGCACGGGGGCGGGGCCGAAGTCGAAGGCGTCGTCGCGCTCGGTGCCGTCCTCGATCCGCAACGCGACGCGCGAGGGCGGGCGGTTTGCAGCGAGCTGCGAGAGCTCCTCTAGGAGTCGATCGCGATGCCGCTGGATGGTGATGCTCGCGGCACCGCTGGTGAAGGCTTCCTCGAATTGATCGAGCACGAGCACGGGCGTGACGACGCGCTGCCGCGCACTCCACCAGCGCGCGCCGGTGCGGTGAAAGGTCTCCCAGAGCGTGTCGCATTCTTTCACGGCAGGCCCATCGAGCTGGCGTGCGCGCGCGGCGGCATCGATCGCGTCGAGGATCTGGCGGCTCAGCGCGCGCTGCTCGCTCGCAGCGCTCCAGTCGAGCCGGATGAAGACGGGCAGCAAGTCCGGGCTTAGCGAGGGCAGCAGGCCGGCACGGACGAGCGAAGTCTTGCCCGTGCCCCCGGCGCCAGTGAGCACCGTGAGCGTGTCGCGATCGAGCAGGCGCCGGAGCTCCTCGACCTCGCGCTTTCGTCCGTGGAAGAACGCGCGGTCGGCTTCCGTGTAAGGCTCGGAGCCGCGCCAGGGCTGATCGGCAGTGAGGAGGGGAGGTGAATCCGACATGTCAGGCGTTGCGTTGCGCGCGCGCGGCGCGCACGGCGTCGATGCACTCGCGGAGCAGCTCCGGCGATGGTTGTCCGCCAGGCGCCGCGCGCAAGGGGAAGGTCTCGAACGGTGCGGGCGCGGCGGGCGCGGCCGCACTCTCGCCGACCCACACGGGCACGACGACGCGGCTCCCGGGCGCGGCTCGTTCGCGCTCGATCGCCCATTGCCATTCCTTTCGGAAGAAGGCGTCGGGCTGCGCATCGCTCGCGCTCGAGAGCAGCGGAACGAAGAGGTCGCACTGCTGGAGATGCTGGTGGATGCGGCGCTCGTAGCGCGGGCCGCTCGGGGTTTCGTTGCGGTCGAACCACACGTCGAGCCCGGCCTCGTCGAGCAAGGCGGCGAAGCGCTCGGCAGAGGCGCGGTCGGCGCGGGCGGCGCTTAGATACACGGCGCCGGGCGCCATTTCGGTGGGCTCGGCGGGGACGGCCTGTCCATCGGCGGTCGTGGACCAGCCTTCGTCCTGTGCGGCGTGCCAGCGCTTTTGGAGCTCGCGGATGAAGTCGGCGCTCCCTCCTTCCTCGTAGATCCACACGCGGCGCCCGGTGCCGCGGAGGAAGTCCACGAGCGACCCGTCGCGTGTGAGCGAGTCGCTGGCGAGCACGATCACCTGGCCGGTGTCCTCGGAGAGTCGCGCACCGTGCAGCGTGCGGAGGAGAAGCCGCAGCGCCCAATCCGGCAGCCGGAGGCCGACGAGCAGGAGATGGCGCGCGCGCAGTTCATCGAGGAGCTGCCCGGGCCGGTGCGCTTCGCTTTGCATGCGGTGCAGGAATTCGAGCACGTCCTCTTCAGTGAGCGCAAAGTCGGGCACGGCGTTGATGCGGCCGAAGAGGTGGAAGAGCGTGGGCCGCGGGCCTTGCATCCAGTTCCGCGGCAGGTCGGTGTCGCCCCCGAGCGAGGCGACCAGCGGGCCGGCGTCGCGCTCGCGGGCGATGCGGATCGCGGTGGCGAGCAGCGCGTCGGGTGCAGTGGTGACGATGAGCGGGAAGTCGCGGATGTCGGCGAGCAGGCGCAGCGACTCGGGGAGCGTGGTGGCGTCGATTCCCGCGAGCAGTTCGCGATGGAGCGCACTCAGCTCGCGCGTGATCTGCGCCGGATTCCGTCCGCCGCGACACAGGTCGGCGACGACTTGCGAAAGCGACTTCACTTCGCCGGGGAGCGCGTGCCCGGCGGCGAGATGGCGGGCGGCGATCAGGTCAAAGTTCGCACCGTCGAGTGCAGGCAGGGTCGAGAGTTCCGTGCCGACGATGGGCACGGCGCGCTGGTCGGCGGCGATGAGTTCGAGGAGTGCATCCCATGGAAAGTGGGCGGCCATGACTTTGGATTCGTGCCGCACGCGGTGGCAGTTGGCGAGGAAAGAATCGCCGGGGAGTTAGAGCGGACTGGCCGGTGCCGGCAGCGGTGCGCCCTGGCGCACGAGCTGGCGATAGGAGCGGGGCGGCAGGCCGTAGGCTTTGCGGAATGCGCGGCTGAAGGCGTAGAGACTCTCGAAGCCGCAACGCTCGCCGATCGCGCTGACGCTGGCATCGCTGGACTGGAGCAGCTTGGCCGCTTCGCTCAGGCGGCTCTCGCGCATATAGCGACCGAGGCTCACGCCGAGCCGGTCGCGGAAGACGGCGCGCAGGTGGCTGACGCTGTAGCCGAGCACTCGCGCGAGGTCGCCGATGCTCACCGCGCGGTCGAGGTGCTCGCGCACGTGGCGGTTGATCTTCTCGAGGATCTGGTCGCGCAGGTCGTCGCTCGAGTGGATGTCGCGGCGTGCGGTGGCGATGAGCGGGAGCGTGGCGAGGTGCTCGAGCAAGCGCGCGAGTGTGAAGGAGAGGAAGAGATGGTCGCTGCCGCCGACGCGCGGCGCGACGTATTCGCCGACGAGCTGGCGGAGCAGGTCGAGCGCGTGCGCATCATAGACGCGCGGCGAGTCGCGCAGCGCCTGGATGCGGTCGGCGTGGTGGCACTCGAAGGTGATGAAGAGCCAGTCGAGTTCGCCTTTCTCCACGTCCATGAAGTGATGGAACTGGTTCGGGAAGATGAGCGCGCCCTCGCCCGGCTGGAGCAGGTGCGTGCCGCGATCGATCCGCAACGGCGCGGCGCGCTCGAAGACGGAGACGAGCTCGAAGCGGTGATGGTAGTTCGTGCTCACTCCCTCCGGGCGCAGCTTCGTGGCGTCGGTGCGCTGGAAGAAGATGATGTTATCCGGCGCAAACGACTGCTCGATGCGCGCGCCGCTGAAAAGGCTCGCAGGGGGCGGGAGCCTGGCGAGGTCGCGGCGGAGCGGGGTTTGGGCGCTGCCTGATGGCTTCAATGTCTGGGAGCTGAGATCTCGAAGCCCGACACGCGAAACTCAGCCCTTGGCGAGTTCGACTTCGATCTGCTCGAGCATCCGGCTGAAGCCTGCGCCGTCGAAATTGGTTTCGTTCTTCGAGAACTCGAAGAGCGCATCGAGCGACTTCTCGATGTTCGGAGACTGGAGGCCGCCTTCATCGCGCAGCGCGATGTAGAGCCGGCGCAGGCCGATGGCGAGGAAATAGCCGCGCTTTGCGGCGACCGACGATGATTTCACGTTGCCCTTCCCGAAGTCCGAGCGCGCGCCGGCGAGCGTGCGGAAGAGCTGCTTCGTGCTGTCCTTGGTCCACGTCTCCGCCGCGGCGGTGCGCGCGAGGCGGTCGCTGGCGGATTGCACGGAGGCGTAGTCGGAGCCGCCGCCGAGCGAGCCGCCGGCGGAGGTCTTGCGCAGCAGCCAGCCGAGCGCGTCGAAGCGGTCCTGGAGATCCTTTACGCCGGCGGTCGCGCGCGGGTTCGGCGTGACCTTGCTCAGCATCCAGCTCACTTCGCGCAGCGCGATGGCCTGGCCGGTGAGCCAGCGGCGCGGGCCGAGCCACTCGCCTTTGTCCTTCCAGTGCGCCGTCTCCCGGGTGTCGTAGTCGTCGAGTTCGAAGGTCAGCGGCACGTGGCCGTTGGCGACGATCTCGGGGTCGATGTTTTGATGGCAGCCGACGCAGACGTTTGCGCGGGAGTAGAGATTCTTCGTGTCGCGCATCCCGAGCTGCAGGCGCATCGCGTGGGTGTAGTCCTTGCGCGTGTGCGAGCGCACCCAGAACTCAGCCGGGCCGTGGCAGCTCTCGCAGGAGACGCCGCTGCCCGCTTTCGCCGCCGTGAGATCGGGCGCGAAGTGATCGGGCCCGACCGTCAGCAGCGGCGAGTGGCAGACGGTGCAGCGGGCGCTCGTGTAGGCGCTGGTGATGCCGAGGTTTTGCGTGAGCTGCGTGCTCCACGTGGCCTGGGCCATGGCGGTCGCGGCGTTCGCGTGCTGGTCCTTGCGGTGGATCTGCACCTGGTTGTGAGTCGCGCCGCCGCCATGGCAGCCGGAGGTCGAGCAGGACTCGACTCCGGTGAAGCGGTGGCCGTCTTGCGCGAACGATGTGGTCGCGGCGACGAGGAAGGTGATGAGTGATGGCAGGAAGCGAACCGGGCAATTCATGGCGAAGTGTGCCCGCGCGTATAGACATCACTCGAACGCGCGGGAAGCGGGAAGTTTGGGCAAAAAAGTTTTTGTCACTTCCGTCTTGGCGGGCGCGGACACGGTCGGTAGAGCAAATGAAACGCATCCGCACCGATCTACCGCATGAAGCTCGACCGCTCTCACACACCGTGGGCCATCATTATCGGCGTCATCACGCTGATCTGCGCCGCCCTCTACTTCGGCGCGAGCAGCGCGAGCGGCCGCATCCCGCTGCTGCGCGTCCCGCTACCGGAGTGGCTGCTCGATTCGTCTTCGCCGCGCAACACGGTCGGCGCGAAACCGCTCGGGCTATTCTTCGGCATCGCGGCATTCGCGATCTTCCTCTTCGCCTCCGCGCTCGGGGTGCGGAAAAAGCGCCGGCTCTGGCGGGTCGGCAGCGTGCAGCTCTGGCTCAAGGCGCACGTCTGGCTGACGATCCTCACGATCCCGCTCGTGCTCTTTCACTGCGGCTTCCGGCTCGGCGGGATGCACACGTCGGTCCTTTTCTGGCTCTACGCGATCGTGATGGTGAGCGGATTCTTCGGCATGGCCATGCAGCACTTTCTCCCTCACCTCATGATGGAGCGGCTGCCGCGCGAGTGGGTGTATGAACAGATCCCAAACGTGCGCGCGACGAACTTCGAGCGGGCGCTTGAGTTCACGCGCGAGCTCGACGGGAAGCTCAAGGATCAGCCCGCGCCGGTCGGCGGCGGCACCGCGACGATCACCTCCGCGGACGCTTCGCCGAGGATCATGCTCGAGTTGCTTCGCGGGGATGCGATGCCTTATCTCGCGGACTCGAGCGCGACGAAAACGCGCCTCGCCGAGCGGCGCACGTCGGACGAAGTCTTCAAGCTGCTGCGCGTGAATGTCTCCGACAGCTACCGGCCGCAGGTCGATGAGATCAAGACGTGGTGCGACGACCACCGGCTGATGGCCTACCAGGAAAAGCTCCACCACTGGCTGCACGCGTGGCTTGCGATCCATGTGCCGATCTCCTTCGCGCTGCTCATCTGGACGGTGTGGCACATCTTCATCACGTTCACCTACCTGAACTGACCCCACCCCATGGCTGCTCCCGAGAAAAGATCGCAGAAAGAGATCGCGCTGACCTACGGTGGTTCGGCGCCGAATTTCACCAACGGACGGCTCGACTACTTCCGGCGCGGGCATTGGTTCCGCCGGTTGCGCCTGGCCCTCTTCATCGTCGCCGTCGGCGGCAGCATCGGCGGCGTGATCGCCTACAGCTTCTTCGTCGGGCCCGGCGCGCGTGAGCGGTGGAATAAAGACCTGCAAAGCCGCGTGAGCGAAGCGGTGAAGAAAGGCCAGAAAGTCGCGCCGCCGTGGAATCCCGAGGAGCTCTTTAATACAGGCGCGATCTCGGAGAATCACTCGCGCCTCGAAGGCGGATGCCAGGCCTGCCACTGGGGCTCGAACCCCGATGTCGCGCGGCTCATCGGCCTCGGCAAGGTGCTCGACAAGCAGCCGACGAACGACGCCGGCACCTTCGCGATGCTCGGCAGCGCGTGGAAGAAGGAAGGCACCAAGGGCATCCTCGACACCTACGCGGGCCTCACGAAGCTCCAGCAGATGGATACCGCGTGTGTCGCCTGCCATGTCGGCTTCCAGCAACTCCCGGTGTCGCTCCACCTGCCGCAGACGCCGCAGCTCCGGCTCGCGCACCGCGACGTGGGTTTTCCGTTCCCGGTGGTCGATGCCGGGACGTGCTCAAGCTGCCACAAGGAACACGTCGGGCGTCACCGTATGGCCGATGTCTCGAGCGAAACCTGCGCGCAATGCCACGCAAAGACCGACGACAAGGGCAACGTCGCAATCCTCGACATCCTCAAGGATCCGCACCGCGCCAGCATCGTTTATCCCGGAGGTTCGCAGTCCGACGCCGGCGCCACCGTCGCGCAAGTCGGTGAAGGCATCGCGCGCTTCCTGGTCTGGCGTGCGCCGGGCGACACCAAGGGCTTCAGCTCGCTCTGGAACAAACCCTTCCGTTTTTACGGCCCCGCCGATCCGCGCGACAAAAACGGGCCCGGCTACGAGGGCCATCCGCCTTTCCGCTACGAGCTGCCGACCGCGCGCGACCCGGGCCGCGTGAAGTTCGGCCACATGCAGCACGAGCAGCCGAAGGTGATGAATCTCTTCAACAAGGAATTCGAAAAAGAATCCGCCGACCTCACGGGCCTGCCCATTCGCGAGTGGATCAACAAGGACGGCTCGCAGAACTGCCTCTACTGCCACGAAAACGGACCGGACGGCGAGTATCGGCAGAAGATGAGTTTCGAGCGCCACTGCCAGAATTGCCACCGCATGGATATCGTCGTGCCGCCGCTCCAGGTGGGCAATCAAACGTATCCGGCGCCCACCCGCATCAACATCCCCCACCGCGACCCGGAAAAAGTGCGCGCCTTTCTCGACCAGCAAAGCCTGCTCGTCGAACTCGACCGCGCCGCGCTCAACACCGGATTCAAAGATCCCACGCAGCGCCGCGAGTATGTCGTCGCCGCCTTCACGAACCTCAAAAACCGAGGCATCGAAAACCCGCTCGAGCTGCTGCGGCGCGTCTTTTACACCGGCGATCCCGCCTACGAAAGCTGGCGCCAGAGCCCGACGACCAACAAGGCACTCAACGCCTGCGCGCTCTGCCATGCCGACATGCTCTCGCCGCAGACCGCAAAGGACTACCTCGACATCGCCCGCGCGCCCGGCATGGCGCCGAGCGGCATCGCGCACCGCTGGGCGAATCACGGCCCCTTCACGCACGAGCCGCACAAACACATGACGTGCGCCGACTGCCACGCGAATAACGAACCCGTGACCGATCCGCGTAATATCGACCCGGTGACAAAGAAACCGGCGCTCGTGGCCGATCCAAGCCAGCCAGGCAAGCCGATGACCTACTCAGTCACGAGTGCGCACGACAGCCGCATCAGCGCCGACATCCTCATGCCGCGCCAGCGCCTCTGCGCCGAGTGCCACCGCCCGATGCCCAACGAAGCCGCTGCCGTGCTCGCCGCAGCCGGCGGCCCGACCGGCGCGAAGCAGATGCAGACGCAGTCGCCCGCCGATAAGACCAAGTGGCAGCGCGCAACTGGCGGCATCAAATACGAATGCCTCGACTGCCACAAATTCCACGCGCCCGCCGAGGCATTGCCCTTCGTCGAGAAACTCGACAAGGCCGCTACGGGTGCGAACTAGCGGCATGCATCTCCGCTGCGCGTCCCTCCTCCTGCTCGGCGTGCTGCTTGCCGCGTGCGACCGCTCGTCGGCGCCGGATTTCCGAACCGAAGTCGTCCGGCTGAACGCCGAACTGGACACCACTCGGCAAAAACTCAGCGCGACCGAAAAGGAACTCGCGGCCAGGAACGACGAACTGGCCAGAGCCGCCGCCGCCGCCTTCGTCATCGAGGCCGGAAAGAAGGAAGCCGCCGACGCGGATAAAGTGATGGCGCAAAAAGACGCGCAACTCCGCGTCGCGCAGGCCGAACTCGCGCTGCTCAAGAAAAGCGAAGCGGTCGCCTTCGCGGAAGCCAGCTCCTATCAGGCAAAGGAGCTCACGACCATCGCGCTCGATCGCTACCAGCAGTTCCTGAAGGACCACCCGAAAAGCCCGCTCGTCACCGACGCAAACCGCGCGATCGCCGAGCTAACGATCACCGCCGAGAAGGAGGCGAAGTGGCGCGCGAACCTCATCGACCCGAAACGCGAGGAACGCGAAATCCTAAAGCGCCTCGCCGACGGCATCGTGACCATCGAAGAGATCGCACCGATCCTGAAACGACGGACCATCGACGAAGTCGTGAAGATGCTCGGCTCGCCAAACAAGAGCTTCAGGAACGGCACGGAGCTCGGCTACGTGGACAAAGTCATCGACTCCGCCACCGGCAACCGCGCGACGCTCGTCATCATCTTCTCGGAAGGCCGCGCGAAGAGCCTGCGCGTCGGTTATCAGGGCCGCGAGATCAAGCTCTGAGCCGGACCGCTCCCGCTCGTGCGTCCGCTCCCTCTCCTCCTCGCCCTCGCGCTGAGCGCGACCGCCGCTGAGTTCCGTTTCGGCGCGCAGACGCTCACCGTGCCCGACGGCTTCATCGTCGAGCGAGTCGCCGGACCGCCGCTGGTCGATCGCCCCGTCGAGGCCGACTTCGACGAGCAAGGCCGGCTCTACGTGACCGAGGCGAGCGGCACGAACGACAAGATCGAAAAGCAGCTCGCCGACAAACCGCACCGCGTCCTGCGACTCGTGGATACCGACGGCGACGGCACCTACGACAAGCGCACCGTCTTCGCCGACGGCCTCGCGCTGCCCGAAGGCTGCCTCTGGCACGACGGCTCGCTCTACGTCGCCGCGCCGCCGCAGATTTGGAAGTTCACCGACTCCGACGACGACGGCATCGCCGAGAAACGCGAGGTGTGGTTCGACGGCAAGACGCTCACGCACTGCGCGAACGACCTGCACGGCCCGTATCTCGGTCCCGACGGCTGGTTCTATTGGTGCAAGGGCGCGTTCGCCGACCAGAGCTACACGCTCGCCGACGGGACCGAGTTCAAGACGAAGGCGTCGCACATTTTCCGCCGCCGGCCCGAGGGCGGTCCGGTCGAGCCCGTGCTCACCGGCGGCATGGACAACCCCGTCGGCCTCGCCTTCGCCGCGACCGGCGAGCGATTCCTCGCGGGCACGTTTTTCGTGAACCCCGCGAACGGCCAGCGCGACGGCCTCATCCACGCGATCTACGGCGGCGTGTATGGCAAACAGACCGACCGCATCGAAGGTCACGTCCGCACGAGCCCGGCATTGATGCCCGTGATGACGCACCTCGGTCCCGCCGCCGCGTGTGCGCTCATGCGCGCGGAGTCCGACGCGCTCGGCTTTCGCGATCAACTCTTCGCGACCAGCTTCAATCTGCGGCGCGTCTCGCGACACGAACTCGTCCCGGCCGGCGCAAGCTTCACCACGCGCGACTTCGATTTCCTCACGAGCGACGCGCCCGACTTTCATCCCACCGACGTGTTTGAGGCGCCCGACGGCAGCGTGCTCATCATCGACACCGGCGGCTGGTATAAGCTGTGTTGCCCCACCTCGCAGCTTCACAAGCCCGACGTGCTCGGCGCGATCTACCGCGTCCGGCGCAAAGACATGCCGAAGGCCGCTGCACCGCGCGCACTCGCGCCCGGCATCGCCGCGCTCTCGGCGATCTTCGACTCGGAAAAGGATGCGCGCACGCGCGTCGCCGCCGTGTGGGCGCTCACCCGCGATCCCTCCGCAGCCGCGCGCGATGCGACGCGCCCCGCGCTCGCCGATCGCGACCCCGTCGTCGTGCAGGCCGCGCTGCACAGCGTCAGCGTGTGGCGCGACCGCGGCGCGGCGGAAGCCGTCACCAATCTCCTCGGCTCCGGCTCGCTCGCGATCCGGCGCGCAGCGGCGGAAGCGCTTGGCCGGATCGGCAACGCCGCATCCGTCCCGCGTCTGCTCCGCGCTGAAAGCAAGGGCGACCGCGTGCTCGAACACTCGCTCACCTATGCGCTCATCGAACTCGCGCAGCCTGCGGCCACGCGCGCCGGCGGATTGTCCCGCCGCGCGCTCGTCGCGCTCGATCAAATGCGCGGCGGCGACCTGCGCGTCGAAGACGTCGCGCCATTGCTCGCATCGGGCGACGCGACGCTGCGCGAAACTGCGTGGTGGATCGCCGGCCGGCATCCGGAATGGAGCACGGCGACACTCGGCGCGCTCCGCGAAGCGCTGGAGCGGAAGCAGCTTCCCGCCGCCGAAGCCGAGACGCTGCTCATCGGGCTCGCAGCCAGGGATGCCGCGCAACAGCTCATCACCGCCCTTGCCACCGAACCCCTCGGCCTGCGCGTCATCGCGCGCTCCGGATTGAAAACGCCGCCCGCCGCGTGGTTCGACGCCGTCGCGCAAGCCATCGATCAAGGCAAACCCGCCGCGCTGGATGCCGCGCTCGCGCTGCGCGAGCGCAAGCCCCCCTCCCCCGTCCTCGCCGCCGCGCTCGGACGCCTCGCCGCAAAGACCGAAGCTCCCATCGAGACACGCCTCACCGCACTCGACGCGATGCCGGGTCCGCCAGCGGACGCGTTCGCACTGCTCCTGCGTCCGCTCGCACCCGGCCAGCCGCTGCTCCTGCGCCGCACCGCGATCTCCGTCCTGCGCCGCATCCCGATGAGCGAAGGGCAATGGCTCGAACTCGTGCGAACTTTCTCGCAGTGTGATCCTTCGGCACGCGGCGAAGTTCTCACGCTTTTCGAGCGCTGCGGCAGCGAGACGATCGGCATCGCATTACTCGCGGCGCTGCCCGATTGGAGAGGCGTCTCGCCGGACGCGCTGCGCCGCGCGATGACGAAATTCCCCGCCGTCATCGGGAAAGCCGCCACGCCGATCTTTGCCAGTCTCGGTGTCGATCCCGCGAAGCAAAACGCGCGGCTCGACGAACTCGCCGCGCTGCTCCCGACCGGCGACATCCGCCGCGGGCAGGCCGTGTTTCAAAGCGCGAAGACGGCGTGCGCATCGTGTCACGCGATGGGCTACCTCGGCGGAAACGTGGGACCGGACCTCACGCGGATCGGGAAGATTCGCACCGAGCGCGACCTGATCGAGGCGCTCATCTTTCCGAGCGCGAGCTTCGTGCGCAGCTACGAATCGTCGCTCGTGCGGATGAAGGCGGGCGAGCTTCTCGGAATCGTGCGGGCGGACAATGCGAACGAACTCACTCTCGTGGCCGGCCCCGGAGCGGAGGTGCGCGTCCCGCGCGGCGATGTGCAGAGCGTCGAACCCGCGCCCACCTCGCTGATGCCTGCGGGCTACGACGGAGTGCTCACGCCGCAGGAGATCGCGGACCTCGTCGTCTTCCTCAAGGCGTCTCAGTAATCAGCGCGACGAGCGCGGCGGCGTCCTGGTAATCCGGCACGACGACATCCGCGCCGCAGTCGAGGAGCTGGCGACGCTTGAAATCATCGAAGCGGCGCGAGCCCGGCGCGGATTCGTCGGACGCGACACCGATCGCGAACCCGCCGAGCGCCTTCGTCTCGCGCATTTCCACGGGGCCATCGCCGACGGCGAGCAGTTCGTCTGCACCGATCCGATGCGAAGCGACGAGCGCGTGGATGGCGGCGCGCTTGGTGAACTCGCGGTCGGAGGTGTCGCGCGGGCCATGAATGCGTCCACCGAAACGGTCCGTGATCCCGAGCAACTCCGCCTCGAAGATCAACTCCGGGTGCGACGTGCCGCTCACGAGACTGATCGCGAGCCCGCGCGCGGCTAGCGCATCGAGAAAGTCGAACGCTCCCGGCACGGTGTGCGCGTGCGGCGAACCACCGGCGCGCAATTCACTCACGCGCCCCTCGGCGGCGCGTGCGAGGCGTTCGCCGTAGATGCGGTGATACTCCTCCGGGTGCTGCGGCGTGCCGCCCGCGCTGCTCACGAGTTCCGCCATGCGGACCATCTGGTGAATGCTCGGCTTGCCGTTGAGCGCGAGCATCTCGGCGTGGACGAGCGCGCGGTCGAGCGAAGGCGCGCTGTCGATGCACACCTCGACCATCACTTCCACCCAGCCACCGCGGATGAGCGAGATCGTGCCGTCCCAGTCGAAGATCGCGTGGCGGAGATTCGGACGCGGACGGAAGTGCGGCGCGATCTCGATCGGGCCGGGGAAGCTCACTCGCCGAAGGCGCGACGGAGATTCTCGCGGCTCTGCGTGGCGATGACTTCGGCACCCTCCTCGAATTTGAAGACCTCGACGGAGACGACGCCATCGTAACCCACGTCGCGCAGCGCGGCGGCGATCGGCACGAAGTCCATGTCGCCGAAGCCGGGGCCCTTGAGGTTCGGATCGTTGGCGTGGAAGTAGGCGAACTTCCCGCCGGTCGCACGGATCGTGTCGGGCACGGGCCGCGGCTCGGAGGACATCGCTTTCACGTCGATGATGATCGACATCGCCGGGCTCGCGAACTGCGCGGCGAAGCGGATGCCTTCCTCCGCGGTGTTCACGAAATCGGTCTCGCTCGGCGCGAGCGGCTCGAAGCAGATCACCACGCCGCGCTGCTCCGCGAGCTTCACCGCGTCGCGGAAGACGCCCGTCGCGAAATCCCACGCCTGCTCATAGCTCACGCCCGGCAGCAGGCTGCGCTGCTTCGGCGAGCCGACGATGATGCGCGTGCCGCCGATGTCGGCGCAGAACTTCACCAGCTCGACGAAATACCGCGCGGTGCGCGCGCGCGTCTCGTCGTCGGGCGAAGTGAGATACAGCCCCTCGGTCTGCACGAGCACCCAATGGATGCCTGAGATGCCGATGCCGGCCCCGGCGGCGAGGCGCTTGATGTTCGCGCGCTCGTCGGCGCTGATGTCGGTGACCGAGTTCGAGATGGTGAATGGCGCGATCTCGACGAAGTCGTAGCCCGCCTTTTTCGCGAACGCGAAGGTGTCCGCGAGCGACCAGTCCTTGAAGATCTCGTTGCAGATTCCGAATTTCATCGGCGCACAGTGCGAAGCCGGGCGGCGATGGCGAGAGAATTTCAGTTCAGCAGCCCGCGCCGCGTGAGTTCGGCGATGCCTTCGACGTAAAGCAGATCGCGCGTCTTGCTGTAGTAATGCCGCGCGACGACGCCGTCGAGATTCTCCACTGGATCGATCGCGTAGCGCGCGGGCGCGAGCGGCTCCCAGCCGAATTTCGCGCACCAGATGGCGAAGATGGTCTGATCGAGCAGAAAGGCGCGCTCGGGGTCCGGCGGGAGTTCGCTCACGATGCGCTCGATGAGATCCCAATCGGCGCGGGCGTAGTTCACTGGACCGAGCCCGCAGCCGAAGCGCTCCGGGTAGCCCAGGCCGAAGCTGTGGAGCAGCGTGTCCTCATC
Organism: Chthoniobacteraceae bacterium; assembly: GCA_040081625.1. Classification (GTDB taxonomy): domain Bacteria; phylum Verrucomicrobiota; class Verrucomicrobiia; order Chthoniobacterales; family Chthoniobacteraceae; genus VFJQ01. Next base: position 13,823 of record JBEBGD010000121.1, read on the forward strand.
GATGGCGAATCCGCCACGACGATCGGTCGGATTGCGCGGCGCGTTGAATCGCGCGACCCACGTCGCGGATGGGTCGGGGTTTTCGAGAAGCTCGTCCGGGTGATCGAAGAAGAGCACGTCGGGATCGATAGAGAGCACCACATCGCGCCGGCGCTGCGCGAAGGAATCCATGACCTTCGGCAAAGTGAAGAATTGCCCGCCGGTGCGCAGGCGGTAGAGCGCGGGAAATTTTCCGGCAAAGCATTCGCGCACCAGCGACGACGGTTGCTCGCACGCGATCACATCGGCCCCGGGAAGCCGGTGCCGGAGCCGGGCGCGTATGGCTTCGGTGACGCTGCGATCGCAGAGCAGCACGAGCTGGAAAGGCCGCTTCGCGTAGTGCCGGAAGCTGCGCAGGGTCCAGAGCGCGTTGAGCCAGTCCCGCGCGCAGACCTGCATGTGGACTTCGAGGTCGGCGTTTTCAGGACAGGGGATCGAGCCGGCGTCGAGGATGCGGCGGCGCGTGACGTAGCGATGCCAGAGCAATCGCCAGCCGAGCTTGCGCACCTGCCCGATTCCGCGCGCGAGAAAAGTGAATGCGTTCGGTGTCAAAGGGGCCGGCAAAAATACTCCGCCAGTTCCAGTTCCTTAGCTTCGAGTCCGTCTAGTGTGAGCCACGCGTAGCCTTCAGACTCGATCAACGCGCGCACGTCCGCCGCGCTCGTCCCGGCGGGCAGCCACGCGGGGTGAAGAGCGAGGATGATCCTCGGCCGACATTCGCGCAGAACGCGGCGCGCGCCGAGCAGCACCTGCATTTCAGCGCCCTCGACGTCGATTTTGATGAAGTCCGGCCGCACGCCGCGCGCGGTGCAAAACGCATCGAGTGTCGTGCTTTCGACCTCGATGGTGCGGGTTGGGGCGCCGAGTTCCCGGCCTTCGGCGAGCTGCGAGAAGGTCATCGAGTTGCTCGACGAGTCGCCGTCGTTGAGGAGGTGAAAGGGGATGCGGCGGCCCGGTTGATCGGCGACGAGCAGCGGGCAGGCCTCGGCATTTTTCGGCGCGTTCTTTCGGCAGTGGTAGTCGAGGTAGGGGAAGTTCGCGGGTGAGGGCTCGAAGCTGAAGACGCGTCCCCCGGAGCCCGCGAGCTTCGCCGCATAGATCGCGTGCAGACCCACGTAACCGCCGACATCGAGCACGGTGGCCCCGGGGCGGATCAGGTCGCGGAAGCGCTCGAGCACCGAGGTTTCGACATCGAGCGGATCGGTGAGAAAGCGCGGGTGCATCCACAGCCACTCACCGGCAATCTCGCGCCGCACGGCGGGGCACGATTCGATTGAGCGACGCGAATCGATCAGGAACCAGCGGATCAATCGCCGCACGCCACGGTGCATCCACGGCACCCGCATCTTGAGGAATCTATTCAGGGAAGGCAGCACAACTGGAGGACCTTACCGCGACCTGGGATTTCCGATCCAGCTTCTAATCGGAAATAATCTCCGGCGCAGCGCGACTCGGCTTCTCCCGGAAGATTCCGCTTAGCGATTGCGTCGTTGCCGGTTATCGCTCCTTGAATCACCCTCTCCGATGTTCCGATCCTTCCTTTTTCTCCTCCTCGCCGTCAGCGTGCGCGCCGAAATCAACTGGCCGCAATTCCGCGGCCCGACCGGCGACGGCCACAGCGACGCGAAGAACCTTCCAGTCACCTTCAGTGAAACCGAGCGCGTGAAGTGGAAGACGCCGATCCACGGCAAGGCGTGGTCTTCACCGGTGATCTGGGGTGACCTGGTCTGGCTCACGACCGCGAACGAGGAAGGCACCGAGTTGAGCGTCGTGTGCGTGGACAAGACGACGGGAAAAATCCTGCGCGATCAACTGCTCTTCAAAGTCACGAACCCGCAGTTCTGCCACAAGTTCAACAGCTACGCCTCGCCGACGCCGGCGATCGAGGAAGGCCGCATCTACGTCAGCTTCGGCTCACCCGGCATCGCGGCGCTCGACACAAAGACCGGCAAGGTGCTGTGGGAGCGGCGCGACTTCGTGTGCAATCACTTCCGCGGTGCGGGAAGTTCGCCGGTCGTGTGGCAGGATCTGCTGATCATGAATTTCGACGGCAGCGATTTTCAGTTCGTCGTCGCGCTCGACAAGGCGACCGGCAAGACGGTATGGAAGGTTGATCGCTCGGTCGATTACCAGGACCTCGGCCCCGACGGAAAACCCGTGGCCGAAGGCGACTGGCGCAAGGCGTTCAGCACGGCGCATGTCTTCGAGCAGGACGGCAAGGCGGTGCTGCTCTCGAGCGGCGCGAAAGCCCACTACGCCTACGATCCGCACA
>JBEBGD010000122.1:0-15974 GCA_040081625.1 Chthoniobacteraceae bacterium
GCCGGAGTTCATCGTGCGCTTCATCGAATACATGGATGTGGGAAACACGAACGGCTGGCGGCTCGACGATGTCGTGCCCGCCGCGGAGATCGTCGCGCCGCTTCCACCCTTTGCCGCCGAACTATCCCGGCGAAGTCGCGCGCCGCTTTCGCACGCCCGCCGGCGGCGAAGTCGGCATCATCTCATCGGTCACGCAGCCCTTCTGCCGCGACTGCACCCGCGCGCGCATCACCGCCGACGGACAGCTCTACACGTGTCTCTTCGGCACGCACGGGCACGACCTGCGCGCGGTGCTGCGCTCCGGCGCGACGGACGAGGCGCTCTCGGAATTCCTCGCGACGGTGTGGCGTGCGCGGGACGACCGCTACTCGGAGCTGCGCGCTGCCGCGACGCCGCGCGAGCCGAAGGTAGAGATGAGCGCGATCGGCGGCTAAAGAATCGCCGGCGTGCCGAAGAGCGAGAAGCCGCTCGAGCGCTCGATCTGCACGTCGAAGACCTCGCCGATGTGACGCTCGCCGCCGTCGAAGATGACGATCTTGTTTCCGGGCGAACGCCCGCTGAGCCGGTCCTCGTTTGTTTTGCTCGTGCCTTCGCAGAGCACCTCGACGCGCTGGCCGACGAGCGCTTCGTTCTTTGCCTTCGCGAGTTCATCCACCACGGCGAGCATGTCGTGGTTGCGCTCCTCCTTCACGCTTTCGGGGAGCTGCGCATCCATCGTCGCGGCGGGTGTGTCGCGGCGCGGGCTGTATTTGAAGACGTAGGCGTTGTCGAAGCCGACGCGGCGCACGAGCTCGCGCGTCGCGGTGAAGTCGTCGTCGGTCTCACCGGGGAAACCGACGATCACATCCGTGGTGAGCGCGATGTCCGGGCACGCGGCGCGCAGCTTCTCCGTGAGCGCGATGTAACGCTCCGCGGTGTAGGTGCGGTGCATGGCCTTGAGGATGCGATCGCTCCCGCTCTGGAGCGGCAGATGCACGTGCGGCATGAGCTTCGGCAGGCGTGTGAAGGCTGCGACGAGATCCTCGCGGAAGCCGATCGGGTGAGGGGAGGTGAAGCGCAGCCGGCGCAGGCCTTCGACGGCGTGGACGGCTTCGATGAGTTGCACGAACGGCGACAGCTTCGTCTCCTTCTGCTTCTCCATCTTCATCTCCTTCTCGTCGATGGCGTGGAGCGAAGCAGATGAAGATGAAGAAGCAGAAGCAGAGATCCACGGGAACTCGTGCCGACCGTAAAGATTCACGATCTGCCCGAGCAGCGTCACCTCCTTCACGCCGCGCGCGACGAGCCCTTCGACTTCGCGCACGATCTCCTCGATCCGCCGCGAGCGCTCGGCTCCGCGCGTGGTCGGGACGATGCAAAAGGTGCAGTGCATGTTGCAGCCCTGCATGATCGACACGAACGCGCTCGACTGCCGCTCGGCGAGCACGTGCTCGCGGATCGCCTCCTGCGAGCCGGCTTCCTCCTCCACGTCCACGATCGCGAATCGGGCGTCATCCATGAGCCGCTCGCGCAGCGCGGCCTTCCGCTGCACGAGCTGATCGACGTAGTCCGCGACGCGATGAAATTTCTGCGTGCCGACGACGAGATCGACATGCCCGATGTCGCGCACCAGCTCCGCGCCGCGCGACTGCGCCATGCAGCCGAGGAAGCCGAAGACCAGCTCCGGTTTGCGCGCGCGCAACCGGGCGAGCATTCCCATTTTGCCGAGCGCCTTTTGCTCCGCCATGTCGCGCACGCTGCACGTGTTGAGGAGCACGACATCCGCGACCTTCTCGTCGCCGGTCAGCTCATAGCCGCGCGCCACGAGATCGCGCGCGACCTGCTCGGAGTCGCGCTCGTTCATCTGGCAGCCGTAGGTTTTCAGGAAGACGGTGGGCATCGGCGGAGGGCGCGGAAGGTAGGCGCGTCGTGGCGTAGCGAAACCGGAAATCTCCGTTGGCAAAGCCGGCGCGCGCGCTATTCCCGGCCTCGCCTATGCCAAAGCCGAACCGCCTTCTCGAAAACAACCGCGCCTGGAGCGAGCGCATCCGCTCGCGGGAACCGGAGTTCTTCGCGCAGCTCGCGCAGCAGCAGAGCCCTGAGTTTCTGTGGATCGGATGCAGCGATTCGCGCGTGCCGGCGAATCAGATCGTCGGGCTGCTGCCGGGCGAGGTCTTCGTGCATCGCAACGTCGCGAACGTCGTCGTCCACACCGACCTCAACTGTCTCTCGGCGGTGCAGTTTGCAGTCGATGTGCTGAAAGTCCGGCACGTGCTTGTCGTCGGTCATTACGGCTGTGGCGGCGTGCTGGCCGCGCTCGAGCAGCGGCGGCTCGGGCTCATCGACAACTGGCTGCGCCACATCCAGGACGTGCGGCTCAAGCATTTCGACCTGATCGAACGCACGCCGGCGGCGGAGCGCCACGACCGACTCTGCGAACTCAACGTCATCGAGCAAGTCGTCAACGTGTGCCAGACGACGGTCGTCCACGAAGCGTGGGAGCGCGGCCAGGATCTCAGCGTTCATGGCTGGGTCTATTCGCTCACCGACGGGCTGATCCGCGATCTTGGCATCACCGTCTCGCAGACCGGCGAGCTGCCTGCGCGCTATGCGGAGGCCATTGGCGCGCTCGGTGAAGCCGGCGACGAAAGAGCAGTTTGCGCCTCTGACTGAACAGCGTATCTGCGTTTACGAACCCAGTCATCCGCATGAAATCCAAGCTCGTCTTTTTCGCCTTCGCCACGATCTCGCTGCCGGTCCTCGCGCAGGAGGCCGACAAGACGCCTTCGGTCAAAGTCGATCCCGCGCCAGTGAGCCGGCAGGCGGGAGTGATCACCAGCTTCGCGCCCGTCGTCGAGAAGGTCGGGCCGAGCGTGGTGCAGATCAGCACCTCGAAGAACGTGAAGCCCGGCGCGCGCAGCCGCATGTTCGACGATCCGTTCTTTCGCCGCTTCTTCGGTCTGCCGAATGAGGACGAGCCGCAGGATGAAGCGCCGCAGCCGGATCGCCGCGACGGACGGGGCGGCGGCAGGACGCAGAAGGAAGCGCTCGGGCTCGGCTCCGGCGTCATCGTCAGCGCCGAGGGCCACATCCTCACCAACAGCCACGTCATCGACGGCGCCGACGACATCCTCGTCACCATCACCGGCGACAAGCGCGAATACAAAGCCAAGCGCGTGGGCAACGATCCCGCGACCGATCTCGCCGTGCTCCAGTTCGAGACCAAGCCGGCGAAACTCAAGCCGATCACTTTTGGAGACAGCGACAAGCTGCGCGTGGGCGATGTCGCCGTCGCCATCGGCAATCCCTTCGGCCTCTCGCAGACCGTCACCATGGGCATCATCTCCGCGACCGGCCGCCGCATGGGCATCATCGACAACGGTTCGGGCTACGAAGACTTCCTCCAGACCGACGCGAGCATCAACCCCGGCAACAGCGGTGGCGCGCTCGTCGATGTCGAGGGCCGGCTCATCGGCATCAACACGGCCATTTTCTCCCGCACCGGCACCAATCTCGGCATCGGCTTCGCCGTCCCGGTGAACCTTGCGCATTCCGTGATGGACAGCCTCATCACCAATGGTCGCGTCGTGCGCGGCTACCTCGGCGTGGGACTCCAGGCGCTCGATGACGCGCTCGCAAGCCGCTTCAAGCTCAAGAGCACCGACGGCACGATCGTGAGCTCCGTCGAGCCGAAGAGCCCCGCTGCAAAGGCCGGCCTCGCCGCGGGCGACGTGATCACCGAGATCAACGGACGCCCAATCGTCGGCGTGAGCGAGATGCGGATGCTCGTGAGCAGCTTCTCGCCGGGCACGAAGGTGAACGTGAAATACCTCCGCGACGGCAATGAGAAGAAAGCCGAGATCGAACTCGCGGAACTTCCGTCGCGGAAACAGGAGATGCCTGCCGCGAAGCCGGACATCGTCGAGCCCGACGTGCTCGATGGTGTGACGGTCGGCGACATCGATGAGCAGGCGCGAAAGAAGTTCGAGATCGCGGAGGACGCCAAGGGCGTCGTCGTGATCGAGATCGACGACGAGTCGGCGTCTCATGCTGCCGGCATCCGCGTGGGCGACGTGATCCACGAGATCGAGCACAAGGCGCTCGCCTCCGCCAACGACGCCGTCGAGATGAGCGAGAAGCTCAAGAAGGAAAAGGAGCTGCTTCTTCGCGTCTCGACCAAGGGCGCCAGCCGCTTCGTCGTCGTGAAGGAACTGTGATTGAAACGCGGGGATCGGTGATCGGGCGCAGTGCGTCAATCTGATCGCCGTTCACCGATCACCAAATGAACCTCGTCGTCCTCGACGGCTACACCGCCAATCCCGGCGACCTCGACTGGGACGCCTTCGCCGCCCTCGGCGCGCTCACCGTCCACGACCGCACGCCGACCGTGCAGATCGTCGAACGCGCGCGCGACGCGGAGATCGTCCTCACGAACAAAGCCCCGCTCGACGCCGGCACCATCGCCGCGCTGCCGCGGCTGCGTTACATCGGCGTGCTCGCCACCGGCTACAACATCGTGGACATCGCCGCCGCGCGCGCCCGCGACATCACCGTGTGCAACGTGCCCGAATACGGCACCGCCAACGTCGCGCAGGCCGTCTTCGCGCTCATCCTCGAGCTGACGAGCCGCACCGGCCACCACGCCGACACCGTCCGCGCCGGCCGCTGGAGCGCGTGCATCGACTGGTGCTACTGGGACTTCCCGCTCATCGAACTGAGCGGCCGCACGCTTGGCATCATCGGCTACGGGCGCATCGGCGCGGCAGTCGCGCGCATCGGCGCAGCCTTCGGCATGAAAGTGCTCGCGCACCGCCGCAGCGGCATTCCCGCCGGCGAGCCCGCGCAATCCGCCGATCTCGATACCATCTTCCGCGAAGTCGACGTGCTCACGCTGCACTGCCCGCTCACGCCGGAGACAAAGCACCTCATCGACTCCTCGCGCCTCGCGCAGATGAAGCCGACGTCTTTCCTCATCAACACCGCGCGCGGCCCGCTGGTCGATGAACCCGCCCTCGCCGCCGCGCTGGACGACGGCCGCATCGCCGGTGCCGGCCTCGACGTGCTCAGCGCCGAGCCACCCGCCGCCGGCAACCCGCTGCTCAGCGCGAAGAACTGCCTCATCACTCCGCACATCGCGTGGGCCACGCGCGAAGCCCGCTCGCGCCTGCTCGCCATCGCCGCGGAAAACATCCGCGCGTGGCAGTCCGGCACGCCGCGGAATGTGGTGAACTAGCCGAGGCAGTCGTCGAGCGCGGCGAGCAGCGCTCGCATCGTGGCGGGGGTTTCGTCGCCCATGTTCGAGATGCGGAAGGTCCTGCCCTTGAGTTTGCCGTAGCCGCCATCGAGCACGATGTCGTGCTTGTCCTTGAGGATCTTGAGCATCGCGGCCACGTCGATGTTCCTGCTGTTCGCGACGCAGGTGAGGGACTTCGAGCGGAAGCCTTCGGGCGCGAAGAAGTCGAACCCGCGTGCCTTCACCCAGTCATGCACGAGCGCGTTGTTCTCCGCGTGCCGCGCGTGCCGCTTCTCGACGCCCTCGGTGAAGATGTCGTCGAGCTTCGACTCGAGCGCATAGATGTGGCTGATCGACGGCGTGCTCGGCGTCATGAACTCGGCGGCGTTCTTCTTGAACTCGATGAAGTCGAAGTAGTAGCCGCGCGTCTTGATCGTCTCGGCGCGCGCGAAGGCGCGGTCGCTGGCGGCGAAGAGTGCGAGGCCCGGCGGCATCGCGAGCGCCTTCTGCGAACCGGTGAGCAGCACGTCGATGCCGAGCTCGTCCATCGGGATCGGCACGGCGCTGAACGACGAAACGCTATCGACGATGAGCATGACCTCGGGGAACTCGCGCACCACGGCGGCGATCTCCTCGAGCGGGCTCATGACGCCGGTTGAGGTTTCATTGTGGATGAGCGTGACGGCATCGAACCCACCGGCGCTCAGCGCGGCGCGGACGGCGTCGCCGCGGATCGGCTGGCCCCACTCGACTTGCAGCGCGACGGCGTCCTTGCCGCATCGCTTCGACACATCGAGCCACTTGTCGGAAAAGGCGCCGCACATGCAGTTCAGCACCTTGCCCGTGCCGACCAGATTGCGGATCGAGCCTTCCATCACGCCCCACGCGCTTGAGGTGGAGAGGAAGACCGGCTGCTTCGTCCCGAAGAGCGTCTGAAGCCGCGGATGGATGCGCTCGTAGAGCTTTTTGAAGTCGCCGCTGCGGTGGCCGATCATCGGCTGGCAGAAGGCGCGGAAGGTTTTTTCGCTGACTTGGACGGGACCTGGAATGAAGAGCTTTGGCATGCGGGACGGCGGATGTAGCAGCACCCCCGGATGGGCTCAACCTCGAACCCGGTGGCAGTTCCGTCCGTCGCTGAGATTTGGCGCGGATTCTCAAGGCCTTGGTGGCACCGGCATTGCTTTGTCAAGCCCTGCCCATGAACGCCGTGCCGTCGGCTCCAGCCTTTCCATCACCAGAAGCAGCGATCGCCTATGGGGCGCTAATCACCGCCAGCCAGGCGGCCGTCCGGCCCGTGCCTTCGGCGGAGGTGACTTTCCGCGTCCTTCTGCTCGAGGGTGAAGGCGGCGGCGATTCGCTGCTGGTCGAAGCGGTGCGCGCTGAGATCCCGGATGCGGACATCCTGCGGACGGCGGGCGCGCTCGGCGCGCTGGCGCTCGCGGAGCTTTACGATTTCGATCTCCTGCTGGTGGCGTCGCCGCTCCCGGACGAACTCGGCGGCGAAGTGATGACGGTATTTTTCGAGCACAACTCCGAGGCCGAAGTCATCGTCGCCTGCGGCACTTCGCCGGCAAAGGTGCCGGAAGGATTGAGAGTCTGCACGATTCAGGAGCCGGAGAACCCGCTCGAATTCATCGAGGCAATCCGCGCGTGCCGCGACCGGGTGCTTGGCGATCCGGACGCGGACGAAGGTGACGGACATTTCGTGGTCGTGCTGAGCCGGCATTCGCCGATGGAAGTCATCCAGCTCAAGTGCCTCGCGGCCGCCACCACGGCGCTCGATTTCATCCGTCCGCGCGGGCCCGGCGGTCGAGTTTGGTTCGTGAAAGGTGAAGTCGTCCACGCCGAGACCGGTGCGCTCACTGGCGAGTCCGCGCTGGTCGAGATGATGAACTGGCCCGGTGGCAGCATCGTGGAAGTGGAAGTGCCGCCCGCGGCGGCGCCGACAATCGACATGCCCTGGCAGTCGCTGCTCATGTGCGTGGCGCAGGCCGCCGACGAGCGCGTCGCTGGCGCTGCCTAGCTCCCGGCGAGCCGCGCGGCGATCACGTCGGCATCATACACGCAGCCGCCCCATGTCCCGCCGCTCGCATTTTGCAGCGCCGCCCACAGGCGCGTGTCGGCGGGGAGTTGCGGATGCGGCGCGAGATCGGGATGCGGTGTGCGCGAGGAAATATCGGTGAGCACATCGACGGTGCCGGTCATCGCGCGACGGTCGATGACGACGCGGATCGCGTCGCCGTCGCGCACCTTCCCGATCGGCCCGCCGGCGAGCGCCTCGGGTCCGATGTGGCCGATGCACGCGCCGGTCGAGACGCCGGAGAATCGCGCATCGGTGAGAAGCGCGACGTGTTTGCCGAACGGCAGCATCTTGAGCGCGGAGGTGACTTGATACGTCTCCTCCATGCCCGTGCCCATCGGTCCGATGCCGCAGAGCACCATCACGTCGCCGGCCTGGATGCGGCCGTCGCGGATCGCGGCAATCGCGGCGGCTTCGCTCGTGAAGACGCGCGCGGGACCTTCGTGCCGATACACTCCGTCGTCGCCGACCACGCTCGCGTCGATCGATGTCGCTTTGATGACCGAGCCCTGCGGCGCGAGGTTGCCGAGCGGAAAGACGAGCGTGCCCGTGAGTCCGCGTTCCTTCGCGAGAGCGGGCGGCATGATCACATCAGTCGGGTCAATCCCATCCGTCTCCTTCAGCAGGGCGCGGATCTTTGAACGGCGCTCCGATCTCTCCCACGCATTGAGATTCTCGCCGAGCGTGGCGCCGGTGGTGGTGAGCGCGTCGGTCTCGAGCAGACCGAGCGCACGCAGATGCAGCATCACTTCCGGCACGCCGCCGGCGAGGAAGACGCGCACGGTGGGATGCCCGACCGGTCCATTCGGCAGCACATCGACGAGGCGCGGCGTGCGGCGGTTGATCGCGATCCAATCCTCGACCGTCGGCCGCGCGAGCCCGGCGGCGTGAGCGATGGCGGGGATGTGGAGGAGCAGATTCGTCGAGCCACCAAACGCCGCGTGAACCGTCATCGCGTTGCGGATGCTCGCGTCGGTGAGGATGTCTTTTCCCGTGATGCCGCGCTCGTCGAGCGCGGCGACCGCACGCGCCGCCTGCGTAGCGAGATCGAGCCACACCGGCTGTCCGCTCGGTGCGAGCGCGGAGTGGGGGAGTGCGAGGCCGAGCGCCTCGGCGACGACTTGCGAAGTCGCCGCCGTGCCGAGGAACTGGCAGCCGCCGCCCGCCGAACCGCACGCGCGGCAGCCCAGCTCCGAAGCTTGCGCGAGCGTGAGCAGGCCGCGCGAATACCGCGCGCCGATCGTCTGCACCGCGCCCGCGTCCTCGCCATCGCTCGGCGGAAGTGTGACGCCGCCGGGCACGATCACGCACGGCAGGTCGCGCATCGCGGCGAGCGCCATCATCATTGCCGGGAGACCCTTGTCGCACGTCGCGATGCCGATGACGCCGCGCCGACGCGGCAGTGAGCGGGTGAGCCGGCGGAAGACTGTCGCGGCGTCGTTGCGATACGGCAGCGAGTCGAACATCCCGGTGGTGCCCTGCGTGCGACCGTCGCACGGATCGCTCACCGCTGCGGCAAACGGGATCGCCTTGAGCGCACGCACCGCGCGCGCTGCAGCCTCGACTTGCAGCCCGATCTCCCAATGCCCCGTGTGAAAGCCGAGCGCGATCGGCGAGCCATCCGGCGCGCGCATCCCTCCCTGCGTGCTCAGGATCAGGAATTGCCGACCGAGCACGTCCTTCGGTTCCCAGCCCATGCCGACGTTTTGCGTGAGGCCGAAAAGATCGCCGCTCGGCGCAGTGCGCAGCAGTTCGTCGGTCAGCGGAAGCGAGCCTGCGGGTCCCGGCGCGCGGGTGCGGATCGCAAGGATCGTTTCATCGGCGGAGAGAAAGCGGGCGGGGTCGGACACCGGCGCAGGGTGCGCGGCGCGAGCGAAAGGTCAACGCGCCAGCCAGCCGAGCCGCGTCCACACGTTGAACCACTCGCGCAGTTTCGTCGCCGCTTCGTCGGCGGTGAGCTTCGACTTCGCGAAAGCGCGCTCGCACGCGTCGGCGAGCGTCGCGCCATCTCGCAACCCGCCGAGCAGCGCGAATGCCTCGCGATCGAGCCGCTTGTAATAGACGAGGAAGTCCACGCGATGAACGGCGAGGAGGATCGGCTGGCTTGCGGGTTTCGCGCGCAGGAGGCGCGGCTTGCGACGGCGCGCGGCGGTGACGGCGTTGCTCGCGCTGGCGGTTTCGAGATTTGATTCGCGCAGCTTTTTCAGGAGCTGATCGACGGGATGCCGCAGTTCGAGCAGCTCGACGTAGGGCTGGAGCTTGAGTCGCAGCGTCGCCGGATCGCGGCGCGCGAGCTTCAGCGGATCGATGAGGGGCAGCGCGGCGGTATCGAAGGCGAGGATGCGCGCCCACTCGATGCGCGCCATGTCGAACGCGAGCGCGGTGTGCGGCGCGGTGAGGGAGCGGCGCGACTTGATGAAGGCGGGGAGATGCTGGCCGAGTTCGCGCAGCGACCACGAAGTCGAGCCGCGCGCGTCGAGGTAGGCGACGGCGAGCTTCTCGAAGCTGCGCTCGCCGAGCACGGCGCGCACGCCGCGGAAATCTTCGCCGAAGCAGCCGAGCAACCGCCACCAATACTGCTGGTTGTAGATCTGGAGCCGCTCGAATGATGTGAGCCGGTCGTTTGGCTTGATGAGTTGCTCCGCGGCGGCCGCGTTCGAGCGCTGCATTCCATCGCTGCCGGTGAGCGGGCGCATGAGCGCGCCGGACATCAGGCGCTGAACGTCGGCGAGCTTACGCGGCGGCGCGGGCCTTGGCATCGGGCAGATACTTCGCGGCCTTGAGCGCTTCGCGATGCACTTCGTCGAAGCTCGGAATCCGGTCGTCCCACTCGAGCAGCGTCGCGGTGCGGCCACAGCGCTCGATCGCGCGTTTGTAGATCTTCCAGACGGGAGCGATCACCGGGTGATCGTGCGTGTCGAGGATGTAGCGCTCGAAGCTCGTGTGACCGGCGATGTGGATCTGCGCGACGCGTTCCGCCGGCACGACGTTGACGTAGTCCATCGGGTCGAAGGTGTGATTCTGCGAGGAGACGTAGATGTTGTTCACGTCGAGCAGGACTCCGCAGTCCGCGCGCTCGACGACCTCGGTGAGGAACTCCCACTCGCTCATTTCCGACGCGTGAAACTCCGCGTAGCTGCTCACGTTTTCCACCGCGACAGGCAGTTCGAGAAAGTCCTGCACCTCGCGGATATTGCGCGCGGTGAACTCGACCGCTTCCCACGTGTAGGGCATCGGGAGAAGATCGTGCGTGTAGCGTCCATCGACGCTGCCCCAGCAGAGGTGATCGCTCAGCCACGGCGTCTGGGTGCGCTTGGTGAGGCGCTTGAGCTTGCGCAGGTGATCGCGATTCGGCCGCGCGCTGTTTCCGAAATACATCGACACGCCATGCTGCACGACGCGGTAGCGCTCGAGGATTTGATCGAGCACGTGCAGCGGCCGCCCGCCTTCGACCATGTAATTCTCCGAGATGATCTCGAACCAATCCACGCCCGGCTTGCGCTCGAGGATGTGCTGGTAGTGCGGGATGCGCAGACCGATGCCGATGCCGTAGTCGGCGTGAGCGGTGAAGCGGGAGGCGGACATCGCGGGGAAAAAGACGGGCTCCGGCCTTGGAAGACCGGAGCCCCGGAGCGAGCCGTGGGGCTTACTTCTTGTGAACGGGCTTGCCGTCCTTCATGGCGCAGCCGCCCTTGCCTTTGCAGGTGTTCTTGCCCTGGCAGCCTTTGTCGCCGCTCTTGCAGCCGCCTTTGCCCTTGCAGGAGTTTTTGCCGGCGCAGTCGTGCGTGTCGCCCTTGTCCTTGTCGGCGAGGACGCCGGCGTCAGAGGCGGTGGTCTTGAACTGCGGCGCTCCGGTGTTGGAGGCCGCGTTGGATTTCGCGGCGAAGCCGCCGGTGATGATGCCCGCGAGCGCAGCGCCGGCGAGCAGGGTCTTGGTCTTGTTCATGGTGATCCGATCTGTGTTTTGTTTTGTGTTTCTGTTTTTTGAAGCCGCGCGGTCCGCACTCGCGGGCGCGTGGCTTTCAAAAGTGGCGGTGGGGAAGGGGATGAGGTTCGCGGTCGAGTGCAGCTACGACTTCGCGCGGTTGGCGTCGAGCAGCTTCATGAACGCTCCGAAGTAGTGGCCGTTGTCGTGAAAGGTGCGGCCGCTTACGAGATTTCCGTCCACGACGCACGGTTCGTTCACGTAGGTGCCGCCGCAGATTTCGAGGTCGAACTTGCACTTCGCGACCGTCGCCATGCGGCGGCCTTTCACGCAGCCGGCGCGCGCCGGGATTTCCACGCCGTGACACACGCTCGCGACGGGCAGATTCTTCTCGAAGAAGTAGCGCGTCGCGCGGAGCAGATCCTCGTCTTCGCGGATGTATTCCGGCGCGCGGCCGCCGCTGAAAAAGATACCGGCGTATTCCTCCGGCTTGATGTCCTTGAAGGCGAGGTCGGCGTCGATCGTGTAGCCCTCCCATTCCTTGGTGATCGTCCAGCCGGGCCTCACCTCGTGCATCACCATTTGGTAGCGCCGCTTCTCCGGCGCGGCGACGACCGGCTGATAGTCGCCTTCGATCAGGCGGTAGAAGGGGTAGAGCGTATCGACCGTCTCGGTCGCGTCGCCGACGATGATGAGGACTTTGGGTTTGGACATCGCAGAAGATGAACCACCGAGCACACAGGGAGCACAGAGAATTCTTTCGGAGTTCTTCTCCGTGTCTTCTGTGGTTCAATCGACCGCTTCGAGTCGAAGGGGACGCGCGCTCCGCTTCATCGCGCCCGCCGCGGCTACTTGAGCAGCTCCTTCACCTTGCCCTCGATCGCCTGCGCCCAGATCTCGTAACCCTTCTCGTTCGGGTGCAGCACGTCGGGCATGATCTCCTTCGAGAGCGTGCCGTCGGGCTCGAGAAACTTCGCGCCGATGTCCATGAAGAACACCGTCTGGTTGTCGGCGAAGGTCTTGATGAGCTTGTTCGTCTCCTCGTTTTGCAGCCGCATCCTGTCCGCCGACGTCGCGCCGCGCGGGAAGATCGCGAGCAGGAGAATCTTCGCGCCGGGGCACTTCGTCTTGAGCTTCGCGATGATCGCCTTCACGCCCTCGGCAGTCTGCGCGGCGGTGCATTGATAGATTGCATTGTCGATCTCCTTGAACGGACGGCCCACGTGTCCCGTGTTGTTCGTGCCGATCATCAGCACGATTTCCTTCGGCTTGAGGCCGTCGAAGTTCCCGTTCTCCAGCCGCCAGAGCACATGCTCCGTGCGATCGCCGCCGATGCCGAAGTTCGCGGCCTTCAACGGCGCCCAAACCTTCTCCCACACCGCCTTGCCTTTGCTCTCCCATCCGTGCGTGATCGAGTCGCCGAGGAACACGAGCTCCGCTTCGCCCTTTCTGGAAATCTCGTTGAACGACTCGTGGCGTTTCTCGGTGCCGGGATGCAGCACCGGTTGCACCGCGTAGTTTTTCGGCGTCTCGGCGACGAGCGATGATGCGGCGGAGAGCGAGAGGATGAGCGGGAGGTATTTCATGTTCGGGGCGGATGCCTTAGCCGACCCGCCGCGGCTGCGACTAGGAAATTCGCGCGAAGCAGGACCGCGCAGGATGAAGCCGCCGGTTCACTCCCCATTTCGCCAGTTTCCTCCCGCCTCGAATGCGGAGTATCTCGCGCGCATGAAATCCCTCGCCTTGCTCGCGCTCATCCCCGCCCTCGCCACGTCCGTCGTCGCCGCCGACCTCGGCAAGATCATCTTCCAGGATGAGTTCGACCGAAACGAGTCGCAGGAAAAAACCGACGAGCCCGGCAACGGCTGGGGCACCAACAGCAAAAGCCGCGCGATGGGAGACAAGCAGGTCGATCTCAAGGACGGCGCGATGCGCATCTACATCAGCGCGCGCGCCGACCACGCCGTCTCCGTCACCCACGACGCCGAGTTCACCGACGGCGCGGTGAAGCTGCGCTTCATGCTCGAGGACGCGAAGGACAGCCTCGGCCTCAACTTCGCCGACGCGCAATTCAAGGAAGTCCACGCCGGTCACCTCTTCGTCGCCAAGGTGGATGCGCGGCAGGTGCAACTGGTCGATCTCAAGACCGGCGGCATGCGCCTCGATATCCGCACCGCCCGCACGGAGAAAAAACCGCTGACCGACGAGCAAACGAAAGCCCTCGAAGGCAAGACCAGAAACATCCCGCACGCGACCGAGGTCGGGAAGTGGCACGAACTGGAGGTAAAGATCGCGGGTGATGAACTGAGCGTGGCCATCGACGGCAAAGCCGTCGGCAGCTTCCGCTCGCCCGGCATCGCGCATCCCACCAAACGCATGCTGCGCCTAGCCGTCCCGCGCAACGCCGTGGTGGACGACGTGAAGATCTACCGCAAAGACTGAGCCGAGCCCCGGCCGCACAGCCGACTTAAGCTCGAAGTCACCTGACGAAAGGCGTTCGTCACCTGACAAAAGGCGTCCGTCACCTGACGAATGGCGTTTGTCACCTGACAAAAGGCGTTTGTCACCTGACGAAAGGCGTTCGTCACCTGACGAAAGGCGTTCGTCACCTGACGAAAGGCGTCCGTCACCTGACGAAAGGCGTTCGTCACCTGACGAAAGGCGTCCGTCACCTGACGAACGGCGTTTGTCACCTGACGGCAGCGCTCCGCGATCATCGAAATCTACTCTGTAGCCCCTCTGTAATGGGCTGCTCCCCTTGGGGCATCCGCTTCAGGCAAGAGGACGCCTCACGACGCCCCCCCCCATCTGCGCCCGCCCTCAGCGCACGCCGATCTTCCTCAGCCAGCCCAGCGCATCCTCCGGCCAGACGCGCGCGTCCTTCTCGCAGCGCAACCCGTAGCCGTGGCCGCCGGTCGGGTAGAGCTTGAACTCGTGCGCCACCTTCGCCTCCGTCAGCGCGGCGTCGTAAATCTTGCTCCCCACCACGTGCGTCTTGTCGTCCTCGCTATGGACGATCAGTGTCGGCGGGATCTTCGCCTTGATATTCAAGTCCGGCGACACACGCCCCGCCTTGTCGTCGAGGTAAGCCGGGTAAACCAGCACCGCAAAATCCGGCCGGCAGCTTTGCCTATCCACCGCATCGATCGCCGCGTAACTGCGCTCATCGAACCGAGTGCCAGCCTTCGCCGCGACATTCCCGCCGGCGGAGAACCCGACCACCCCGACCCGCTGCGGATCGATCTTCCATTCCGCCGCCCGCGCCCGCACGAGGCTCAACGCCCGCTGCAAATCCTGCAACGCCCCCTCGCGATTATCCGGCGTGCGATACTTCAGCACCAGCGCGCTGATCCCCGCCGAGTTCAACCAAGCCGCGATCTCGCTCCCTTCCTTGTCCACGACCACATACTTATAAGCCCCGCCTGGACACACGATCACCGCCGGCGCCGGCCCTGAGCCATCTTTCCGAGCCGCCGGAAACAGCGTCAACGTAGGCCGGCTGACATTAGTGATGCGGTGAAAGCCATCATCCCGCTGCACCTCCGCCTCCGGTTCCTTCGCCCCGCGCCCCGGCGTCTTCCCCTCGGGCCACACGTCCACCGTGGATGAAGCAGATGGAGTTGCGGGCTGAGCGAAGGTGGTTCCGGCGAGGACACAAAGGGCGAGAAGGCGGGAGGTCATTGGTTGATCTTTGTGCCGATCCTTCCGAAGACATGTTGTTTACCGAAGGATTGCAACTTTCCTTAAGAAGTCTGCATCCGTCTCGTCGGGTTTCCCCCACGTGATCGTGGCTTTCGCATTCACAATTCCTTTCACGGTCTCTGCCAATCGATAGCACGAGGCGTGGACTGCTCGACCGCGGAGGACGTCGAAGTCGATGTTGGCAATATTCTCGTCCCAAAAACCAAATCCGAGGAATGCCACTCGACCGGCCGCGCGAAGCGCGTCGTTAACGTCACGCCACGAGTCATTCTTCGCACGCACACCAGCCAACGCGATGTTCTGCCAAGCTGATCCTGCACTCTGTATTGCCCCGTAAGAAACAGGATTCTCGCCCTCAAGTGGTCCCAACGATCCGTAGACGTGAATTACTCGCAGGTTTTTGCCATGTTCGCGTGCCAATTCATCTGACTGAAGCTGGTGGGCGAAAACGTGCCGGAAATACCATTCGAGGGATCGTTCGTAGTTGAACGTTACAATCGTTAAATGGCTAAAGTCATACTCTGGATTATCACGAAATAGATCCTCCATAAGCATCTGATACCAATCACCTCCAACTTTCCCAATCATCCGTTCCAACCAAAGAAACGTGAATGCGACCGTGAGGCCGGCAGCATTGATCAATTCGTCGTTTCCTGCTGGCAGATGCTTTACAAAAGTATCAATACTTATGCGGTCCGATTGATCAAACGCTCGTTGCAGTCTGACGAGCGCTTTTGGGGAGATGATCTGCAGCCGAGACTCAAAACATTCGCTTAATTGCCTTCCGTAATCATCGCACAGCGAACCAACGCCGTGACTGATTCGGTTGCCTCTTTCATCGGCGGAAACGAAGTGTTCTCCGAACAGACGTTTAAGAACTGCCGGTCGCGCATCGCCGCCGATAATGATCTCGCGTAGTTCGCCCGCGGTTGGGAAGCGGAATGGCCGACTAGCACCCGCACCGAGAATCAGGACGAGCTTTGCTCGGTTGCTCATCTGCTGAGAGTTTTGCATCGGTTCTTCACCTCAACTAAGTCGACCGCATTGAGCGGGAT
>JBEBGD010000189.1:0-4325 GCA_040081625.1 Chthoniobacteraceae bacterium
CCCTTTCCACCAAACCTCCACACCATGCCCAGTCACACCCGCATCCACCGTTTGTTCAGCCCCGCGATCGTCGTCGCGATGAATGTCGCGCTCAGCGCCACCGTCTTCGCCCAGGAAGATGCCGAAGCCTCGGCCGCGGGCGACGCAGGCGGGCACACGGTTCTCCAGCAGATCCTCGATGGCGGTCCGCTCATCATCCTGATCTGGATCGCGATCCTCCTGACTTCGGTCGTGATGGTCACGCTGATCGTGCAGAACATCATGACGCTCAAGTCTTCCAAGCTCTGCCCGCCGCCGCTCGTGCAGCAGCTTCAGCAGACGATCGGCTCGGGCAATTATCAGGAAGCCTGGCAGATCTGCTCCCAGAACGATAACTACCTCGCCAATGTCGTCAGGGGCGCGCTAACCCGCGTCGGCCGCGGCAAGGAAGCCGTCGAGGACGCCGTCGCCGAGATGGGCCTGCGCGAGGCCACGATGATGCGCACGCGCAACAGCTACCTCTCCGTCATCGGCGTCATCTCGCCGATGATCGGTCTGCTCGGCACCGTCATCGGCATGATGGGCGCCTTCGCCGTCCTCGGTGCCTCGGGCATCAAGAACCCGCAGGCGCTCGCCGCGCGAATCGGCGAAGTGCTCCTCGCGACGGCGTCCGGCCTCTTCATCGCCATCCCTGCCTTCATCGCCTACTACGTCTTCCGCAACATGTCGCAGAAGTGCGTCGTCATGGCCGACGACACCGTCAACTCCCTGCTGCTCGACATCCCATACGAAGAACTCTCAGGGGTGCAGATCGGCGAGAACTTCAGCGCCGGCGCCCCCGCTGCCGGCGGCGTGCGCAAAGTCTCCATGTCCCTCACCACCAACTGCCCCGTCTGCGGCGGCGGAGTCGCGGCGGGCGTCAATCCCTGCCCTCACTGCGGCGCGACGCTCGACTGGGCGGCGTAGTCTTCACCCTTCTCCGCGATGCACCACGCGACCAGAGGTCAGGCGGCAAAAAAGGCCACGCGCGAAATGCCGGAGGAAGATCCGGAGTTTCAGATCGCGCCGATGATCGACATTCTGCTCGTGCTGCTCGTCTTCTTTATGTCGATCAGCTCGACGCAAGTCCTGCAGGTCAATGAAGGCGTGAAGCTGCCCGTCGCCAAGGAAGGCAAAAATCACCCCAGCGAAGAAGGCGGCCGGCTCATCGTCAACGTCCTCTGGAACGCCCTCAACAACATCGGCACCATCGAGATCGGTGGCCGCGACTTCCAGGCGCCGTCCGACGTGCAACCCGTGCTCTTCGCCGAGATCCAGAAAGATCCCGAGGCTCAAGTCCTCATCCGCGCCGACAAAGGCGTGCGCTACGAATACCTGCGCGGCATTTTGAAAGCAGCCGGCGGCGCAGGCGTGACCAACGTCACGTTCTCCGTCGTCAACAAAGAACAATAACCGAACAAAACTATGGCCGGATCAGTTGGCTCAGAAGACGGCGACGTCGGATTCCAAATCGCACCGATGGTCGATGTCGTATTCGTCCTCATGCTTTTCTTCATGGCGTGCGTCGGCGAGCAAGTCACCGAACTCGACCTCAACATCAAACTCCCCGCCGGCCAGGGCAGCGAAGGGCCCAAGGTCACGCCCATCATCATCGACATCTCCTCCGACGGCCTCGTCTCGATGAACAACAACCCCTACGGCCAGGTCGGCGACCGCAACCTGCAAGCCCTCCGCGACTGGCTCAAGAACGCGATCGAAACCTTCGGCGACAAGGACCCCGTCATCATCCGCCCGAGCCCCGACGCGAAGCACGAGCGCATCATCGACGTGCTCAACGCCGCCGCGTTCGCGAAGGTGAAGAACCTTTCGTTTAGCTAGCGGATCGCCGGTCATCCCGACCGGACCGGAGACGTGGCCGCGGCGTCACCTCGAACCGCGCCCCGTGTCAAACCCGCTCCCCCGCATCCTCCTCGCGATCGTTTCCGGCGTCCTCGCGTGGCACGACCGCCAATTGCGCTCGCTTGCCGGATCGACGACTCCGGCGCAGCATCCGCGCTCATGACCTTCCAACCCGGCATCGAAGCCCTCGAATCCCGCATCGCACCCGCGATCTTCTTCCTCAGCGGAGTGAACAAAACCGTCGTCGACAAAGCCGGCGCATCGGTCAACCACTCCGCGGCGCAGACACTCGCCGCGTCCGACATCGCCGTGCTGCTCGGCAAAGGCGACTCCCTCGTGCTCGACACCGATGGCGACCACGCGCTCGACCCCGGCGAGGCGACGCTCGTGTCCGTGCTTGCGGGCAGCGCACTCATCTTCGCGACCGACCTCGCCGCAGCGGATGGACACTTCGATGCGAGCGAAATTACCGGCCTGGCCGTGTCCGACGGTTTCCAGGCGAAGCTCGCCGGCGACGTGAACGGCTCGATCGTCACCGCGCTCAACGCGGACCACTCGCTCGCGGTGAGCACCGGCGTCCTCACGGTGCAGCGCGCTTCCATCGCCGGGCTGAACATCACCGGCAAAGTCACCGGCAACATTTTTGCCGGCGGCGATATCAGCCATCTGCGGATCACCGGCGCGCTCGGAGGCAACCTCGCCACCGGCACCGCGGTGAACGAACCCGACAGTCACCTCAAGGCGCCTGCGTTGTCACTCAACGGCGGCACGACGGCGCTGACCATCGCGACTTTCGCTCCCGCTTCGAGCGCGCGCGGCGGCGACATCAGCGATGTGCAACTCGACCACGGCGCGAAGAACCTGCTCGCCGGCAACGGCGACGACAATGATCTCGCGGCTCCGGGCCGGGGCGGCTCGATCAGTCGCGTGGCGATCACGATCGACTCGGCGATTCCCGCGTGGATCAAGGCGGGCAAAGGCGGCACATCGAACACGGGCGCGGGCGCGCGCGGCGGAAGTCTCTCGGCAATCACGGCGGAACTCGCTGCCGATGCGACGGACAACTTTCGACTCGAAGGTGGAGCAGGTGGACGCGGCAGCGGCCTGGGTGCTGGCGGCGCGGGCGGTGCGATCACCGATTGCACGGTCGTCACCACGGCGAACTTCGCGGCAAAGTCGGTCGAGATTTTCGCCGGCATCGGCGGCAGGGCCGAAGGCTTCGGCGCGGGCGGCGCGGGTGGCGCGATCACGAACACCGCCGTGCAGTTGCTCGGCGCGGCGAATGTGGTGAAGACCCTCAAAGTCGCCGCCGGCACGGGCGGCGAGTCCGTCAGCGGCGCGGGTGGCGCAGCCGGAAACCTCGTGGACTTCACACTGCTCGCCGACGCCATCGTCGGCGATAGCACCGCGGGCAGCGCACTCGACATCGCAGGCGGCGTGGGTGGCGTGGGAAAGACGCGTGGCGGAGCGGGCGGCGCGATCACGGGCGGCGACATCTTCTTCGGCAACGACGTGAAAGCGCTACAGCCCGCGAACATCCACGCGGGCGCAGGCGGCGCGTTGATAGCAAGTGCGTCGATGAAATCCATCGCGGGCAAAGGCGGTGCGATCTCCGCACTCGATGTCGCGCAGTTCGCGGATGTGACCGCAGGCATCACGCTCGCTTCCGGCGACGGCGGCAGCGCGGCAGCGGCGACGACTGGCCGCGGCGGCGCGGGCGGCGCGTTCACCGCGACGATCACCGGGCAGGGCGGCGCGAATACCGCGCTCATCGTGAAAGCGGGCGCCGGCGGCACGGCACCGAACGGGAGCGGCAACGGTGGCGCAGGTGGCGGAATCACAAAGACGACGATCAACGAAATCGGCACGCTCAAATCGCTCACCATGCAGGCCGGCAATGGCGCGGATGCGAGCAACGGCGGCTCCGGGCTGGGTGGCGCGGGCGGCGCGATCAAGACGCTGCGCGTCGCGACCGGCGATGTCGCCGACCGGGTGAAGCTCTCCGGTGGTGCAGGCGGAAAAGGCGCGGGCCTCGCCGGCGGCGCGGGTGGCGCCATCTCCGGGCTGGTGTTTCAAAACCTCGGCAACGTCGCGGCGGGCATCGAGATCCTCGCCGGTTCGGGCGGCTCAGCGACGGGCGCCGGCGCGGGTGGCGCGGGCGGCGCAGTCTTCGACAGCGCGATCACCAATGTCGGCGGCACGAACGGATTCGCCCTCGGGAGCGGCGCAGGTGCCAGCGCCACGAGCAACGGCGCGGGCGGCGTGGGTGGCGCCATCGCGAGGCTGGCGCTTGAAAGTTTCGCAAGCCTCGGCGTCAACGCGGCCACGATCACGAGCGGCAAGGGCGGGAGTGGCGGCGCGAGTTTCGGTGGCGGCGGTGCGGGCGGGAAAATCAGCGTAATTGCGCTCACGTGCTCGAGTCAAAACTTGCTCTCACCGCGGGCGAG
>JBEBGD010000029.1:0-53357 GCA_040081625.1 Chthoniobacteraceae bacterium
ATGCTCACGCCCCCGCCCGCCACGCCCGCGCCGCGCACGACCGTGAAGATCCTCAAGCCGACGCCGGTCCTGCTGAAGTTCGGCACCAGCACGCTCGTCGCGGGCACCGTCGTGCCGCTGGTCTCGGTCGATGGCGTAAATGTGCTCGTGCGCTTCGGCACCGACGTGGTCCCCGTGCCGCTCGGGAACACCGACCTCGCCGAACCTCCACCCCCGCAGTAGCCCGCTCGCACATGTATCGTCCGCGGGTCGCAGCCATCATCCTACTCGCCCTCGCGGCGTGCTCGAAGCCTGCGCGCGAAGGCGGCAGGCGCGACAAGGACGCGACGGTGAGCGTCACCGTCGTCGCCGCGCGCACCGAGCCGTGGGAGCGCAAGATCCTGCTCGTCGGCGCGCTCCTGCCAAACCAGGAGGCGCGCATCGCCGCCGAGGTCGAAGGCTCGATCGAGAAGACGCTCGCCGAGGTCGGCGACGCCGTGAAAGCCGGCGCGGAACTCGCGCAGATCGATACCGCTTCGTATCAAGGCATGGTCAATCTCCAGACCGCGAACCTCGCCAAGGCCGAGGCCAGCGCGGAGAACACCGCCGAGAATCTTTCGCGACTCGAGCGCCTGCGGAAAACCGGCTCCGTGTCGCCCACCGACTACGACCAGGCCGCCGCCTCGAACAAACAGGCGCAGGCCGAGGTCAACGCCGCGAAGGCCAGCCTCGGCGCCGCGAGCACCTCGATGCGGCGCTCGCTCGCCCGCGCGCCCTTCGATGGCGCGATCGCCGAGCGGCTCGTGAACGCGGGCGACTTCGTCCGCATCGGCACGGTGATGTTCAACGTCGTCGATGACTCGACGCTGCGCTTTCGCGGCGAGGTGCCCGAGCGCGAGGCGGCGCGCATCAAGGTCGCGCAGCTCGTGCGGCTCACCGTGGACGCATATCCCGGCCGCGTCTTCGAGGGGCGCGTGAGCTGGATCAACCCCGCCGTCAATGTCGCCACGCGCAGCGTCGGCATCGAGGCGCGCGTGGACAACTCGAAGCGCGAACTCAAGGCCAACTTCTTTGCCCGCGGCGAACTCGTCGTCGATGACGCCGCGCCGACGCTCGTCGTGCCGATCGACACGATCCTCACCTTCGCCGGCGTGAACAAAGTCTTCGTCGTCGAAGGCGACGCGGCCAGCGTGCGCGAGGTCGAGCTCGGCCTCACGCGCGGCGACCAGCAGGAAATCCTCAGCGGCCTCAAGCCCGGCGAACGCGTGATCCTCAACGGCCGCACCAAGGTCCAGGACGGGACGAAGGTGAAGGTGCAGGACGCATGACGGCTCCGCCTCCGCACTCCGGCGGCGCGTCGCTCGCCGACCTGTGCATCCGTCGTCCGGTCTTCGCGACGATGATCAATCTCTTCCTCGTCGTGCTCGGCTGGATCAGCTTCCGCGACCTCGGCGTGGATCAATATCCGAACGTGGACATCCCGAGCGTGACGGTGACGACGAGCCTCGCCGGCGCGTCGCCGGAGGAGATGGAAACGACCGTCACCAAGCCGCTCGAGGAGGTCATCAACACGATCGAAGGCATCGACGAACTCTCCAGCAACACGAGCGAAGGCGTCGCCCGCATCAACGTGAACTTCGTTTACTCGCGCACGCGCGACGCCGCGGCGCAGGACGTCCGCGACAAGGTCAACTCCATCCTCGCGCGCCTGCCCGCCGGCACGACGCCGCCGATCATCAGCAAGTTCGACACGGACGCGTCGCCGATCCTGACCATCAGCGTGAGCGCGCGGCGCTCGCTCAAGGAACTCACGCTCATCGCCGACAAGCAGATCAAGCAGGTGCTCGAAACCGTCGCCGACATCGGCGCCGTGTCGCTCGTCGGCGGGCGCACGCGCGCGATCCAGGTCTCGGTCGATATCGACCGCCTGCGCGCCTACGGGCTCACCATCGAGGACGTGCGCTCGGCGCTCGCGCAGCAAAACGTCGAGATCCCAGGTGGCCGCGTCGATCAGCAGTCGCGCGAGCTGACACTGCGCACGCTCGGGCGCGTGGAGAAGGTGCGCGACTTCGGCGAACTGCACGTCGCCAACCGTGGCGGCGTGCCCATCCAGCTCAAGGACGTGGCGACCACGCGCGACTCGGTCGAGGAAGCCCGGTCCCTTTCGCGGCTCAACGGCCAGAACTCCGTCTCGCTCGTCGTGCGAAAGCAGTCCGGCTCGAACACGGTAGCCGTCATCGAGCGCGTGAAGACGCGACTCGCGCAGCTCGAGGAGGCGCTGCCGGGCGACATCCACTTCGACCTCATCCGGGACCAGTCGCGCTTCATCAAACGCTCGCTCGACGAAGTCAGCTTCCACCTCGTGCTCGGCGCGCTGCTCGTCGCGCTGACGGTCTTTGCCTTCATGCACGACTGGCGCGGCACGCTCATCGCCTCCGTCGCGATCCCGGCATCGATCATCGCGACCTTCGCGCTGATGCGCTCGCTCGATTACACGCTCAACAACTTCACGATCCTCGGCCTCATCTTCGCCGTCGGCATCGTGGTCGATGACGCGATCGTGGTCATCGAAAACATCCATCGCACCATCGAGGAACGCGGCCTCGACAGCCGCCAGGCCGCGAGCGTGGCGACGAAGGAAATCGCGCTCGCCGTGCTCGCGACCACGCTTTCGCTCGTCGTGATCTTCATCCCGGTCGCGTTCATGGAAGGCCGCACGGGGCGCTTCTTTTCCAGCTACGGCATCACCGTCGCGTTCGCGATTCTCGTGTCGATGTTCGTCTCCTTCACGCTCACGCCCATGCTCGCGTCGCGTTTCCTGCACGCCGCCGAGGACGAGGCGAAGCGCATCAAACGCGCACACGGCGGCCGGCTGCTGCGCTGGATCGGCGGGCACTACGGGCGACTGCTCGCGTGGAGCCTGCAGCATCGCTCGATCGTCATGCTCGCGGCGGCGGCCGTCACCGCGTCGCTGTGGGTGCTCGTGCCGCTGAGCCGGTTCAACTACATGCCGCAGGACGACTCGAGCGAGTTCGAGGTCGTGGTGGAGGCGCCGGAGGGATCGAGCCTCGCGCGCACCGACGCGCTGCTGCGCGAAATAGAAACCAGGCTCAAGGCCATCGACATCGGCGGCGTGAAGGCGGTGACCGATACGCTGGTGACCGTCGGCGAGACTTCGGCGCGCGTGGGCAAGGGCGAAGGCAACGTGACTCAAGGCTCGATCTACTGCCGGTTGCCGGAGTTGGGCGGCTTTTGGGCCACGCTGCTCGGCCAGTCGCGCCGCTGGTCGCAGGCGGATGCGATGCTGCACGCGCGCCGCATTCTCACCGCCTATCCGGATCTCCGCAGCAGTGTGCAGCGCATCTCGGGCATCAGCAGCAGCGGGAGCCGGAATACCGAGTTCGACTTCAACATCGTCGGCCCCGACCTCGCGAAGCTGAGCGAACTGAGCGACACCTTCCTCGCGCGGCTGCGGCAGGTGCCGGGCATGGTCGATCTCGACACGACGCTGTCGAACCGGAAGCCGGAGATGCAGGTGCGAATCGATCGCGACAAGGCCAACCAGTTCGGCATCAACGTCGAGCAGATCGCCCGCGTGCTGCGAACGACCGTGGGCGGCGAGATCGTCTCGACGTGGAAGGAAGCCGACGACCAGTTCGACGTGTGGCTGCGCGCCGATCGCGGCCAGCGCAGCACGCGAGAGGCTGTGGAACAGATCGCCATCCGCGGCCGAGCGCCGGATGGCGGCGAACTGCTGCTGCCCGTCGTCAATTTCGTGAGCCTCGTCGAGACGCGCGGGCCTTCGCAGATCGACCGCTACGAGCGCCAGCGCCGCGTGAACATCGGCGGCAACCTCGTCGGCCTCGCGCTGAGCGACGCGGTGCGGGTCACGCGCGAGATCGCCGATGAACTGCAGCTTCCCCCCGGCTACAGCCTCGCCTTCACCGGCCGCGCACGCTCGCTCGCGGAGACCTTCACGAACTTCCTCAAGGCCTTCGGCCTCGCGCTCATCTTCATGTATATGATCCTTGCGGCGCAGTTCGAAAACTTCGTCCACCCGATCTCGATCCTGCTCGCCGTGCCGCTCTCGCTGCCATTCGCGCTGCTGACGATGATCCTGCTCGACGAGCCGCTGAACATCTACGCGATCTTCGGCATGTTCATGCTCTTCGGCGTGGTGAAGAAGAACGGGATCCTGCAGATCGACTACACGAACACGCTGCGCTCGCGTGGCATGGAGCGCGATGCGGCGATCCTCGAGGCGAATCGCGTGCGCCTTCGCCCGATCCTGATGACCACGATCCTGCTCGTCGCCTCGATGATCCCGATCGCGCTCGGCGTCGGTCCCGGCAGCGCGGGGCGCGCGTCGATGGCGAAGATCATCATCGGCGGCCAGATGCTCTGCCTGCTGCTCTCGCTGCTCGTGACGCCGGTGAGCTACGCGATCTTCGACGACTGGAGCCGCGGGCGTTTCCGGCGCAAGTCCGGCGCTGACACGGCCTGAGCCAAATGCTTGTGGCGGACCCGCCCGCCCGGTGGAAGCTTCCCCGCGCCCATGCCCCGCCAGAACCAGCCGCCGATCGACGACGCGCTTCTAAAGTTGCGCGCGGATGACGTTGTCGCGGAGCGATACCGGCTGGTCGATGTGGTCGGGCGCGGCGGGATGGGAATCGTGTGGCGCGCGCACGATGAGACGCTCGAGCTGCCGGTCGCGCTGAAATTCCTGCCCGAGGTGCTCGTGCGCGACTCGGGCGCGATGGAGCAGCTCAAGACCGAGACGCGCAATGCGCTGCGGCTCACGCACCCGAACATCCTGCGCGTTCACAATCTTGTGGAAGACCGCGAGCGGGCGGTTGCCTTCATCGCGATGGAGCTGGCCAGCGGCGGAAACCTCGACCAACTCCGCGCTGAGCAGCATGAGGGGTGTTTCGAGCCGGGGCAAATCCACGGCTGGCTCGACGAGCTGTGCTCCGCACTCATCCACGCGCACGAAGTCGCCGGTGTCGTGCATCGCGACCTCAAGCCCGCGAACCTGCTGCTCGATGAAACCGGGCGCCTGAAGGTCGCCGACTTCGGCTTCTCCGCGCGGGCGTCCGAGAGCTTTACGCAGCTCACGCGGCACAAGCACGCCGGCACACCCGCCTACGCCAGCCCGCAGCAGATGCGCGGCGAACGCGCGATCCCTTCGGACGATCTCTACGCGCTCGGCGCGACGATCCACTGCCTGCTCGCGGGCCGGCCGCCGTTCTTCCGCGGCGACTTGCTCCACCAGCTTTTTGAAACCGCGGCGCCGAAAATCAACGCGCGGCGGCAGGAGTCCGACCGGCCGGTCTCGCTCGTCTCCGAGGGATGGGAACAGCTCGTCACGGACTTGCTCGCAAAGGATCCGGCGAAGCGTCCCATCAGCGCGCGCGCTGTCGCCGCCCGCCTCGCGGCGCTGCGCCATGAGCAGGTCGCCGTCCCGCGTCCCTCCGCATCGCGCGCTGCGACGCTCTCCGACCCGGACCCGGAAGATGCACCCGACATCAAATGGCGGTTCTGGATCGGCGTCTGGGCCGCGGCAGTGTTGCTCGCCACGATGCCGATCTGGCTGCCTGCGTGGCGCCCGAAATCGGAAGTGTCGCCGGAGCTGGTGACCGCCGCCGTCGAAGCCGCCATCGCTCCCATGCGCACCGCGGACGCCGGGCCACCGGGACTGATTTTCGCAGGCACACCCAAGCCGGAAGCCGTGGCCGCAGTCGCGACCCCCGCGCCCGTCGCGCAGCCTGCCGACCCGACCCCCGAGCCGCGCACGACGCTGCTCATCTTGGCTACTCCGCAACCGACGGAAAAGATCATCATCCTCCAGTCGCCGCCCGCACCGGCACCCGCGCCGCCGGCCACCCCTGCGCCGCCTTCGCCGGAGGCACGCTTCCGCACGCTCATCGAGGGTGGTGCTAAATCAGCTGCGAACAACGAGCTCGACGCCGCCCTGTGGAAATACCGCGAAGCACTCGCGCTGATGCCGCAAAACGCCGAGGCCATGGCCAATCTGGCATTAATCCACGAGCGCATGAATTCATCCGCACTCGCCGCCGAGCTGTGGCAGCGCGTCCTCGCGCAAGGCGAAGCGGCCGGCCCCTACTTCGCGCTCGCCGAGTCGCGGATCAAAGCGACGGTCGCGCAAGTCATGGCCGCCGCACAGTTCGCGCAGCCGCCGATGCTCGCAGCCCCACCGGCACCGACACCGGCTCCCACACCAGTCCCGACACCTGCGCCGACACCCGCGCCGACGCCGGCCCCCACGCCAGCGCCCACTCCGCCACCAGTTCCCGCGCCCGCCGCGGCGCCGCCGAGCCTGTCGGCCAGCGAACTCGCGCTGATGTCGCGCTATCCCGCCCCGGCGCCGCTGCCGCGGGACGAAGTTGTCTCGAGCCTCATTCCCGAAGCCGTTCTCGGCGTTGGCGTGGTCGATCGTGAAGACGCGCTCGATGCCCAGGGCAAGCGGCTCACGCTGCGCATTCAGGTCAAGGCGCGCAACGGCGCGGTGATCAATGCGGGCGACGTGGATATTTCCGTCCTCATCTACGACCAGATCGGCGAAGGCCGGGAGGAGAAGACCGACGCGGACGTGAGCTACAAGTTCGCCGCGACGCCCGTGGACTGGGCCAACGGCGGCGACGAGACCATCGAAGTCACCTACGATCGCACCGCCGCGCCCTCCGCGAAACTGCGCCGGCAATTCTTCGGCTACATCGTGCGGATTTATTACGGCGGCGAGTTGCAGGACGCGCGCGCCGAGCCCGGGCTGCTTTCGCACAAATATCCCGCGCCTGTGAAATTCAACGCCCCCGAGCCGCCCCCCGAGCCCGACCCGGCGAAGCCCACCGCGAAGCCGAAGTCCAAGCGCAAACGGTAGCGCCGCTCAGTTCGTGATCGTGACCAGCGTGCCGACAGGCACTTCGCGGAAGAGCTTGCGAGCCGCGTCGCTCGGAAGGCGGATGCAGCCGTGGCTGGCGGGATAGTCGGGCACGACGCCCTGGTGCATCCCGAAATCGCGGCAGCTCAGCCGCATGAAAAACGGCATCGGCACCTTGTAGATCGTCGAGATGTGGGACGACTTTTTGTCGGTGATCACGAAGCGCCCGGTCGGAGTCGCGAAGCCCTTGCGTCCGGTGCTGATCCCCGTCTTGAAAACCGGAGCGCCATCGCGAAAGAGCGTGGCGCGCTGTGCGGCGAGGCTGATCTCGATGCGGATTTGCTCGGGGCTTGGCGCATTGCCGAGCAGGGTCTGGAGGCACTCGGCGTGTCCTCCCCATGCGGCGAAATAGAGCGCGAGCATCCGGTATTTCCCGGTCGTCGTCCGCAAGCGCTCGGCGCCTCGCTCGATCAGCAGCTTGACCAGCTCGTTGTTGCCCATGCCGGCGGCGATCATCAGCACGGTGACGCCCGGCACCTCGGCGAGATAGTTTCGCAGCGGCTTGGCGGTCGTGTATTCCAGGAAGCGCGGCTCGGCCGGGCCTTCGAGCGCGGTGTTCGGATCGGCGCCGGCGTCGAGCAGGAGCTGCGCAAGCTTGATATCATTCGCGGCGACAGCGTAGGCGAGCAAAGGATCGCGGCAGCCTTCCGGGGATGGCGGGCCGATATGCTTG
Source organism: Chthoniobacteraceae bacterium (assembly GCA_040081625.1). Taxonomy (GTDB): domain Bacteria; phylum Verrucomicrobiota; class Verrucomicrobiia; order Chthoniobacterales; family Chthoniobacteraceae; genus VFJQ01. The sequence continues at coordinate 7,611 of JBEBGD010000029.1, forward strand.
GAGAGGACGAAGCGCACCTTTTCCACATCGCCGCTGTCCACGGCCCGCTGGAGCAGATTGCGCCCGGCGAGATCCCACTCGCGCTGGGTCACGCGCGCGAAAATCGCCGCGAGGATCTTCTCGTCGCGAGTCTCGACTGCGACGGCGAACGCGTCGCGCTCATCGCAACTGCGGGCATCGAGCCGTGGATTCTCCGCGAGAAGTCGCTCGACGGTCGGGAGCTGTTTCGCGGCGAGCGCGTAGTGCAAAGCGGTGCGGCCGCTCCCATCGACCGCGTTCACGTTCGCGCCAGCCTTGAGCAGGATCTCGAGCAGCGCCGGCATTCCATGCACGGTCGCGACCATGATCGGCGCGACGCGCTGCTCGTCGGCGAGGTTCGGGTCCGCGCCGGCGGCAAGCAGGCGCACGACTAGCGCGTCGTCGCCCGCGGCCGCCGCGTGGAAGAGCGGCGTGCGCCCGTCCGCGCCGCAGAGATTCGGGCTCACTCCCGCGCGCAGCATCAGGTCGATCACGTTGCGCTGCTTGAGCGCTACCGCGCTGGCGAAGCCGTCGCCCTGCAGATCCAGCCCGAGTGCCTCGAGGCGCTCGAGCGCGGGAAAGGGATCGGGAGCACCGCGCAATGCCGGTGAAATCAGCGCGAAACTCAAGAGCATGGACCATGGAGCGAGACGAATCATGCGACGCAGCTGCCGACTATAATGAGGGACCGCGCACGTGCAGACCGAAATTTTCAGCCCAAAATGGGCTGCGCGCCGCCGTTGACAGCCGGGGGTGAGTCGGTAGTCTCCGCGCCCTTTTCCAATGGCCAAAATCTACACCGACAAAGACGCCGACCTCAAAGTGCTCAAGGGCAAAACCTGCGCCGTGCTGGGCTTCGGCTCGCAAGGACACGCCCACGCGCTCAACCTCAAGGAATCCGGCGTGAAGGTGATCGTCGGACTTTATCCGGGCTCGAAATCGCGCGCGGTGGCCGAGGAAAAAGGCTTCGCGGTGTTCGACACCGGCGAAGCGGTGAAGCGCGCGGACGTGATCATGATCGCGCTGCCGGACACGAAGCAGGCGAAAGCCTTCGAGAAGGACATCCGGCCGAACCTCAGCAAGGGCAAGACGCTCGTCTTCAGCCACGGGTTCTCGATCCATTTCAAGACGCTCGTCCCGCCGAAGAATGTGAACGTGATCATGGTCGCCCCGAAGGGACCGGGCCACATCGTGCGCCGCCAATACACCGAGGGAAAAGGCGTGCCGTCGCTCATCGCGGTGTATCAAAACCCCGGCAAGGACGCGAAGAAGATCGCGCTCGCATGGGCGAAGGGCATCGGCGGCACGCGCGCCGGTGTGCTGGAGACGGATTTCAAGGAGGAGACCGAGACGGATCTTTTCGGCGAACAGACCGTGCTCTGCGGCGGCACGACGGCGCTGGTGCAGGCCGGTTTCGAGGTGCTCGTCGAGGCGGGTTACTCGCCGGAGATGGCCTACTTCGAGTGCCTGCACGAGCTGAAGCTCATCGTCGATTTGATGAATGAGAAAGGCATCGCGGGGATGCGCTTCTCGATCTCCGAGACGGCGAAGTGGGGCGACGTGACGGTTGGCCCGAAGATCATCGACGCGGGTGTGAAGAAGCGGATGAAAGCGGCGCTCAAGGACGTCCAGTCCGGCAAGTTCGCGAAGGACTGGGTGAAGGAATACGAGGGCGGCTACAAGAAATACAACGCGCTGCTCAAGGCCGGCGAAAAGCATGGCATCGAGAAGACGGGCGAGAAGCTCCGCGCGCTCATGCCGTGGATGCCGAAGCGCTCGATCAAGGGCGTGCAGGCGGCTTACTGAGCCCACACATTTTCACCACAGAGGCACAGAGGACACGGAGGAACAGCCCTGTGATGTTTCTTGTTCTGCTCTGTGTTCTCTGTGTCTCTGTGGTGAATCCATGAGCCACGATCCCACTGCACCGTCCGACTTCATCCGCGACATCGTCGCGCAGCACGTCGTGGCGCGGAAGTATCCGCAGGTCGTCACGCGCTTTCCGCCGGAGCCGAACGGCTACCTGCACATCGGCCACGCGAAATCCATCTGCCTGAACTTCGGCATCGCGCGCGAGTTTGGCGGTGTGTGCAACCTGCGCATGGACGACACGAACCCGGCGAAGGAGGAGGTTGAATACGTCGATTCCATCATCGCGGACGTGCGCTGGCTGGTGAGCGGTTGGGCGGACCATGTGCTGCGTTTCAAGCCGCCGGGCGCCGAGCCCTTCTACGCGAGCGACTACTTCCAGCAGCTCCACGACTACGCCGTCGCGCTCATCAAAGCCGGCCACGCCTACGTGTGCGACCTCACCGCCGAGCAGACCGACGAATACCGCGGCGCGCCCGACCGGCCCGGCAAGCCGTCACCCTTCCGCGACCGCGGCATCAAGGAGAATCTCGACCTCTTCGCGCGGATGAAGGCCGGCGAGTTCCCCGACGGCGCGCGCACGCTCCGCGCGAAGATCGATATGACTTCGCCGAACGTGTGGCTGCGCGACCCGCTGCTCTATCGCATCCGGCACACGGCGCATCATCACGCCGGCGACGCGTGGTGCATCTACCCGCTCTACGACTACGCGCACTGCCTCTCGGATTCGATCGAAGGCATCAGCCACTCGATCTGCACGCTCGAGTTCGACGTGCATCGCGCGCTCTACGACTGGATCCTCGATCACCTCCCCGTGCCGCAGCCGCGGCCGCATCAATACGAGTTCGCGCGGCTGAACCTGACCTACACGGTGATGAGCAAGCGCAAGCTCATGGCGCTCGTGAAGGAAGGGCTCGTGACCGGATGGGACGACCCGCGGATGCCCACGATCAGCGGCTTCCGGCGCCGCGGCGTGACGCCCGAGGCGATGCGCACTTTCGCGATCGGCGTCGGCGTGACGAAGTTCAACTCGCTCACCGACGTGGCCGTGCTCGAGCACGCGATCCGCGAGGACCTCAACCAGCGCGCGCTGCGCCGCCTCGGCGTCCTGCGCCCGCTGAAAGTTGTCATCACCAATCTGCCCGAGTCCGTCACCTGTCAGGCGACGAACAACCCGTCGGACGAAACCGCCGGCACGCGCGACGTGGTCTTCACCCGCGATCTGTGGATCGAGCAGGACGACTTCATGGAAGACGCGCCGCCGAAATTCTTCCGCCTCAAACCCGGCGGCGAAGTGCGGCTCAAATACGCATTCATCATCAAGTGCGACGAAGTCGTAAAGGACGACGCCGGTCACGTGACCGAACTGCGCTGCACCGCCGATCTCGACTCGCGCAGCGGCGGCCCGACTGCCGGTCGCAAAGTGAAAGGCACGATCCACTGGGTCAGCGCCGAGCACGCGATCGAGGCCGAGGTCCGGCTCTACGACAGGCTTTTCACCGAGGCCGACCCCGAAGCCGACGGCCGCGATTTCAAGACCGTGCTCAACCCGCATTCGCTCGAAGTCGTGACGGCCAAGCTCGAACCGTCGCTCGCCGCCGCGCGTCCCGAGGAGCGCTACCAATTCGAGCGCCTCGCCTACTTCACCCTCGACCACGACTCGCAACCCGGCCGCCATATTTTCAACCGCACGATCACATTGAAGGACGCTTGGGCGAAGGAAGCGAAACGGGGCTGAGTCTGGGCTTGCCCGACTTGCCGGACACCGCGGCGCGCAAGGCGACTGACGGTTGAAAACAAAGCGCCCCGGCTTGTGACCGGGGCGCTCGAAATCCTGTCTGAAAGCAGCTCTGACTGGAGCTTCGTGAGACTAGCGACGGGCGCCGCCGCCGCCCTTGTCTTCGCGCGGGCGCGCTTCGGTCACCGTGATCGCGCGGCCGTTGAGGTCCTTGCCATTGAGGAGGCGGATCGCTTCCTGCGCTTCCGCGGCCGTGGCCATGGTGACGAAGGCGAAGCCGCGGGACTGGCCGCTCATGCGATCCTGCATGAGGTTGGCTTCACTCACCGTGCCGGCCGTGGCGAAGAGGTCGCTGATCTGGATTTCGACGGTCTCGAAGGCGAGGTTTCCGACGTAGAGTCTGTTGTTCATATGTTCGTTTTGCATCTGCGAAGCTTCTGCGTCTGTTTCCGAATTGCCGGATTTCAAATCGCCACTGGAAGTTCCGCGGTGTGAACCGCGCTACGAACACAACTAGCAATCTACCAAGGCCCAAAGGGGCTGCGTTTCTGCGCGGCCAAGGGACCAGACTCCGGGGGTTAAGCAAGGCCGCATTCGGAACCGCGGGCGCGGGCGTTGTCATCCACTCCCGCCGCCGCTACGCTCGGCGGCATGACTCCCTGCCCGAACTTCATCGCCGGCGAATGGCGCTCCTTCGCGGGCGGCACGCCGGTTTTCAATCCCTCGACCGGCGAACTGATCGCTGAGTGTCCGGCGGGCGGCGCGGGCGAAGTGAACGCCGCGGTCGAAGCGGCAGCGGCGGCGTTCCCCGCGTGGCGGGATACCCCGGTCGTCGAGCGGGCGCGGCTGATGTTTCGCTACCGGCAGCTCGTCGAGCAGAACTTCGACCGGCTCTGCGCGAGCGTGTCGCGCGAGCATGGAAAGACGCTCGTCGAGGCGCGTGGGAGCATCTTCCGCGGGATCGAAAATATCGAGTATGCGTGCGGCGCACCGTCGCTGCTCATGGGCGACACGCTCGCGGACATCGCGCGTGGCGTGGACTGCGAGACGCTGCTCCAGCCGCTCGGCGTGTGCGTTGGCATCACACCGTTCAACTTCCCCGCGATGGTGCCGCTCTGGATGTTCCCGCTCGCGCTCGTGTGCGGGAATACGTTCGTGCTCAAGCCGAGCGAGAAGGTGCCGCTCACCGCGGTGCTGCTCGTCGAGTTGCTCGAAAAGGCCGGCCTGCCGAAAGGCGTGCTCAATCTGGTCCACGGCGGGCGCGAGTGCGTCGATGCGCTGCTCACGCATCCGAAGGTCCGCGCGATCTCCTTCGTCGGTTCGACGCCCATCGCGCGCTACATCTACGAAACGGGAACGCGAAACGGCAAACGCGTGCAGGCCAATGGGGGCGCAAAGAATTACATCGTCGTGATGCCCGACGCCGACATGGCGAAGACCGTCGAGAGCCTCGCCACCGCTGCCTTCGGCTGCGCCGGCGAGCGCTGCATGGCCGGCTCCACCGCGCTCACCGTCGGCGCCGCGGCGGAGCGCCTGCTCCCGTCGCTCGTCGAAGCCGCGCGCGCGATCCGCGTCGGTCCGACCGACCGCGCCGCACAGCCCGACATGGGCCCGCTCATCACTTCGACACATCGCGAACGCGTGCTCAGCCTTGTCGCAGGCGGCGAGAGCGAAGGCGCGAAGATCATCGCCGATGGCCGCAGCGTGCGCGTGCCCGAGGCGCCCGGCGGCTTCTATCTCGGCGCGACGATCGTGGACGAAGTGCAACCCGGCATGACCATCGCACGTGAGGAGGTTTTCGGCCCCGTGCTCAACGTGATGCGGATGGAAGACCTCGACGGAGCGATCGAACTCGCAAACGCCTCCGCCTACGGCAACGGCACCGCGATCTTCACCAACTCCGGCAAGGCCGCGCGCGAGTTCAAGCATCGCGTGAACGTCGGCATGGTCGGCATCAACGTCGGCGTCCCCGCGACGATGGCGATGTTCCCGTTCACCGGCTGGAACGAGAGCTTCTTCGGCGATCTCCACATCCAGGGCCGCGAGGCGGTGCAATTTTACACACAGCAAAAAGTCGTGAGCACGCGCTGGTTCGGCGAAGGCGTCGCCGACGTGTGGAAGAAGTAGCTACGCCGTTTCCCACGCGAGCATCGCGCGCTTGCGAAGCGGGCCCCAGCGGTAGTTGCCGCTGATGCCCGTCTCGCGAATCACGCGATGACACGGGATGAGAAACGAAATCGCGTTCGCGCCGACCGCCGAGCCCACCGCGCGCGCCGCCGTCGGCTGGCCCATCGCCGACGCGAGCTGGCCGTAACTCGTGACGCCGCCGCTCGGCACGCGGAGCAGCGCCCGCCAGACGCGCACCTGAAACTCCGTCCCCCGCACAAACGCGCGCACCGTCGATGGCCTGCTCGCCGGCGTGAAGATGCGCGATGCGATACGCGCCGCCTCCCTGTCGTCGCGCGCAACCTGCGCCGCCGGCCACTCGCGGTGCAGCTCGGAGAGGTCTCGGTCTGCTCCGTCGTGAAACGAAAGATGGCAGACGCCGCGCGGCGTCTCGCCGATGAGGCAAAGCCCGAACGGGCTCTGTGCGTAGCCGACCCGGATCGTCCAGCCCGCACCGCCCGACTTGATCTCGCCCGGCGTCGCCGCCTCGAGCGCCACCGCGAGATCGTGCAGCCGCCCCGGCCCGGACAATCCGCTGCCGATCGCCGCGTCGAGCACGCTCCGGCCGCCACGCAGCAGCGCCCGCGCGTGCTCGAGCGTGAGGCACTGGAGAAAATCCTTCGGCGTGATCCCCGCCCACCGCGAGAACAGCCGGTGCAAATGAAAGCGGCTCAGCCCCGCTTGCGCCGCGAGCACGGCGAGGTCCGGCTGCTCGGACTGATGCTCATCGAGATAGCGGATCAAGCGCGCGACGCGCTCGTAGTCGTTCATGCCGCGACGTTGCCTCGGAACGCGCGCGCCGCCCACCCGGTTCTTGCTTCGCAATTTGCGCGCGACCCGCTTCCATCGCAGCATGTCCCTGCTCATCAAGAACGGTCGCATCGTCACCGCCGACTCCGACTTCACCGGCGACATCTTTTGCGAAGGCGAAACCATCACACGCCTCGGACGCGCGCTCGACGCGCCGCCCGGTGCCGAAGTGATTGACGCCACCGGCAAGCTCGTCTTCCCCGGCTTCATCGACCCGCACGTCCACATTCATCTGCCCTTCATGGGCACGTGCTCGAAGGACACCTACGAGACCGCCAGCAAAGCCGCGCTCATCGGCGGCACGACGACGCTCATCGAGATGTGTGTGCCGCAGCGCACCGAGGACGCTCTTGGCGGTTTCGAGCTGTGGCTGTCGAAGGCGGCCGGTCTCTCCGCGTGCGACTTCACCTTCCACATGGGCGTGTCGAAATTCGACGACACCACCGAGGCGCAACTCCGTGAAGTCGTCCGCCGCGGCATCAGCTCGTTCAAAGTCTTCCTCGCCTACAAGGGCGCGTTTGGCGTGGACGACACGGAGCTCTACCGCACGCTCAAGCTCGCGAAGGAACTCGGCGTGATCGTCACTGCGCACTGCGAGAACGAAACGCTCGTCGCGCAGCTTCAGCGCGAGTTGCTCGCCGCCGGCGTCACCGGTCCCGAGGGCCATCACGCGAGCCGCCCGCCGCGCGTCGAAGCCGAAGGCGTGAACCATCTCTGCACCTTCGCGGAACTGACGGGCGCGCACGTCTATTGCGTCCACACGAGCTGCGGCGAGGCGCTCGACGCTGCCATCGCCGCGCGGCAGCGTGGCGTGCGCGTGGAGGTCGAGACGCTCATCCAGTATCTCCTGCTCGATAAGACGGCAGCCGAGCGCCCGGACTTCGAGGGTGCGAAGTTCGTGATGTCCCCGCCGCTGCGCGACGCGCGCAATCAAGCCGTGATGTGGAACGCACTCGCCAGCGGTCTCGTGAGCACGCTCGCGACCGATCACGCGCCGTTCGATTTCATCGGCCAAAAAGAAATGGGCCGCGGGGACTTCACAAAAATCCCCAACGGCATGCCCGGCATCGAGGACCGCGTGAACCTGCTCTACACGCACGGCGTGAAAGGCGGCCGGTTCGATCTGCAAACCTTCGTCGCCGTCGCGAGCACGAACGCCGCGAAACACTTCGATCTCTTCCCGCGCAAAGGCACGATCGCCATCGGCAGCGACGCCGACCTCGTCATCTACGACCCGGACTATCGCGGCAAAATCTCGGCCGCGACGCAGACACAGAACATCGACTACAGCCCGTATGAAGGCTGGGAAATCGAGGGTCACCCGAGCGTCGTCGCGGTCAGAGGAGAGGTCGCTGCTCGTGATGGAAGGTTTGTGGGCACGATCGGGCGCGGGCAATTCCTCAAGCGCGCCGCAGGGCGCCATTAATAGACAAGCAGCGCGACGAACTCCTGCACGGGCACCAAGTCGAGGCGGGCGAACATTTCCCGCACCGCTGCGACTCGCGCCGAATCGAAATGCGTCGCCATGTCGCGCTCGAACTTTTCGACGAGCAGCGGGATGCCTTCGGCACGGCGGCGGCGGTGGCCGATGGGGTATTCGACTTCGACCCGCGGCGTGCTCGTGCCGTCGGCGAAGAAGACCTGCACGGCGTTGGCGATTGAGCGCTTGTCGGGGTCGAGGTAGTCGCGGCTGTAGCGCTGATCCTCTCGCGCCGTCATCCTCGCACGCAGAGCGTCGATGCGCGGGTCGGCAGCGACTTTGTCCTCGTAGTGATCGGCGGTGAGCGCGCCGAAGATGAGGCCAATCGCGGTCATGTATTCGAGGCAGTGGTCGCGGTCGGCGGGGTTCGCGAGCGGGCCAGTCTTGTGGATGATCCGCATCGCGGATTCGTGCGTGGTGATCTCGACGCGCGCGATGTCGTCGAGTCGGTCGCACACGAGCGGGTGCAAGATGATGGCGGCCTCGACAGCGGTTTGGGCATGGAACTCGGCGGGGAAGGAGATTTTGAAAAGGACGTGCTCCATCACGTAGCTGCCGAGCGGGCGCGCGAGCTTCACGGGTTGGCCGCGAAAGAGCACGTCGCTGAATCCCCACGTCGGGGTCGAGAGCGCACCGGGGTAGCCCATCTCGCCGCGCAACGCGATGAGCGCGTGCCACACGCCGCGCGCGGTGGCATCGCCGGCGGCCCATGATTTTCGCGAGCCGGTGTTTGGCGAGTGGCGGTAGGTGCGCAGCGCGCCGCCGTCGAGGAAGGCGTTCGAGAGCGCGTTGATGACCTGTTCACGCGTGCCGCCGAGCATCGCGGTCGCGACGGCAGTCGAGGCGATGCGCACGAGCAGCACGTGATCGAGGCCGACGCGGTTGAACGAATTCTCAAGCGCGAGCACACCCTGGATTTCGTGCGCCTTGATCATCGCGGTGAGCACTTCGCGCATCGTGATCGGCGAACCGTTGCGGCTGAGCCAATCGGCGACGGCGAGGATCGCGCCGAGATTATCGGACGGGTGCCCCCACTCGGCGGCTAGCCACGTGTCGTTGAAGTCGAGCCAGCGGATGAGCGTGCCGATATTGAACGCGGCGGCGACCGGATCGAGCACGTGCGAGGTGCCAGGCACGCGCGCGCCATTCGGCAGCGATGCGCCGGGGACGATCGGTCCGAGCAGCTTTGTGCAGGCCGGATAGCTCAGCGCGAGCACTGCGCAGCCGAGCGAATCCATGAGGCAGTAGCGCGCGGTGTCGGAAGCCTCATCGCTCGTGATCTGCACGCTGAGAACGTAGTCGGCCAACTCGCAGAGCAGCGGGTCGGGAGCGGGACGAGCGGTGCCGATCATCCGCGTCGCTCGATCGGCACGAACGCGCGCGGCGACGGTCCGGTGTATTCCGCGGTCGGGCGGATCAGCCGGCGGTTCACTCGCTGCTCGAGAATGTGCGCGGCCCAGCCGGCGATGCGCGCGAAGACGAAGATCGGCGTGAACATCGGCGTCGGCACGCCGAGGAAATGAAACGCGCTCGCGCTGAAGAAATCGAGGTTCGGGAAGAGATTCTTTTCCCGCTTCATCACCGTCTCGATGCGCTCGGAGACGGCATACATTTGCTCCTCGGGATGACCGGCGGAGAGCGTCTTCGACCACGACTTCACAATGTCGGAACGCGGATCGCAGATGCGATAGACCGGATGACCGAAGCCCATCACGACTTGCTTCGTCGCGAGCGCGTCCATCATCCCGGCCTCCGCTTCGTCGGGCGTGCGATACTTCTCGATCACCGCCATGGCCGCTTCATTCGCGCCGCCGTGCAGCGGGCCGCGCAATGCGCCGATGCCCGCGCAGACGCACGAGTAGAAGTCCGAGCCCGTTCCGGCAACGACGCGGCTGGCGAAGGTGGAAGCGTTGAACTCGTGCTCCGTGTAGAGGATCAGCGACACGTCCATCGCACGCGCGTGTTCCAGCGACGGCGATCTGCCGTGCAGCAGGTGGAGAAAGTGCGAGGCGACTCCCGGCTCGTTCGTCGCCGTCTCGATGCGCCGGCCGCTGCGCGTGAAGTGATGCCAGTAGAGCAGCATCGCCGGAAACGCAGCGAGCAGCCGCAGCGCGACGGCGCGGCCATCGCGCGAGGCACCTTCGGGCTCGATCGTGCCGAGCACCGAGCAGCCCGTGCGGAGCACATCCATCGGGTGCGTCTCCGCTGGGAGAAGTTCGAGGGCGTGACGCAGCACCGGCGGGAGCGCGCGGAGCGCGATCAGCTTTTCGCGAAAGCCGTCGAGCTGCGCGTGCGTGGGCAGCTCGCCGTCGAGCACGAGCCAGGCGACTTCCTCGTAGGTCGCGTGCGCGGCGAGGTCTTCGATCGTGTAGCCGCGGTAGGTCAGCCCGACGCCTTCCTTGCCGACGGTGCAAATGGCGGTCTCGCCGGCGACGACGCCGGACAGGGCGATTTTCTTTTTGGCTTCGCTCATGGTTTTGGAGCGCGGTCGAACTGCTGCTCGGCGGCGTGGTAGTTCAGGATTTCGTAGAGCTGTCCACGCGTCTGCATACGATCGACGACCGCTCGCTGCGTGCCGTCGGCGCGGATCGTCCCATACACCGCGACTGCCGCCGCATTCATCGCGCGGAACGCAGAGAGCGGGTAGAGCACCATCGCGACGCCGGCGCCGCGCAATTGCTCGACCGTGAAGAGCGGAGTCCTGCCGAACTCGGTGATGTTCGCGAGCACCGGCACGCCGAGCGCACGCACGAACGCCTCGAGCTGTGCCAACTCCGTGCAGGCCTCGGCGAAGATCATGTCTGCCCCGGCATCGACATATCGCCGCGCGCGCTCGATCGCCGCGTCGAGTCCTTCCGCCGCGAGCGCATCGGTGCGCGCCATGACGACGAAAGCCGGATCGGTCTTCCCGCTGACCGCCGACTCGATGCGCGCGATCATCTCATCCGCCGACACAAGTTGCTTGCCGGGCCGATGCCCGCAGCGCTTCGCCTCGACTTGATCCTCGATGTGAATCGCCGCAGCACCCGCCGCGATCATCTCGCGCACGGTCTTCGTTGGATCGTCCCACGCCGTGTCCGCATCGACGAGCAGCGGCAGCGTCGTCGCGGAGGTGATGCGGCGCACATCGGTGAGCACGTCGTCGAGTGTCGTAAAGCCGAGGTCAGGCAAGCCGCGCGAGGCGTTCGCCACACCGGCGCCGGAGAGATACAGCGAGCGGAAGCCGGCGCGCCCGGCGAGCAGCGCGCAGTAGGCATTGATCGTCCCGGCGATTTGCAACGGGCGCTCCTCCGCGAGCGCAGCGCGAAAGCGAGCACCGGGTGAGAGCTGCGTCGGGGACATGCGCGAGCCTTTCCCGCGCGCGGCGCACGGTCAAGCGCGCCGGCTTGCGACGCGAACGTTCGTCCCGCTAGCCTCCGCCCATGTCCACCCGACTCACCAATCCCGACCTCGCGCCTGTTCCGGCCGAGCGGCGCACGTGGCGCGTGGGCAGTTTCGCGGCGTTGTGGATTTCGATGTCGGCGTGCATCCCGACTTACATGCTCGCGTCGTCGCTCATCGGCGGCGGCATGAATTGGTGGCAGGCGATCCTCACGATCTTTCTCGGCAATGTGATCGTCGTCATCCCGATGATTCTCAACGCGCACGCTGGCACTCGCTACGGCATCCCGTTTCCCGTGTTCTGCCGCGCGTCGTTCGGGACGATCGGCGCGAACGTGCCGGCACTGCTGCGCGCGCTCGTGGCGTGCGGATGGTTTGGAATTCAGACGTGGATCGGCGGCAGCGCGATCTACAAGATTCTCGGCGTCTTTTTCCCCGCGATGATCGCCGAGCCGCCGATGGCCGCGCTCGGGATCAACGGCGCGCAGCTCACTTGCTTCCTGTTTTTCTGGAGCATCAACATGCTCGTCGTTTGGAAGGGCATCGAGTGCATCCGCTGGCTGTTGAACATCAAGGCGCCGCTGCTCATCGCGCTGGGGCTGGTGCTGCTTGCGTGGGCGTATCGCAGCGCGGGCGGCTTCGGCCCGATGCTCTCGCAGCCGTCGGCGTTCGATCCGGGGCAGGTGAGGGCGGGAGAGTTCTGGAAGTTCTTCTTCCCCGCGCTCACGGGCATGATCGGATTTTGGGCGACGCTCTCACTGAACATCCCGGACTTCTCCCGCTACGCGCGCACGCAGCGCGACCAGATCGTCGGCCAGGTGCTCGGGCTGCCTCTCACGATGGCGCTCTACGCGTTCATCGGCGTCGCGGTCACGTCGGCGACGACGATCATTTTCGGCGAGACGCTGTGGGATCCGGTCGATGTGCTCACGCGCTTCACGAATCCCGTCGTGCTCATCGTCGCGATGCTCGCTCTGTGCATCGCCACGCTTGCGACGAACATCGCCGCGAATGTCGTCAGCCCGGCCAATGACTTCGCGCAGGTCGCGCCGCGCCACATCACGTTCCGAATCGGTGGACTGATCACGGGAATCATCGGCGTGGTGATGATGCCATGGAAGCTCGTCGCTGATCCGAGCGGCTACATCTTCACATGGCTGATCGGCTACAGCGGCCTGCTCGGCCCGATCGGCGGGATCATGATTGCGGACTATTTCGTGATGCGCCGGACGAAGCTGAACGTCGATGCGCTCTACGACACCGCAGGCGAATACGGCCGCTGGAGCGAAGCGGGCCTGCTCGCACTTGTGCTCGCGGTGCTGCCAAACGTGCCCGGCTTTCTCGCCGCGACGAAGGTCATCGCGAAAGACTCCGTGCCGACACTGCTCGCTGCGTCCTACGACTACGCGTGGTTCACCGGCTTCGGCCTCGCGTTCGGGCTCTATCTCGCGCTGCGCAGCATTTCGGCTACAGCCGTGCGCGAATGACTTTCGCAAGCGTGCGCGGATCCTGCCGCAAATCCTGCACCTCGACGACCATGAGCCGCTTGCCTTCAACGGTGTAAAAAACGCCGAACGGCGTGCGACCGATTTTCGCTTTGCGGACTTTTGCAGACTGAGTGCGCGGAGCCATGTGCGGGAACGTGCGCAGCAGTTCCAATTTTCGGTCCATCGCGAGAAGGAATGCTTCTCCTCCACCCCGCTCATCCAACCGCACGTAGATCTCATCCATGTCGGCGTCCGCGCCCGAGAGGATGACGACCTCCATCACTTCTTCCGGCGCAACCGCGCTTTCACCGCGGACCAACTCCGCGCCGAGCGAGGATTGCGATGATAGTGCGCCACGCGCGCTGCGAGCGCGTCAGAGAGTTCCGCCTCCCGCACCGGCTCGCCGAATACTTCGTCGAGCAGTTCCGAAATCAGCCGCCGCTTCTTCGCGAGGGAGAGTGATTTCAACTGCGGGATGGTTTCGGTGACCATGGGCCGCATGATACGGGGAGTGAAGGTGACGACAAGCGTGACTTCGAGATTGAAGGCCACGGCTGATTCCTTTCCGCCCGCACCCGGCAGCGGCGGCGGCTCGTTCCCGCAAGGACACGAGCTGCGCGACGATGCGCCGACGCAAGACGCGAGCGTGCTGCTCTTCCGCCGCTACCGCGTGATCCGCGAGCTGGGCCGCGGCGGCATGGGCGTGGTGAAGCTCGTGCCCGATCTCGTGGTGAAGGACACCGAGGCCATCGCCGACCTGCGCAAGGAAGTGCTGCGCGGCATGGCGCTCACGCATCCCGGCGTCGTGCGCACGCACAACTTTGAGCGCGACGAGAGCGGCGCGGGGATCGTGATGGAATTTATCGAAAGCCACACGCTCACCGAGCTGAAGACGCAGCAGCCCGGCGGCTGTTTCGACCCGGAGCAAATCCTCCCGTGGATCGAGCAGCTCTGCGCCGTGCTCGACTACGCGCACCGCGAAGCGCACATCGTCCACCGCGACCTCAAGCCGCGGAACGTGATGCGCAACCGCGCTGGCAAAATCAAAGTCGCCGACTTCGGCATCGCCGCGGTCATCAGCGATTCGATGAGCAAGCACTCGATGGAGGGAAAAGTGAGCGGCACGCTCAGCTACATGAGCCCGCAGCGGGCGCAGGGGATGATGCCGGGCGTGCCCGACGACATCCACGCGTTCGGCGCGACGATCTACGAATTGCTCACTGGCAAGCCGCCGTTCTTCCGCGGCAATCCACTGATGATCCAAACGCAAGTCATCACCGTCGTCCCGCCGCGCATGAGTGAGCGGCGCGAAGAATTGGAAGTGACGGGTCGCACGCCGATTCCGCCACCGTGGGAGGTGACAATCGCCGCGTGCCTGGCGAAAGATCCCGCCGAGCGTCCGCAGAGGGCAGGAGAAGTGCTGGCACGATTGCGTCGTTCATCGGTGGAGCACCCGGTCCGGGTGCCGTTCAGCACGGCTCGCACCGAACCTTTGTCGAGCGGCGCTCCTACAACGGTATCGGCATCCGAATCGAGTGCGCACCGTGAAGGCTTCCGCGAGCCGCGGAAGCCGGCACCCGAGCCGGGTGCTCCACCTATAAACCCCGCATCGCCGCCGTCGCCCTCTCCGGATGAGCCTAGCCGTGCCGAAAATGGCCTTCAGTGGTTTGCCGGATCGATGGTGCTCACACTCGTCGCATTGAACTATTGCTATTCCCGATTAGGGGCAGACAACCATACTCTCGTCACCATGCAGGTATTGCCGTTGGTAATCGGTTTCTTTCTCGGCTGGCGACGCCAATCCAAACCTGCCCACCTGTTCGCAATATGCTTCGTGCTGGGTTACGTAACCTCGCTGCTGAGCGTGCAACTGACTAGGCTTTCAAAAGGAACTCCGTTGGAGTGGAATGGGAATTGGTGGTTGTATCCGGTCTGGCTTTTGCAGATGCCTGACGCGACATCCTCCTACGCTGGCGTCAACTATTTCGGTATCTTCGCATGGACGGTTCCGATCATCGCTGGATGTAGTTTGGGTTCCGCCCTCCGAAATCGTCGCGACCGGAAATGACGAGCTTTTGGTTTCTAGCTACGACTCACCTGCGGTCACAAACGTCTCCATGAAACTCCCCGACCTCCCTCTTTTCGATCACTCCCCGCAGCCTTACACCGGCCCGAGCGCCGCGGAGGTGCTCGCGCTGCGCAGGGCGCATGTGAACCCGGCGCTGTTCCACTACTACAAGGAGCCGCTGATGATCGTCGAAGGGCGCGGGCAGTATGTCTGGGATGAGAAGGGGCGGCGGTATCTCGATGGGATCGCGGGGATCGTGACGGTGAGCGTGGGGCATTGTCATCCGCACGTCGTCGCTGCGGCGAATGCGCAGAACGAGCGGCTCCAGCACACGACGACGATCTACCTGCACCCGAACATCGCGGAGTATGCGACGGCGCTCGCGGCGAAGATGCCGGGCGACTTGAAGGTCTGCTACTTCGTGAATTCCGGCTCCGAGGCGAACGACCTCGCGATCCTCATGGCGCGGGCGTTCACGGAGAATTACGACGTGATCGCGCTGCGCAATGGTTACCACGGCGGCACGCCCGGAACGATGGCGCTCACGGCGCACTCGACGTGGAAGTTCAATGTTCCGCACGCGTTCGGGGTGCATCACGCGCTCGCGCCCGATCCGTATCGCGGGCCGTGGGGTCACGACGATCCCGACGCGGGGAAGAAATACGCAAACGACGTGCGCGAGTTGATCGGCTTCGCGACTCCGGGAAAGGTCGCGGCCTACATCGCCGAGAGCATCCAGGGAGTGGGCGGCGCGGTCGTCTTTCCCGACGGTTATCTGCGTGAGACGTATGCGCACGTGCGCGCAGCGGGCGGATTGTGCATCGCGGACGAAGTGCAGTCCGGCTTCGGTCGCACGGGCACGCATTTCTGGGGTTTCGAGACGCAGGGCGTCGTGCCGGACATCGTCACGATGGCGAAGGGCATCGGCAACGGCGCGCCGCTCGCGGCGGTCGTGACCACGCCGCAGATCGCGCAGGCGCTCACGGCGAAGATTCATTTCAACACCTTTGGAGGAAATCCGGTCTGCTGCGCGATCGGCAAGGCGGTGCTCGAAGTGATCGATCGCGAAGGCTTGCAGGCGAACTCGCTCAAGGTCGGGAATCATCTGCTCGACGGGCTGCGCGCGTTGCAGGCGAGGCATTCGATCATCGGCGAAGTGCGCGGGCGCGGGCTGATGATAGGTGTCGAACTCGTGAAGGACCGCGCGACGAAGGAGCACGCGAAAGCCGAGTGCGCGCAGGTTTTTGAGACCGCGCGCGAACTGGGCCTGCTCATCGGCAAGGGCGGGCTGAATGGCAACGTGCTGCGCATCAAGCCGCCGATGTGCGTCACGCTTGCCGACGCGGACTTCATGCTCGCGGTGCTCGACGAGGCGTTCGCGCGGCTTTGAATCCGAGGAGAACGAAGATTGAACAGGAGGAAGCAGAGGAAGCAGAGGATGAAGAAGTTTGGCCACAGCAGACATTCACCCGCCGCGTGAGACCCATGCCCTCATGATCCAGACATCATTTCCTGCACCTCTGCTCTCTCCGCTTCATCCTGTTCAATCCCACTGCTGTTTTTAGGTGAATCTCGATCTCGTCGCCGAACTCTTCGCGGAGAACTTCACGCGCCACGACGAACTCGGCGCGAGCGTGAGTGTGTGGCAGGACGGGCGCGAGGTGCTCTCGCTCGCGGACGGCTGGCGCGACCGGGATCGCACGCAGCCGTGGGACGCGGACACGCCGGTGCTGTTCTGGTCGGCGACGAAGGGGCTCGCCGCGGCGTGCGTGCTGCGCGCGCTCGGCGAGCGCGATCCGATGACGACGCGCGTTGCGGAGGTGTGGCCGGAGTTCGCGCAGGCGGGGAAGGAGCGCGTGACGGTCGCGGAGTTGATGTCGCATCGCGCCGGGCTATCCGCGCTCGCCGAGCCGATCGAGGTATGGGACTACGATCGTATCGTCGTCGCACTCGCTGCGGAGCCGCCGCATTGGCCGCTCGGCGAAGGCCACGGCTACCATCCGCGCACGTTTGGCTTCCTCATGGATGAACTCGTGCGCCGACTCACGGGCGCGCCGCTGCGCGAATACTGGCGCGCACATTTCGCCGAGCCGCTCGGACTCGACGTATGGATTGGCGTTCCGGCGGACATGGCGGACGGCGTCGCACCCGTCTTCCCAGCGCGCACGGCGCCGCCGACGGGCGACTTGTTCTACACGCAGTTCCTCACCGCGGGTTCATTCACCGCGCGTGCGTTCGCTTCGCCACGCGGGCTGCACTCCGCGGCCGCGATGAACAAGCCCGACGCTCTCACCACCGGTTTCCCCGGCTTCGGCGGTGTGGGCACGGCGCGCGGTCTGGCGAAATTCTACGCGATGCTCGCCGCGCATCCGGGCGAGGCGATGACGACGACGCTCACGCAGGGACTCGATCGGGTGCTGCACATCGAGACGGCGTTTTCGTGCGGCTTCATGCGCGATCCTCTCGACGGACACGGGCGCAAAAAGCGCAGCGTCTTCGGTCCGAGCCCGCGCGGTTTCGGGCACCCGGGTGCGGGCGGTTCGCACGCGTTCGCCGACCCCGACCAGCGCATCGGCTTCGCTTATGTGATGAACCAGATGGAGCCCGGCGTCCTGCCCAACGCGAAGGTGCTGCGTCTGGTCGAGGCGCTGTATCAACCGGCTACCCGCGGATCTCGGTGAGCGAGCGATCGAGCGCGTAGGCGGCGCTGATGAGGCCGAGGTGGGTGAAGGCTTGCGGGAAGTTGCCGAGGTGCTCGCCTTGCGGGCCAAGTTGCTCGGCATAGAGGCCGACGTGATTCGCGTAGCCTAGCATCTTCTCGAAGATGAAGCGGCCCTGCCGCGGATCGCCGGATCGGGCGAGGCACTCGGTGAACCAGAACGTGCACATGTTGAAGGTGCCTTCCTCGCCTTCAAATCCGTCCGACGCGGCGTCCCCGACTTTGTAGCGGTTCACGAGCGAATCCTCGACGAGCACGCTCTCGATGACCTTCAGCGTCGAGAGCCAGCGCGGATCCTTCGGCGAGATGAATTTCACCAGCGGCATGAGCAGGCACGAGGCATCGACGGTCGTCGATCCCGCGAACTGGACGAAGCTGCCGAGTTCTTCGTTCCAAAAGTTCGTGTGGATGTCGTGATAGATCTCGTCGCGCACGCGCATCCATTCGACCATCGGGCACGGCAGCGAGCGGCGCCGGGCGAGGCGGACACCGCGGTCGATCGCGACCCAGCACATGAGGCGCGAGTAGAGGAACTCCTGCCGGCCACCACGGACTTCCCAGATGCCTTCGTCGGCTCGGCGCCAGTTCTCGGTCACCCAATGGATGAGCCGCACGAGATTCGTCCACAGCCCATGGGTCACGGGCTCGCCGTATTTGTCGAAGATGTAAACCGAGTCCATCAGCTCGCCGTAAATGTCGAGCTGGAGCTGGTCGTAGGCGGCGTTGCCGATGCGGACGGGCTGCGAGTCGCGATAGCCGCGCAGGTGCGGGAGCTCGGACTCGGGAAGTTCGTGGTGCCCGTCGATCGCATACATGATCTGGAGCGAACCATCGGGATTGAGTTCCTCGCAGCGCTTCTCGATCCAGCGGCTGAAGGCGGCGGCTTCGTCCATGTAGCCGAGCCGCATCAGCGCATAGACTGTGAAGGACGCGTCGCGAATCCACGTGAAGCGATAGTCCCAATTGCGCGCGCCGCCGATGGCTTCCGGCAGGCCGAAGGTCGGAGCCGCGACGAGCGAACCGTGTGCTTGCGAGACGAGCAGCTTCAGCACGAGCGCCGAACGGTGGACCATCTCGCGCCAGCGGCCCACGTAGGTGCAGCGGCGGATCCATGCACGCCAGTAATTGAGCGTGCTCTTGAAGTCCTCGACGACGCGTTCGTGCAAGTCCCCGCGAGGTGCGACGCTTCCGTCTTCGAGCACGAATGCAGCGCTCTCGTTTGCGCGGAGCGTAAAGGTCGCGGTGACGTCGTCGCCTTCGACCGACAACGGAACCGAACTGCGCAGCCGCAGCAGGAGCGAGTCGGAAGTGAAGAGCACGCTCTCACCCTCGATCGTGCAGCGATGCTTCGCGCGCGCGTAGTCGAAGCGCGGCGCGCAGGTCATCCGAAACGTCAGCTCGCCATGGACTACCTTGACTCGGCGCACGAGATCGTGCGCGGGAACGGCCTGATCCACGGGCATGAAGTCGGAAATCTCGGCGACGCCATTCGGCGTGAGGAACCGTGTGAGCAGGATGTTCGAGTCCGGCAGGTAGAGCTGCTTGTGTTTCACGTCCTCGTGCTGCGGCGTGATGGAAAAATGCCCGCCGCGCTCCGCGTCGAGCAGCGAGGCGAAAACGCTCGGCGAATCGAACCGGGGGAAACACATGAAGTCGATGGTCCCATCGATGGCAACCAGCGCGACCGTGTTGAGGTCGCCGATGAGGGCGTGGTTTTCGATCGGTTGAGGATTTTTCACGGGAGAGAATGGAAGGTCCGCGGCGTTCAGCTTCTTCGGCGCAGAAAGGCGCGGAGGTCAACGCCTCAATGCTGCACGGCCTGCTCGATCGCCTCGATCACCAGCAGGGCGGAGCGTTCGTCGAGGTGCGCGCCGTCGATCCAGCGGAGCTGCCCGCGCTCGACCCGGAGATCGAGCCAGCGGTCGGGGCGAGCGGCGGCATCCTGCATGATCTGCTTCGTGCGGGTGAAGTAGCGACTCTGCTCCAATGCCGGGTCCATCGGCAACTGCACGAAGAAGACCCGCGAGCCGCGGGCCTCCAGCACATCCGCGATGCGGGCGATCTCCGTGGCGTGCTCGCGGGTCGGCGCTTCAAATGCGCGGCGATCGAGCGCGACGAGACTATGGCGGATCAGCGTCGCCGTGTCGTAATCGTGCGGTGGTTTTGCCCGGAGCTTTCGAGCGTCGTTCGCGTTGAGCGGAAGCAGCGCGTTCACCGCGGTGCGCAGCGGCTTGAACTCGCGAAGCCGCACGAGCGCTGGCGAACGGTAGCGCTCGATCAGCTCAGGGCGCGGCTTGCGATCGAGCACGTTGATCTCGACGACGATCGTTCCCGGCGTGGAAGCGAGACTCTCGACGAGCATCATCCCGGTGAGCGGGCTGCCGCCGGGCAGCGCGAGGTTCCGCGTGGGCGTAAGCGTGAAGAATCGCTCCGGCAGCCGATCCGCGAGCGAACTGCCGAGCACGGCGAGTCGCGGGCGCTCACCGAGAGCGTAATGATTCACCTTCTGTCGGATCGTATCGTCCGTCGTGAGGCCGGGTCCGACCGGGAAATCGCGCACGCCATTCGACGCCGCGAGATACGCCGTGAGCGAGATCATGCCCGTCGCTAAGGTGAGGGAGAGCCAGCGGAACGGCTGTGGCACGGGCTCGGGAATGACGAGGGATGGATCGTCGATGCTCATCAGAACTGAAAGTAGATGAACGCGGTCTCCGGCCCGCACTCGACGATTGCGACGAAGATTAGCAGGCCAAGAAACGCGGGCTCGATTCGACGAAACCACTCGCGTTGCGCCATCCATCCGCAGACGTGCTGGACGATCACCGGCGCGGAGTAGAGAAGTGCGAGGACGTAGAAGCTCGCGGCGAATCCGGGCCGCGGCGCGTGCGTAAACATGCCGTGGAGGTAGGCCGTCGCGTCGTCGAAACGCGGGAGCTTGAAGAACAGCCACGCCCAGCTCACGACGGCGAAGACGAACGCGATGCGGCCCCACGATGCGATGCGCGCGAGCCACTTGGGCGCGCGGTTTTGAAAGCGCTGCTCCGCATCGAGGAACGGGCGCTCGATCGCGAGCAGCGCGCCGTGGACGAGACCCCAAAGCAAGTAGCCAAGGCCCGCGCCGTGCCAGAGTCCGCCGAGGCCCATGACGATGAGCAGGTTCGCGTAGGTGCGCGCGTGGCCGTGGCGATTTCCGCCGAGCGGGACGTAGAGGTAGTTCTTCAGCCACGTCGAAAGCGAGATGTGCCAGCGGCTCCAGAAATCCGCGAACGATCGCGCGAGATACGGGCGGCGGAAATTCACCGGCAGCCGGTAGCCGAAGAGCAGCGCGAGGCCGATGGCGATGGCGGAGTAGCCGAAGAAGTCGGCGTAAATCTGAAAGCTGTAGAGCAGGAGGAAGAACGCGCGGTCGAGGCTCGAGAGCGTGCCGTTGAGCTTCGGGTCCATGTAGCTCGTGAACTGGCTGAGGTTGTTCGCGCAAAACAGCTTCATGAAATAGCCCGCGATGATCCAGCGCGCGGCGGACGCCCAGTCCACGTCGCGGAAAAGCTTCTCGCCGATCTGCGGGAAGAAACTGCGCGCGCGTGTGATCGGGCCGGAGACGAGTTGCGGGAAGAAGATGATGTAGAAGAACACCTCGCTGAGCTTCGGCTTCGGCAACGTCGAGTCGGGCCGCGTGAAATCCACGAGCAGGCTGATGTTGTGGAAGACGAAGAACGAAATGCCGATCGGCAGAGGCAGACGCAGCAGCACGTCGAGCCAGCCGTCGCCGAGGTGCGTCGAGGGGGAGAGGATGAGGAATTTGTATTTGAAGAACGCGAGCACCGAGAGGTTGAAGGCGATGCCGGCCCACATCCACGCGCGCGATCCGCGCATCGCGAGGATGAGGCAGGCGTGGGTGCCGAGAACCGTCGCGAGCAGCAGGGGGAGGAGGCGCCATTGATCCCAAGCGTAGAAAAAAATGCTGCCCGCAACGAGCAGCCAGACGCGCCACCGTCGCAGCCACGGCGCGTAGTAGAGCAGGAAGATCAACGCCACGAAGAGCGCGAACGGCCATGAGGTGAAACTCATCGCCGCATTCTCAGCGCGTCCGGCGCCCGCATGTAAACAGCAATCCGGCGCGAGCTACACGCCGACCACCGACACGGCCACCGACCGACGGTGCGCCGCGCGCCGGTGCTCGAAGACGAAGATGCCCTGCCACGTTCCGAGCGCGAGCCGACCCTGCGCGATGGGGATCGTCTCGCTCGTGCGCGTGAGCACCATGCGCAGGTGCGAGGTCGTGTCGTCGCCGCCCTCGGCGGTGTGGATGTAGTAGTCCTCGTCCTCCGGCACGAGCCGCTCGAAGAACTCGTGCAGATCGGTGCGCGCGCTCGGGTCGGCGTTTTCGTAGATGACCAGCGAGGCGCTCGTGTGCTGGAGGAAGACGGTGGCCATGCCGGTGGTCACGCCGCTCGCGCGGACGATGCGGGCGACCTCGTCGGTGATCTCGTAGGTGCCCTTGCCGCGTGTGGCGACCGTGATCGAATCGCTGTGCGCCGTCACTGGCGGGCGAGGATCTCCGCGATCACATTGTCGCTCGACTTGCCCTCGGCCTCGCCCTCGAAGTTCATGATGATGCGGTGGCGCAATGCGGCGGCGGCAGCCCTGGAGATGTCGTCCTTCGCGACGTGGTAGCGGCCGTCGAGGAGCGCGAAGATTTTCCCGGCGAGGATGAGCGTCTGCGCGCCGCGCGGGCTGGCTCCGTAGCGCACGTAGCGCTTCGCCATCGGCGAGGCGAGCGCCTCTTCGGGGTGTGTGGCGAGCACGAGATTCACCGCCTGCGCCTGCACCTCGCGGGCGACCGGCACCTGCCGCACGAGGTCACGGAGCGCGAGGATTTCGCTGGCTTCGTGCAGGACTTTCTCGACGACCGGCTTCTCCGCGGCAGTGGTGCGATCGAGGATCGCGTGCAGGTCGTCAGCACCGGGGAAGCGCACCTTGAGCTTGAAGAAGAAGCGGTCGAGCTGCGCCTCGGGCAGGGGATAGGTGCCTTCCATCTCGATCGGATTCTGCGTCGCGAGCACGAGGAAGGGCTGCTCGAGCACGTGCTGCGTGCCGCCGACCGTGACGTGGTTTTCCTGCATCGCCTCGAGCAGCGCGGACTGAGTCTTCGGCGTGGCGCGATTGATCTCGTCGGCGAGCAAGAGGTTCGCAAAGACGGGGCCGGGCTCGAAGCGGAACGTCTTTCGACCGTGCTCGTCCTCGCCGATGACGTTCGTGCCGACGATGTCCGAGGGCATGAGGTCGGGAGTAAACTGGATGCGCGAGAACTTGAGGTTCACCGCTTCGCCGAGCGTGCGCACGAGCATCGTCTTGCCGAGCCCCGGCACGCCTTCGAGCAGCACGTGGCCGCCGGCGAAGAACGCGACGAGCACGCCTTCGACGATCTCCGCATGGCCGACCATCATTTTCCCGATCTCGTCGCGGACGCGGGCGAAGACGGTGCGGAAGCGTTCGACTTGGGCGGCGGGATCGTTCATCGGGGCGGGATAAAACCACGGCGCGCGCCGAGCGCACGGACAAAGACGCGGCTCACTCCTGCGGGCGGATGGATTCGAAGTAGCGCTTGATGAGGAAGCGCGAGCCGAGCGGGATGTTCTCCTGCTGCACGGAGTCCTGCGCGGCGGCGGCCGCGGCGTCGTAGAGATCCTTGTAGCGGCGCGCGGCACGCGACTGGTCGGCGGCGCCGGGCAGCATCATCGAGAGTGTCTCGCCCTGGCCGAGTTGGCCCTTGAGCGCGAGTTCTCCACCCTTGTCCTGCGCGCTGCCTTTCTCGCCAAAGGGCGTGACGCTGGTGCCGAGGTCGCGGTCGCTGCCGGGCTTGCCGCCCGGGCTCTGCGCATCGCCGGGTTGAGGCTGGGCGTTTGGATTTCCGGCGGAGAAGTTTTGGATGGTGAGCTGCTGGCCGTCGCCGGTTTTTTGTCCGCCGGGGTTTTGCGGGTTCTGGCTCTCACCGTCGCCGAACTTCATGTTCTCGAGCGCGGAGATGAGTTCCTGCATCGTCATCTGGCGCTGGCTGGAGCTGTCGCCGGGCTGACCTCCGCGCTGCGCCTGCTGGAGCATCTGCGCGAGCTGTTGCATGGCCTGTTGCGATGGCGACTGTCCGCCGCGCTGCTGCATCTGCTCGGCGAGATTCTGGAGCGCCTGCGAGAGGCGGCGGCGGTCGGCGAGGTTTTGCACTGCTTCGCTCAAGGCCTTCTCGACCTGCTCCTCGGTGGCCTGGTCGGCGCCGGGTTGCGGCGATTGCTTCGCGCGCTCGAGCGCGCGCTGCGCTTCGGCGAGGTTGTTTTCGTTCAGAGCCTTGAGCACGTCCTTCATGCCGGGCATCGGCGCGAGCGCTTTCGCGAGTTCCTTCATCTCGTCGGCGGGGGAGGGCTGGCGCTGAATGTCGCGCATCATCTCCTCGAGCGCGGAGAGTTCGCGAAGCGCGGATTTCTGCGCGTCGCCGGGTTTGGCCTCAGCGCGGAGACGCTCGGCGCTGCGCTGGAGTTGATCGGCGAGCTTCTTCAATTCCTCGTCCTTTGTGCGCTCGTGCGCCTGCTGCACTTTGCGCGCGAGCTGCTCGATCTGCGCGACGGTGTCGGCGACAGCGGCCTGCGCCTGTCCGGCGGTGGTGCGCGCGGCGGCGCGATGCACGGCGAAGTCGAGCCGCAGCAACGCGATGGCGACCAGCGGCACCACCAGCCACACGCCGACGCGCGGCGGGTGGAGCGGAATGAGCGGACGGAAGTCGGCGCGGGCGAGAAATGTTTCGCACTCGGCGCGCGCGAGCGCGGCGACTTCGCCCGCGGGCGCGCGGGAGAGAGCGAGCGCGGTGATGAGCCGGTCCTTGGTCCCGCCGCGCCGGTCGGCGAATGCGGCGACGCATTCGAGTGAACGCCGTCGCGCGAGCACGATGACCGCGGCGACGAGCACGACGCACGCGACGGCTGCCGCGAATACTTCCACCGTGATGAGCGGCGGCATCCGCAGAAAACGCATCACCGCCTCGACCGCGACGAGCGACGCGCCGGAGATCAACGCGCAGGCGGCGAGCGCGTCGAGAAACTCGCGGACGATCAAGCGCCGGCGCAGGCTGCGCAGGATCGCAAAGACATCGGCACCCGGGTTCGTCTTCAAAGCGCCCGCACGCTACCGCGCTTTGCAGGCCGTGCCAGCAACGAAAGCGCGCGCAGCTTTGTCCAAAGCTGCGCATTTGTGCTGACCGGCTTTCGCTCTAAGAATCCGCGCTTCTTTTGCCTCTCTCCACCGACTTGATGATTCCCATTTCAGCCCGCGCCCTACCGCTGCTCCTCGCCGTCGGCGCGCTGCACGCGGCGCCGATCCCGGCGGTGCCGAAGGACGAGCAACTCAGGCTCGCCCAGCAGGTGCGCGACATCTTCGAGGCGAAGTGCCTCGATTGCCACGGGCCGGAGTTGCCGCGCCCGAAGGGCAAGTTCGGCTACGTGCTCGACCTCAAGCGCATGGCGGATAATGCGGACTACGTGACGCGTGGCGACCCGGAGAAGTCGGAGCTCTACTTGATGGTGCGCGACGACGAGATGCCGGGCGAAGATGCGAATGTGCCGCCGCTGACGCCGGAGGAGAAGGACATCGTGAAGCGCTGGGTGGAGATCGGCGCGCCGGGCGAACTGCCGGCAGAGAAGGAAGCGCCGGCGGTGACGGTGAGCGAGACCGCTGGGATCGAGATGCCGACGTGGAAGCGGCTGATCCGCTGGATCGGTCGGTTTCATCCTGTGTCCACGCACTTCCCCGTGGGCTTGATGATGATCGCCGTGGTCGCCGAGGGCCTCGCGTGGTGGACGCGGCGGGAGTCATGGATGCAGACGGTGCGCTTTCTCGTGATCTTCGGCGCGCTCGGCGCGCTCGCGGCGGCGGGGCTCGGCTGGGTGAATGCGTCGTTCACCAGCTACGTGGGATCGTCGGCGTCGATCCTGAAATGGCATCGCTGGCTCGGCACGTTCACGGCGCTGTGGACGGTCGCGTGCGCGGCGCTCTCGGTGATGTCCGAGTGCAGGGAAGGCTCGCCGGAGCGCCAGCGTTTCCGCGGGACGCTACTCGTCGGCGCGACGCTGGTGAGCGTCACCGGATTCCTCGGCAGCGCGCTGATCTACGGGCTGGACCACTACGCGTGGTGAGTTAGCCCGCGTTCCCGAGCGGTGGCGGTTTCGACATCTGCTCGACGGCTGAGAGCTGCCCGATCAGGTCGCTCTTCGGCGGCATCATGGTGATGCGCGCCTTGCCCTCGACGATCTTTTGCGCCTCGAGGATGTCGAACATCGCGCGGAGCACGTCGCGATCCTGGCCGATCGTTTGCAACGCCGCGCCGACGATCTGCGGACGCATCGCGGCGGCTTTTGCAAACTCGACCGCAGCCTGGCGGTCCGCCGTGCTGGTGATGATGCCGACCTGGTTGGCGCCGTCCTGCTTGATCGCGCTGGTCACCTGCCGCAGCCGGTTGGTCACCTTTTCCTCGATGCCGCGGATCATGGCCACGTCGCGGAAGTGAACCTTGCGGATATAGACGCTGCCGAGATCGAAGCCCCACTCGCGCGACTTCGGCGCGACTTCCGCGCGGACCGAGCGCGACATCGCGTGACGGTTTTCGAGCATTTCCTCGAGCCGCATATTGCTCAGGCAGCGCACGGCGGCGCTCGAGACGTTCGCGAGCAGCGAGCCGCGCGGGTCGGAGTTTTTGAAGAGGTAGCCGACCGGGTCGCTGATCCACATCTCATACCAGACGCCGATGCCCATCGGCGCGCCCTCCTGCGAATTGACGGCCTGGCCGCGGAGATAGACCTGATCGAGCCGGCGATCGACGACGTAGCGTTTGCCCATCCAGATGACGATGAACGCCGCGGGGCCGATGTGAATGGGGAGGATGTAAAAGCCCGGCTCATCGAGCACGGCGATGACCTTGCCGAAAAGCACGTAAACGTGCGTGGTGCCTTCCTCGACGATCGCGTAAACACCGAGCACGCGGATGATCGCGAAGATGATCGGCACCACGATCATCAGCCCGAAGAAGGTGGCGCCGGCAGCAATGAGGAAGTTCATTTCGCTTCCTCCATGATGACGTGATTCGCTTCGCTGTAGAGTCTCAGCCGCACGTTTCGGAGGTAGGCGGCGAGCACATCGGGGCCGCTCTCCTTGAGCGTGGCGAGCTGCCCGGCCATCGCGAGGAGCGGCTCGACTTCGGCCTGCGCATTGAGCGTCTCGATCTCCACGGCGCGCTTGCTCTGCACGATTTTTTGATCGGCGTGCGCCTGCGCGACGCTGATGTCGCTGGAGACCTGGTTGTGCGCGGTGTTGATCGCCGCGAGCGCGCTCTCGACATCGTCCGAGGGCTCGATGCCGGTGATCAGCGAGGCGTCGAGATGCACGCCGTAGCGCGCCGCGGCGCTCGCGCACTCGCGTTCCATGTGTTCGTTGAGCGAGGAGAGGTTTTTCCGGAGGTCGTTGATCGACACGCCCACGACGGCCGTCTCGCTGTTGGCTGGCGCCTCGAAATTCGCGATCCGTTCCCGCAGGATGCTGATGAAGTATCCCATGACGTGCGCGAGTGGGTTGCGCACGCCGAAGAACCACGCGTAAAGATTTCGCTCCGAGACGCGGAAGCGGAGCTGCCCGGTCAAGGCGGTGTCGAGTTGATCCTTCGTCACGGCGTTGAGCTTCGTGCCGCCTTGGTTCGCAGTCGGCACCTCGGGATCGTAGGCCATGCTGATCGTGTTCACCGCAATGCTGACTTTATACACGCGCTCCCACGGCCATTTGAAATACGGGCCGCCTGCCGGGATCATGCGCACCTGCGGATAGACGAACCGGTCGCGCTCTTCGGCGTTCAGCGACTCGGAGATTGGGTCGTCGTGCGTGGTCGCCTGGCCGATGCGTTGCGCGCGGCCGAAGCTGGTCTTCACGGCCCGCTCGTTTTGCTGCACCACGAAGATGCCCGCGACGAGGTAGCGCACGAGGAACCAGGCGATGAATCCGGCGATCAGTCCAGCGATGATGTTCATGGGTGTAGATGGATTTGCGGCAGGCTTTAGCGAGTTGAGCAAGCGAGGGGAAGCGGCGAATTGCGCGCAGACTTCGCTGGCGCGTGCCGGAGCGCGTCGCCAGATTCCGCCGCGTGACGCCCACCCAACGCACCGCCTATCTCGAAGCCGCCGAACTCGCGAAGTGGAAGCCTGCCGACTACTTCCGCGAGACGCCCGTGGGCGAGTTCTTCGCGCGCCCCGCGCCGCTCGTGCTCGACCTCGGCTGCGGCGATGGCGGCTTCCTCATCGCGATGGCAAAGCGGAACCCGGAGGAAAACTTCCTCGCCACCGAGCGGCTCCCGAGTCGCGTGGAGAAAGTCGCGCGCAAGATCGCGCGCAGCGGACTCGCAAATGCGCGCGTGCTCGAACTCGAGAGCCACTACGCCGTGCGCTGGCTGCTGCCGGCGGCGTGCGCGTCGGTCGTCTATGTGCTGCACCCGGACCCGTGGCCGAAGCGGCAGCATCATCCGCGGCGGCTGATCCAGGTGGAGTTCATGGAAGCCGTGCATCGCGTGCTCGCGCCGGGCGGTGAGCTTCGAGTGAAGACCGACGACAAGCCGTATTTCCAATGGATGGAGAAGGTCTTCGCGCAGTGTCCGCAGTTCGAGCGGCTGGAGTGGGACGAACCTGCCGACTGGCCGCAGACGGATTTCGAGCGCGATTTCGTCGCGAAAGGCCTGCCGATCTACCGCGCGCGGCTGCGGAAAGTCTGAGCCCTATTCCTTCCCGCGCGTGTCGGCCTCGATCTGCATCAGCGCGAGTTTGCTGCCGTCCTTCACGATGATCTTCCCGTCGGTGTAAGCGGGCGAGGCCCACGTTTTCGCGGCGACCTGCGCGCGGCCGAGTTCCTCGTATTTGTCGCCACTTGCGCGGACGAGTCGCAGCTCGCCGGTAGAGTCGAGCACGAGCAGCTTGTCGTTCACCGCGGTGATGCTCGCGTAGTCGCCGAGCCCGGTCTCCTTCCACTTCTCGGCGCCGGTCTTCGCGTCGAGAGCCACGAGGTCGCAGCGATTGCCAGGGCCGACGGTGAAGAGCGTGTCGCCGACTTGCGTGCCGGTGCTGATGATGGTTTTGACGGCCAGATTTTCCCAGGCCCGCTCGGCCTTAAACTCCGCGCCCGACTTCACGATGCGAAAGCGGATCGTGCCGATGCTCGACGACGCGACGGTGACGGTGTCGCCATCGATGAGCGGCGTGAAGACGTGCCGCTTCGCGCCGGTCTTGAGCGGCTCGCGCCAAAGGATCTTTCCGCTCGCGACATCCACGCCCATGAGCGCGTCGCCGGTGAGATGCAGCACCTGCCGCACTCCGGCGAGCGTGCCGACGACGACGCTCGAATACGCCGTGTTGTCATTGCCCGCGGCCCAGAGCTGCTTGCCGGTCATTTTGTCGAAGGCGATGAGCGTGCCCTTATCCACGCTGCCGACGGGGACGAAGACGCGGTTGCCGTCGATTGCCGCGCTGCCGTTGTTGCCATGCCGGCGCGAAGCGGTTTCCTTCGCGGCGGGATCGCCGCTCTTGTTGCCGAGGAAGGTCGCGCCGTAGTCCTTCCCGAAGCTCACGCCCCAGATGACCTTGCCATCCTTGAGCGAAAGGCATTTGAACTCGCCGCCGCACGACTGCGCATAGACGCGGTCGCCATCGACCAGCGGCGTGCATCGCGGACCTTCGCCGTAGGCGTTTTGAAATGTCACCATCGGCCCGATCGCGACGCGCCACAGCTCCTTGCCCGTATTCAGGTCGAGACAATGCGCCGTCTCCTGGTCATTCACGCCGTCCATGAAAATCACGCGATCGCCCGCGATGACCGGCGACGACTGGCCCGGTCCCGCTTCGATCGACCACAGCGTCTTCGGCTCGGCCGGCAGCGCGTCGAGCTTGTGCGCGGGATCTTTCACGACGCCCGTGCGATCGGGTCCGCGCCACTGCGGCCAATCGACAGCGAGTGCGGTGGAGGCGAAGATGAGGGCGAGCGAGGTGCGGAGGAGCGGATTCACGGGCGCGTTCTTATCGAGGTCTGCGTCGCGGGCAAGCCGCGCAGTGGTGGGGTTGGTTCATTCTCCCTGCAACGCGAACCACGCCTTCATCTGGTAGCTGCAATGGCACTTCGATGAGCCGTCGGGCACGAGCACGAGGCCGGCGGCGGGGATGGCGTTGATCCAGCAGCTCGGGCGGATGCCGCCGTAGTTCTCGGTGCCTTCGGTGCGCGTGAGGTCGATGTAGCCGAGCGTCGCGGAGCGAAAGAGCATCAGGTTGCGGCTCGCGGAGATCTGGCCGCAGCCGTAGGAGCGGTTCATCTCCCACGTCACGGGCGCGCCGGTCTTGAGATCCCACGAGCCGCCTTGCGCGTAGATCTTGTCGTCGTTGATGAGCGGGCGCGTTTGATACTTCACCTGCTGCTCCCAGAGCTTCGCGCCGGTGCGGATGTCGAAGCCGCCGAGTCGCCCGCCGACCTCGGAGGGCAGCTCGAAAAAGTTATGTCGCACCGCTTTGTAATTCATCAGCAGGATGCCGTGCTTCGCGCTGACGGCGATTTGCGTGCCCCAGATGTCGGCGTCGTTTTTCCACGCGATCTTTCCGGTGGTGGCGTCGAGCGCGAGCAGCGTGCCGTTGGGCACGGCGTCCGCCTTGAGCCTCGGCGCGGACTTTCCGTCGCGCTTGGGATTCACGACGCGATCGGCTTCGACGATCGGGCGGTCGATGAGATAAACGCGCTCCCCCGCGATCGCGATCGAGTTGTGCCGGATCGAGCCTGTCGGCTGGTATTGCCACTTCACCGCGCCGCTCTCCGGGTCCATGGCGAAGAACGACACCGACTCGGTGCGGAGGTTCGTGAGCTGATAACGCGGGCTCACGTTGTGCGCCTGGTTTTCCACCGAGCCGAAAAGCACGCCACCCTCCCACGCGAGGTAGCCCCAGTTGCGATTCGTCGCGTCCGCCGCGACCGGCGTGGTGAATTCGCGGCGCAGTTTGCCGGTGACGAGATCGATGCGCAGGCAGCGCGCGCCCGCCTTCACATAGACCGAGTCGCCGCCGATGCAGAACGGCCCGCCGGTGTCGCCGATGCCCACGTCGTGATGAATGCCGTCGTAATCGGCGAGCAGTTCCTTGAGCTCGAATTCCCAAAGCTTGCGCCCGTTGTAAGCATCGAGCCCGCACAGCCCGTGCACGCCGCTGACGACCATCACGCCTTGCGAGACCAGCGGCGCGGGACCGTTGCCGTGGCGATTGGCGACCTCGAAATCCACGTCGCGAAACCAGAACATCGAGAGCTTGCCTTTGATCACTTCGTCGTCGGAGCAGAGCGTGTTGGAAGCGTTCGCGTTTTGGTGCGTCCAATTGCCGGTGCCCGCGGGCGCGTCAGCTTTCTCGGCGACGAGCTTCCCACCGTGCCGCTGGCAAAGCACGCCCGTGTAAGGCCGGCGCATCCGCCGCATTTCGGCCTGCAACTTTTCGTCAGCCGCGGCGCGCGGACCGATGATGAGATTCGCAAACTGCTTCGGAAACGCCGTCGCATCCAGCGCGGAGACGATGACGCTGACGCGCGTGCCGTAGAGCCCGGCGGCGGCGATCCGTTTGCGTGCTTCCGCCGCGTGTGCCGCGTCGGGCTCGACCGCGAGGATGTGCAGTTCCGATTGCCGCGCGAGTGCGATCGCGAGGTCCCCATTCCCCGCGCCGAACTCGACCGCAAAGCCCGCCGTGATCCCGCTCGCCGCGAGGATCGCTTTCGCTTCCGCATCCGCGGCATCGCTCGCGGGTGCAGCGGGCGTGGCGACTACCGGACGCGGACCGGGATTTCCGTCGAAGAGATAAACTGCGCCACGATCGGTGGTCACGACGACGCGGCCATTCCCCGCCGCGAGCCCGAGCACGCGGCCGTCCACGGCGTGTCTCCACCACTGCGTGCGCTGGCTGTTGTAGTCGATCGCGGTGACTTGTCCGTCGCCGCCGACCACCGCTTCGCTCCCAGCGATGATGAACTCCGTCACCTCGCGATCCACGGGCACGATTTTCTCCTGCTCGAGCGCGCGCACTTTCTGCGGCTGGCCCTTGCGATCGATCTTCTCGATGTCCTTCCACCGATAGCTCGCGAGCGAGCGTCCCTCGGCGCGGATCAGCCCGCCGGGCACTGCCACCGCCGAGCCCATGCCGAGCTGCGACGCCATCTCGCCCGCGGCCACGTCGAAGAGGCAGCCGGAGTTGAGGAAATACGCATCGGTCAGCACCGCGCGCGTGCCGCCGCGCTGCCCGTTCTTTTGCAGGTGATAGTAACGCAGCTTGCCGTCAGCGCGCTCGAACACCGCCGGCACCGCGCGCCCCGTGGGCACGATGAGCGCGTCGTCGGTCGCGAGCAGGTAGCCTTGCGGTGCGACGCCGCTGAGCGCCTCGGCGCCGCCGTGCGGCTGCTTCATCAACATGCGGCCCGTCTCGCTGTTCGACCAAAGCGGATGCCCCGTCGCCGCGTCGAGTGCGTGGAGAAAGACGCCGTCGCTTGGCCAGATGCCGCCCGCGTAATAAACCACGTCGTTCCAAATCACCGGCCCGCCGCGCGCGGGCCAGTGCGAGATCATCCGCTCGTTGCCGATTACGCGCGCCGGCTTCGGCCCCGCGCGATGTTTCCAAAGCACCGCGCCATCCGTGAGCGCGAGCGCGTAGAGCCAGCCATCGTCGCTCGCAACGAAGACGCGATCCTTCCACGCCGCCGGCGCAAAGCGGATCGGCCCTTCGCTGAAAAACCGCCAGCGAATCGCGCCCGTCGCCGCATCGAGCGCATACACCTGATCATCCGCGGAACTTCCGAACAGCACGAGCTCGCCGACGATGATCGGCTGGAAGGCGAGGTCGAAGTCGATGCGCTCTGAGGTGGGCCACGCGGGCCTCGGCGTCTGCGCGGCGCGGAACTCCCAGCGCAGCCGCAGTTGATTCGGAATCGTCTCCGCGGTGTAGCCGCTGCGCGCGGCGTCGGCGCGGTAGGTCGGCCAGTCCGCCGCGAGCGCGTTGGTCGAAAGGAGCGTGAGCAGTGCTGCGCTGCGGACGAGGGAGACGGTGAGGAGGGCTTTCACGGTGGAGACAATCCAACGGGTCCGAAGTCCAAAGTGGCGATCGTGCGGAGGCGTTTTCGGGGGAACGCGCAGGCTGCCCGGACTACCGGCGCGATACCGGGACTCTGGCGAAGCGGTGAGGTGGACCGGGGACGCCGCGCGTTTTTTTCGCCGCACGAAGGTTAATTTTCGTCGGATGTGAACCGCCGAACTATCTACGAGCGTGCGGGCTTCCCGATCGTCCTCCCGATGAAACATCTCCTCCTGCTTATCCTTGCCCTCGGCGCCGTCGCGCCGAGCAGGAAAGCGAACCTCGCGCTGCGTCGCGACCGCTGGCTCTACATCGGCGCGCGTGGCGGCGGCGGCTTCACCGCGACGAAGCCAGGCGAGCATCTGCTGGGCGGTCCTGCTGCGCTGAAGTTCGCGGGCGAAGTGAACAGCGATGTCGAGGACGGGCGCATCAAACCCGACGCGCCGGTGGAGCAACTCTACGATCTCGCCGCCGATCCGCGTCAGACGCGGAACGTGGCCCGCGAAAATCCCGCAATCGCGACCGGGCTGAAGGTGTTGCTCGCCGAGTATCAGGCTCGCAGTCGCACGGCGCGATGATCCCGCGCGAACGTGTAGGGCGGCCTTTCGGGTGCCCGACCACTTTCCGGGAACGCGTCGCGCGCTGATGGGGCGGTGGAAATGCCCCGGTTTCCTACGCCCCGCCGGGCCTTTACCGATCAACGTCTGTCTGCTGCTTGCCGGTGGCGCCCGTCACGCGATGGAATCCGGGAGGACAATCATTATTTCGTTTCCACCAACCGGCGCCTGACGCGGTATTCTCCTTCCTATGAAAATGTTCCTTCTTCTCCTCCTTTTTGGTGTCCTGTGTCTCCCGCGGTTGAATGGCGCTGAAGCCGCGGCGAAAGCAGCCGCCCTACGCACCGTGATTCCCGCCGAAACGCTCGCGCAACTCGAGGCTCACACCAACATCACTTTCGCGCGTTACGGTGACCGGGAGCTTCATCTGGATCTCTACCGGCCGAAGGAACGCGGAACGGCCTTGCCGGCGATTGTCTGCATCCACGGCGGCGGCTGGTTTCAGGGCACGCGCACGAGCATGGCGCCTCTCGCGCAAGCTCTGGCGGCTCGCGGTTTCGTCACGGCTACGATCAGCTACCGGTTGTCGGGCGAAAAAATCTTCCCGGCACAGATCGAGGATTGCAAGGCGGCCGTCCGCTGGCTGCGCGCCAACGCCAAGGAGATGGGCATCGATCCGAAAGCAATCGGAGTGACGGGCCTGTCCGCGGGCGGACATCTCGCGGCGTTGCTCGCCACGAGTGGCGGCGTGGCGCACCTCGAAGGGAACGGAGGGAACGCGAGCGAGTCGAGTTCGGTGCAGGCAGGCGTGGCGATGGGCGCACAGAGCGACCTGGAAACGGACCGTATCCGCACCCTCTCGAACGCGCCGGAAAATCCGCACTACCGTCCGTTCCTCGGCGGCTCGCTCGATGCGATTCCACAAACCTACGCGCTCGCCTCACCGCGTCACCATCTCGACAAATCCGATCCGCCGCTCGTTTTCGTAACGGGTGAGCTCGATGATCCCAGCACGCACGCGGACGAGGCCCGTGAAGACCTGAAGCGGCTCGGCATCGAGACCGGCCTGACCCTCATCCCTCAAGGTCCGCACGCGTTCCTGGGACAGCAGCGCAACTTCGATCTCGCGGTGCGAACGTGCGCGGAGTTTTTCGGCAAACATCTCAAGGGAACCGCAAACTCGCGGTAAAACACCCGGTCCCGTTCATCTCATGAAATCGATCGCCCTGCTCCTCGCCTGCCTGAGTCTGACCCTCGCTCCATGTTTCGCCGCCGAGGCGACGAAGCCCAACATCGTCATCATCGTTGCCGACGATCTCGGCTATGCGGATGTGCTGTTCAATCCGCAGCACCCGAAGGAAGTCACGACGCCGAATCTCCACGCGCTCGCGAAGGAGAGCGTCATCTGCCGGCAGGGCTACGTGAGCGGCCATGTGTGCTCGCCGACGCGCGCGGGGCTGATGACGGGGCGCTATCAGCAGCGGCTCGGGCTCTACACCGGCGGCGAGGCGGGCAGCGGATTGCCGATGAGCGAGAAGATCTTCCCGCAGCATTTCAAGCCGGCGGGCTACGCGACGGCGCAGTTTGGAAAATGGCATCTCGGCCCGACGCCGGAGTGGAGCCCGGCGCTGCGCGGGTTCGATGAAGTGTTCGGCTTCCTCGGCCGCGGCGCGCACGATTATTTCAAGCTGAACGACCCGAACGATCCGATCTATCGCGGCACGACTCCGGTGGAGGAGACGGGCTATCTCACCGACCGACTTGGCGAGGAAGCGGCGGCGTTCATCACGCGGAGAAAGTCGAAACCGTTCCTCGTGTATCTCGCGTTCAACGCCGTCCACGCGCCGCTGCAGGCGCCGGCGGATGAGATCGCGAAGTTCAACACCGGCGACACCAATCGCGACACGCTGCTCGCGATGGGCAAGCGGATGGACGACGCGATCGGGAAGGTCGTCGCGACGCTGAAGGCCGAGGGCGTGTGGGAGAACACGCTGCTCTTTTTCACGAGCGACAACGGCGGCCCGCTCGCGCAGACGGCGGTGAACACCCCGTTGCGCGGCGGCAAACATCAGGACTACGAGGGCGGCATCCGCGTTCCGTTTCTCGTGTGCTGGCCGGCGAAGCTGAAGGCCGGGGAGAGTCAGGCCGTGGTCAGTTCGCTCGACTTTCTCCCGACCGCGCTCGCCGCCGCGGGCCTGCCCGCGCCCGCCGACAGGGCGCTCGATGGGATCGATCTCCTGCCGGTCTTGCGCGGCGGGAAGCCGGCGTCCGCGCGAGACTTGTTCTGGTGCTCCGGCAGCGACGAAGGCTGGTGGGCAGTGCGTTCGGGCGATTGGAAAGTCGTGAGTGAGAAGGGTCGCGTGGGATTGTTCGACCTGGGCACGGACGTGTCCGAGAAGAACGATCTCGCCGCGGCGATGCCGGAGAAAGTCGCGGAACTCACGAAGCTCCACGACGCCTGGCTCGGGGTGATGGCGGACCCGGTCAAAGCGGGAGCGAAGAAGCAGACCGCGGGCATGCCCGTGCCGGTGAAGAAGAAGAAACGCACGCCGGAGCAGAAAAAGAAAAAGGCGCAGGAGCAGAATTGATCCGGCCGGTTGCATCGCGATTCTTGCGCCATGCCCACCTCCCGCCTAAGCACGCTCCGCCTCGCTGCTCTCATCGGTCTGCTTTCCTTCGCCGCCCGGGCTGCGGAGAAACCGAACATCGTCTTCATCTTCGCCGATGACTGGGGCTGGGGGGATCTGGGCTGTCACGGGCATCCGTATGTTAAGACGCCGAACCTCGACCGGCTTGCTCGCGAGGGGACGGACTTCCGGCAGTTCACCGTCGCCAGTGGCGTCTGCTCGCCGAGCCGGGCGGCTGTGTTGACCGGACAGTTTCCTGCGCGGCACAGCATTCATGGGCACTTCGCCACGGTGCAGAGTCATGTGCAGCGCGGCATGCCGGACTGGCTCGATCCGAAGGCGGTGATGCTGCCGCGCCTGTTGCAGCAGGCGGGCTACGCCACCGCGCACTACGGCAAGTGGCACCTCAGCAACACCATGGTGGCGGACTCTCCGCGTCCTCTCGAATACGGCTACGATGCTTACGGCGCCTTCAACTGCTCCGGCCCGCAAATGCCGGTGCATGACGATGTGAAGAACTCGATCGCCTTCATCGAGAAAAGCCACGCGGCGCGAACGCCGTTCTTCATCAATCTCTGGATGCATGAGCCGCACACGCCGCATTATCCCAAGCCGGAGTATCTCGAAAAGTTCGCCCATCTCACGAACGAAGCCGACCGCATTTACGCCGCCGTGCTGGCGCACGCGGACGCGCGCATCGGCGAGTTGCTCGCGGCGCTGGAACGGCTCCGCGTCAGTGACAACACCCTCGTCGTCTTCAGCGCTGACAACGGCCCCGAGAACACCGGGCCCGCGAGCCGGCGAGTGACCGAGGACGAATCGACCGGTCCCGGCCTCGGCAGCTTCGCTTCCGTCGGCACCACCGGCGGGCATCGCGGTCGGAAGCGGTCGCTGCTTCAAGGAGGCATCGGTGTGCCATTCATCGCCCGATGGCCGGGGAAGATTCCCGCTGGAAAAATCGACGCTGCCACACCGATCACCGCCGTCGATTTGCTGCCCACGTTTTGCGCGCTTGCGGAAGCGAAACTGCCGGATGGATACCAACCCGATGGCGTTGACCAGACCGCAGCGTTGCTTGGAAAACCGAACCCGCGGCGAATCAGGCCGATCTTCTGGCAATGGACGACCGCTACGAAAACCGGCGACAACTGGCCCGCGCTCGCGGTGCGCGAAGGCGACGGAAAATTGCTGCTCAGCCGGGACGCGCAGCGGGTGGAGTTGTTCCGCCTCCCGGAGGATGGATTTGAGAAAACCAACCTGAGCCAACAGGAAGCCGCCGAAGTCATGCGGCTGAAGGCGCGCCTCGATACTTGGACGGCAACGCTGCCGAAACAGCCCGCCATGAACTGTCTTTCATCAGAGCGGACGAGATGAAGGCGTTCAACTGTCAGCGCACCGAGCCGGCCAAATGGAACGGCGATATTCCTTCTTTCCATCGCGTCGCCTGGCAGGTCCCCGGCGATCGTTGATCGAATCATCGTCGCCACGAAGGACCCAGGAATCGGCACGCGTTTCGCACTCCCCGAACCCGGCACTCTCCAATCGCCCGGATTCGCGGTGACGGCGGGCTTTCCCGCGAATAACCTGCCTTCCCATGCCTGCATTCTCCGATCCCTTCCGCGACGCGCGCAAAGACTCCGGCGTGCTCCAGTGCCCGTTTCATGGCGAGAACATCACCATGATTCTGCGCCACGAAGACGTGCGGCGCGCGGCGAAGGACTGGCAGACATTCAGCTCGGATGCGCCGTTCCGCGTGCCGATCCCGAGCGAAGAGGAGGTGCGCACGATGCGCCAGCTCCCGATCGAAACGAACCCGCCCGAGCACACGGAGTATCGCGAGATCGTCGAGCCGTTCTTCCAGCGGGCAAAAGATCCCGCGATGATCGCGCAGGTCGAGGCGCTGATCGACGGGATGCTCGTGCAGGCGCTCGCGCGCGAGTCGATCGAGATCGTGAATGAATTCGCGCTGCCGGTGCAGTCTCGCGCGCTCACGTATCTGCTCAACGTGCCGGAGTCCGAGGCTGAGACGTGGATCGGCTGGGGCATCCACGTTTTCAAAGTCACCGGCGGCGAGTTTAAAAGCGGCAACGTGCTCGAGGAGTATCTGCGCGCGCAGTTCGACCGCGCGGAGGTGAATCCGGGCCCGGACTTTTTCAGCGCGCTGGTGCAGGCGGACTTCCGCGGGCGCAAGCTCACACGCGAGGAGTGCATGGGCTTCGCGAACCTCGCCTTCGCCGGCGGGCGCGACACGATCATCCACACGATCTCGTGTGCGCTCGGCTATCTGGCGGAGAAGCCCGAGGCGCTGGAGTGGCTGCGCGCGGACCCGAAGCGGATCACGCTCGCGAGCGAGGAGTTCTTCCGCGTTTTCATGCCGCTCACGCACATCGGCCGCGTCTGCCCGCACGACACGGACGTGAACGGCGTGACGGTGAAGGCCAACGAGCGCATTTCGCTCTGCTGGTCGTCGGCGAATCTCGACGAGGCCGCCTTCCCCGAGCCGCACGACATTCGGCTCGACCGGAAGCCGAATCCGCACATCGCCTTCGGTTTCGGCACGCACCTCTGCCTCGGCGCGCCGCACGCGCGGCTCATCCTGCGCACGCTGCTGCAAAAGTGCGTCGAGCGCGTCGGGCGGATTGAAATTCTAAAAGCCGACGAGCACGTGGAGCACGAGGCGAAATACGATCGCACGATCGGCTATGACGCGCTGGTCGTGAAGCTCGCGCCGCGCTGACGCTGCGCGATCAGCGGCGCTGGCGGTATTCGCTCGGGCTGAGACCGACCCAGCGTTTGAAGGCGCGAGAGAAGACGAGCGCGCTGTCGTAGCCGACTTCGGGCGCGATTGCTTCAAGCTTGTCGGCCGTCTTTTCGAGAAGCTCCTGCGCGCGCTGAATGCGGATGGACGTGAGATGCTGCATCGGGCTGCGGCCCAGTTCGCGGAGGCACAGGCGGCGCAAGTGCTCGGGGCTGACGTGCGCGCGGCGGGCGATCGTGGCGAGCGACCAGTCGGCGGCGAGATTCGCGGCGACCTCGGTCCACAGTGCGCCGAGCCGGTCGTTGTTGCGCCACGGCTGCGCGAGCCGGCGGGTGCTCGCGTGCAGCAGGCTCACCCAATGATGAATCATTTGCGGGTCGCGGGCGCCTTCCCACTCCGCGCGCAGCCCGGCGACGATGCGCGCGATTTCTCCCGCACCACTCGCCGCGCGCACCGGCGAGCCCGCGCCCACCAGCGGGTTCACCCAAGGCGGCTCGTCGTAGCGCACCCATGCGAAGCACCAGCTTTGGGTCGGGGTCGCGTGAAATGAATTCGGCACGCGCGGTGGCGCCATGCACACCGCGCCCGCGCCGAGGCGTTGCCAGCGACCATCGAGCAGGATGCGCCCGCGGCCTTCCACGCAGTCGAGGAAGAAGCTGCCTTCGGGCCGCAGCCGCACGCGGCGGTAAGGCGCGCGCGCTTCATCGAAGCCGAGCCGCGCGATGCGGCACGCCGCGAGTTCCGCGCAGTCCTTCGCCTCGATGAACCAGCGCCGCGTGCGCGGGCCGTCGATGGTGGTCTCGGTGAGTGGCGTGGTTTCTGCCATGAGTGGGACCGAGTATGCCGCGCGCTTTCCGCCGCACGAAGGTGGATTTTCGTCGGCTGCGAACAACGGAAAAGTCTGCGACGGTGCGGTCCTCCCGATCGTCCTTCAGATGAAACTTCTCCTCCTGCTCATCCTCGCACTCGGCGCCGTCGCATCGGCGGAAACGCCCAACATCGTCCTCATCTTCGTCGATGATCTCGGCTACGGTGACGTGGGATGTTACGGCGCGACAAAGGTGAAGACGCCGAACATCGACCGCCTCGCCGCGGAAGGACGGCGCTTCACCGACGCGCACTCGGCGTCCGCGGTCTGCACGCCGTCGCGCTACGCGCTGCTCACGGGCGAGTATCCCTTTCGTAAGAACCACTGGGGGCCGGTGATGAACGCGAGCCCGCTGGTGATCGATCCGGCGCGCATGACCATCGCGAGCCTGCTCAAACGCGAGGGTTACGCGACGGCCTGCTTCGGCAAATGGCACCTCGGTTTCGGCAGCCGGCAAAAGCCGGACTGGAATGCCGAGCTCAAGCCCGGGCCGCTTGAGCTGGGCTTCGATCACTTCTTCGGCATCCCCGTGGTAAACAGCCACCCACCCTTTGTCTGGGTGGAAGATCGTCGCGTGGTCGGGCTCAATCCCGCCGATCCGCTGCGCTACGGCGGCACTCCGCCGACGCAGATTTTCCCGGAAAAGATGATGACGCCCGCGATCTCTGGCGGGCAGGCGGCGCACGACCTCTACCGAGACGAGGAAGTGGGCGCGACGCTCACGGAAAAAGTGCTCTCGTGGATGCGGGCGCACGCGAAGCGGCCGTTTTTTCTCTACTTCTCCACGCCGCACATTCACCACCCGTTCACGCCCGGCCCGCGGTTCAAAAGCACGAGCGAGTGCGGCCGCTATGGCGACTTCATCCACGAACTCGACTGGATGGTCGGCGAAGTGATGCGCACGCTCGATGAACTCACGCTGCGCGACAACACGCTCGTCATCTTCACCAGTGACAATGGTGGCATGCTGAATGTCAGCGGCCAGGAAGCGTGGAAGGCCGGGCACCGGCTGAATGGGGATCTGCTCGGGTTCAAGTTCGACGCGTGGGAAGGCGGGCATCGCGTGCCTTTCATCGCGCGCTGGCCAGGGAAGATCGAAGCGGGCTCGGTGTCCGAACAGCTCATCTGCAATGTGGACCTGCTCGCCACCTTTGCCGCACTCACCGGCGCGAAGCTCTCCGCCGCGGACGGACCGGATAGCTTGAACATCCTGCCCGCGCTGACCGGCACGCCGGACCAGCCGATCCGCGACCGCGCGGTCTTCGCGCCGAACAAAAAAGAGAACCTCGCGCTCCGTCACGGCCGGTGGCTCTACATCGGAGCGCGCGGCGGCGGCGGCTTCGGCGGAAAACGGCCCGGCGAACATCTGCTCGGCGGCGCGGCTGCGTTGAAATTCGCCGGGCAGGCAAACAACGACGTGGGCGATGGCCGCTACATGCCCGACGCGCCCGACGCGCAGCTCTACGATCTCGCCGCCGACCCGCGTCAGGCGCGCAATGTCATTCGCGAACATCCAGAGGTCGCCGCACGGCTGAAGGCCGAACTCGCCGCATCCGTGGCCGGCCATTGACATAAACCCGGCCCGCCAACTTACTCCGTGATGCTCGAACGCTGGGTTTCATTTCTCGTGCGGGGACGGTGGCCGCTCGCGATCATTTGGATCGCTGCCGTCGTCGGGGCGCTGTGGCTGATTCCCCAGCTCGCGTTCAGTTTCAATCTGGGTCGAATGCTGCGCGGCGACGAGGACCGCGTCTCGGAAGTGAAGAATTTTTACTCCACTTTCCCGCCATCCGACGGGCACGTCATGCTCAGCGCCTCCGCGGATCGCATTCTGACGATCGACGATCTGCGCGCGGCCGAGGCGTGGGCGGAAAAGATCCGGGCACTGTCCGAGGTGAAGACGGTGATTTCGCCCAAACTGCTCCTCGATTTGAAGCTCGACGGATTCACGCTCGACGAATGGGCGCGGCTCGGCGGCACCGGCAACGAACCGCTCATGCTCGGCGACGGGCCGGGCATGGAGACCTTCAAGGGCAACCTCGTTTCGCGCGACCTGAAATCGGTGGCGCTCTACGTCATCAAGGCGAAAGGTGCCAAGCTTCGGGCGCTGCACGACGCGGTGGACCGCACGCTCGATCCGCCGTGGCCGGGCGCGAAAATCCGGGTCGTCGGCACCGAATATTTGCTCCAGCAGATGGGCGATTTACTGCGCTCGAATTTCCGTTCGCTGATCCTGTTCGAGATGGTGGCGCTGCTGCTGGTCATCCCGTTTTTCATGCGGACGCTGCGGCGCGCCTATCTGCCGGTGCTGGTCTCGGCGTCGGCGCTGGCATTCTATCTCGCGATCTTCATCCTCGCCGACCAGCGGTTCGAGGTCATGCACCTGGCGGGACCGGGGTTGATTTTGATCATCGGCCTCGCGGACGCGATCCATCTTCAGCAGAAATTTGACGACGCGCGCGCGGACGGACTGGGGATTCGCGATTCGCTTCGGGAGATGTTTCGCAGCGTGGGAAAGGCCTGCGCGCTCACTTCGCTCACCACCGCCTGCGGGTTCGCGAGCCTGCTCGTGGTGCGGCACGAGGAGATATTCGACTTCGGCCTTTGGTGCGCGATCGGGGTCGTGGTTGCCTACGTGACCGTCATCGTTTTTCTGCCGGTGGCGCTGGTGTTTTTTCCGGGAAAAGGCGCGCCCACCTCGCTGCGGTCGCTGCTCGATACGCGCCTGCTGCGCCGCTTCGCCGCGCCGGTCACGGTCCTGTTCGTGATCCTCTCGGCGGGCGTGGTGCGGACGAAGATGGATTCGTCCCTCGACCGCGAACTGCCGGAATCGCTCGAGGTCGTGCGCAACGGCTACTGGTTCGCCGAGCACTTCCGCGGCCTGGACCGCATCGAGGTCGATCTGCGCGCGAACCTCCGCGATCCGGAAATCTTTGCGCTGGTCGAGCGGATGCAAAACGAGCTGCGCACTTTTCGCGGCATCTCGGGTTCGCGCTCTTACGTGGATGCCGTGCGGATGACGCTCGCGCCGGAAGTGGTGGAGACCGGCGACGGACCCATGCTGGGCGTGCAGGCGCTGAGCACCGGCGGCGCCTTTCCCGAGAATCTGCTCAACCGCAAACTCGACCGCGCCTGCATCGTTTTCTACCGGATGCGCGGTTTCGGCACGGATGCGTATGAAACGTTCCGCGCGCGAGTCCTTGAATACGCTGCCCAGCTCCCGAAGGACGCCACGATGAAGCTCAACGGGGCATTCCCGATGTTTTACGAAAGCACCACGCTCATTTCGAAAACGATGATGACCAGCCTCGCGTGTTCGCTGGCCATGATCACGGCCATCCTCGTCGTCGTGCTGCGCTCGGCCAAACTCGCGCTGCTTTGTCTCGTGCCGAACGCCGTGCCGCTGCTCGTCGTGGCCGGAATCAGCGGCTGGATCGGCGCCTCGCTCCACCTCGGCATTCTCATCGTTTTCTCCGTCGGCCTCGGTCTCGCGGTCGATGACACCATTCACCTCATGGTGCGCTTCAAGCAGTTGCAGAAAGAAAAACCCGACGGCGACCTGCGCACGCTGATGGACGAGGCCATCGTCTCGACCGGCTTCGCCATCGTGCTCACGTCCGTCGTGCTGCTCATCTCGGCGCTTTGCTTTCTGGGATCGAGTTTCACCACGATGCGCTGGACGGGCGTGACGCTGGGCATCGTTGCAATCACGGCGCTGCTCGCCGATCTCATGGTGCTGCCGTGGTTGATCGAAAAATTTCACCGCACCCCGCCCGCCAAAGCTCTCCCGAGCCCGACATGAAAAAGCTTTTCGCCCTCGCCGCAGTCCCCGCCCTGCTCCTCCCCGCTCGCGGCGAGGAAATCACCTACTCCCGCGAAGTCGCACCGCTGCTCCAGGAGAGCTGCGTCGGCTGTCATCGCGAGGGCGGAGGCGCGCCGTTCGGATTGACGGACTACGCGGCGGTGAGCCGGAAGGCGAAGACCATTCTCCGCGTGATCGAAAAGCGGGACATGCCGCCGTGGCACGCGGTCGGCGGGGATGTCCCGCTGGCCGGTGATCGCCGGCTGCGCGAAGCGGAAATCGCGCTGCTTCGCAAGTGGGTCGAGGCGGCTCTTCCCGAAGGCGACCCGCAGCATCTCCCCGCGCCGCGCCAATACCCGAAAGGCTGGCGAATTGGCGAACCCGACCTCATTCTCACCATGGATCAGGCCTACGCGCTGCCCGCCGACGGGCCCGACATTTATCGCAACTTCGTCCTTCCGACGGGTCTGCGCGAAGGCCGGTATTTGAAGGCGGTCGAGTTCCGTCCCTCGCGCCCCGAGGTCGTGCATCACGCACTTTTCTACGTGGATACCAAAGGCCGCGCGCGGGAGATCGACGCCGCCGATCCCGAGCCCGGCTTCACCGAGATGCCGGTCGGCGAAGGCACGGGACACAGCATCGGCGGCTGGGTTCCCGGAGCGAGTCCGCGGCCGTTGCCCGAGGGGCTCGCGCACCATCTGCCCGCCGGGAGCGACATCGTCATCCAGACCCACTTTCATCTCAGCGGAAAGCCCGAGCAGGAGCGCTCGCAGATCGGGTTCTACTTCACCGACCGGGCGCCCGTGCGGTCATTTACCAGCATCCAGTTGCCGCCCTTGTTCGGCGCCTTCTCCGGCATCGATCTCGCGCCCGGCGCGGAGGAGACGGTGGTCACGGATTCCTTCGAGTTGCCCGTCGCGGTGCGGGCCTTCGGCGCGCATCCGCATTCGCACTACCGCGGACGATCGCTCTCGATGACCGCGCATCTGCCCGGCGGCAAGTCGCTCGTGCTGCTCAACATCCCCGATTGGGACATGGATTGGCAGGAGGAATATCGCTTCGCCCACGAGGTATCGCTGCCCGCCGGCACGCGGCTCGAAGCCCGCGTGGTGTGGGACAATTCCGCCAAGTCTTCGGACAATCCCGTGGTCCCGCCGGTGCGTGTCCGCTGGGGTTTCGAGTCGTTCGATGAGATGGGCAGCATCGATCTGTTTGTGATTCCCGAGGGCGATGGGAAGCAGGCCGCCGCCGGGATGAAAAAGCTGCGCGCCGCCGAGCGCGAGCATCTCGTCTGGACCGCAGGCAGCCACATTGTGCGGCCGGACAAGCTGACTCTTTTCGGAGAACTTCGCGAAAAGGCGATCACGCGTTTCGACGCAAACGGTGACGG
This sequence comes from Chthoniobacteraceae bacterium, assembly GCA_040081625.1. Classification (GTDB taxonomy): domain Bacteria; phylum Verrucomicrobiota; class Verrucomicrobiia; order Chthoniobacterales; family Chthoniobacteraceae; genus VFJQ01. The sequence continues at coordinate 52,498 of JBEBGD010000029.1, forward strand.
TATGCTGGATCGCGACGAGCGCGAACAAGCCCGGGCCAGCCTGCGGCAGGTCGCTCCGTGAAGATCGCGCTGGCGCCTACCGGAGCCGGGGGATCAGGCAGCCGATCGCCGGCGTCTCGGGACTTTTGACGGGGCGGCCTTCCAGCACCGCGGCGATGGCGTCGCGCAGATCGCGCATGGTCGCGGCCATGCGCCGGTCGCCGTAGCCGGTGACTTGGTCGTCGATCCTGCCGCGGTAGCGGATGCGCCCGGCGTGATCGATGACCACAGCCTCGGGCGTGACTTTCGCCCCGGTGGCGGCCACGAGGCGATGCGTCCGATCGATGACGACCGGCGCTTTCAGCGCGTATTCGCGCGCATGATCGCCGGCCGCTTTTTCCGTCAGACCGGAATCGACATGCACGAGCGTCATCCGCAGACCTTTGCCCTCGAAGTCCGCGCGGATTCTTTCGATCTCCGGCGCGTAGCGATTTGCGATCGGGCAATCGGTCGTGACGAACAGCAACACGGCCACCCGCCCCGCCGAACCTTCGCAGAAAAACGGACGAACCTCGTCTCCGCCGATGGCCCGAATCCGAACTTCGGGATCGACCGCAACCGGCCGCGCGGAAGTCTCCGCCGGTTCTTTGCAGTCGGCCTGCGCGGATGCCGACAGCACCGATGCCAGCGCCCAGAGCACCGTCATTCCGATGCGGTGAAGGCGCATCGAACTGATTGGAAGTCGGGGAACGTGGATGAAAGTCATTGGGCTGCGAGTGTGGCTTCGTTCATTTAACCGAACCGGCGGTAACGGCAAAGTTGAGTGGAGCCGAATCATCACCCGCGTGTGGATTATTGTCGGGTGACAGCGCCTGCGATTC
>JBEBGD010000123.1:0-15627 GCA_040081625.1 Chthoniobacteraceae bacterium
CTTTGGGAGTGGTCATAAAAAGGGCGGCGAAGGTGGGGGCGGGTGCGGAGGCGCTCAAGCGGGAAAAAAATCTGCGCTACGCTTGCAACCGTCGCGAGAGCGCGGGGTTCACGTCAGCCACGATGAAAAACCTCATACTCACCCTCACTGTCGCGGCCCTGGCCGCATCACCCCTCACCGCTTCGGCGGAAGACAAGAAGCCTGACGGGCCGAAGCGCGAAGGCGCTGCGCGTCCCGGCGGCCCCGGCGGCCCCGGTGGTCAAGCCGGTCGTGTGAGCCCCGAGGAGCGCATGAAAAAGATGACCGAGACGCTCGGCTTGAACGCGGAGCAGGAAGGCAAGATCAAGGCGATCTTCGAGGGCGGCCGCGAAGAAATGGGCAAGCTGCGCGATCTTCCGGAAGATCAACGCCGTGCGAAGTTCGGCGAGTTCATGAAGGCGCAGAACGAAAAGGTGCTCGCCGTGCTCACGCCCGAGCAGCAGGAGAAATATAAGACCGCGATGGCCGAGCGCATGAAGCAGGGCGGCGGCCCCGGCGGCCCCGGCGGCGAAGGCCGCAAGCGGCCTGAAGGTGGCAAGAGGCCCGAAGGCGGCGCGAAGAAGGAATAACCAGCACTCGAATACTTTCGTGCCGCCCACGGGCGGCGCGTCACAGCGAGCGGGAGGCTTTCACGAGCCTCCCGCTTTGCTTTTGGTAGCAGTCATCCTGAGCGAAATCGAAGGACCTGTGACTTCTTTTCCTTCCGGAGAGAGCGTCGCGGCAGGGGGAAGATACTAGAGGTCCTTCGACTCCCCGTTCGGCCTCGCTCAGGGTCGCTCAGGATGACAGGGAGTGTCAGCTCTCGCGCAGCTTCGTCCGCCCGCCGCGGCGGCGGCGGAATTCGTCGAAGACCTCGTCGCAGCCGTCGGTTTTGAGCTGATGCACGATGCGCAGCAGCTCGCCGAGCCGGCCTTTCGGGAAACCTTTCCGCTCGAACCACGCGAGGTATTCCACCGGCAGATCGTAGAGCGGCACTCCGCGCGGTGGGAAATGATCCGGGCCGTATTTTCCGAACGGCATCGTTGATTTGGAAATCTCGGCGAGGTCGTGCGCGAGCCAGTCGCGGAGGCGGGATTCGAGTTCGTCGGGCGGAGTCATCGCGGAATTGGCAGTGCGCAGCGGCACAGCGCTGGCTTCTTTTCGTGGACCGTGCGCCCATTGACAACGTTCGATCGATCACGGACAAACAGACTCCACCGAGCCGATCGCCTTTCTTAAAAACATGCATCTCGGACGACGCCATTTTCTTCATAGTGCCGGGCTGACTGCCATGGCGGGGTTTCTCGGAGCGGGCAATTCTTCCCGCGCAGCCGCCCGGACCGTGCAGCTCGCTCTCTCGGCGCAGGACCAGGCGGTGCTCGACTGGCTTCGTGGGTTTGCATCCGAGGTGAGATTGATCGGCGGCGCGGTGCTCGCGCGGCTGCGGGGGGACGCGGTTGCGCCCGCGCGCTGGATCGCAGCGGTGAGAAATCTCCGCGTGCTCGGCGATGTGCTCGCGACGGCGAAGTTTCCCGGTCTCTACGCGAGCGGCAGCACGGTGTTTTTCATGGTCGGTGGACGCGAAGTGTCGGTCGAACTCCTGCCGGGGGAAGTGTTCGACGCACGGCTCGCGGAGCTGGCGGGAGCGCGCGTGGGTTTCGATCACGAGTCGCTCGCCTACGATCCGGCGACGGGGCGACTGGCCGATCCGTTGCGCGCGAGTGGGACGCGCGGGCTGAGACTGACGCGCTCGACGCGGGAGGTGGCGGCGGCTTTCGCGCAACTGCTCGACGGCTTCATCGAGTCGCGCCGGCTCGGGCTGGAGAGGACGCTCGGATTCAAACGGATGCGCAATCGCGTCTTCGGCGCGAGCGGTGCGCGGCCTGAAGTGGCTGAGGCCGTGTGCGCGGTGCTTTTCGCGCGGCTGGCGACGTGGACCGGCGGCGCGTCTGTCGAGGAAATCGAGGCGGTGCTCAAGTCGCGGCTCGTCGCGAGCAGCTTGCGGACGGCGCTCGGCATCAACGTTGCGGACGCGATCCGCGCCGCGAAAGCCGAACTGGCCGGCGACGGCGCGCCGAATCCTGCCGTTTGGATCGCCGCACTCCTCGGCGCCGACGCCGACACTGCTGCAGGCGGCTGGCTGCGCGGCGGCGACCGCTTCGATCAACTCCGCACCCGCGCCGCTCTCGCCGGCTAACTTCTCTCAACTCTCAACTCCTTCGATGGCCGAACCTTTCCTTTCCGAAATCCGCATCATGTCCTTTGTCTTCCCACCGAAGGGCTGGGCGCTGTGCGACGGACAACTGCTCATGATCGCCCAGAACCAGGCGCTCTTCTCGCTGCTCGGCACGAATTACGGCGGAAACGGAATCACCAACTTTGGCCTGCCCGACCTGCGCGCGCGGACGCCGATCCACGTCGGCGGCACCCACGTGCTCGGCGAGCGCGGCGGCGAGCAGGGCCACACGCTTTCGATCGCGGAATTGCCGACGCACACGCATGTGGCGAACGGATCGAACACGTCCGGAACGGCGATCGTCGCTGCGGGCAACCTGCTCGCCGGGACGGCCACTCAACTTTACACGGCGCCTCAGAATCTGGTCGCGCTCAACGCAGCGACGCTCGCGAATGCCGGCGGCGGCCAGGCCCACCAGAATATGCAGCCGTTTCTCACCCTGAGCTTCTGCATCGCGCTGCAGGGCATCTTTCCCTCACCAACCTAATCCACGCGCCATGGCTCAACCTTATGTTGGTGAGATTCGGATGTTCGGGGGCAACTTCGCTCCCGCGGGCTGGATGTTCTGCGAAGGGCAGATCCTGCCGATTTCGGAGAATGAGACGCTCTTTCAGCTCATCGGCACGACCTACGGCGGCGACGGGCAGAACACCTTTGCACTCCCGGATTTGCGTGGACGCATTCCGATTCATCAAGGCAGCGGCTTCACCCTCGCCGAGACTGGCGGGGCGGAGGAGGTGACGCTGACGACCAATCAGATTCCGGCGCACAGTCACCCGTTTCTGGGGACGACCAGCGTGGCCAACGACACGAATCCCGGCGGAAATGTCGTCGCGCAGGCGTCGTCATTTTTCCCCTACATCAATGCGCCAGCGACGACACCGATGGCGGCGCAGGCGGTGGGATCAGTCGGAGGAAGCCAGCCGCACAGTAACTTCCAGCCATACCTCTGCGTGCATTTCATCATCTCGCTGTTCGGCATTTTTCCTTCACCGACTTAATCCATGGCTGATCCATTCGTCGCCGAGATCCGCATTTTTCCATTCAACTTTGCACCAAGGGGCTGGGCGTGGTGCGACGGCCAGCTTCTGCCGCTGTCGCAAAACACGGCGCTCTTTTCGCTGTTGGGCACGACCTACGGTGGAAACGGCAAGTCGAACTTTGCCCTGCCCAATCTGCAGGGTAGCGCGCCGATGCATCCGGGGCAGGGGCCGGGTCTCTCGCTTCACGATCTAGGAGAAACCCGCGGATCGGAAACTGTGACGCTGCTCGAGTCCGAGATCCCCGCGCACAGCCATGCGCTGATGGCGCAGACCGCTTCGGGCAGCAAGTCAACGCCGGCCGGGAACAGTTTCGCCCGAGTCAGCGGAGGCACGCCCTACCTGCCTCCGGCGGCGGCGGCCCTTACGGCCATGTCCGGTCAGGCGGTCGCGCCCGCAGGTGGCGACGCGCCGCACAACAACATGATGCCGTATCTTACGTTTTACTTTTGCATCGCGTTGCAGGGCGTTTTTCCGCCACGGACTTGAGCGGATCGGCCCGGGTGCGACCTGCGCGTGGCGAGGACGTGGAGTTTCTATGCGCCGTCTATGCGAGCACGCGGGAGGAGGAGCTGGCGCTCACGGACTGGAGCGATGAGCAGAAGGCGGCGTTCTGCCGCCAGCAGTTCACCGCGCAGGACGCGCACTACCGGGCGCATTATCCGACCGCGGAGTATTCGATCATCGAGTGCGACGGCGTCGCGGTCGGACGGCTGTTTGTCGATCGCTGGGAAAAGGAAATCCGCATCATGGACATCGCGCTGCTGCCGGCGAATCGCGGGGCCGGGATCGGGACGCGGCTGCTGCTCGCGTTGCAGGAGGAAGCGCGGGCGGCGGGGAAGTCGCTGACGATCCACGTCGAGAAGTTCAACCCGGCGCTGCGGCTGTATGGGCGGATGGGGTTTCGCGTCCGGGAGGACAAGGCCGTGTATTTGCTGATGGAGTGGGTGTGATGCGCGAAGCGCATCTCTCTCTGTCATCCTGAGCGAAGCGCCGGCGGGCGAAGGTGGTCGGCGCGTAGTCGAAGGACCTGTAATTTCTTCCCCGCCGCCTTCGCCCGGCCAAAGATGTTACAGGCCCTTCGGCTCGCTTCGCTCGCTCAGGGTGACAGTGATCTCAGCGATTCGCGCCACGGCGCTCAATCGAACCAATCCGCCGCGAGATCTTCCCAGCGCGGGTTCATCGCGGTGATCAGCTTGTTCTTCTTCTCCCGCCGCCAGCCTTTCAGTTGCTTCTCGCGTGCGATGGCGTTTCGCACGTCGCCGAAGTGCTCGTGATAAACGAGGTGCCCGCAGTGGTATCGCTCTGAAAAGCTGCCGGGTTTGCTGCCGTTACGGTGCTGCCAGATGCGCACGCGCAGTTCGCTGGTGATGCCGATGTAGAGCGTCGAGCGAGTGTTGTTGCTCACGATGTAAACCCAGTAGTCGTGCGACTCGGCGCTCATCTTGCAAACGATGATCACACGAAGCGGGTGGCGCAAACCTTCTGTCGTGAAGTATGCGCGAAGCGCATCTCTCTCTGTCTTCCTGAGCGAAGCACCGGTGGGCGAGGGTGGTCGGCGCGTAGTCGAAGGACCTGTAATATCTTCCCCGCCGCCTTCGCCCGGCCAAAGATGTTACAGGTCCTTCGACTCGCTTCGCTCGCTCAGGATGACAGGAGGCGGGGCGCCGTCCCCATTGCTCGCATCTTAGCTGAACACCGCCTCGAACTGCGACGCGTCCGCACTCGCGGCGGTCTGCACGAGGAAAATTTCCATCTCGCCGAGCGTGGCAAGTTCGAGGCGGTAGGTGTGCTGCGGGAGGCGAAGATTCGGCGCGCCGTGGAAGGTCAGCGCGAACGGTTCGCGCGGCGCTCCGGGACGGGCGGCGCCGAGCGGGCGGACTTCGGTGAGGGTGAGCGGGAGGCGGCCGTCGGTGAAGACGACCTCGAAAGTTTCGCCGACGTGCGGGGTGAAGGTGGCGCGATCGACCTGATCCAGTGCGAGCATGGCGGGAAGTTCGCGGAGCGATGACGCGAGCGCGAGCGCGAATCTGCGCGCGCCGGAAAATGAGGACAATTTCGACTCGCCAAATCCCGCGTGTCATATGACATTTCACGTCGCCTGCGCCGACACCGAAACGAAACCCAAACGCTCTGCCTGCCATGATCGCCCGAACCGCCGCCGCACTGGAATCCGCTCCTCGAAAAACCTCGCGCAAAAAACGGCGCGACCACCGCCGTCCGCTGCTAGTCGAAGCACTCGAAGCGCGCATCGCGCCGGCGGCGACGGTGAATCTCGCAGTCAATCTCGCGACCGATCTCGATGCCGACGGCGTGCCCGATCCGGGCGATCGGCTGCATTACACGGTGACGGTGCAGAACACCGGCCCCGGCAGCCTGAGCGGCATGAGCTTCACCGAGCTGCTCAACGACCCGAACCTCGCGCTCGTGGCGAACTCGATCAATGTCTCGCCGCTGGCGATCGACGATGCATTCACCGGCGTGCGCAACACGCTGCTGCGCGTCGGCGGCACGGCGGGCTCGGGGCCGGAGGTGTTTGTGCCGGGCGTGAATGTCGTCTCGAATGACTTCGAGTTTCTCGGGGACAGCTTCACGCTCATGCCGATCGTCAATGGTCTCAGCGCCGGCGGCGGCACGGTGAATCTCGCGTCGGACGGCACCTTTACCTACCTGCCCGCGGCGGGCTTTGCCGGGGCGAGCGACACGTTCACTTACACGCTCACGGACGACGGCATCGACGGCACTCCCGGCAACGCCGACGACCTGACCGGCACGGGCACGGTGACGATCAACTTCGGCGCGCAGGAGGTGTGGTATGTGGACAGCGCGTTTGCCGGGACGAGCGACGGGCGCTCGACGAATCCGTTCAAGACGCTCGGCGATGTGAGCGGCGCGACGGGGCCGGACGGCGTCGGCGACATCATCTATGTGAACAGCGGCAGCTACACGGGCGGCATCACGCTGCTGGGCACGCAGACTCTGCACGGCGAGAACACGGCGCTGGTGGTCGGCGGAATCAATGTCGCGGCCGCGGGTGCGGCGCCGACGCTCGCGCCGGGCGCGGGTGCGGCGGTGACGCTCGCGAGCAACAACACGCTGACCGGTTTCACGATCGGCAACTCGCAGCGCGACATCCTCGGCTTGAACTTCGGCACGCTGACGGTGAGCAACGTGACGCTCAACGGCACGGGCAAGACGCTCGACCTGGAGAATGGCAGCTTCACGGCGGGCTCGGTTTTCAACAGCGTCGCCTCGACCGGCACCTCGGGGCTGACGACGAACGGGCACGGGATGCGGATCGTGAGTGTGGGCGGCTCGGTGAACCTCGGCAGCACATCGATCTCCGGCACGGAGGCGCAGGCCGTGTTCGTCAACAACTCGACGCTGGACATCAACTTCGGCAACACGACGATCGGCACGGGGACGGCGGGCAGCGGCGGCACGGAGGGCTTCCGGATCGAGGCGAATCCGTCGGGCACTTACACCATCGGCACGCTCTCGATCCAGAACACGCCGGGGCGCGGCTTCCAGCTCTTCGGAAATGGCGCGCCGGGCGCGGCCGCGGCGAATGCGACGATCATGGGCGCGGCGACGATCAGCGGCACGGGCAGCGATGCGGTGCTGGTGCAGAACACGGCGGGCAACGCGAGCTTCCAGTCGCTCTCGATCAACGCGAGCGGCGCACGCGGCATCGCGCTCTTCAACGCTACCGGCAGCTTCACGACGACGGGCGGGACGATTACGAGTGTGACCGGCACGGACGTGGACATCACCGGCACGACGAATACCGGCACGGTGACGATTGCCGGGTCGATCACGAACACCGTTGGCGGGTTCATAAACATCGACAATCACGAGACGGGGAACGTGACCTTTTCCGGGAACCTGAGCACGACGACGAGCGGCATCAGCGTGGCGAACAGCAACAGCGGGACGATCACGTTCAGCGGCGGGACGAAGACGCTGAGCACAGGGGCGGCGACCGCGGTGAACCTGACGGGCAACGGCGGCGGGACGATCAATTTCACCGGTGGCGGGCTGGCGATCACGACGACGAGCGGCGCGGGTTTCAGCGCGACGGGCGGCGGGACGATCACCGTGCAGGGCACGGCCAATACGATCGCCTCGACGACTGGCACGGCGCTCAACGTGGCGAGCACGACGATCGGCGCGGGCGGGCTGACCTTCCGAAGCATCGCGTCGAACGGCGCGGCGAGCGGCATCGTCCTCAACGCGACGGGCGCGGGCGGCTTCACCATCAGTGGCGACGGCGGCGGCACGAACAACGGCTCGGGCGGGACGATCCAGAACTCGACCGGCGTGGGCATTTCGCTGACCTCGACGGGGCCGGTCAGCCTCGGCTACGTCAATGTCGCGAACAGCGGCACGGATGGAATTCGCGGAAGCGGCATCAACGGATTCACGCTCAACCGCAGCAACGTGACCGACACAGCAAACGGCGGCGGCGACGATGAAGGAGTGGAACTCGTCAACACGAGCGGCGCCGTGGCATTCACCAACAGCTCGATCACCGGCGCCACACACAACGGCATCGAGCTCGACAATTTCAACACGAACATGGCGTCGTTCACCATGACGGGCACGACGATCGACGGATCGGCGGCCACCGCGCTCGGAAATGACGGCATTCTCCTGGTGATGCGCGGCAACTCGGTGCTGCCGAGCGGAGTGATCTCGGGCTCCACCTTCAACGGCATGAGGTCGGTCGCGGTGCAGATTCAGGCGAACGATTCCGGCCGAATCGGGGTGAACAACGGCGCCGCCACCGTCACGACGCTCGATGCGACCAACAGTTTTGTCGTCCAGACCAACAACTTCACCGGCAACGGCCTGGGGGTGGACATCGGTTCGTCGCAGGTTTCGAATGTGACCTTCCAGGTCCTGAACAACACGTTCGTCGCGAAGCTCACCGCGCCCGGCGCGATCCCCAACCAGGCCAGCAGCCATGCGATCAATGCCTTCACCGCCGCGGGAGCGGACACCGGCCCGGCGGTTCACTCCTTCGTAGGCAAGATCCAGGGCAACGTCATCGGCACGCAGGGCGTGAAGGACTCGGGCTCCGGGATCGGGAGCGGCATTCGCGCGGTCGTGCAGGGACAGAGCACGCAGGGCATCATCACGATCGACACTAACACGATCCGCGAAGTGCCGAACGCGAACATCATCAGCATTTTTGGTCAAAACGGCAACGCGACCATCAGCACCGCGAGCGCTTTTGCCCGGTTCAAAATCACGAACAACGTGATGCCGGCGATCTCCGGCTCGAATCTCAGTCTCGGCGGACCTGCGAACCAGCCCATCGCCGAGAATGGCATCTTCGTGCTCGCGGACGAAGGCTTCCCGGTATCGGCAGTCATCACGGGGAACAACATCTACGACGTGACCACGGCGAACGGGATTTCCGACATCTATCTCGCCGTGCGCACCGGCCCGCCCGCGGGCGCGCAGCTCAGAATCGAAGGCACCGGCACCGTCTCCGCCTTCACACTCGCGAACAACACGCTGGCGGGGCCGGTGAAATTCATCGACGAGTCGAACAACTCGACGCTCGTCGCTCCCGGCAGCCAGGGGAGCTATCCGTTGTTCTTCGCGCCATCCGCCGGCGAACCTGTGACGCCGCCCGCGCCGGGCATCGAGGCGGCGCGCGCGAGCGAGCCAGTGGTCGTCGTGCCGCCGCCACCGGCGGTCGATGGCACCCGTCCGGTCGAGCAGCAGCCCGCCGTGCAAACGCCGGTGATCGTCGATGACGGCATCCTTTCGCAAGCCGAGCTCGATTCGCTCGTCGATGCGGCGATCACGCGATGGGAAGCGACCGGGCTCACGCCGGAGCAGAGCGCGCTGCTGCACAGCATCTCGTTTTCGATCGCGGATCTTCCGGGGTGGTATCTCGGCGAGTCGGGCGGCGGGAGCTTCACGCTCGATCGCGACGCGGCGGGCAATGGGTGGTTCGTGGACTCTACGCCGCTCGACGATGCGGAGTTTGCCAACGGGCGCGCGACGATCAATGGCGGTGCGGCGGGGCGCGTGGATGCGCTCACGACGGTGCTGCATGAACTCGGCCACGTGCTCGGGCTGGGCGACCGCTATGCGGGCGGCGACGCGGGCGACTTGATGTATGGCTTCCTCTCGCTCGGCGACCGGCGGCTCCCGGTGGCGGGCCAGGCCGACGGCGCGGTGCCGCACGCGGGCGGCGGGCTCGATTTCCTCTTTGGTTCGATGAGCCTCGGCTCGGCGGTGATGCCGGCGGGGAAGGGGATCACGATCGTCTATGACGCGACGATTAACGCCGCGCTGAGCAACGGGCTCGCGCCGACGGTGGCCTCGCAGGTGCAACTGGCTTTCACGGACGGCACGCCGCAGACGGCGAACAGCAACACGCAGACGACGACGCTCGATTCGCTGACGCTGGGCGATCTCGTCTTCCGCGATAACAACAGGAACGGCGTCTTCGACGCGGGCGACGCGGGCGTGAACGGCGTGACGCTGAGCCTCTTCGTGGACGCGGACAACAATAATGTGGCCGACACGCCGGGCACGCCGCTGCTGACGACGACGACGGCGGGCGGCGGGCTCTACTCGTTCGCGGGATTGCTGCCGGGGAATTATCTCGTGCGTGTGGATCAATCGAACTTCAACACGGGCGGCGTGCTGGAAATGCTGCCGCTGGCGACGGCGTTCGCGGGCGATCCGGACATCGGCGACCCCGACGTGGACAACGACAACAACGGCCAGCTTTCGCCGGGCAACGGCGCGGTGAGCCGGTCCATGACGCTCGTTTACAACACCGAGCCGACCGCCGGCACGGGCAACGACACGAACAACACGCTTGACTTCGGCTTCAAGACAGCGAACTCGGTCGGTGATCGGGTGTGGGCCGACATCAACAACGACGGCGTGCAGGACGCGGGCGAAGCCGGGCTTAATGGGGTAAGTGTCGAACTGCTCAATAGCGGAAATAGCGTGATCGCCACGACCGTGACGGCCGGCGATGGGAACTACACCTTCGGCGGCCTCGACGACGGCAGCTTCTCCGTGCGCATCGTAAGCGCGACGCTGCCAGCGACCGCGACGCCGACCTACGATCTCGACGGCATCGGCACGGCGAACATCGCGACATTCATGATCACCGGCGGGGTGAACAATACCAACGTGGACTTCGGCTACCGCGGCGCGGCCAGCGTCGGGGATCGCCTGTGGGCTGACCGCGACGGCGACGGCGTGCAGGGCGTCGGAGAAGCGGGCTTCAACGGAGTGACGGTGGAACTGCTCAACAGCGGCGGGACCGTGATCGCGACCGCGACGACGGCTGGCGATGGCAATTTCACGTTCGGGAATCTCTTCGGTGGGAGCTACAGCGCGCGCGTGGTGAGCGCGACGCTGCCCGCCGGTGTGACGCCCACCTACGATCTCGACGGCATCGCTACGGCACACATCGCGGCCTTCACCCTGACCGCCGGGCAGATGCGGACCGATGTCGATTTCGGCTACCGTGGGACCGCGTCCGTGGGCGACCGGCTGTGGCAGGATTCCGACGGCAACGGGGTGCAGGATGGCGGCGAGCCGGGCTACAATGGCGTCACGATCGAACTGCTCAGCGGGGTCACCGTCATCGACAGCGTCGCGACGAGCGGCGACGGGAATTACACCTTCGCGAATCTGCTCGGCGGCTCCTACAGCGTGCGCGTGGTCAGTGCGACGCTCCCCGTGGGCGTCGCCCCCACCTACGATCTCGACGGCATTGGCACGGCGCACGTCGCCGCGTTCACGCTCACCGGCGGGCAGAACCGCGCGGATGTCGATTTCGGCTACCGGGCGGTCACCGACCTGGCGATCACGAAGACGGATGGAGTGACCAGCGCGGTCGCGGGAGGCAGCGTGACTTACACGATCACGGCGAGCAACGCCGGGCCAAACGCGGTCACCGGCGCGACGATCGCGGACACGTTCGACTTTGCGAAGCTGGGCAACGTGTCGTGGACGGCGGTCGCGGCGGGTGGGGCGACGGGCTTCACCGCGAGCGCGCCCACGGGCACGACGAACATCAACGATACGGTGACGATGCCGGTCGGCAGTTCGATCACCTACACGGTCGTCGGCAACATCCGGTCGAACGCGACGGGCAGCCTCGTGAACACGGCGACGGTGACGGCGCCGGCATCGGTGACCGATACGAACACCGCGAACAACAGCGCGACCGATACGGACTCGCTGACCAGGAGCGCGGACCTGCAGATCACGAAGACGGACGGGAAGACCTCGTCGGCGCCTGGGGTGAGCAACACTTACACGATCGTGGTGACGAATGCGGGGCCGAGTGATGTCGCGACCGCGCTCATCCAGGACACGTTCCCGGCGAACTTCACGGTGAGTTCGTGGACGGCTGTGGGCGCGGGCGGCGCGACCGTGGGCACGACGATGGGAATGGGGAACATCAACGACAGCGAGACGGTGTTTCCGTCGGGAGGATCGGTTACTTACACGGTCAACGGCACGATCAACGCGGGCGCGACGGGCACGCTGAGCAACACGGCGACGGTGACGGCGCCGGGCGGCGTGACGGAGATCAACAGCGCAAACAACTCGGCGACTGACACGACGCAGATCATCACCGACGACCTGAGCGTCACGAAGACCGACGGCAGCGCGACGGCGGTGCCGGGCACGACGGTGACTTACACGGTCGTCGTCGCGAATGGCGCGCTGAGCACGCAGGCGGCGAACGGGGCGACGGTGGCCGATACTTTCGACGCGTCGAAGCTCTCGAACGTGATGCTCACGAGCATCGTGCCGACGAATGGCGCGAGTTCGCCGCACGCGACGGGCGCGGTGAGCGGGCCGTTCAGCGACATGGTGAATCTGCCGATCAACAGCACGATCACTTACACCTTCACCGCGACGGTGCTCGCGTCGGCGACGGGCTCGCTGGCGAACACGGCGACGATCACGGCGCCGGGCGGATTCAACGAGTCGGACACGAGCAACAACAGCGCCACGGACACGAACACGCTGACGCCGCAGGGCGACCTCGCGATCACGAAGACCGACGGGGTGACGACGGCGGTGCCCGGGGGATTCGTGACTTACACGATCACCGCTTCCAACTCCGGCCCGAGCAACGTGGTCGGCGCGACGGTTAGCGATTTGTTCCCCGCGGCGCTGACGGGCGTGACTTGGACGTCGGCGGGTGCGGGTGGTGGAATGGGCACGGCGAGCGGGAGCGGAGACATCAACGACACGGTGACCCTGCCGGTGGGTGGTTCGGTGACCTACACGGTGATGGCGCCGATCAGCGCGAGCGCGAGCGGGTCGCTGTCGAACACGGCGACGATCACGGCGCCCGGCGGCTTCACCGATCTCAACGGCGCGAACGATAGCGCGACGGACACCGACACGCTCACACCGCAGGCCGATCTCGCGATTACGAAGACCGATGGCGTGACGACGGCGGTGCCGGGTGGATCGGTGACTTACACGATCACCGTTTCCAATTCCGGCCTGAGCGACGTGATCGGCGCGACGGTCAGCGACACCTTCCCCGCGGCGTTGACGGCCACGTGGACGTCGGTGGGCGCGGGTGGCGGGACCGGGACCGCGGCGGGTGCTGGCAATATCAACGACACGGTGAACCTGCCGGTCGGCGGCTCGGTGACCTACACGGTGAATGCGCTCATTGCCCCGAGCGCGACCGGGACACTCTCGAACACGGCGACCATCACGGCGCCCGGCGGTGTGACCGATGCGAATCCGGGCAACAACAGCGCGACGGACACCGACACGCTCACGCCGCAAGCCGATCTCGCGATTACCAAGACCGACGGCGTGACGACGGCGGTGCCGGGTGGATCGGTGACTTACACGATCGTCGTTTCCAATTCCGGCCTGAGCGACGTGATCGGGGCGACGGTCGCGGACATCTTCCCTGCAGCGCTGACGAGCGTGACGTGGATGTCGGCCGGCGCGGGCGGCGGCAGCGGCACCTTGAGCGGCAGCGGGGACATCAACGACACGGTGAACCTGCCAGCCGGCGGCTCGGTGACCTACACGGTGATGGCGAGCATCGATCCGAGCGCGACCGGGACGCTCTCGAACACGGCGACCATCACGGCGCCCGGCGGTGTGACCGATCCGAATTCCGCCAACAACAGCGCGACGGACACCGACACGCTCACGGCGCAAGCCGATCTTGCGATCACCAAGACCGACGGGGTGACGACGGCGTTCGTCGGCGGCTCGGTGACTTACACGATCACCGTTTCCAATTCCGGCCCGAGCAACGTGGTCGGCGCGCTCATCACCGATGTCTTCCCCTCAGCGCTGACCGGTGTGACGTGGACCTCGGCGGGTGCGGGTGGCGGCAGCGGCACGGCGAGCGGCAACGGGGACATCATCGACCCGGTGAACCTGCCTTCCGGCGGTTCCGTGACCTATACCGTGTCGGGGTCCATCAACCCGAGCGCGACCGGAGTGCTCTCGAATTCGGCGACGATCAGCGCGCCCGGCGGCGTGACCGACCTGAATCCCGGCAACAACAGCGCGACTGATTCCGACGTGCTGCTGCGGCAGTCGGACCTCTCGATCATCAAGAACGATTCGCCGGACCCAGTCGGGCCGGGGGCGCAGCTCACTTACACCATCGTCGTGTCGAACGCGGGGCCGAGTGACAACACCAGCGCGACGATCATGGATGTGTTCCCGGCCGGATTCGCCAACGCGATGTGGACGGCTGACTTCTCAAACGGCGGTGCCGGCACGGCGAGCGGCATGGGCGACATCAATGAAGTGGTCACCGGCATTCCCGCGGGTGGCAGCGTCACTTACACGGTGACGGGGACGATCACGGCGGCCGCGAACACGACGCTGAGCAACACGGCGACGCTGGTGTCGGGCGAGGACACCAACAGCGAGAACAACTCGGATACCGCGACGACATTCGTCGGCGGCGTGAACCTCTCGGTGACGAAGAGCGACGGGGTCACGAGTGTGGTGCCAGGCTCGACGCTCACCTACACGATCAACTACGCGAACAGCGGCTTCCAGGATGCGCCCGGAGTCGTGTTGACGGAGACGCTGCCCGCCGGTGCGACCTTCAATGCCGGCGCGAGCACTGCCGGGTGGACGGAAACGGCGCCGGGCTCCGGAGTTTACACGCTCGCCGTCGGCACGCTCGCCGGCACCAACTCCGAGGCTGGGAGTGGCACTGCGGTATTCGTGGTGGGTGTGGTCGGGCTGGCGCCCGCCGGGCTCAGCCAGATCCTCAATACGACGACGATCGACTACGACGGCAGCCAGGGCGCGGACACCGATTCGTCGGACAATACCGCGACCGACTCGGACACGCTCGATGCCGCGCCGGACCTAGCGATCACAAAGACGACGGATCTGGTGAGCGTGCCGCGCGGGCAGACGCTCGCTTACACGCTGAATTATCAAAACACCGGCAACCAGGACGCGACCGGCGTGACGCTGCGCGAGACGGTGCCGGCGGGGACGTTCTTCAACGCGGGGGCGAGCACCGCGGGTTGGACGCTCGCGGCAGATGCCTCGGGCGACTACGTGCTCGTGGTTGGCAATGTCGGCGCGGGTGCCGCGGCGGGCACGGCAACGTTCGCGGTGAGCGTGAGCCCGGTCGGGCCGAACCTAATCCTCAACACCGCGTCGATCGGCGACGATAGCGAGAACGGCGCGGATCAAGACAGCGAGGACAATACGGCGTCGCTCACCGTCCCGATCTACACCGGCATCTTCGCCGCATCGACGGGCCGCAAGCTCAAGGGCGATCGCGGCGCGGAGCCGCGCGTGATCGTCTATGACGCAGCGACCGGCATCGAGGTGCTCAACTTCCTCGCCTACGAACCGACGACCGCCGCGGTCTTCACCGCGATCGGCGACTTCAACGGCGACGGCTACGACGACATTGCGACCTCGATCGCGACGAAGGGCTCCGGCCGCGTGCGGCTGTGGGACGGGCGCACCGGCGAGCGGCTCCCGATCGGCTCGTCGATGGAGCTGGCGCCCTTTGCGGCGAATGCGAAAGGCGCGGTCGTCTCGGTGGGTGATCTCACCGGCGACGGTCGCGAAGACCTAATCATCTCAGACGGTTTCTCGCTGCGGAAGGTGAGAGTCTATGACGGAGTCAGCGGCGATCTGCTGACGAGCTTCCGGCCCTTCGGCACCGTCGCGCCCGGCGCGCACCTCGCCGTCGCGGACTTCGATGGCGACGGCCGCGACGACCTCATCGCTTCGCGGCGCGACGGTCGCAAGGTGATCGTGTTTGACGGCGCGCAATTCCTCGCGACGCCGACGCCCTCGGTG
>JBEBGD010000030.1:0-53171 GCA_040081625.1 Chthoniobacteraceae bacterium
CGAAGCCACGGCGCCTGCGGCGGGCTTAACGCCAAACGCCAAACGCCAAACTTCAAACGCCAAAAGAGGAGTCTCGCGCATGGACAAGCCGTTTGGTGTTTGGCGTTTGGCGTTTGGCGTTTGAAGTTTGGCCGCCCGCAGGGCCCGTCGCTTCTCAAGCAGTTTCATGCGCTGGCGAGCCTTTCGTTCACGATGCTGCCGCCGTGCGTGATGAGGCAGCCCTGGATGATGTCGTCGTCGAGCTTCAAGCGGAATGCCGACGCCTCGCGATCCCAGAACTCCTCGATGAGCGCGGTGAGGTTCGCGGAATAGACCTGGCTGGCGTGCGCGGGCACGCGGCCGGGCAGGTTCGCGATGCCGACGATCTTCACGCCGCGCCGCTCGGCGATCTGGCCGGGCTCGACGTCCTCGACATTCCCGCCGCTCTCGACGGCGAGATCGACCACGACGCTGCCGGGCCGCATCGCGTCGAGCATCTCGCTGGTCACGAGGATCGGCGCGCGGCGGCCGAAGACCTGCGCGGCGGTGATGACGACATCGGACTCGGCGCACACGCGCTTCATCGCATCGCGCTGGAGGCGGAGTTGCTCGTCGGTGAGCGCCTTCGCGTAGCCGCCGGCGGTCTGGCCGGTGTCGCCCACGTCGATCTTCACGAAGCGCGCGCCGAGCGACTTCACCTGCTCCTCCACGATCGGGCGCGTGTCGTAGGCATCGACCTTTGCGCCGAGCCGCTTCGCGGTGGCGATGGCCTGGAGCCCGGCGACGCCCGCGCCGATGATGAAGACGCGCGCGGGCATGATCGTGCCGGCGGGCGTCATCATCATCGGGAAGATTTTGTCGGAGAGGTCGGCGGCGACGATCACCGCGGCGTAACCGGCGAGGCTGGCCTGCGAGGAGAGCACGTCCATTTTCTGCGCGCGGGTGGTGCGCGGCACCATCTCCATGCTGATGGCGCTGACGCGGCGCGCGGCGAGCGCGCTGACGAGTTCGGGGGATTGAAACGGATCGAGCAGGCCGATGAGCACGGCGTCGGCGCGCATCGAGCCGGCTTCCTCGATCGAGGGTTTGCGCACCTTCAGCACGATGTCGGCGGTGGCGAAGAGCGCGGCGCGGTCGGTCTTCACCACGGCGCCGGCGGAGGCGTAGGCTTCGTCGCGATGCCCCACATCGCGGCCCAGCCCGGCCTCGATCTCGATGCGCGCCCCGAGCTTCACGAGCTTCGCCACGTGCTCGGGCACGAGCGCGGCCCGCGTTTCGCCGGCGTGAGTTTCTGCGGGAATGGCGATGGTCATTGGCAAGGCGCGCGCGCAGATGCGCTGCAACCGCGCCTGCGATCAAGCCGGATTTTCGGACCTCACTTACTCTTCATCACATGCACGGCGGTCCAGCCCTGCGGGGGCGGCTCGGCGATGTAGGTGCGGCAGTCGGCGAGGTAGTCCTCGCACAGCCAGTCGCCGGGCAGGTCGCGGAGCACGGCCTCGAAGCGCTCGGCCGCGGTGGCGAAGTCGCGCTTGCGGAAGAGCTGCACTCCTTCCTCGTAGGTGGCGAGCCATGCGGGCGGCTGCACGCCGGGCTGGCGTTCGTCGAGCACGGTGAAGAGCTCGAGCGGCACCGTCTTCCCCTTCGGTTGATTGAGCCCGACTGTGCGGAGGAAGAAGGCGTCGCGCACGAACGGCTCGACTGATTCGCCGATGATCAGGTCGAGGTGGTATTCCTTGGTGATGCCCTCGAGCCGGCTCGCGGTGTTGACGGCGTCGCCGATCATCGAGACTTCCATCTTCGCCTCGCAGCCGAGGTTGCCGACGATCGCTTCGCCGTGGTTGACGCCGATGCCGAACTTGAGCGCGATCATCCCCCGGGGCACCCATTGCGCGTTCAGCTCGGCGAGCCGCTTGCGCATTTGCACGGCGGTGCGCACGGCGCTGATGGCGTCCTCTTTTTCTCCCTCGGTGTAAATGCCGCCCCACTGCGCCATGACGGCGTCGCCGATGAATTTGTCGAGCGTGCCGCGGTTGTCGAAGACGAGGTTGACCATGTGGTCGAAGTATTCGTTGAGTTGCTTGACCAGGGCCCGCGCGTCGGCGCTCTCGGTCATGGTGGTGAAGCCGCGCACGTCGCTGAAGAGCACGCTCACCCGTTTGCGCGCGCCACCGATGGTGTTGAGGTAGCTCTGCGGGTTGTCGAGGAGTTCCTTGACGACGTCGCGCGAGACGTAGCGCTCGAAGGTCTTTCGCATCTTCGCTTTCTCGAGCCGCTCGATGAGCTGCTGCCAGACGGTGGCGATGATGATGGTGCCCGCGAAGCCGAGCACCGGGCTGAGCACGGGGGCGACGTGGACGGCGTTGAAGGCGACGACGCCGAGGGTGAAGTCCGCGAAGGCGACGGGTGGCACCGTGAGCACGCGAACGATGGGGTGGCGGATGAGGCGGATGACGCCCCACGCGAGGAACGCGCCGGCGCACACGAGTGCGATGTCGATCGCCGGCGAAGTCGAGCGCAGGAATTCGCCGGTGAGCAGCGCGTTGAGCGCGTTGAGATGGAACTCCGGGCCCGCGATGGTGCCGAACGGACTCTCGCCGACGTCCTTCGTGTAGTTTCCCTCGGGGCCGATGAGCACGATCTTGCCCTTGAAGAATTCGCCGTTCTGGAAGTTGGCCTCCCACATCGCAGGGACGAAGATCGAGTAGAGAGACATGGGCTTGGTCTCCTCGAGCAGCGTCTCGCCCTTGTAGGCGTAGCGGATGGGGTGATCCCCGCGGCCCGGTGGAATCTTGTCGGCTTCGCCCGCCTGGCGCGCCATGCGCGCGGCCATTGATTCGTATTCGACCGCGCCGGGCGGCGCGGGTTTTTGCGCGAGTTCTTCGCGGGTGACGCGGAAGCGCATCTTCCGCACGACGCCGTCGGGATCGGGGAACATGTTCACGTAGCCGACGCGTGGATCGGCGGCTTCGCCGAGGATGGTCTTTTCCGGCGGGGCGATGCTTGGCATTTGCTGACCGAGCACGGCGGCGTCGTCGATGTGGCTGCCGAGGACGACGATGTTCTTGTGGCGCTCGATGGCGGCCTTGAGCGCGGCGTCGCCGTCGTCCTCGCCCTTGAACATGTAATCGAATGCGACCACGCGTGCGCCGGCACCGGCGAGCCGGTCGAGCACGTCGGCCCAGATCTGGCGCGACCAGACGCGTTTCTTCATCAGCTTGAGCGTGGGTGAAGCGGCGATCTCGTCTTCCCAGAGCTGGTCGAGGGTGTGGGAGGGGGCGTCGTCGGCGAGGAAGACGATGCGCGGATCCTTCACGGCGGGCCGTCCGAAGGTGGCGACCAGGTCGCGCATCGCCCACTCGGCACGGAAGAACGGTGAGACGGTCCGGTATTCCCTCGCAAACCACTCGCTCCCGCCGAAAAGCAGCAGCACCAGCGCGCTCGCGCCGACGGCGGACACTTCGAGGTTGCGATCGTTGAGCCACTTTTTGAGGGACATGGTGCGGGTTCTTACGTGGGGACGCGCGGGCCGTCGAGCCGGGCTTTGCACTGGCGGGCGGGTCCAAATCGTTGCTTGACGGCGGTCCCTGCATTTGTGAAGTGGCGCCGTGCTTTTGCCCAACCAGTTCCGCACCTCCCTCTTCGCCGTCGCCGTGTCGCTCCTCGCGGGCGCGGTCGCCCAGGCCGTGGTGCCTTTCACGAAGGCCACCGTCTCGCGCACGCAGAACACGGTGACTTTCGGTGAGACCGTTGGCACGGCGCGCCGCCCGGCACAGAGCGGCGATGTGATCCGCGCCGCGAGCTATCTGCTGACCGAGACGGATGCGCGCGCGGAACTCAAATACGAGGACGGCTCGATCGTGCGGATCGGGCAGAACACGGTGTTCACATTCGAGGCCGACACGCGGACGCTCTCGCTCGAGAAGGGGTCGCTGATTTTCCACATCCCGAAGGGCCAGGGCGGCGGGACGGTGCGCACGGCATCGATCACCGCGGCGATCACCGGCACGATCGGCAAGTGCGCGGACAACATGATCGCGATCCTCGAGGGTGAGGTGAAGCTGATCCCGTCGGGGCGCATCGTGCCGGCGGGTTCATTCGCCATGGCGAACCCGGACGGAACGATCACCATCGCGCCCTTCGACCCGGAGAAGGCGATGGGCGGGAAGCTGATGGAGTTTGGCGGGCCGCTCGCGGACTTCGACGAGACGAGCCTCTTCCTCAAGCCGCGGATCACCAACCCCGTGCAGGGCCTGCTCGACCAGATGGAGACGCAGGATCGCACCGGCAATCAGCCGGGCGCGCAGCAGCTCTTCAAGCGGCCCGACGTGGTGCTGCCCGGCACTCGGGTGACCGTGCCGCCCCCCACCTCGAAGCCCGGCAATAACGACGGCCAATATTAACCTGCGATGAAACGACTGTTCATTTCCCTGCTGACTCTCGCCACCCTCCTGCCCGCGATGTCGGCGCGTGCGGGCTCATCGCTCAGTTCATCGGGCCTTTCCGCGGCCCAGATCGAAGACCTCGGCGACATCACCGAGGCGGATGAAAGCGCGGTGAAATCGAAGTTCCGCTCGAGCGTGAATGTGAAGGGCGAGTTCACTTCCAACGCGCTGCTGACCGGGAACAACAGCAGCAACGACTTCGTCTTCCTGCCCGTGGTTGATTTCGGCTACACGCAGCCGCTCGGGCCGAAGTTTTCGATCGACCTCGCGGCGAAGATCGAGCTGGGGCTCTACGCGAACCACGACGAGCGCGCCTTCATCGGCTACAGCGTGAAGGCCACGCTCGACTATCATCCGCGGCCAAACCTGCCGCGCTTTTACGTGGGCGTGGAGCCTTATCGCTACGACAGCCTCGACCTCGGCGACCGCATCACGCAGGCCATCGGCTTCAGCGCGGGCACCGACTGGGGCTACGCGTTCAATAACGGGCACTCATTGGTCTTTACCGGCTTCAGCTACACGGGCTACGTCGCCGACCCGACCTCCGACACGCGCAACACGCTCAAGTATGTCGTCGGCCTCTCGCACCAGTTCCGCCCGGACCTCACGGCAAATGTTTTCTACGCGCTGCAATACAACGACTTCATCAACTTCGACCGGCACGACTGGAAGCACGTCGCCGGGTTGAACCTGATCTACCAGTTTCATCGCGATTGGTTCGGGACGCTCAGCGGCGCCTTTGCCGACAACGACTCGGACGTGAACATCGCGACCTATCAGAGCGTGAGCGGGTCGCTCGGGTTGACGTATCAATTCTAAAAAAGCGGCGGCATCGGCGCCTGATGTCACGGTTTGGTGTCGGGTGTATCGCTCGTTGACCCGCTGCACGCACGACCCTAGATAACGCGCCATGTTCCGCCGCCTTTCCGCCGCTCTCCTGCTTGCCGCCGTGCTGGGAGCGCGCGTCCTCGCCCAAGCCCTGCCGGGACAGGACACCGTCAAGCTCCAGTTCTCCCCGCAGTCCGACGTAAAGGAGATCCTCTCCCTCTACGAAACACTCACTGGCCGGCGGCTGATCTACGACGCCACGGTGCAGGGCCCGGTGCCGCTGCTCATCAACATGCCCGTGGCCAAGGACGAGGCGATCAAGATCATGGAGATCGCGCTGCTGATGAACCAGTTCTCGCTCGTGCCGACCGAGGACCCGAAGATTTGGAAAGTCTTCGGCATCGGGAAGAACCCGCGCAGCGGCGGCGTGCCGATTTACACCGACGCGAATCTGCTGCCCGACAACGAGCAGATCGTCAGCTACCTCTTCAAGATCCAATACGCCGACCCGACAGAACTGGCGACGCAACTCGGCCAGGCCTTCCCCGCGAATCCCGTGCTGCAAGGCGCGTCGATGGTGCCGCTGCCCAAGGCGCAGGCGCTGCTCGTGACGGAGAACACGGCCATCATCCGCCAGATCGTGCGCATCGTGCAGGAGCTCGATGTGCAGCCGGCCATGGTCGAGAGCAGATTCTTCCCGCTCGAGCGCGCCGACGCGAAGGACATCCAGGAAAAGCTCACCGAAATCCTCACGAAGAAGGAAGCCACGGCCACGACCGCGCCGGGCGCACAGCCGGGCGGACAGCCGCGTGTCGTCCGCACGCAGACGACGCCCGAGGGGCTGCCGCTTCCCGGCGGGAATACGGCTGCTGCGGGGGAGGTCACCGCGACGAGCGTGGAGATCAACGTCGGGCCGACCGAAGAGAGCTTCGTCTCCGGCAAAGTGAAGATCACCGCCGATACGCGCACCAACCGCCTGCACATCATCGCGCGCCCGAAGGCGATGGAGGAGATCGCCAAGCTCATCGCGGAATTCGACGCGAACGTTCCCTTCGGCGAGCCGAGCGTTTATCCGCTGCGATTCGTCAGCGCGGGCGATGTCTTCCAGGTGATCGTGAAAGCGATCTCCGATCCGGGGCAGCAGGAGCAGGCCGGAGCCAGCGGCGCGCAAGGAGGTAACCGCACCGGCCAGACCGCCACGCGCACGGGCAATACCGGCAGCATCCTCGGCAACAACACCAACTCGGGCCGCTTCGGTGAGAGCGGCATCGGCGGCGGCGGCGGCGGCAGCAGCCAGACGCTCAGCGAGAGCCTCAACGCCGAGGAGCGCGACATCGTTCCGGACGCCGTCACCGTCGGCAATGCGCGCGTCATCGCCGACAAGCGCGCGAACGCGATCATCGTGGTGGGCAACCAGGACGTGAAGGAGAAGCTCTTCGCCGTCATCAAGCAGCTCGATGTGCGCGCCCCGCAAGTCATGCTGCACACCTGCATCGGGCAGCTCACGCTTTCGGAGAATGAGCAGTTCGGCGTGAACTACATCGTCAACCAAAGCCGCGACCTTGCGAACTTCTCCGGCGGAGCCGCAGCCGCTCCTGGCGGCACCCCTGCTCCGAGCGCCGGCGGCAGCGTGCTCAGCTTCAATGGAAATTCGCCCCTGCTCAACATCGCCAACCTCCTGAGCCAGGAACAGGTGCGCAACATCGCCGTCGGCGGCGCCACGGGTCTCAGCGGATTCTTCACCGGCGGCAATGCCTTCAACGCCATCGTCACCGCGCTCGAGTCCACCACCAAGTTCCGCGTCGTCAGCCGTCCGGTCATCTTCACCACCAACAACAAGAAAGCCGTCATCTCGAGCGGCGAGGAAATCGCCGTGCCGACGACCATCCAGAGCGGCTTCGGCGGCAGCAATACGGCCAACAACGGGCTCGTGACCAACTCGAGCATTTCCTACAAAAACGTCGCCCTCACGCTAGAGGTGCTGCCGCTCATCAATGCCGACGACGAGGTCTATATGGACATCGTCCAGAAGATCGATGAGCAGAGCGGCTCCGATACGATCGACGGCAACGCCATTCCACGCATCGCGTCGCGCGTATTGAAGACCAGCGTCTCCGTGCCCAATGGCGCGACGCTCGTGCTCGGCGGGCTGATCAAGCAGCGCAATACCAAGTCCTTCAGCGGCATCCCGCTGCTCAGCCGCCTCCCGCTCCTCGGCGGGCTGTTTCGCACCACGACCTACGACAAGAGCCGCGAGGAACTCGTCATCCTCATCCGGCCAGTGGTGACCAATACGCCGGACGACAGCGTGCGCGCCACCGAAGACGAGAGCGAGTTCCTGCGCATGGAACCGGACCTCGAGCGCACGCTCAACGACCCGCAAGTGCGCCAGCGCACGGCGCTCCCGGAGGAACTCCTCCGCACACCGGCCGCGCCCGGCTTGCGCGGCGAAGCGCCCAAGCCACGCCCGTATAGCGGCCGGCCGACGTTTGAAAAGCCGGTGCCCGAGGTCCGTCGTGCGGTTCCCGTGAATCCGCCGGCGCGATGACTTCCCGCAAGGCGCTCGTGGATGTGCTCATCGCGGCGGGGGTCCCCGACGATGATGCAGTGACCCTCGCGGCGATCACGCCGCCGTCCGGTTCGTCGTGGACGAATGAAGTGCTCAACTCGGGCAAGGTGGATGAAATGAAGTTCTCCGCCGAACTCGCGCGCCTCTTTCACGAGCCATGCGAAACCGTCGAGCCCTCGAAGGTCGATCGCGCCGCCCTCCAGCTCCTGCCGAGCCGCTTCGTCTTCAAGCACCACATGCTCCCGCTCGGCCAGACCGAGGACACCATCCGCCTCGCCACCTACGACGTCTTCAACGCCGGCGCCCGCAAGCACGCCATCCAGGCGCTGCCCGGCAAAAAGATCGACTGGGTCGTCGTGCCGCGCGGCCAGTTGCTGCGCTGCATCAAGGCCGTCTATGGCGTCGGTGCCGAGACCTTCGAGGAGATCCTCGCCAACGCCAAGACCTACGCCGACGCCCTCGACCACGAGAAGGCCCAGGACATCACCGGCGACGACCCCGAGGCCAGCGTCGTCAAATTCGTCAACCAGATCATCCGTGAAGCCATCGTCGAGCGCGCCACCGACATCCACGTCGAGCCGCTCGAAAACGACCTGCGCATCCGCTACCGCATCGACGGCATCCTTCACGAAGTCGCCGTGCCGCCGCAGCTCCGCGTGCTCCAGAGCGCCATCATCAGCCGCCTAAAGGTCATGTCCCACATGGACATCGCCGACCGCCGCCTGCCGCAGGACGGCCGTATCAACCTCACCACCGGCGCCGGCGCGATCGACGTGCGCGTCTCGACCATCCCGACCGTGAATGGCGAATCCATCTCGCTGCGTCTGCTCAGCCGCAGCGAGACGCTCACCTTCGGCATCGACCGCCTCGACATGAGCGAGGCGCAGGTCGCCAGCGTCAAAAAACTGCTCGCGCTGCCCAACGGCATCATCCTCGTCACCGGCCCCACGGGCTCGGGCAAATCGACGTCGCTCTACACCTTCCTCACCACGATCAACCAGCCGAGCCGCCGCATCATCACCGTCGAGGAGCCGGTCGAGTATCGCCTCGCCGGCGTCTCGCAGATCGACGTGAAACCCGAGATCGGCCTCACCTTCGCCAACGGCCTGCGCGCCATCCTTCGCCAGGATCCGAACATCGTCATGGTCGGCGAAATCCGCGACTTCGAGACCGCCGAGATCGCCATCCGCGCGGCGATGACGGGCCACCTCGTCTTCTCCACGCTGCACACCAACGACGCCGTGAGCGGCATCACGCGATTGCTCGACATGGGCATCGAGCCCTTCCTGCTCGCGAGCGTCGTGCGCGCCTTCATCGCGCAGCGGCTCGTGCGCACCATTTGTCCCGACTGCAAAACCGAGACCGGCTACGACCTCGACTACCTCAAGGAGATCGGCGCGCAGATCCCGAAGGACATGAAGTTCTACAAGGGTCGCGGCTGCGATCACTGCCGCCACACCGGCTACCGCGGCCGCTCCGCCATCTACGAAATCTGCCTCGTCACCGAGCCGCTGCGCCGCCTCGTGATGAAGAAAGGCACCGGCAGCGAACTCAAGCAGCAAGCCACCAAGGACGGCATGAACACCCTGCGCCAGGACGGCTGGCGCCGCGTGCTTCGCGCCCAGACCACCGTCGAGGAAGTCGTGCGCGTGACCCAGCAGGACGAAGACATCTCGGTGACCGAGTAGCGCCGTTCACGGCTTGCGCGTGCAGCGGCGGGCGGCGAGTCTCCGCGCCCCGAAATGCCCGTCCCGCCGTCCTCCGTCGCTCGCGATCCGTATGCGGCGTTTCGCGTGCCGGCTTACCGGCTCTATTCCATCGGGTATTTCATCTCGGTGCTCGGGCGCACGGGCGTTAGCGTCGCGATCGGTTACGAGCTCTATCAGCGCACGCACTCGGCCACGGCGCTCGGGCTCATCGGGCTGGTCGGCGCGCTGCCGGTGATCCTGCTCGCCCTGCCGGCGGGCCATCTCGCCGATCGCGCGAATCGCAAAACGATCCTCATGACTGCGCAGATCGGCATGGGGCTCGGCTCGCTGTTTCTCTTCATTTTGTCGATGCATCATGCCGCCGTGCCGGCGTGGCCGGTGCTCGAGCGCCTCAGCTCTGCGCTCGAGTGGACGGCGCGATTTTTCGGCGAGAAAGGCGCGATCGCGTTCGATCCGGCGGTGCCGCTCATGTTTGGCGCGCTGTTCCTGAACAGTTGCGCGCGGGCCTTTGGCTGGGCGGCGCGCGGCGCCTTCGTCGCGAACCTCCTCCCGCGCGCGCTGCTGACCAACGCGATCACCTGGAACACTTCGCTCTTCCAAATGTCCGGGCTGATCGGCCCGGCGCTCGCCGGCCTCGTCATCGCGACGCTCGGGGTGCATGCGGCGTATGCGCTCGATGTGGTTTGCGGGATCGCGTTTTTCCTTTGCCTCGCGGGGGTCCGGCACACGCGCGATCCGGCGACGCACGTCGAGACACATTTCCTGAGCGGCCTGCGCTTCGTGTGGCGCTCGAAGGTGATCCTCGGCGCGATCACACTCGATCTTTTCGCGGTGCTCGTCGGCGGCGCGACGGCGCTGCTGCCCGTCTTCGCGGAGGAGATCCTGCACGTCGATGCGCGCGGGCTGGGCATGCTGCGCGCGGCGCCATCGCTCGGCGCGCTGGTGATGGGCTTCACGCTCGCACACCTGCCGCCGCTGCGTCGCGCGGGTGTCGTGCTGCTGTGGTCGGTGGTCGGCTTTGGGCTGGCGACGGTGCTCTTCGGCGTGTCGCAGAATTTCGTGCTTTCCTTCGTCGCGCTCGCGCTCACCGGCGCGCTCGACAACGTGAGCGTCGTCGTGCGGCACACGCTTGTGCAACTGCTCACGCCCGACGCGATGCGCGGCCGCGTGTCGGCGGTGAACAATGTCTTCATCAACTCCTCGAACGAACTCGGCCAGCTCGAGAGCGGGCTCACTGCGGCGCTTTTCGGCGTGGTCGGATCGGTCGTTGGTGGCGGGATCGGCGTGATCCTCGTCGTGCTGCTGGTCGCGTGGTATCTGCCGGAAGTGAGGAAGATCGGCACCCTGCACGACCTCGAACCGGAGGGCGATCCTTAGGGCCGCGGGACGGCTGCGGCGACCGCTTCAACTTCGACGCGGGCCAGATCGCCCTCCGGCGCGGCGATCACGCGGACGTGAGGATTTGCCGGCGCCCAGACTTGCGGATCGGTCGGGCCGAAGAGCAGCACACACGGCGTGCCGACCGCCGCGGCGATGTGCGAGATGCCGCTGTCATGCCCGATGAATCCCGGGCATCGCGCGAGCACGGCGGCGAGCTGGGGCAGCGGAAGATCGCGGGCAAAGCGCAGGCGCGACGGGAACGCGGCATTGAGCTGCGCGAGGGTCGAGTGCTCGGCCTCGCCGCCGACGATGATAGGCGGCGTTTCGCGTTTGAGCAGGTGCGCGATGAGTTCGCGCCAGCGTTCGAGCGGCCAGTTCTTGCGGGCGCCCCCGCTGCCGGGGTGCAGCGCGAGTGGGCTTTCGTCGTGCAGCATTTCCGCGGCGAACTCGCGGTCCGCCTCTCCCGGGAAGAGCGCGGCGGCTGGTTCGTCGAGATAGAGCGCGAGCCTCTGCAGGGGTCGCGCGAGCTGGTGCGCGGCGTGCGCGCTGTCGTCGATGCGTGCATACGCGTGGAGGTAGTTCTTCACTCCCGCGCGTCGCAGGTTTGCCTCGAAAATGCCGTCGGGATCGAAGAGGTAGCTGACGACTTGCTGGAAGCCGGCGAAGTAATCGCACAGCTCGGCGTCGAGCGTGCCGCCGCGCGCGAAGAACCCGGCGAGCGGCCCGTATTCGATCGAGCGCACCGCCTCGGCGTAGTAGCGGCCCTCGGCGAGCGCTGCGATGTGGCGGTAGCCGATCAGCTCGACCTGCGCGGCGGGGAAGGCTTCGCGCAGCAGCCGCAGTGCGGGCAGCGTGAGGATGAAATCTCCGATCGCGCCGCCGCGGATGACGAGGATGCGACCCATGCAGCGCTACGCCCGCGACGCGCCGGCCAGTCAGCGCCCCTCGGCGTTCATCATCCCACCGAGCGGCCCCTGGCTTTCCCAGCGCTCAGGCCGGTTCCATGGGATCGTGCTCACACGATTCGGGTCGTCGCTTTCGGATGATGCGCAGCCGCCCAGCACGAGCGAACTCCAGACGAGAAGTAGAGCGGCGAGAAGGCGAACCATCATGGCCGGCTCCGGAGTGCTCAGCGAGCGCCCTGGTAGATGACGGTGTCGCCCGGCTGCACGCTCTCGCCGCGCGCGAGTGAACCGGGGAGCACATCGGCGATTGCCGTGCTCGGCTCGACGGTGGTGACCTTCACCTTGCCGATCATCGCGCCGGAGCGGGTGACGACCATCTGCACGCCGGATTTGAGCCCGGCCTTGTCGCCGAGATTGACGACGACGAAATTCCAGCCGGGATTGTAGGCGAGGACTTTTCCGGTCAATCCGTTGCGGACGTAGCCGGACTTGTATTCGGCGATCGTGCGGTCCTTGGTGGCGAACTGTGCCTCCGCCTCGTCCTTCTTTTGCTGAAGCGTCGCCTGCACCTGCTTGGCCTCGGCGAGCTCGGTCTCGAGCTTGGCTTTCGAATCGTTCAAATCCTTGATCGAGGCGACGAGCTTGTCGGGTTCGATGCCTTTGAACTGCTCCTTGATCTTGTCGAGCTCGCCCTGCACACCGGCGAGCTTCGTGGTCGCGTCCGCGGCCTCGGTCTGCGCCTTCACGAGATCGGCCTTCGCCGTGTCGAGCATTCCCTTGGTTGAAGTGAGCTCGTCCTCGGTCTTCTTGAGTCTGTCCTGCGTGTCCGCGAGTTCCTTCTTCGTGTCCTCGAGTTCGCCCTGCGTCTTCTTCAGCTCGGCCTTCGTCTTCGCGAGGTCAGCCCTCGTGTTGCTGAGATCAGTTTGCAGCGCCTTCGCCTGTTCGGTGCTCTTGTAACCCAGGAATGCGGCGCCGAGCGCGAGCACGATCGACAATATCAGAAAAATGCGGGCCATTGGTTGGTGGTTTGGAGCTGAAGCTGGTTTAGGGGAACTGGGCGCGACTGGTCAAGCCGCAGCTTGGTTCGGGGCGCTGATAAAGCGGGACTGCTCTGGCTTGGCAAGCGGGAACTCCGTTTTTTTCGTCACAAAATTCCCCTTGTGACCCGCAGACCCCCGGGCATCGTTCGCGCCCCGCCAGGGGCCGCGGATTGCGGGCTTGCGAACCCCGCCAGGACCGGAAGGTAGCAACGGTAGCCTGACCCGCTTTGTCGTGGTTCCCTGGCGGCTCCCTTTTTCGCCACGCACTTTCCATTTGTGCGCGCCCGCCTCGTGCCCTTTCCTCCGCGCCCATGTTTCGCACCGGCGCACAGCTCTTCATCCTCACGGCCATCGTGGGACTGCTGCTCATGCGCGAGTCCGTGCGCGAGCCGCTCCTGCGTGTCGAGGAAGGCTACGCGGACTTTCTCGCGATGAATGCGCAGCGCCGCGAGCCGCCGCCGGGCATCACGCTCGTGCGCATCGACGAGACGAATCTGCGCGAGCACAGATGGCCGTGGTCGCCGCTGGACTTCGCGCTGTTTTTCCAATCGGCCAATGGCTTCCGCCCCGAGGTGCTCGCGACGGACGAAGTCTTCAGCTGGGAGCTATCGGGCAAGAACGCCCAATACGCGCAGATCCTCCGCGAGCACGTGCTCAAGGCTCCGCGCGTGCTGCTCGGCGCGCGGCTCGGATGGCCGGAGGATCCCGACAAACTTCCGCCGCTCGAGTCCACCCAGGTGCTGCGCAAGGTCAGCGGAGATCTCGAGCGCGTGCCGGAGTTCACCATCATCGAGGCGCAGTCCTCCGATGAGTTCCGCCTCTCGAGCACGTCGGGCTTCACGAATCTGCCCGGCCCCGACAACTGGCACCGCAGCGTGCCGCTCGTGCTGCGCTATCGCGGGCAGCTCGTGCCCACCTTTGTCCTCCAGGCTGTGCTGCTGTGGGAAAAAGCCGCGCTCGACGATGTCACCGTCGCGCTCGGATCGCACATCGCGATCGGCGACCGGCTCTCCATCCCGATCAATGCCGCCGGCCAGATGCGTGTCGATTTCGGCGCCGGGCGCGACCACTGCGGGCTCGACGATCTCGTGCTCGCCGCCGAGCAGCGCGACGCGCAGAGCGATCCGCGGCTGCCGACACAATTCTTCGCCGGCCGCTTCCTGCTGCTCTCGCGAACCGATGTCGCGGCCACCACGATGCGACTCGCGCGCGGGCGGCCCGGCTCGCGCGGCGAGCTTTTCGCCGCAGCCATCGCCACGATCCAGGGCCGCTCCTTCATCCAGCGCGCGCCATGGTGGAGCGACCTCGTCATCATCGGATTCTTCGCGCTGATGAGCTACTGGGTGCCGCGCTGGAGCAGGGGGATGACAGCCTTTGTCGGGCTCGCCATCCTCCCCGCCTACACGCTTGTCGCGCTCGGTCTCTTCGGCGCGAAGCTCACGTGGATCTCCGCGGTCATCCCGGCCGGGCAGATTCTTTTTCTCATCCTCTACCGCCTCGTCTCGCCGAACATCGACCGATGGGCCGTGCCGCCGAAGCGCTAGGCCGATGACTTTCACACGGCTGACCCGGGGCGTCGAAATCGGCGCAAACTGCTACGCGCTCGAACTCGCCGGCCAGCGCCTCGTCCTCGACTCCGGCCAGAATCCGCGCACCGATGGCCGCGAGGGGCAGCCGCAATTCGACCTGCTCGCGCCCGGCAGCGTGGACGCGATCGTCGTCTCGCACGCGCACCACGACCACCTCGGCTCGCTGCCCGTGCTCCAGCGCCTGCAACCGCAGGCGCGCGTCTTTCTCTCCGAGGCCACGCGGCAGCTCAGCGACATCATGCTGCACAACTCGGTCAATGTGATGCACCGCCGGCTCGAGCAAGGCGCGACCGAGTTGCCGCAGTTCACGCATCGCGAAGTCGGAGTGGTCACAAAACGCTGGCAGCCCGTGCCGTTCGCGACACGTTTCGATCTCCACGGCGAGCGCCTCGGCCCGCACGACGAGGCGCCGGTTGCGCTCGAGTTTTTCGACGCCGGCCACATCCTCGGCTCGGTCGGCGTGCGCATCCGCGCGGAAGGCCGCACGATCTTCTACACGGGCGATGTGCAGTTCGACGACCAGACGCTCTCCCGCGGCGCAGTCTTCCCCGATGAACCCGTCGATGTGCTCATCATCGAGACCACGCGCGGCGCTGTCGCGATGGAGCCGGGCTGGACGCGCGAGGGCGAGGAGCAGCGCTTCGCCACCGCGCTGCGCGAAGTCTTCGATGGCGGCGGCTCGGTGCTCATCCCCACCTTCGCGCTCGGCAAAACGCAGGAAATGCTCGCGCTCTTTTACAAGATGCGCCTCGCAGGCCTCGTGCGCGAAGACCTGCCGATCTACCTCACCGGCCTCGGCACGAAGCTCACCGAGGTCCACGACAAGCTCGCCGCGCAGACCCGCCGCCACTACGCGAACATCCGGCTCCTGCACGAGGTCGAGCATTTCATGATCCGTCAGGACAACATCGCCGAGCAGTCGCTCAAGCCGCGCCGCATCTATGCGCTCTCGAGCGGCATGATGACCGAGCACACGCTCTCGAACGTCTTCGCGCGGCGCCTCATCGACAAGCCGGAGCACGCCGTGTTTTTCGTCGGCTACTGCGACCCGCTCACGCCCGGCTACGCCCTGCGCCACAGCGCGCCGGGCGGGCTGGTGCAGCTCGATGCCGCGCTGCCGCCGCAGCCGCGCAATTGCCGAATCGAGCGCTTCGACTTCAGCGGTCACGCCTCGCGCGAAAGTCTTCGCGCCTTCGCCAATCGCGTGCGCCCGAAAAAAATCCTGCTCGTTCATGGCGACGTCGAGGCGTCCGTCTGGTTCCAGCAGGTGCTCGCCGCGGACCTGCCGGATGCCGAGGTGATCATCCCCGCGCCGGGCGAACCGATCGAGTTGTGAGCCAGGCCGCCGCGCCTTTCCTCCGCCTGCTCCGCCGCGGGCCGTTCGCGCGCTACATGGCCGGCGAGACGATCTCGATGGTCGGCGCGTGGATGCAGATGTTCGCGCAAGGCTGGCTGCTCACCACGCTCACACCCGAAGCGACCGCGCTCGGCTGGCTCACCTTCGCCGGCGGCGTGCCGACGCTGATCTTCTCGATGTTCGCCGGCTCGCTCGCCGACCGCTTCGACAAGCGCCGCATCCTCCTCGCCGTGCTCATCGCGCAGCTCATCTTCGCCGTGCTCATCGGCTGGCTCGCGCAGACCGGCGCGATCCGCATCTGGCATCTCTACGCCGTCACTGCCGCGCTCGGTCTCATCGCCGCGTTTGAAGTGCCCGCCGTCTCCTCATTCGTCCCCGAGCTCGTCGCGAAGGACGACCTCGCACGCGCGCTCGCGATCGATCGCGCGTCATTCCACTTCACGCGCATGATCGGCCCCGCGCTCGCCGGGTGGCTCGTCGGGCAGTTCGGCGTGCCCACGGCCTACTATCTCAATGCCGCGAGCTTCCTCGCGCTCATGTGGGCCATCCTCACCATCGGCCCGCGCGCCCGCGGCACCGTCGAGGAGGAGGAAATGCGCCAGGGGCCGATGCGTGCGGGCTTCGACTTCGTGCGCCGCGATGCGCCGACGCGCGCGATGATCCTGCTCATGGCCGCGATGAGTTGCTTCGCCTCGCCGTTCTTCATGGTCACGCTGCCCGTCTATGCGCGCAGCGTGCTCGGGCTCGATGCGGCGCGCATGGGCGTGCTCATGGCCTTCTCCGGTGTCGGGTCATTCATCGGCGCACTCTCGCTCCTGACGCTCCCGCCCGGCAGGCGCGCGATCTTCCTCAAGTGCGGCAGCGCCGCCGCCGTCCTCGGCCTCGGCACGCTCGCGCTCGCTCCATCCTTCGACATCGCGGCGGTCGGCATCGCGCTGATGACGCTCGGCCTCTCGACCACCTTCGGCACGTCGCACATCGTCGTGCAGGAACGCGCGCCCGACCCGATCCGCGGCCGCGTCTCCGCCGTCGCGAGCCTTTCGTTCTTCGGCACCATGCCCTTCGCCGGCCTCGCGATGGCGGCGCTCGCCGATCACTTCGGCCTGCGGCGCGTGATGCTCGGCGGCGCCGCTTGCTTCGCGCTCGCCGCCGCCGCGTTGCTCGCCGGTCGAAAACAACTCGCCTCCGCGCCGCCGAGTGCGTGATCGAGCGACCTTGCCGAAGCTGAATCCACTCGATACCGTTCCCCTCATGAATTACGCACACCTCATCACGGTTGAGCCCGGCAAGCGCAGCGGCAAGCCGTGTATTCGCGGGATGCGGATCACCGTCTATGACGTGCTGGAGTATCTCGCCTCGGGCATGACGGAGGATGAGATTCTGGCGGACTTTTCAGAACTGACCCGCGAGGACATCAAAGCGTGCCTGGCGTTCGCCGCCGACCGCGAGCGCAAGCTCTTCAACGCCGCGGCGTGAAGCTGCTGCTCGACGAGAACCTGTCGGACCGGATTGTCCCGCAGATTCTCGATCTCTTCCCCGACTCTTCGCACGTCAAGGCCCACAGCCTCACTCGCACCGACGACTTGCTCATTTGGTCTTTCGCGCAGGAGCACGGCTACACGATCGTTTCCAAGGATGCGGACTTTCATCAGCGCAGCCTGGTCTTCGGCCACCCGCCCAAGCTCGTCTTTCTCCGCATCGGCAATTGCCCGACCAACCGGATCACGGAACTACTGCGCTCCAGCCATGGCCTGCTCTCGGCTTTCGAAGCCGATCCGGGCACCAGCATCCTCGTGCTCCCATAGGCGCGTCTCTCTCTTCCGCCATGCTCCGCCACCTCATCGCGCTCTGCATCGTCTCCGCCGCCTTCGCCGATGAAATCGCCGCGCCGAAGAAGGACGACGACAAGACGCCGAAGAACGTCTCGCTCTCCGACAGTCCCGAGGCGGCGCTGAAGAAGTTCGCCGTCGCGCCGGGGCTGCGCATCGAGGTGTGGGCCGCGGAGCCGCTGCTCGCGAATCCTGTGGCGCTCAGCTTCGACGACCAGGGCCGCGCCTTCGTCGCCGAGACGTATCGCCGCCGCACGAGCGTGCCGGACATCCGCAAATACGAGGAGTGGAAGCTGGAGAACCTCGCGTTGCGCAGCGTCGGGGACCGCATCGCTTTCCTGAAAGCCAAGGCGCCCGAGTCCGCGAAGGCGAAGCCCACGACGCTGCGGTCGGACTTCACCGGCGACGGGGTTTTCGACTGGCGCGATTGGACCGTCGAGAGCGAGCAGGTGAAGCTCGTGTGGGATGGCGACGGCGACGGCAAGGCGGACAAGAGCAGCGTCTTCGCGACCGGCTTCAACTCGCTGGCGACCGGCGTCGGCGCGGGCGTGCTCGCGCATGGCGGCAGCGTCTATTTCACCTGCACGCCCGATCTGTGGCGCATCGATGGCGAGCAGAAAACCGCGCTGCATACGGGCTTTGGCGTCCACGTCGTCTATAGCGGCCACGACATGCACGGCGTGAAGATCGGCCCCGATGGCCGCATCTACTGGTCCATCGCCGACTGCGGCGCGCGCTTGACGACGAAGGAGGGCAAAGTCCTCGACAATCCCGACAGCGGCGCCGTCTTCCGCTGCGATCCCGACGGCTCGAACCTCGAGGTCTTCGCGACCGGCCTGCGCAATCCGCAGTCGCTCGCGTGGAATGAACTCGGCGACCTCTTCACCGGAGACAATAACGCGGACGGCGGTGACAAGGCGCGATGGGTTCACCTCGTCGAGGGCGGCGACTACGGCTGGAGCATCGGCTGGCAATTCCTGCCGAAGCTCGGCGCGTGGAACACCGAGGGCATGTGGCATCTCGATGCCACGGAGAAGAATCTCGCCGTGCTGCCGCCCGTCGGTCACATCGGCCACGGCCCGGCGGGCATCGCGTATTATCCCGGCACAGGCCTGCCCGGCGCGTATCGCGATCACTTCTTCTACGCGGACTTCCCCGGCGGCGTGCGCGACTTCGCGCTCATCCCGAAGGGCGCGAGCTACACGGTCGATAATCCCAAGGACATCCTGATGGACAACTCGCCGCAGAACATGACCGGCAAGACCCTCTGGGGTCTCTTCCCGAGCGATGTCGCCTTCGCGCCGGGCGGCGGGCTCTACGTGCTCGACTGGGTGCAGGGTTGGGAGAAGACGGGCAAGGGGCGCATCTTTCGCGTGTTCGATCCCGCCGCCGACAAGGCCGCGCTCGAGACGAAGCGACTGCTCGGCGAGGGCTTCGCAAAGCGCGGCGTCGAAGATCTCAGCGCGCTCCTCGGGCACGCCGACCAGCGTGTGCGGCTCGGCGCGCAGTTCGAGCTCGTGCGGCGCGGGGACCCGATCCCGCTCGCGCACGTGACCCTCGCCCGCAATCCTCAGATCATGCGGGTGCACGGCATCTGGGGCATCGCGCAGCTCGCGCGGGCGAAGCCCGGAGCCACGCGGAGCTTGATGCCGCTCGCCATGGATCCCGACCCGGAGGTGCGCGCGCAGTGGGCGAAGTGCATCGGCGAGGCGCGGGCCGCGGGCGAAGTTGATCTCGTCCGGCGCCTGCTCGCCGACCGCGAGCCGCGCGTGCAGTTCTTCGCCGCGCAGGCGCTCGGCCAGCTCGCCGACACCAAGTCCGCGCCCGCGCTCGCGCGGCTCGCAGTCGCGGCGAAAGCCGATCCGCACCTGCGCCACGCCGCCGTCCGCGCGCTCGTGCGCTGCGAGGGAGAAGCCGAAGCCGTGCGCGCTGGCGGAGAGGTCGCGCTGCTCACGCTGCGCGCACTCCGCTCGCCAAAGGTCGCCGACTTCCTCGCCGTCGCAGTGAGCGCCGCGCCACCGCCGGCCACGCCAGCGAAGGCGTCCGCCAAAAAGAAACCGCGCCGCGCCGCGCCCGCGCCGCCGGCCATCCCGCCGCTCGCGCTCGAAGCCGCGCGCGCCATCCACGACGCGCCGATCCCCGAGGCATGGCCGCAGCTCGCCGCGCTCGCCGAGACGACGCTCCCCGAGCCGATCAGCCGCCGCGCCATCAATGCCAACTATTTGCTCGGCACGCCCGAGGCCGCGCAGCGTCTCGGCCGCATCGCCGCGAACGCGAAAGCGCCGCAGCCCTCGCGGCTCTTCGCGATCGAGTCGCTCGCGATCTGGACCGAGCCTTTCGGCCAGGACCGCATCACCGGCCTGTGGCGCAAGCTGCCGCCGCGCGCCGATGCGCAGGGCGCCGCCGAAGTCGCCGCGCAGCTCGCGCCCGCGCTCCTCGCCGACGCGGACGACGCCATCCGCCTCGCCGCCACCGCGCTGCGCACCCCGGCCGCCGAGCCCGCGCTGCTCGCACTCGCGGCCGATGCGAAGGCGAAGGGAGAAGTCCGCGCCGCCGCACTGCACGCGCTGAGTGCCATGAAGTCCACGGCGCT
Organism: Chthoniobacteraceae bacterium; assembly: GCA_040081625.1. GTDB lineage: Bacteria > Verrucomicrobiota > Verrucomicrobiia > Chthoniobacterales > Chthoniobacteraceae > VFJQ01. The sequence goes on from JBEBGD010000030.1 coordinate 20,224, forward strand.
CGCCGACGCCGTGACGACCGCGCTCTCCGACAAGGACACCATCGTGCTCGACACCGCGCGCGATCTTGCCGAGGCCGTCTCGCCCGAGCTGGCGGTGAAGGTCAACGCCGCCGTGCTCGGCAAAGGTGGCACGCGCGAGCAGCAGGCTGCGCTCGCCACCATCGCGCGCCAGCCCGTCGCCGACGCCGACGCCGCGATCGCCGCGCAACTCGACCGGCTCGCCGCCGGCAAGCTGCCGAAGCAACTCCAGCTCGACCTGCTCGAAGCCGCCGCGCAGCGCACCGATGCGACGGTGAAGGCGAAGCTCGCTGCCTACGAGGAAACGCGCAAAGCCGACGACCCGCTCGCCGCGTGGCGCGAATGCCTCGAGGGCGGCGACTCGAAGCTCGGACGCGAGGCCTTCTACGAGAAAGCCGAGGCCGCGTGCCTGCGCTGCCACAAGGTCAAGGGCGAGGGCGGCGACGTGGGCCCCGATCTCGCCGGCTTCGGCGCGAAGCACGACCGCGAATACATCCTCCGCGCCATCATCGACCCGAGCGCCGTCATCGCGCCCGGATACGAGAACGTGATGTTCACGCTGACCGACGAGAAGACGATCGTCGCCGGCCTGCTCAGCGCCGAGGACGCGACGAGCGTGACGATCAAGTCGCTCACAGACAGCTCCACGCAGCGCGTCGAGAAGACGAAGATCAAGGAGCGCATCACCGTCCCGAGCGCGATGCCGCCCGGCCTCGGCGAAGTGCTCGGCAAGCGCGCGCTGCGGGACGTGGTGGAGTATCTGGCGAAGCTGAAGTAGGCGCCTTGTCTTCCGTCCGCTCCCGCCTACGCTGCGCGCCGATGAAACTCGCTCTCACCCTCGCAATCACCTTCGCATTTACCATGAACATGAACGCCCAATCAGCACTCGAACGCGGACAGAAATACCTCAAAGACAACTCGACCAAGGAGGGCGTGAAGACGACCGCCAGCGGGCTGCAATACAAGATGGTGAAGGAAGGCACCGGGCGCACCCCGACCGCGACCGAGACGGTGGTCGTGCATTACAAGGGGACGACGATCGATGGGAAGGAGTTCGACAGCTCCTACAAGCGCGGCGAGCCGGCGGAGTTCCCGCTCAATCGCGTGATCCCCGGCTGGACCGAAGGCCTGCAACTCGTGAAAGAGGGCGGCAAGGCGCTGCTCTACATCCCGAGCGAGCTCGCCTACGGCAAGCGCGGCGCGGGCGGTGACATCGGGCCGGATGAGACGCTCATCTTTGAGGTCGAGCTGCTGAAGATCAAGTAGGTGCCTGCGCTCGCGGGCAAAGTCGTCGTCATCATCGGCGGCACCACGGGCATCGGGCTCGCCGCTACGACGGCGTGCCTCGATGCCGGCGCGCGTGTCGTGGCGGTGGGGCTGGGAGGCACCAAACGCGCCCGGAGCGCGCGTTCCACCACGCACCGCGACAGCTTGCGCGAGATCGTCGCGGATGCGCGCGATGCTGCGACTGCTCCGCAGGCGATCGAGGAAGCGGTGGGCGAGTTCGGTGGCTTCGATGCGCTCTATCACGTCGCGGGTGGCAGCGCGCGGAAGTGGGGCGACGGGCCACTTCACAAGTTGAGCGACGAGGGATGGGCGAAGACGATCGAGCTGAACCTGACGAGCGTGATGTTCTCCAACCGCGCGGCGGTGCGGCGATTCCTCGCGCAGGGCACGCGCGGCTCGATCCTCAATCTCGCGAGCGTGCTCGCCTTCGCGCCGTCGCCGCGGCACTTCGGCACGCACGGCTACGCGGCGGCAAAGGCGGGGATCATCGGCTTCAGCCGCAGCCTCGCAGCGGGCTATGCGGCGCATGACATCCGCGTGAACGTGCTCGCGCCGGGCTTGGTGGATACGCCGATGGCGCAGCGCGCGGCGCAGGATGAAACGATCCAGCGTTACATCGCGGGCAAGCAGCCGCTCGACGGCGGGCGCATCGGACGCGCGGACGATCTCGCGGGTGCGGCGGTGTTTTTCCTCAGCGACGCGTCGGCCTTCTGCACGGGGCAGGTGCTCGCGATCGATGGCGGTTGGTCGGTGAGCGAGAGCGAATGAACGCGATCGGGATCGACCTCGGCGGCACGCAGATCAAAGCCGTGGTGGTGAGCAAGAGCGGCGAGGTGCTGCGGCGCGAATTGCGCGCGACGAATGACGACGGGACTGACGGCTTTGCCGGGGCGGTGCGCGCCGTGGTGGAGGAACTTGGGCGCGACCTTCCGCTCGGCCTCTCTGCGCCGGGACTCGCGCGGGCGGATGGCCGCGCGATCGCGTCGATGCCGGGGCGGATGCACGGGCTGGAGGATCTCGACTGGACGAGCTTCCTCGGGCGCGAGCGGCCGGTGCCGGTGATGAATGACGCGCACGCGTCGCTGATCGGCGAGGCGTGGACGGGCGCGGCGCGTGGGTTTCGCGATGTGATCATGCTCACCCTCGGCACGGGCGTGGGCGGGGCGATCATCTCCGACGGGAAGCTGCTGCGCGGGCACCTCGGTCGCGGCGGGCATCTCGGGCACACGTGCGTCGATTTCAACGAGGCACCGGACGACACGGGGATGCGCGGTTCGCTCGAGGTCTTTTGCGGCAACCAGAACGTCCGCGAGCGCACGGGCGGGCGCTTCGCGACGACGCACGAACTTGTCGCCGCGTATCGCAGCGGCGATGCAGAGGCGGAGAAGTGCTGGCTGCGCTCGGTGCGCGCGCTCGCGTGTGCGATCGCGTCGTTTACGAACATCCTCGATTGCGAAGCGGCGATCATCGGCGGCGGGATCGCGCAGGCGGGCGACGCGCTCTTCACGCCGCTGGCCGGGGAAATCGCGAAGGTCGAATGGCGACCGCTCGGCCATGCGGTGAAGCTCTTGCCCGCGATGCTCGGTGAGTGTGCGGGCGCGATCGGCGCGGCGAGGAGCGCACTGGACCCGACGCATTAGCCGTCGCACTCTGCGCGCATGATCAACCAAGCAGTGATTCTCGCCGCAGGCCGCGGCACGCGGATGAAGGACCTCACCGACGAGCTGCCGAAGCCCATGCTAGTAGTGCGCGGCCGGCCGATCCTCGAGCACATCGTCGAGGGTTTGCGCGACGCGGGAATCCGGCGGGTGTTGCTCGTTGTCGGCTATCGCGAGGATGTGGTGCGCGGGCATTTCGGCGACGGCGTAGCGCACGGCGTGGCGATCGAATACGTGACGCAAGTCGTGCAGGACGGCACCGGGCGCGTGGTGGAGCTGGCGAAGGCATTCGTGGGGTCTGAGCCGTTCATCCTCAGCTACGGCGACATTCTCATCCACGCGGAGAACTACAGGCGGCTGGTCGATCTGGGCGAGGCGGAGGGAATCATCTCGGTGAAACACAATCCCGGCGAGATCGCGAAGGGCGGCGCGATCTTCGTGGATGCGAACTTCACCGTGACGGACGTGCGCGAGAAGCCGGGCGAGGGCGAGCCGACGAGCCCATGGTATAACGCGGGCGTGTATTCATTCCGCCCAAGCATCTTTACCCACACGGCGACGATCGAGAAGTCGCCGCGCGGCGAATACGAGCTGACCGACGCGATCCGCGCGCTGGCGCAGGCGACCGGGAAAGTGCGTGCGCTCGAGCTCAGCGGCGACTGGGCCGATGTGCGCGATCCGCAGGTGCTCGCGGCGCTGAACGCCCGTTAGCGCGACGCTGCTTTTGCCTCGACCGGTGGAGCCGGCACCGGCGTCGCGGGTGGCGCCGGCGGCACGACGTCGCGATCCTCGTTGAGCAGCAGAGTCTGCTCGCTCCTGCGGTCGCCCAATTCGGGTCGCTTGAGCTGCACGGCGAAAAGCTTGTCCTCGTATTGCAGCCACACTTGCCCGTCGGTGATGCGATAGAGGCGGATGCGCAGTTGAGCGCTACCACGTGGCAGGCGCAGGAACTGGCCTTCCTCGTAGGAGCGTCCGTTGATCACGGCGAGCGCGGGATTGCCGAGCAGGATGCTGGTGAGGCGAAACGCCGACTCATCGACATTGGCCGCCTGCACGACCACGGTCTGCCCGGCGGACTTGACCCAGCCGATCGGGACAAACGGCGCGCGCGCGCTCTCGGCCACGGCAAAGCGCGACTTGGTGTTCAATTGATACGTGCTGACTGGCTTCGGCGTTTCGGCTGGCGCGACAGCGTCCCCGCCGCGGGTGGCCGCAGCGCATGCGAACAATGCGAGGATGAGTGGTAGGCGCTTCATTGCTTGACCATGTTGATGAGGGTGAGCTGCACGCGCTGCGTGTCGGGTTCCTCGCGCTGCGTCTCGATGCTGATGCTCTCGATGCTCACGAGAAGTTCTTCGTTCTCGAGTGCGGCGATGGTGGTGCCCAAGGTGAGGCACTCCGCGCGCGGGACCTCGACGCCCCAGGTGATCCGCCGGTAACCGGGCAGTTTCGGATGTGCCACCTCCGCGTTGAGCCGCGTGGTGGCCCGGTCGATGCCGCGGGTTTTGAAGAACTCGCCGATGCGCGTCGGGAACCACGCGACGGGTGCGCCCTCGGGGATCATTCTGTCGATCTGCGCGAGCGTCGCTTGTGCGAGGGGGGCTTGCTGGCGCACGTCCGCATCGCGGGCGAGCTGCGCGCGCGCCTTAGCGATCTCCGGGTCGAGTGCGGCGATGCTCTTCTTGGTGGTATTGTGGCTGGCCTGCAGCGGGAAGAGCAGCAGGGTGAAGTAGCCATAGACCACGCCGAGGCCGGCGAGGACGCCGAGGACGATCTTCTGGATTTGATCTTTGCTCAGTTTCATGGGGATTAGCCGCGGCGTTTCTTGCGGTCGGCGGGCGGCGGCGTCGCCGGTTGGTCTTCGCCGACTTGCAGTGAGATGGTGATGCCGAAAGTCGCCGTGGGCAGGCTTTTGCCATCGAGACTCGCCATCTCGGCGCCTTCATCTAGCTGACGGAAGCTGGCGGTGACGTGCTTGTATTTCTTCCCAAAGGTCTCGACGAGGGCCTGTCGGAGGTCTTCCGCCACCCGGCGCGGGTCGGGGCCTGCGGCGATGCCATCGAAGGTCATTTGCGCTTTCTTGAGATCCTCGCCCTGGACGGAACCCGTGAGCTTCACGATCTGCACTTCGCGAGGGACGGCTTTGACGACGTCCTCGATGACAGGTGCCCAGTAGAAACGGGTCTCGATGTTTTTGACGAATTTCTCGCTCGTCTCGAGAGTTCGCATGAGAGTTTTCTCACGTTTCTCGGCTTCGCGGGCTTGGGGATCGAGTTGATCGAACTGCGACTTGAGATCCCCGAACTTCGCGTTGAGCGCGGAGGAGCGGCTGAGTTCGAGCACATACATCGCGGCGAAGATCACGACGACGACGCCGAGAATATAGCCGGCGATTTTCAACGGGTCGCGCCGGCTGGCCGACCGCTGCGAGTCGATCTCGTGGTAAAGATTGATGCGAAGTGCCATGAGATTAGTGAGGGTTGAGCAATTCCGCCGCGGCGCCGCAAGCCACGTGCAGGTCGAACATTTCCGCCGGGAAGCCGGCGCGCTGGCGTGATGGCAGCGACACGTCGCACGGATCGAATGGATTCCATGGCTCGCAGGGGATGCGCAGTTCGTCGCTCATCACCCGCAGCAACGACTGGGATTTGGCTGGGCCACCGGAGACGTGGATCTTCGGAATGGCTTCCTCGCGACGTCCCTCGAAGAAGCCAATCGAGCTGCTGACCTCCCGCGTGAGGTTCATCATCGCTACGCGCACATTATCGAGCATCATCTCATCCTGCTGGGCGAGTGCGATGAGCACCGATTCGCGCGGCTCGCCGCTCATGGCCGAGAGCGTCTCGAGGATCGAGTGCCCGCCGACTTCGACGGAGCGCACCAGCACCAGTTCGCGCTTGGAACCGAGGATCATCGTCGAACTGAGGTGGCCGATATCGATCAGGAAGAAGGCTTGCGCGGAAAAGATCTCCGGGTGCGAGAACTCGAACGCGTTGAAGAGACTAATCGGCGCGAGTTGGAGCGTGTTCACCACCGAGCCGGTGCCATCGAGTGCTTCGTGGTAGCGCTGGAGTTCCCGCCGGGGCATCCCACCCACGACGTAGCGCTGCTGGCCGGAATCGGTCCGTTCATTACCGCTGGCGGAAATCTTGTCGCAATCGAGGACGAACTCGCGGCAGTCCTGGTTTAGCAGGTTGGCGCCGTTGAGGCGAAGTGCGTTGCGGAGTATCTCCGGCGGCATCTCGGGCTGTTCGATGATGCGCACCAATGCTTCCGGCGCCGACACTGCGACCGCGAAGGCGCGCGCCGAGCCCATTTGCTTGAGCACGTCGCGAATCGTGGTGCCGAGTTGCGCGCTGCTCGCGGTTGCGCCGTCGAGCTGTCGCGTCGCGTAGTGAGTCACCGCGAAGCGGCCTTCGCCGCGCCGCTGGAGTTGGACGCATTTGATCGCGTAGCGACCGACATCGAGGCCGATTACTGAGGATGGGGCTTTAGCCATTGCTTAATTGCGAGAAAGCAGCCGATGTGCCGGGCTCCGTCTCGCGGTGAATATTTGTCGTTATTGCGAATCCAGCGCCGCCGTCGGAGGCGCATCGGCGCGATTTCCGCGCGGCATTTCCGCGACGGTCTGTTGGAGGATCAAGAGCGCGGCGACCGCGCCGAGCACGATCAAGAGCAGGGCGGTCGCCACGACAGCGGCTCGATGTCGTGGCGTGGTCCGGCGGCGTGCGCGTTTCGTCGCGATCTGCATCTCGAGCAACTTGAGCAGTTGCTCTGGTGTCGGCTCGGTGGATTTGGTTGGGTTGATTATTTCAGGCATGTCAGGCATCAGCACTTCACCACTCGCAAAAGCTTATCTCGCGCCGTTTCTCGTTTTCGTCGCTTTGCTCGCGGCCGGCGAACTCATCGGGCACTTTGGCGAAGGTTCGTCGGACTGGTGGCTGGATGAGCCCAAATACTGGGTCTATCCGCTGCAAACTGTCGCGTGCGCTGCACTGCTCATTAGGTTCTGGAGGAGATTTGAGTTCAACTGGGGACGGGGCTGGTGGCTCGGGGCGATCGTTGGTGTCGCTGCGTTCGTCGTCTGGGTCGCGCCGCAGGAATGGCTCGGCGCGGCGCGGCGCGTCGGGGGATTCGATCTGTGGTTCACGTTTGGTGAGCACGGTCCGCAAGAATGGAACCTTCCTCTACGCGTGCTCCGTCTCGTCATCGTCGTCCCGCTGATCGAGGAGATCTTCTGGCGCGGATTTCTGCTGCGGCACCTGGTCGGCGATCCGTTCGATCAAGTCCCGCCCGGCACGCGCTCTTGGCGCGCCTTCGCGACGGTGGCCGCGCTCTTTGCCGTGGCCCACTTTGGTCCAGACTTCTGGCCGGCTCTCATCACGGGCGTGCTTTATAATAGCGTCGCGTATCTCACCCGCTCGATCGGCGCGTGCGTGATCGCCCATGGAGTGACCAACCTCCTTCTGGGCCTGTATATCTTCCGCACGCAGCAATGGGGATTCTGGTGAGCGGCAAGCGTCCTGCTATTTCGGGGCTCCATGCTCCAGCAGACGTTTTTCCAAAAGTTCATGCTCATGGTGTTCGCCGGCTTCGTTGCCGCGGGAATGCTGTGGGTCTTCCGCAACATCGTCGCGCAATCATTCTGGGAGACTGGCGCGGGCTGGAAGGAATCGCTCTACGACAAGGGCTCCGAGAAAAAGAAGCGGTAGTCCGCGCGGGTGTGGCGTAAAGCGAGCGGCGCCCGCCCATGAGAATCGGCCTCGCTCAAATCAACACCACCGTCGGCGACCTCGCCGGCAATCACCGCAAGATCGTCGCCGCCTATCGCACGCTCGTCGAGCAGGGTGCCGGGCTGGTCATCACGCCGGAACTCGCCGTCACCGGCTACCCGCCGCAGGATCTCGTCTTCAAGTCCCGCTTCGTCCCGATGAACCTCGCCGCGCTCGACACGCTGCACGGTGAAGTCGGCGACGTGCCGCTGCTCGCCGGCTACGTCGATGTCAACACCGGCGCCGGCCAGCCCTTCCGCAACGCCGCCGCGCTCCTCCAGCGCGGACAGCCGGTCCGCAAGTTCTTCAAGTCGCTTCTGCCGACCTACGATGTCTTCGATGAAGACCGCTACTTCGAGCCGTCGCACGAAGCCGGCGTCGTCGAGATCGCCGGCGTGAAATGTGGCGTGACGATCTGCGAGGACATCTGGACTGAGAAATATCTCCCGCGCCGGCTTTACGGTGCCTCGCCGGTCGATGCGCTCATCGCGCAAGGTGCGGGGCTCATCCTAAACCTGAGCGCGTCGCCCGTCGTGCTCGGCAAGCCGCAACGCCGCGCCGACATGCTTGGCGCGCTCGCTGCACAGCACCGCGTGCCCATCGTCTATTGCAACCTCGTCGGCGGAAACGACCAGCTCATCTTCGACGGCAACTCGCTCGCGCTCGGCGCGGACGGGTCGCTGCGCGCAAAACTCGCGGCCTTCCGCGAGGAAGTCGCGATCATCGACACCGCTCTCAGCGCGCCGATCACGACAGACACGACCTTCCAGGGCGAAGCCGCCGAGCTGCACGACGCCCTGTGTCTCGGCTTGCGCGACTACCTGCACAAATGCGGCTTCAAGTCCGCCGTGCTCGGCCTGAGCGGTGGTATCGACAGCGCCGTCGTCGCCTGCCTCGCCGCGGAGGCGCTCGGCCCGGACAACGTGCTCGGCGTCACCATGCCCACGCAGTATTCCAGCCGCGGCAGCATCGAGGACTCACGCCAGCTCGCCGCCGCGCTCGGCATCCGCTTCCTCGAAATCCCGATCCAATCCGCGTTCGACGCCGTGCGCGCGCAGTTAGGCGAAGTCTTCGCGGGTGTGGCCGAGGACACGACCGAGGAAAATATCCAGCCCCGCCTGCGCGGCCTCACGCTCATGGCGCTCTCGAACAAGTTCGGCCACCTCGTGCTCAGCACCGGCAACAAGAGCGAACTGGCCGTCGGCTACTGCACGCTCTACGGCGATATGGCCGGCGGCCTCGCCGTCATCAGCGACGTGCCGAAGACGATGGTCTATCGCCTCGCGGACTACATCAATCGCGACCGCGAGAGCATCCCGCGCGCGACGATCGAGAAGCCGCCGAGCGCCGAGCTGAAGCCCGACCAGCGCGACCAGGACACGCTGCCGCCCTACGAAATTCTCGACCCGATCCTCCAGCTCTACGTCGAGGAGCAACTCAGCGTCGCCGAGATTCTCCTGCACGGCTTCGACGAGAAGACTGTGCGATGGGTGCAGCGGCGCGTGGACCTCAACGAATACAAACGCGCCCAAGCCGTCCCCGGCCTGAAAGTCACCAGCCGCGCGTTCGGCCTCGGCCGCAGGATGCCCGTCGCGCAGCGGTTTGTGGAATAGCGCCGAAGCCCCTAGCCGATTCGTGGTGAGATCGCCTGCTTCGAAAAGAAGGGCTTTCTTCCGAGGATGCGAGGAGCCAAAAGGCCGTCCAGAAGTCCCCGCCGGATGACGGGATTTTCATCTTCCCAACCCTCATGAGTCACAAGCGCCTGACCGCTGCGTTTGCGATTTTCAGCTTCACGCTCGCCTCCGGTGCAACGCGACAACATGGATGCCGGGAAAAATCCACTTGTGCGATCGATACAAAGTTTCGGAAACAATGCGAGGACGTTGAGATGTGCGCGACCACACGATCAGTGATGTTCACACACCTGTTCAACTCGCGATACTTGCCGCTGAAGCTGGCGGACAAGGTGATGAAAGGCTTGGATTACTTCATGCGGGTGAATGTGACTTATCGGAGATACCTAGAGAGCTTCGAGCGGCTCTTCAGCCTGCGGGGCATGAGGGGATTCAAGGCACGTTACTTCTCCGGCAATGCGATGAGATATCTCAAACGCAAGGTCGCCGACAGATACGGCGCGGAAGGTAAGTCGCCGCCGTTTTCTAAAAGCGAAGCGAGACGCCTGCTGTGAAGAGGTCTTCGTCCTCGAAGTTTGGCTCGAACTGGCCGCGCCGGTAGGAGACGTATGCCTTCAGGTTCCGCCAGTCTCGCGAGTCTGGGGACCCCAGCTTGTAAAGATTCAGATCGGCGCGCACTTCCTGTCCGATGTGGCTGTCTCCGAGTTCGGAAATTGGGTGGGTGCCAGTGACCGTATAACTAAGCTCGAACAAGCCGTCCCGCACGCCGAGCAGAGCCTTGAGGTGCCAGTTAAATTGTTCCTCCCTAAGCTTCTCAAGGCTGCTACGGGAGCGGACTTTGGTGAGGTTGTTGACCACGCCCCGCGCGTCGGATGCGCCTAGGAAGTTAAACCCGGGATCGAACGAGGTATACCAGCCCTGCCTGGGTTTGGAGTCGACGATGAGGGCGTCGCTATCTTTGGGCGCCTTGGCCGCTTCGGTCGAGACGACTTTTACCTCCCGCTTCTCGTCGCCAAAGAACATCCTCTTGTTCAGCCCGAAGCCTTGCTTGAAGATTCCTCGGTCCTGCAACAGGTGAAAGACTGGCGACCAACCGGCGATCCAGTGCCAGCCTTCTTCACCGGAGATTCGGTTTTGCTCAAAGACGGCACCGAGTTGGATGATCTGAGGCGATGTGATCTCCATGCCATCGAGGAATAGGAAGCGGGAGTTTTGATCCGGGTTGGCTTGGAAATTGAGAAGTCCGAACCATTTCTGCTGGTCGACCTCGGTCTTGCCCGGAAGGTCGTTGCGATTGATCTCGAAGCCCGTGCGCAGCCAGAATCGATAGGACCGGTCAACCCAACCGATCGGATCGAACCACGATCTATTGTAGAGGGGATCGAGATACAGATCGAGCATCAATGCGGCTTCCAGTCGACTGCCGGAATCGCTGGCCTCGCGGTCGTTCACATAGTCGAATGTCGCATCTTCGGAGCTCTCGTTGAGCATCTGAAATTGCCTGCGGGCCCGCAATAGTAGCGCGCTGCCCTTGTTGTTCTCAAAGCCAAGCGAGGTGCCGAGTCCCATCTTCGAGTAGTCGGTGTGAATCTTCCCCCCGGCGGAGTCGGCCAGCTTTCGCGACTTCGCCGCCAGCTTCTTCTCGGTTCCTGCCGGGGCGAGAGTCGCCTCATCGAGGACCATGTGGGATTCGTAGAGCGTGCCTGTCCGCCAGAGCGACAGCCCAAGCGTGTTTGAGTAGGGGGTGATTCCGAAGAACGTTCCGAATTCTTCCCGCGTCTCGAGCGGATGCTCGGCGTGAAGAACGGTGGTCAATGCTACGGTGAGCATTGCGGCGAAGGTTCGAAGAGCGAGGCACAGTTTCATGGCTTTTTAGCGAGGGTTGGGTTTAGGCGATGGGCCTTGCCAGACTCGACGCGAGCACAGCGGGCCGTGCATCGTTGGTAGCCAATTCCGCCAAGCCGGGTCGAGCGAAATCTTCTCGGAGTGCTCGATGCCGAGCGCGGGGCAGGGCTGGAGCCTCGTGGCTACGCCCCGCGCAGCTTCACGATGAGATCGCCCGACTCGACCGAGTCGCCGACGGTCGCGAGCACCTCGGCGATCACGCCGTCGGCGGGCGCGAGGATGTTCGTCTGCATCTTCATCGCCTCGAGCGTCGCGAGCTTGTCGCCTTTCGCGACCTTGCCTCCGACCGTCGCGCTGAGCGCGGTGACCATGCCGGGAATCGGCGCGCCAACTTGCATCGCGTCGCCGGCATCGGCCTTCGCGCGAGTCTTCGCGGCTTTCGCGAGCGATTTGTCGGCGACGACGGCCTCGCGCGGGTAGCCATTGAGTTCGTAGGTGATCACGCGCCGGCCGTCCTTGTCGGGCGCGCCGATGTTGATGAGCTTGATGAAGAGCACCTTGCCCGCGTCGATCTCGACGCTGACTTCCTCGCCGGGCTTGAGGCCGTAGAAAAACGCCGGCGTCGGCAGGCAGCTCACGTCGCTGAACTCGCGCTGGAACTTCGCGAAGTCGGCGAAGACCTGCGGATACATGAGGTGCGAGTAGAGATCGTCGTCGCTGGCCTCGTGCTTGAGTTTGCCTGCGAGTTCCGCGCGAACGTCGGGGAGTTTGACCGGCGTGATCTTTGCGCGCTTGGGTTGTTTCGACGAACCCGTCACGGCCTTGAGCAGCGCGGGCGGCCAGCCGCCCATCGGCTCGCCAAGACCGCCGCTGAGCATGTCGATGACGCTCTCGGGATAGCCCACGCTGCCGTGCTCGAGGTTCACCACGTCGGCGGGTTTGATGCCGCGGGTGAAAAGGAAGAGCGCCATGTCGCCGACGACTTTGCTGCTCGGCGTGACCTTCACAATGTCGCCGAAGAGCTGGTTCACCTCCGCGTAGCAGCGCGCGATTTCCGGCCAGCGGTGGCCGAGGCCCATGCTCGCGGCCTGCTCTTTCAAGTTCGTGTATTGGCCGCCGGGCATCTCGTGGAGATACACTTCGGCGCTGCCGGATTTCGGCGCGGTGTCGAACGGCGCGTAGAATGGGCGCACCTGCTCCCAGTAGTCGCTGAACTCGTTGAGCGTATCGAGGTCGAGCCCGGTGTCGCGCGGCGTGCGCTGCAGCGCGGCGACGACGGAGTTGAGGTTCGGCTGCGAAGTGCTGCCGCTCATCGAGGCGATCGCGAGATCGACGACATCGACCCCCGCATCGCTCGCGCGCAGCACGGAGCCGGCGTTGATGCCGCTCGTGTCGTGGGTGTGGAAGTGAACGGGGATGCCGATCGCGTCCTTGAGCGCTTTCACGAGCGCGCTTGCGGCATACGGACGGCAGAGGCCGGCCATGTCCTTGATCGCGAGGAAGTGCGCGCCCATCTTCTCCAGTTCCTTCGCGAGGCCGATGTAATACTTGAGCGAATACTTCGTGCGCTTCGGGTCTAGAATGTCGCCGGTGTAACAGAGCGCGCCTTCGCAGATGCCATGCGTGTCCTGCACCGCCTCCATCGCGGCCTTCATGTTCTTGAGGTCGTTCAGCGAGTCGAAGACGCGGAAAATGTCCATGCCGCTCTCGGCGGAGTGCTTCACGAAACCGGCGACGACATTCGCCGGATAGCTCGTGTAGCCGACGGCGTTCGCGCCGCGCAGGAGCATCTGGAAGCAGATGTTCGGCACCTTCTCGCGCAGCAGGCGCAGGCGTTCCCACGGGTCTTCGTTGAGGAAGCGCATCGCGGTGTCGAACGTCGCGCCGCCCCACATTTCGAGGCTGAAAAGCTCCGGCGTGCGGCGCGCGACGGCGGACGCGATCGCCGCCATGTCGAAGGTCCGCACGCGCGTCGCCATGAGCGACTGGTGCGCGTCACGGAAAGTCGTGTCGGTGACGAGCAGGCGCTTCTGCTTGAGCGTCCACTCGGCGAATTTTTTGGGCCCGAGTTCGAGCAGGAGCTGGCGCGTGCCCTTCGGCGGCTTCGCTTTCGCATCGCACGGCGGCACCTTCGCGGCTTCCAGCGGCACCGCGGGCCGGTGGCCTTTCGCGTGCGGGTTGCCGTTCACGATCACGCCGCCGAGGAAGTTGAGCAGCTTGGTCGCGCGATCCTTTTTGTGACGGAACTGGAACAGCTCCGGCGATGTGTCGATCATCGTCGTCGTCGCCTGCCCGCTGCGGAACGCCGGGTGATGCAGCACGTTTTCCAGGAACGGAATGTTCGTCTTCACGCCGCGGATGCGCATCTCGCGCAGCGCGCGATCCATGCGGTCGATGCAAGTCTCGAAGGTCGGCGCGCTCGCCGTGATCTTCACCAGCAGCGAGTCGTAAAACGGCGTGACCACCGCGCCCGTGTCGCCCATGCCCGCATCGAGCCGGATGCCGAAGCCGCCCGCGCTGCGGTAGGTGATGATCTTGCCGTAGTTCGGCATGAACTTGTTCTCCGGGTCCTCGGTCGTGACGCGGCATTGGATGGCGAATCCGTTGCGCGGGATCTCGTCCTGCGGCGGCAGCGCGACCTCGGCGCCGTGCAGCTTCGCGCCTTGCGCGATGAGGATCTGCGAACGCACGAGATCCACGCCGGTGATCTGCTCGGTGACCGTGTGCTCGACCTGGATGCGCGGGTTCATCTCGATGAAGAACCACTCGTGCTGATCGAGATCGTAGAGGAACTCGACCGTGCCCGCGTTGTCGTAGCCGATCTCCTTCGCGATGCGCGCGGCCGATTCACACAAGTCGTGCCGCACCTTCTCCGGCAGCCCGACCGACGTCGCGATCTCGACGACCTTTTGATGCCGGCGCTGCACCGAGCAGTCGCGCTCGTGCAGGTGGACGCTGTTGCCGTGCTTGTCGCCGAGCACCTGCACTTCGATGTGCTTGGCGCGCGGGATGTATTTCTCGAGGAAGACCGCGTCGTTGCCGAATGCGCGCCCCGCTTCGCCCTGCGCCTCGTCGAGCATCGCGTCGAGATCGCCGGCCTTGTGCACCACGCGCATCCCGCGCCCGCCGCCGCCGAACGCCGCCTTGATGATGAGCGGGAATCCGATCTCCGCCGCGACTTTGAGCGCCTCCTTGCGATCGGTCACCGGCTCCTCGGTGCCGGGCAGCGTAGGAATCTTCAGCTTCTGCGTGAGCGCGCGCGCCGCGACCTTGTCGCCCATGAGCTCGAGCAGCTCCGGCTTCGGCCCGACGAAGGTGATGCCCGCGTCGGCGCACGCCTTTGCAAACTGCGGATTCTCCGAGAGGAATCCGTAGCCGGGATGGATGAGATCGACGCCCTTGGATTTCGCGAGCGCGACGATCCCATCGATGTCGAGATACGCGCCGACCGGCCCCTTGCCTTCGCCGACGACGTAGGCCTCATCGGCCTTGAACCGGTGCATCGAAAAGCGGTCCTCCTGCGCGTAAATGGCGACGGTGCGCAGGCCGAGCTCGTTCGCCGCGCGCATGATGCGGATGGCGATTTCGGAGCGGTTGGCGACGAGGAGTTTTTTCGGAGCGGAAGATCGCGTGGGCATGAATGCGGGGCGGACTGGTAGTGAAAGCGCGGGGGGTTTGCCAGAGCGGACTTCGGCCCGTCTCGCGGATTTGACGCCACACGCGCGCTCCGTAGCATCGGTGGCCAGTTCTTTGTTTACTGCTGAATGCTCCGGCGAGTGCCGGGGCAGCGGGGGAACCGATTTTTTTCGCGTGAGCGAGATCGGGGCGAACGGTGCTGCGGCACCGGGGGCACTCGGTAGCCCCAGCCCGACAGCTAACCTCGCAAGCGCACACCGGGAGCAAGGATCGGCTGTGAGAATCAGCGCGTCCCCAATCTCCAAAGGACCGCCATCGCTCTCCGCCCGCACGCGGGGAGCCCGTTAACCAACTCAATGAATCCTTCGTCTTCGGGCGACGCGCGCACAAATCGCCGTCGCCTGCTCACTCTCACGCTCGCCGCGCTCGGAATCGTCTATGGCGACATCGGCACGAGTCCGCTCTACGCGATGCGCGAGTGCTTTCACGGCCCGCACGCGATCGCGGCCAGCCCGGCCAACATTCTCGGCATCCTGTCGCTCATTTTCTGGGCGCTCGTCATCGTGATCTCGGTGAAGTATCTGGTCTTCATCCTGCGCGCGGACAATCGCGGCGAAGGCGGCATCCTCGCCCTCTCCGCGCTCGTCGCGCAGGTGAAGTCGAGCACCGTTCTCGTCGTGCTCGGGGTCTTTGGGGCGGCGTTGCTTTACTCCGACGGCATGATCACGCCGGCGATCACCGTGCTCAGCGCCGTCGAGGGTCTCGAGGTCGCGATGCCCGGGCTCGAGGCCTTCATCGAGCCGATCGCGATCGTGATTCTCATCGGCATCTTCCTCGTGCAGAGCCGGGGCTCGGCGAAAATCGGCGCGCTCTTCGGGCCGGTCATGCTCGTGTGGTTCGGTGCGATCGCCGCGCTCGGAGTCATGCAGATTGCGCGTGAACCGGGTGTGTTCGCCGCGCTCAGCCCGCTGAATGCGGCGGATTTTTTTGCGCGCAACGGCTGGCACGGCTTCATCATCCTCGGCGCGGTATTTCTCGTCGTCACCGGCGGCGAAGCGCTTTACGCCGACATCGGCCACTTCGGAGTGCGCCCGATCCGGCTCGGCTGGTTCGTCGTGGCGCTGCCGGGGCTCATGCTGAACTACCTCGGCCAGGGCGCGCTGCTGCTACGCGATCCCGCCGCCGCGGCGAATCCGTTCTACGAGATGGCGCCCGCTTGGGCGCTTTACCCGCTCATCGTTCTCGCGACCGCCGCCGCCATCATCGCCTCGCAGGCGCTCATCACCGGCGCCTTCTCGCTCACGATGCAGGCGGTGCAGCTCGGCTTCAGTCCGCGCCTCACGATCCGGCACACGTCCGCCGACGCAAAGGGGCAGATCTACCTGCCGATCGTGAACTGGGTGCTCCTGTTCTCATGCATCGGCTTGGTGCTCGGCTTCAAATCCTCGAGCGGTCTCGCCGCCGCATACGGCGTCTCGATCACCAGCACGATGCTCATCACCACGGTCCTGTTCTACGTCGTCGCGCGCTGGCAGTGGCGGTGGAATCCGTGGGTGGTCGGGCTGCTCACGTCGCTCTTCCTCGTCGTCGATCTCGCCTTCCTCGTTTCAAACTTCGCGAAAATCCTGCACGGCGGCTGGTTCCCACTCGTTGTCGCCGGCGTCGTTTTCACGCTCATGTGGACGTGGCGCACCGGTCGCGCCGCGCTCGGCGAGCGGATCACGGCGAAGGCGCTGCCGCTCGGAGAATTCCTGCGCGACGTAGTCGAAAGGCCGCCCGTGCGCGTCGCGGGCACGGCGTTCTTCATGTCGGGGAATCCGGGCATCACTCCCGTCGCGCTCCTCCACAATCTGCGGCACAACAAAGTGCTCCATGAACGCATCGTGATCCTGAATGTTCGCATCGACGATATTCCTCATGTCTCCGACACGGATCGGCTCAGCATCGACTGCCTCGCGCTCGGCTTCTGGCGCATCTCGCTGCGCTTTGGCTTCATGGATGAACCGAATGTGCCGCGTGAACTCGATCGCATCGCCTGCGAGGATTTCGCATTCGACGCGGCGCAGAGCAGCTTCTTCCTCGGTCGCGAATCCATCATCGCCGCGCACCGCACTCCGTGGCGCCGGGCGCTCTTTGCGTGGATGACTCGTTTCTCCCGCGACGCGACATCATTCTTCCGGCTGCCACCCGGCTCCGTCGTCGAACTCGGCGCGCAGGTGGAGATCTGAATGCACCGCGCGATGAGCCTCCAGCCTAGACCTGCGCGCACCGCTCGCCTTCCATCGGTGCCGACTCACCAATGAACCAACCCGGATTTCTTCTCGTCATCGAAGGCATCGACGGCGCGGGCAAGTCCACGCTCCAGCACCGGCTGGCCGCGTGGTGCCGCGAACGCGGGCGGACGGTGACGACGAGCCGCGAGCCGACCGACGGCCCGCACGGGCGCGCGCTGCGCGAGTCGGCGAAAAATGGACGGCTCGCCGCCGAGGCCGAGCTGGAGTTGTTTTTGAAAGACCGCCGCGAGCATGTGGCGACCCTCATCGCACCGGCGCTCGCGCGCGGCGAAGTGGTGATGCTGGATCGCTACTATTTCTCCACCGCGGCGTATCAGGGCGCGCGCGGGCTCGATCCGGCGGCGATCATCGCCACGAACGAACGCTTCGCGCCGATTCCCGACTTCGTGCTGCTGCTCGATCTCGATCCCACCGCCGGCCATGCGCGAATCGGCACGCGCGGCGGTGCGCCGGACGATTTCGAGGGCGCGGCGTATCTCGCGGAGGTGCGGCGCAACTTCCTCGCGCTCGACCGGCCATTCATCCACCGCATCGACGCGGCGCGACCGGCTGACGAGGTTTTCCGCGCCGCGATCGCGCTGCTCGATTCCGCACTCTGACCGATGCTGCTCTGGCGCGAGAAGATTCCCGACTCGTGGCTGCCGAAGGTGCGCGCGAACCTGCCCGCGGTGCTCATCGACCACGCACACCTCGAGCGGAAGGCGGCGACCGCGGCGCTGAACCTCGAGAAGTATGTCGAGCTTCACGACCGCGTGAGCGAACTGAATGCGATCGCGATCGAGGAGCTTCAGCACTTCGAGATCGTGCTGCGGCTGCTGCGCGAGCGCGGCATCGCCTTCACCGGGCCGGTGAAAAGTCCGTGGATCAGCGCAATGATGGGGCAGGTGCAGAAGGGCCGGAAGCAGCAGGTGATCGATCATCTCGTCGTGTGCGCGCTCATCGAGGGGCGGTCGTGCGAGAAGTTCCAGATCCTCGCCGGTGGCGTGCGCGATCTCGACCCGGGGCTCGCGGACTTCTATGCGAGCCTCGTCGAGAGCGAGGGCAACCACTACGCGACCTATCTAATCATGGCGCGGCACATCGATCTCGAGGAGACGGAGCGGCGGCTGGACTACTTCCTCGATCTCGATGCGCAGCTCATCCGCGAGCCGCATCCGCTGCCGATGCTGCACTGACCGCTGCTTCTCCTTCTCCATCTACTTCTGCTTCCGGAGGCGATGAAGATGAAGATGAAGAAGCGGAAGGAGATTTCTCCACGCCCGTGCTCGACACGGGTCGCTGGAGACGTAGCGTGCAAGCACCTTCCCACACACCCCATGAAACGATCCTCCGCGTTCACCCTGGTCGAGTTGCTCGTCGTCATCGCCATCATCGCGCTGCTCGCCACCCTCATCATCGCTGCGGCTGGACCCGCGATCGAGAAGGGGCGCGCGGTGCAATGCCTCAACAATCTGAGGGAGCTGGGCAAGGGCGTCGTGCTTTTCGTCAACGAGAACAGCGACGACTTTTTCAGCAAGTCCGGCAACAAGAGCTGGCCGGTGACGCTGAAGGAGAAATACGGCATCGCGTGGAAGACCTTTCAATCGCCTTTCGACAAGCGCTCGAAGGCGGAGTCGGATACGTCGGCGCCGGTCAGCTACGGCATGAACAACCGCTGCTTTGACACGAACACCGTCTCCCACTGGGTGTCTTCCGCAGATCTGATCATCGCCGCGCCGAAAATGGACGGCGGGACGGAGGTGAAGTTTTCCGGGATCGGAAACACGGACGTGATTCTGAACGGGCCGGGCGGTTCACCCGGCGCGAAACTTGGGACGCATCAGGGGCGCTCGATGGTCAATGCGCTGTTTGGTGATGCTCACGCCGCAACGATGACATGGCGCGAATTCGCGACGACCACCGGCGATGCCGGCCAGCGGCGCTGGGATCCGAAGGCGAACTAATCCGCGAACCGGCACGGCAGTTCGGTCGCCTCCGCGAGCTGTTCGAGGTAAGTCGCGCGTGGAATCTCGCAGGTGCCGAAGTTCAGGAGGTGGGGCGTCGTCCATTGCGTGTCGAGCAGTGCAAAGCCCCGCGCTCGCAGTCGCTCGACCAGCGCGTGCAGCGCGACCTTCGAGGCGTCGGTGATGGTGTGAAACATCGACTCGCCGAAGAATGCGCCGCCGACGGACACGCCATAGAGACCGCCGGCCAGCTCACCATCGAGCCACGCCTCGACTGAATGCGCGTGTCCGAGTCGGTGAAGAGTCACGTAGCTGGAGATGATCTCGCCGTTGATCCACGTGTCGCGCCGCCGCGAGCAGTGGCGGATGACGCGCTCGAATGCGGTGTCGATGCGAATCTCGAAAAGCCCGCGCTTGAGCGTGCGCCGCAGCCCGTGAGGCACGTGGAAACGCTCGTCGAGCGGGATGATCGCGCGGGGGTCCGGAGAGAACCACGCGATCTCCCCGCCTTCGACTGCCATGGGGAAGACCCCGTTGCGATAGGCGTGGAGCAACAGCTCGGCGGAAATCACGCGCCGACTCTCGCGGGCGTGGCGGCGGCTGACGAGTGAATTTCGCGCCCGCGCACTCGACACCCGGCGCGCGGCGCACTACCTACGCCGCCTTTCCATGAAAGCCCTGCTCCTTCTCCTGATCATCAGCGCCGCGCTCCTCGCCGGCTGCGAGAGCGACATGCCGCCGGTGCAAAACCGCGAGAACCCCATCCAGCGCGGACTGCGCGGCGAGGGCACGCTCAAGCCGCTCGACTACAGCGACGATCCCTTCGTGCGCGACGCGGGCCGCGGCAATTGATCATGGTCCATTCCCGCATCGTCATCCTCGATTTCGGTTCGCAATACACGCAGGTCATCGCGCGCCGTGTGCGCGAGTGCCAGGTCTATTCGCAGATCGTCCCGTATCACACCTCCGCGAAGGAGATCGCGAAGCTCAACCCGCGCGGGATCATCCTCAGCGGCGGGCCGTCGTCGGTGTATGCGAAGGACGCGCCGCATCCCGATCGCGCGCTCTTCGAGCTCGGCGTGCCGGTGCTCGGCATCTGCTATGGCGTGCAGCTCATGGCGCACTTTCTCGGCGGGAAGGTCGAGCACAGCACTCATCGCGAATACGGGCCGGGGCAGCTCCATGTGAAAGCGAACGCGTGCCCACTCTTCGAGGGGCTCGGCACGTCGATCGACATCTGGAATTCGCACGGCGACAAGGTCACGAAAATGCCGCGCGGCTTCCGCTCCGTCGGCACCACCGACAACGCGCCCTACGCCGCGATCGAGCAGCCGAAGAAGAAATTCTACGGTCTCCAGTTTCATCCCGAGGTTGTCCACACACCGCGCGGCAAGGAGATCGTCGCGAACTTCGTCTATGGCATCTGCGGCTGCGGCATGGACTGGACGATGGGCAGCTTCATCGAAGAGACGTGCGCGAAGATCCGCGCGCAGGTCGGCGGCGACCACGTCATCCTCGGGCTCAGTGGCGGCGTCGATTCGAGCGTCGCCGCGGCGCTGCTGCAAAAGGCGATCGGCGACCAGCTCACGTGCGTCTTCGTGAACAACGGCCTGCTCCGCGCGAACGAAGCCGAGGCCGTGCAGCGCCTCTTCCGCGACAACTTCCACATCCGGCTCAAGTATGTCGATGCGAGCGCGCAGTTCCTCCGCGAGCTGCGCCGCGTCACCGAACCCGAGCGCAAGCGCAAGATCATCGGCCGCGAGTTCATCAAGGTGTTCGACGATTCCGTCGTCAGCCTCTCGCGCGGCGGAAAGTCCAAATACAAGTGGCTCGCGCAAGGCACGCTCTACCCCGACGTGATCGAGAGCGTCGCCATCGGCGGCAATCCCGCGGCATTGATCAAGAGCCATCACAACGTCGGCGGGCTTCCGAAGAAGATGAAGCTCAAGCTGGTCGAGCCGTTGCGCGAGCTCTTCAAGGACGAGGTCCGCGAAGTCGGCACGCAGCTCGGCCTGCCGCGCGAAGTCACCGGCCGCCAGCCCTTCCCCGGCCCCGGCCTCGCCGTGCGAATCCTCGGTGACATCACCGCCGACCGGCTGCGCATCCTGCGCGAAGCGGACACGATCGTGGTGAGCGAGATGAAGGCGAGCGACTGGTATTACAAAGTCTGGCAGAGCTTCGCCGTGCTGCTGCCCGTGCGCAGCGTGGGCGTGATGGGCGACGAACGCACCTACGCGCAGACGATCGCCGTGCGGATCGTCGAGAGCCAGGACGGGATGACGGCCGACTGGGTGCGGATGCCCTACGAAGTGCTCGCGCGGATCAGCGCGCGGATCATCAACGAAGTCAAAGGCGTCAACCGCGTCTGCTACGACATCAGCAGCAAACCGCCGGCGACGATCGAGTGGGAGTAGTCGATGGGTGCCGCGATCTCGCGGTGGTCGGTGCGCGTTGCGCTTAGACCGTCGGGGTGCGGATGGCGACGTTCACGTTGCTCGTGAGGCGGTTGGTCACCACGACATCGGGCGCGCCGTCGCCGTTGAAGTCGCCCACGGCGATCGCACTCGAGAGGCGCGCGGCGATGGCGCCGGCGGGGACGGTCGCGAGCGCGAAGCGGACCAGCGGCTGGAGTAGCCCGGTGCCCGTGCCGAGTGCGATGCGCAGCGAGGCGCCGCTGTCGGAGCCGAAGGCAAGGTCGGCATTGCCGTCGCCGTCGAAGTCCCCGACCACGAGCGTCTGCGAGGCGCGGATGGCCACGGCGAAGCTGGTCTGCAACTGCGCCTCGAACAATCCGCTGCCCGCATTTCCGCGCCCGAGCAGGATGCTCACAAACTGCGTGACCTTGTGATTGACCACGATGTCGAGGATGCCGTCGTTGTTGAAGTCGGCGATCGCCATCACGGTCGGGTCGCGGCCGACTTTGTATTGGGTCGCCAGCTTGGTGAAGGAGCCGAGTCCGTCGCCCGCGAGGATCGCGAGGCTGCTGGTCTTGGGCAGCACCACTGCGAGGTCGAGGTGCCCGGGCGCGTCGCCGTCGAAGTTACCGATGGCGAAGTCCGTCGCGGGAGTCGGGACGCCTGCCGTCTTGATCCGCGCCGCCGGGCCGAAGCTGGCGATGCCCGCGGCACCGGCGCCGGTGTTTAGCAGCACGCTCACTACTGCGCTGGTCTTGCTCAGCGCGGCGATGTCGAGGAAGCCGTCGCCGTTGAAGTCGCCCATCTTGAGCACGCTCGGGTTCGCCGCAGTCTTGAAGGTCGTCGCCGTGCCGAAGTTGCCCGCGCCGTCGTTGAGCAGCACCGCGACGGTGTTCGATTTGCCGTTGGTGACGATGATGTCGAGGCCGCCGGCGTCCACATTCGCGAGCGCGACCGACCTCGGCGCGAGGCCGCCAGTCTTGAAGCTCACCGCGGGATTGAAGGTCCCATTCCCGCGCGAGAGCAGCACGGTCACGGTGCGATCGCCGGCGTTGACGGTGACGATGTCATCGAAGCCGTCGCCATTCACGTCGCCGGTCACGACTTCGGTGGGTGTCTTGCCGACTTTGTAGCTGACCGAGGCCGTGAACGCCGTGCCCGCGTTCGCGCCGGTGAAGCCGCCGTTGGACGATGAGTTCACCGTATCGACCTGCTCGATGTCGGAGAAGAGGATGTCGCCAAAGCCCGGCGTGTGAGCGGTGCCGGTGTTGTTGTTGAGCTTGTCGATCGTCACGAACTGCCCGCGCCCATCGACGATGAGCTTGTCGCCGGGCGGGATCGGCGCGCCGGGCAGGCCGGGCTGCACCGAGGGTGCCTGGCCGTCGATCACCCGCGCAAAGCTGCGCGCCGCGGCGAAGACCACGTCGTTGAACGCGCTGCCGGTGAAGTTTTCCATCCCGTCGCCGAGAGTGAGTGCGACGCCGCTCGCGTTGAGGAATTGAGTGCTGCCAGCCGCGTCGAGGTCGATCGAGACGCCGAGTGTCGCGGCGGAGAAGTCGAGCGTGTCGCTGCCATCGCCGCCGGTGATCTTGAGTTGGCCGGTGAAGGCGCCGACGTTGAATAGGTTCGCCCCGGCACCGCCGGTGATCTCGACGCGCTCGAAGCTCGTCAGCGTCTCGGTGCCCTCCGCGCCGATGGTCAGCGCCGTGTTCGTGAGCGTGAAGTTTGCATCGCGCGTCTCGCGCAGCGTGTCGGTGCCGGTGCCGCCGTTGAGCACGTCGAGGCCGAGCCCGCCGATGACGATATCGTTGCCGTCCGAACCGTTGATCGTGTCGTTGCCGTCGCCACCGTCGAGCAGGTCATCGCCGGCTCCACCTTCGAGCCGGTCATTGCCCGCCTCGCCGAAGAGCTGGTCGTCGCCCGTGCCGCTGGTCAGCGTGTCATTGCCCGCGCCGCCGCGGATGATGTCGTTGCCTTTCGTCGCGCCGACCGCGAGGCCGAGCAGCGTCGCACCGCCGCCGAAGTTTCCGACGAGCGTCGCGCGCCCATTGAACAGGTCGATCGTGTAGAGGCCGGAGACTCCGGCGACGCTCAGCGCCGCGAGCGCAGTGCCGGTGCCGGGCACGATGTCGAAGCCGAGCACCGCGTCCGCATCCACGCCGAGCGCGCCGACGAGCACGCCGGTGCCGTTGTTCGGCGGATTCTGGATGAAGAGCTGATCGGTCGTCGCGTCGATCGTGTAGAGCGTCGTCGTCGTCGTGCCGGCGAAGCTGTTCGCGTAAGCCGCGCCGACGATGCTCGTGCTGCCGCCGTTGAGGTCGCCGTCGGTCGTGACCAGGCCCGTATCGACATTGATGCGCAGGTTCTGCCCCGCATCGCTCACGACGCGCAGGCGGTCGGGCACGGGGTTGAAGTCCACGCCGAAGTTGGTGCCGACGAGTGTCGTGTAAGGCGAGGTCGCGTCCGCGGGATCGGCGGCGAGCGTCGAGGCGAGCGTCGCCGCGCCGGTGAGCGGATCGATCGTGTAGAGCCGGCCGACGCCGCCGGAAGTGCCGAGCGCGTAGAGCGCGCCGGTCGCCGGACGCACGTCGATGCCCACGAGCACGTCGCCGCCTTGCAACCCGGTGATCGCGACCGTGGATACGATCGTGTCGGGCGCCTCGGGGAGGAAGCGCACGAGCTGGTTCGCGGCCGTGAGTCCGAAGAGAAACTCCACGCCGCCGTCGCCGAGCAGGATGTCGTTGCCGGTCCCGCCGTTGAGCACGTCGTTGCCTTCGCCGCCGGCGAGGATGCCATTGCCGCTGAGCACGTCGTCGCCCGCGCCGCCGTCGAGGATGATGCTCACGAGGCTCTCGACGCCCGGCTGCGCGGTGAGCGTGTCATTCCCGCCGGCGCCCGCGATCGTGAGCGTGTCTGCGGTCGTCGTCTCATACACGCGCACCTCGGAACGGAATCCGAGCACTTCGACGTAGGAGCCGAGGCGCACGCTGGCGTTGATCTCGTTGGAGAGTGCGTTGGCGATCAGCGCGACGTTGTCGGGCTGGCCGGTGCCGGTGAAGATGCTCACCAGCCGCACGTCGATGTTGTCGAGATTCGCGAGCGTGATCGTCTCGTGAACCGAGCTGCCCACGAGCGTGAGCGTGCGCGCGGTGATGAAGCCGCGCAGGTCGATGAAGCTGATCCCATCGAGGTCGGCCTGGCCGAAGACCAGCCGCACATCGCCGCGCGCGCCGATGAAGCTGTTCGCCTCGGCGATGATGCCGTCGCCGGCCTGGAGGATCACGTCGCCGCTCTCGGAGGTGACATCGACGAGGAACTTCACGCGCACGTCGTCCTCCGGCTGCGCGCTCTCGGTGGCGGTGGCGGTGAGCGTGCCCTGGCTGAATGTATCGACCGCAAAGACGATGCCGCCCGGGCTCGGGCCCGCGCCGGCACCGGCGGTCAGTGTCGTCGTGCCGCCGAAGTTTTCCGAAGTCGCGAGGTCATCGACGGCGTTGATCGTGAGCATCCCCGTGTTCGAGACGTTCACGAGGTCGCCGAAGTTCTGGAACGCGAGGTTGCCCGCGAGCGTCGCGAGCGGCGTGCCGGCGGTGCCGATGCCGTTGCCGGCGCGCAACGCGAGGTTCGTCGCGGTGATCGAGCCCGGCGCGGGCGAGGTGATCGAGCCTCCGGTGGTGAGCGAGAGCGTCGGCGCATTCGTCGCGGAGACGGGCGCGGTGACGGTGATGTTGCTCGAGTTGAAATCGCCGACGCGCAGCAGCGGCGTGAAGAAGCGCGAAAGCTCGACGGCGGAAATCTCGAGCGTGTTCGCAGCGGCGTCGGTCGTGGAGCCGAGGTCGATGAGGCGACCGGCGCTCACCGGCACGATCGTCACCACGCCGGCTGTGGCGCTGACGCCGGCCGCGCCGTCGATCGCGAGACGGTCGGCATTGATCGTCACGTCGCCGCCATTCGAGAAGACGGCATTTGAAAACGGCGCGCTGATGTTCACGAATCGGTCGGAGCCCGCCGTGAGCGTCACGTCGCCGGTCCCGCGCGCGCCGAGGCTCGCGTCGTTTCCGGAGTTGTTCGTGATATTGATGTCGCGTCCGGCGGACACGGTCACGCCGCCGCCGGTGGCGTTCAAGAAGGTGTCCGACTCCACATCGCTGAAGCCATCGACCGTCACGTCGCGCCCGGCGGTGAAGGTGATGCTGCCGCTGGCGCGCACGTCGTTGTCGAAGTCGGCGCCGGCGGTGCCGAGGAGGATGTCCTGCCCGGCATCGACGGTGATGCTGCCGCCCGCTGCGACGATGGCGTCCCTGTTCACCGACGCGACGATGTCGAAGGCTCCGCCCGTCGCGTTCAGGACGACATCGCCGCTGATGCCTCCGCTCCTGACGATCTCAGTGCCGTCGGTGTCCGCGAGCGTGAGCGTGCCGCCGAGGGAATTGATGCCGATGCCGCCGCTCGTCGCGACCGAGAGTCCGGTGAGCGTCGAGTTCACGCCGCCGATGGTCAGCGGCGAGAAGAGGTTGTCGATGAAGATGCCGCCGGTCGTCGTGGCCGCCTCGAGATTGCCGACCACCGTATCGATCGCCTCGCCCACGCCGATGCCCGTGCCCGCGGTAAGCCCCAGCCGGATGACGCTGATGTCGAACCCTCCGAAGCCGTCGATGATGCTGCCGCCGGTGACGAGTTCGAGCTGGTTGGTGTTCAGCGGGGCGATGAAGTCGGTGATCGTGAGATCGCCCGCCGTGCCGCGTCCCACGACGAGCACGCTGGTGGTGATGAAGTCGAGTTCCGCGTCGGTGAGCCCGAGCGTGTTCACGTCGTCCGCGCCGCCGAGGTCGATGAGCGTGCCGGGTTGGAACGGCTGCACCGTTACGGTGCTCGTGATTGCGAGCACCGGCCCGAAGATGGAAATGTTGTCGCCAGTCAGCGTCACTCCCAACAGGCTGGAAACTGAGGCGCCGGGGTTGATGGTGAGAGGATTGTCGGCCCCGCCCATTGAGCCGGCGGTCAGCGCGACGGTGCCCGAGGGGGCGGCGTTCACGTCCGGGAATGGCGACCCAGTGTCGAGCACGGTCAGCGGTCCATCGACCGTGGCGATCGTGATCGAGGCGCCCGTGGTGGAGATGCCGGCGGTGCCACCGACGGTGCCGATCGTGAGCGAGTTGGCGTCGGTGTAGCTGACGGAGACGACGAGCGCGGCGATCACGTCCACGTCGTTGGCGGGATTGTTGAGCGCGAAGCCCGCGAGTGAGCCGAACAGCGTCAACGACGAAGCGACGATCTCGTCGTCAGCCGTTCCGTTTTGTGTCACCGGTGCAGCGAAGGAGCCCAGGGCGACCGTGCCCGCGGCCTGGACGCCGAAGGTCGAGGAGAAGTTGAACGCGCCGATGGTCAGGTCGCCGCTGCCGATGGCGTAGCCCAGCGCGTCGCTGCCGTTGAAAAGAATGTCGCCGTTCGGGGCCAGGAGCGTCACCGTGCCGGCGACTAGATTCGCGGCACCGAGAGTGAGTTGGAGTCCGACTGCGTCGGCGCGAGCCGCCAGTCGGCCGGCGGTGATGTTGGCAGCGCCATTCTGCAAGAGCGTGCCCGCAGCTTGCAACAGCACCGCGCGGCTTCCGGCGTTCACCACCGCATTCACCGCGAGGTCTCCGCCGGAGACGAGCGCGATGTCGCCATTCGTCGAGGTCACCACGCCGCTCTGCGTCAACGAACCCGTGCTCGAAGCCGTCACCGTGCCCGCGGCAGTGATCCCTGTGACGGTCAGCGTGCCGGCGAAATCCGCGGCCTGAAAGCCGCCAGTCGTGCTCGACCCGCCGACCGCGTCGAAGGAGTTGCCGGGCGTGATCAGGTTCACATCGCCGACCGAGGTGACATTCAACGTGCCCGTGCCGCCGCCGACGGTGAGGGTGCCGGTCTGCGTGACGCCGCTGCCGATCAGGTTCAGCGTTGCGTTGCCGACGTTGCCCGCGTCGCCGATCGAGATCGCGCCCGCGCCGGCCGCGCCGAGGGTGAGCGCCGACCCCTGGATCAAGTCGAGTTCCGCCTGGCTGAGCGAGACCGCCGAGCCGGCTGTGTTCGAGAGGAGGATGTCCCGCCCCGCACTGAATCCGGCGATTGTCACATTCGTCGTCGCTACCGAGCCGACCGAGGCGCCGATGGTGAGGTCATCGCTGATGAGCGTGATCCGGCCCGCGGTGAGCGACGCGCTGACGTTGAGCGCGCCGCCTGCGATGTTCGCGTTGGTGGCGAGGATCGTCCCGGGTCCGACATCCACCGATCCGAGAACAAGGGTCTCGCTCGTCGTGAAGGAATAGAAGTCCGCGCCGCCGTTGCCGGTCACGTTGACCGTGTTTCCGAACACCGCCGCCAGCGTCTGCTCGCCCGCCGTTGCGGAGTCGAAATCGAACGCGCTGGCGAATCCCGCGTCGCCCGCGGCGAAACGATTGTGCCGCAGCAGGCCGCCGCTTTCCGTCACCACGAGCGTCTCCGCAGCCGCGGTCCCGGTGAAAGTCGCGGACGGACCGCCCAGCGTGGCTGTGAAACCGCCCGTCACCGCCAGCCCGCGCACCAGCGTCGCACCACCGCCGATGACGCCGACGGGCGTCGCCGCGCCGGTCGCGAGGTTCACCGTATAGAGCCCCGTCACCCCGCCGACCGTCCCGGCGAGAAACGCCGTGCTGCCGAAGACGTCGAAACCAGTGAGCGATCCGATGTCGAGCCCGAGCGCGCCGACCGTGTTGAGCGTGCCGGCGTTCGGCGGGTTCTGCGTCACGAGCACGTCGAGATTCGTGTCGATGCCGTAAAGCGTCGTCGTCGTCGCGCCGAAGAAGCTGTTCGTGTAGCCGCTGCCGGTCACGTTCGGGTTCACCCCGAAGTTCGGATCGCCCGCCGCGAAGGCCAGCGCGCCGTCGGGCGCCGCGAGCCCTCCGGTGTTCGGATTGAGCCGGAGGTTTTGGTCCGCGTCGCTGACCACGCGCAGCCGATCGACCGTCGGGTTGAAGTCGAACCCGAACTCCGCGCCGCTCAGCGCGAACGCGCCGGATGCGCCGACCTGCGAAGCCACGCCGGTCGAGGAATTGATCGTGTAGAGCACGTTCGTATTGCCCAGCCCGTAGAGCAGTCCGTCCGCGGGACGGAAGTCGAGGCCCTTGATCATCTCGCCCGGCGCCAACCCGCTGATCGCCACCGAGCTGACTGTGCCCGGCGTCGCCGTGTCGAAGTGCAGCAGATTGTTGCTCGTATCGACCGCGAATGCGCTCGCGGGCGCGATGCGGGCTTCGAGGATTTCGATCTCCGAATTCCTGCGGATTTTCGTGACGGTGCGACGGATGCGGGCGGGCGTTTTCATAAAGGCTGGATCAGGGTTGTGAGCACGCCTGCGCGACCGGTTCCGGGGTCCGCGGCAGCGTGTTCTTGGAAGAGTTCATCGGCACTGGAAATTCGTCTCCCGCGGAGCGCTGGGCGGAGACGAGTCCGAAAATGTCGGACGGCGGCCATGCGCGCAACGCAAATATCCCCGTCCGTTTCGCCACCCCGCGCCACTTCGATCTTGGATGTTCGGCGTTCGATGTTCGATGTTCGCCGCGATGCCCGATGACCCACCGCCGCCCGAAGAAGAGCCGCAACCGCGGGAACTCGCCGAGGTCGGACGCTACGCGAAATTTTCCCAAGCGCAGGAGCGCGGCCTCGTCGCCGCGGCACTCGAGGTCGCGTATTGGGTGAAGCGCGAAGGGCGCGGCTTCGTGCTCTACGTCGAGCCGCCGCAGCAGGCGCGCGTTGCGGAGGAACTCGCGAAATTCGAGACCGAGAACGCCCAGCGTCACGCGCAGAAAGCACCTCCCGAGGCCGCCCTGCCCAAGCTCGACACGCTCCCGCTCTTCGTCGCCGCGTGGGTCACGTGCATGTTTTGGGCGGCGCAAAACTTCGCGCCCGAGTCGTGGATCGACCTCGGCGACGCGAACAACCGCGCGATCCTCACCGGCCAATGGTGGCGCACGATCACCGCGCTCACGCTCCACGGCGACCTCTCGCACTTCATGGCGAATCTCTTCTTCGGCCTGCTCTTCGCCGGCTTCCTCCTCCCGCGCTTCGGAGGCGGGTTCACGTGGCTCGGCTTCGTGCTCGCGGGCGCCGCGGGCAATGCGCTCAACGCCGCCTTCTATCGCAGTGAAAACCACAGCACCATCGGCGCATCCACCGCCGTCTTCGGCGCGCTCGGGATGCTCGTCGCGCGGGAGTTCCTCGCCCGCTGGCGCTCGCCCGCGAAGCGCAACTGGTGGCACCTCATCATCCCGCTCGGCGGCGGCCTCGCGCTGCTCGCGTGGCTCGGCTCGGGTGGAGAAGACGAACCGCGCATCGACTTAATGGCGCACTTCTGGGGCTTCGCCGCGGGGCTCGTGCTCGGCTTTGTGCAAATCCCGCCGCGCACGCAACGGATCGCCGCCGCACTCGCGCTCGCGCTCCCGGTCATCGCGTGGGTGCTGGCGCTGAAATTCTGAGCGCACTTGCCGCCGGGCCGCACCGGGGCTTTGATGCGATCCTTTTCATCATGAACGACGCATTCGGCACCCTACAATCCTTCGACCTCGGCAACGGCAAACGCGGCAGCTTCCACTCGCTGCCCGCACTGGAGAAAGCAGGCGTGGGGCCGATCTCGCGGCTGCCGATCTCCATCCGCATCGTGCTCGAGAGCGTGCTGCGCAATTGCGACGGGCAGCGTGTGCGCGAGGAGGATGTGAAGGCGCTGGCCAACTGGAACGCGAAGGCGCCGGCCCAGGTCGAGATTCCTTTCGTCGTCGCGCGCGTGGTGTTGCAGGACTTCACGGGCGTGCCGCTGCTCGTCGATCTCGCCGCCATGCGCTCGACGGTGTCGCGGCTCGGGCGCGATCCGAAGATGATCGAGCCGCTCGTGCCGGTGGACCTCGTCGTCGATCACAGTGTGCAGGTGGATTTCTTCGGCTCGGCGGATTCGCTGGAGCGGAACCTGGAGTTGGAGTTCAAGCGCAACCGCGAGCGCTACGAGCTGCTCAAGTGGGGCCAACAGGCGTTCAAGACCTTCGGCGTCGTGCCGCCCGGCATCGGCATCGTGCATCAGGTGAATCTCGAATACCTCGCCAAAGGCGTGCTCGAGCGTGGCGGCGTGTATTTCCCCGATACGCTCGTGGGCACCGACTCGCACACGACGATGATCAACGGCCTCGGCGTGGTCGGCTGGGGCGTCGGCGGCATCGAAGCGGAGGCCGGGATGCTCGGGCAGCCGGTCTATTTCCTCACGCCGGAAGTCGTGGGCGTGTATCTCACCGGCGCGCTCGCGGAGGGCGTGACGGCGACGGACCTCGTGCTGCACATTACGCAGATGCTGCGCAAGGCGAAGGTGGTCGGGAAGTTTGTCGAGTTCTACGGACCGGGCGCGCGCTCGCTGCCCGTGGTGGATCGCGCGACCATCGCCAACATGGCGCCCGAGTATGGCGCGACGATGGGCTTCTTCCCCATCGACGACGAGACGCTCGCCTACATGCGCGGCACGGGCCGCTCCGACGAGCTGTGCGCGGCGTTTGAAGCCTATTACAAGGCGCAAGGTCTGTGGGGCATCCCGGAGCGCGGCGCGATCGACTACAGCGTGGATCTCGCGCTCGACATCTCGACCGTCGTGCCGGCCGTGGCGGGGCCGAAGCGACCGCAGGATCACATCAACCTGCCAGAGCTCGGCAGCACCTTCCGCAATCTCTTCACCAAGCCCATCACCGATGGCGGCTATGGCAAGACGACGGACGATCTCGCGCGGCGGATTCCGGTGCGGCTCGATGGCGGTCGGGGCAGCGGGGCGCACGACATGTTTTCCACCGATGCGCTCGCGGACACCCGGCACATGCGGGAAGGCGCGCCGAAGAACGTCGCAGAGATGATCACCAACCGCCCGACGCCCGACGCCGCATCGGACATGGCGACCTCGCCTTACAAGACTGCCGACGTGGAAGTCGGCAATGGCAGCGTGCTCATCGCGGCGATCACTTCCTGCACGAACACGTCGAACCCGAGCGTGATGCTCGGCGCAGGCTTGCTGGCGAAAAAGGCGGTCGAGCGCGGGCTGACGGTGAACCCGGCGGTGAAGACGTCGCTCGGGCCGGGCTCGCGCGTGGTGACTGACTATCTCACCAAGACCAAGCTCCAGCCTTATCTCGACGCGCTCGGTTTCCAGACCGTCGGCTATGGCTGCACGACGTGCATCGGCAACTCGGGTCCACTTCACTCGGCGATCGAGGAGGCGATCGTGAAGAACGACATCGTCGCCGCGAGCGTGCTCTCGGGGAATCGCAACTTCGAGGCGCGCGTGCACCAGAACATCAAGGCAAACTTCCTCATGTCGCCGCCGCTCGTCGTCGCCTTTGCGCTCGCGGGTCGCGTGGATATCGACCTGAGCACGGAGCCGCTCGGCGACGGGAAGGACGGCAAGCCTGTCTATCTGCGCGACCTCTGGCCGACGCAGAAGGAGATCGCCGACGTGATGCGCACCGCGCTCTCGCCGGAGGTCTTCCGCAAGCTCTACACCGACTTCGCCGCGCAGAATCCGAAGTGGAACGAGATCCCCGGCACGGTCGGCGATGTCTTCGGCTGGAACCTCGAGAGCACCTATGTGCAGGAGCCGCCGTTCTTCACCGACTTCGGGATGGAGCCGGGGACGATCCGCGAAATCAAGGGCGCGCGGCCGCTCGGCATCTTCGGCGATAGCGTGACGACCGATCACATCAGCCCCGCCGGAGCGATCAAGAAGGCGTCGCCGGCCGGGAAGTATCTCAGCGAGCACGGTGTGGCGTTCGAGGACTTCAATAGCTACGGCAGTCGCCGCGGAAATGATCGCGTGATGACGCGCGGGACCTTCGCGAATGTGCGCATCAAGAACCTCATGGTGCCTGGCGTGGAGGGCGGCGTGACGAAATACGAGGGCGAGACGATGCCGATCTACGATGCCGCGATGAAATACATCGAGGCGAAGACGCCGCTGATGATCTTCGCCGGCCAGGAATACGGCACGGGCAGCAGCCGTGACTGGGCTGCGAAAGGCACGCGCTTGCTCGGGGTGAAGGCCGTCGTCGCGCAGAGCTTCGAGCGCATCCACCGCAGCAACCTCTGCGGCATGGGCCTCGTCCCGCTGCAGTTCCCCGACGGCATGAACGCCGCGAGCCTCAAGCTCGACGGCAGCGAGACTTTCGACCTGCTGGGCCTGAGCGACGACATCAAGCCGATGAGCGACTGCACGCTTGTGATCCACCGCGCCGACGGCACCGAGGATCGCGTCACGCTGCGCAGCCGGATCGACACCGCGATCGAAGTCGAATACGTCCGCCACGGCGGCATCCTGCCGTATGTGCTGCGGCAGTTGCTCGGAGCGCCGGCGTCCTCGCCGGCTTGAAATGGGCGGCGGGACGCCGGCGCTTATCTGGTGGCCGGCGAGG
>JBEBGD010000124.1:0-15429 GCA_040081625.1 Chthoniobacteraceae bacterium
AAGAAATCCTATCGAACCTCGAGCAGCACGAACTCAACGCCGAAGGCAAGCCCACCCTCGCCGAAGCCCCGCCCGCGCAGACCTTCGGCAAGCCCCGCAACAAAAAGAAAGCCGAGCAAGCCCTCGCGGAGATGAAGCCGCAGATGACGCTGTTTTGAGGATGGAGCGCCGGCGCTCCAGGATGGCTACAGCTCGCAGACCTCGCGCTTCTCGACGAAAATCTTCAGCCCTTCCTTCGCGAAGTTGTTCATCAGCGGCTCGGGGTCGAGCGCTTCGGGCATCATCACGCCGCGCTCCTTGATCTGGCCTTCTACGAGCAAGCGCGCGGCGAGTGCGGGTGGGATGCCGGTCTGCACGACGGTGAGCGAATAGCCAAGCTTTTCGTAGGTCTCGCGGTGGTCGTCCATCGTGTAGATGAAATACTCGACGCGCCGTCCGTCCTTCGTGCCGATGACCTCGGTGCCGACGCACGAGACGCCTTCGATGTTCGAGCCGAGCGACGCGGGCTTCGGCAGGTTTGCGGTGGCGACGCGCACGGGGCTGATGTCGCAGCCATCGACCTTCACTTTTTTCCAAGTGTCGAGGTTGAGCAGCGCGAGCGATTTCGCGATGCCGATGACCTTTTCGCTGAGCGTGTATTTGAAGACCGAGTAGCGCACGCCCTTTTCCACGAAGGGCCGATACTGGCCGAGCGACACGCCCTCCTCATGCGCGACGGCGTAGGTTTTCATGAGCCCGAGCGGCGGCGGGAAACGATACCACTCGACTTCGGTCTCGAGCGGTTTGCCGGACATGACGCGCCCGTCCTTCACGTAGTAAGGCATCGCGCCGAGTTCCTCGAAGAGCGTCTCGGGCGAGAAGAGCACGGCGAAGCGGTAGCCGCGCACCTCGGCGTTGTCGGCGTCCATCACGCGGATGCTCTCGGCGGTGTCGAGCCGGTCCATGGCCCAGCGCGCGAAAACATTCACGGCGCCGGGATCGCAGCCCATGCAGAGGATGCCGGCGATGTTCTTCTCGCGGAAGCGCGCGTCGAACGCGTCGATCTCGGCTTCGTAGCTGTTCTTCGCGGGCTTCTTCACGCCGCGCGGGGAGAAGATGTCCGCCGCCATGTCGAGGTAGTGCGAGCCGGCCTGCGCGCAGGCTTCGAGCACGCTGTGGTTCGCCTGCCATGTGCAGGCGTTGAGCGTCACCGCGATCTGCCGCTCGCGCATGAACCCGGCGAGCTGGGCCGTGTCCGTGGCGTTGAGTTGCGCGACTTCGAAGCGGCTGTTCTTCGTGTTCGTGTCGAGCCGCTGCGCGTGCGTGGTGTCCACGTCCGCGAGGATGATCCGCTCGAAACACGAATAGCCGTGCAGCTTCTGTCCGATGACAGACCCGACTCCGCCCATGCCGATGATGAGTGCGTTGGCCATGGGGCAGCTTCGGGTTTCGGGTTTCGGGTTTCAAGTTTCGCGTTTTCCCACCCGCAGCCCGAACCCGAAACTCGAAACCTACTTCAGCGGCCGGGCGACCATGATGCCGGCGATGCTCTTGAAACGGTTAAGGTATTCGCTCAGCCGCGAATCGACGACGACTTTGCCGTAGTTGCGCGGATGGGAGGCGTGCATGAAGCGCAGCACTCCGTCGCCGCCCCGAACCGCGAGCCCGACGTGCGACGTGCCGTAGCCGCCGGAGTCGCGCGTGGCGACGCAGATGACGTCGCCATTGCGAAGCTTGCCCTCGATCCCGGCGACCTTGCCCTTGGCCAGCATCGTCATGCCGATGTCCTCGACTCGCGACTCCATGCGGCGGATGCCGGCGCGCAGGTCGGGATTGGCTTTCATGTAACGGTAGCTGCGCCAGTTCACGGTCATCTCGCGCGCCGTCGCCGACACGCGACTACCGCCGAGGCTGCCGGTGATATTCTGCACGAGGCCACGCCGCGCGTTATCGACGATCCATTCCTCGAGGTAATGCAGCCGCGAGAGATACGAGCCGTCGCAATCGCCGCCCCGATAGCGGTCCATCTCGATGTATTTCAGGAAAGTCTGCGGCGTCCACTGCGCGGGCGGTTCATCGAGCATCCGGGCGAAGGCGAGCGCCTGCTCGAAGAAGGTCCAGCAATCCATCGCCAGCAGATTCGCCGACGGCGCCTCGATGCGGTTGTCGATCTCGAGCGTGTAGTTCTTGTAAGGCGTGCCCGTCATCGCCCTGCCGACCGCCGCCGTGCGTTCGCCGATCGGCAGCGCCTTCCACTTCCCGCCCTGCGCGACGAGCGCGTCGAACTTCGAGCGGCCCTTGAACACGGTCTCGAAGGGCAGGCCCGCCGCGGATGCGAAAAGCGGGACGAGCAGGACGAAGAGCATGGCGGATTTCATTCGGCGTCCGATAGCGCACTTCGCGCGCCGCTTCCAGCAGCAGAGCGACGTGCGCGGCGATCTACATAGTTTCCCCGCCGAGATTCGGTAGTCACCCGCGCGAGGCACGCAGGCGGGCTGCTTATTGCAACGGCGTGATTCCACTTCTCGCCTCCGCATCAATCCTCCCGTCCGCGCTCCGGCCCTCGAATGCCGCGGCTGGACGGACTGACTCCTCCAACCCGAACACCCACCTCGCCGGTCGCACGGTCCTCGTCGTGGACGACGACGACGCGCTCCGCGCGCTCGCGGCCTTGATGCTCCGGTCCCGGGGCTGGAAGACCTTCCTCGCCTGCAACGGCCTCGAAGCACTCCAAACCCTCGAGCGCTCGCCGCACATTGACGCGGTCCTGCTCGATCTGCGGATGCCGGTGATGAGTGGCGAGGAAGCCTTCCGCGTCATGCGCGAGACATGGCCGGACATCGCCGTTGTGGTGACGAGCGGGCTCTCACTGGAAGAGGTCACCGCCCATCTGGGGAACTCCCGGCCCGACGGCGTCGTGCAGAAACCCTTCTCGCTCGACAACCTCACCGGCGCGCTCTTGCGCGCGCTTTAAGCAAACCTGACTCGATGAACACGCTCCTGAACAAACTCAGACTCTGGCAAAAGATCGTCCTGATCATCGGCGCCTTCGGCGTCGCAGTCTGCATCCTCGCCACCTTCGTCCTCCGCAACTACCTCGACCACCTCAACCTCGCACGCCAGGAGCGCGCCGGCCTCGCCGTGGCGCGGCCGCTGGGAGATCTGCTGGGCCTGATCGCCGATCACCAACTCCTCGTCACCCGCGATCACTACGGGGATAAGGCTGCGCGCGGCGAGATGCCGGCCGTGCATGCCCGGATCGACATGGCCTTCGATTCGTTCGCCGATGAACTGCGCAAGCACGCGGCCGACGTGGATTTTTCCACCGCGCATCTCGAACACACCAGCCGCGCCCACATCCGCCCGGAGACCGTCCGCGCCGAGTGGCAGTCGCTGAAGCCGCGACTCGCTTCCATGCCGCACGAGGAGTGCGACGAAATGCACGGGCGCATCCTCGACAACGTCCTGACGACGATCTATCACGTCGCCGACGCCTCGCGACTCGCGCTCGATCCCGCCATCGATGCGAACCACCTGATGGTCGGCGTCATCACCTCGCTGCCCCGCCAGCGGCTGCAGGCCGCCGCGCTCGTCGAGCACATCCTCGAACTCGCAAGCAGCAACACGCCGGAGAACATCGTCGGCGCCGCGGGCAAGGCGGAGCTGCTGCGTGGAGGCGCGCTGCCTCGCGCCATCGAATACATCGGCATCGCGTTGCGCGAAGACGACGAAGCCTACGGTGTGAGCGAGAGCTTGAACCGCGAGATCAGCCCGCGCCTCGAGACCTTCGAGCAGGCGACCTCCGCGCTGCTGACCTTCGCCGACCGCTTCATCGCGGGGGATAAAACCGCCGACATCGCCGCGCTGCTTCCCACCGGGAGCAAGGCGCTCAACGCAAGCCAGCAGCTTTGGGAAGCCGGCGTGAAGGAACTCGACGCGCTGCTCGCCGTGCGCCAGCACCACTTCGAACTGCGCGTCATCGAAGCCATCGCGATCACCCTCGCGGCGATGATCGCCACTTGCATCCTCTCCTGGCTCATCGTCCGGAACATCAGCCGCCGCCTCAGCCGGCTCACCGTCGCCGCCGAGAAAGCCGCGATCGAGGGCGACCTTTCACACGAGTTCGACGCCGATGGCGCCGACGAGATCACCACCGTCTCCCGCGCCCTTTCCCGGATGATCGCCTCGCTTCGCAGCGTCGCCTCGGTCGCCGACCAGCTCGCCGGCGGCGACCTGCGCGCCGAAGTCAACGCGCTCTCCGACCGCGACGTGATGGGCAACGCGCTCGTCAAAATGGTCGGCAGCCTCTCGGGCCTCACCGTGCAGGTGCAGAAGGCCGCGCTCGTCGTGAATTCCTCGGTCACCGAGATCGCCGCGACTTCCAAGCAGCAGCAGACCACCACGAGCGAAGTCGCCGCGACCACCACCGAGATCGGCGCCACCTCCAAGGAAATCTCCGCCACTTCCCGCGAGCTGGTGAAGACCGTCAACCAGGTCTCCGATGTGGCCGAGGAAACCGCGACGCTCGCGACCAATGGCCAGGCCAGCCTCGGGCGCATGGAGGAAACGATGGGCCTCTTCGTCGAAGCCGTCGGCTCCATCAACGCCAAGCTCGCCGTGCTCAACGAAAAGGCCGGCAACATCAATCAGGTCGTCACCACCATCACCAAGGTCGCCGACCAGACGAACCTGCTCTCGCTCAACGCCGCCATCGAAGCCGAGAAGGCCGGCGAATACGGCCGCGGCTTTGCGGTCGTCGCCACCGAGATCCGCCGCCTCGCCGACCAGACCGCCGTCGCCACCTTCGACATCGAGCAGATGGTCAAGGAGATGCAAAGCGCCGTCGCCGCGGGCGTCATGGGCATGGACAAATTTGGCGAGCAGGTGCGCCGCGGCGTGCAGGAAGTCCAGGACGTGAGCAGCCAGCTCGCGCAGATCATCACGCAGGTGCAGACGCTCAGCCCGCGCTTCGCCACGGTGAATGAAGGCATGCAGGCACAGGCCGCCGGCGCAGACCAGATCACGCAGGCACTCACGCAGCTCAGCGAAGCCACGCAGCAGACCGCCGAGTCGCTGCGCCAGTCCAGCCTCAGCATCGACCAGCTCCAGGACGCCTCGCGCGGGATGCTCACGAGCCTCGACGGCTTCAAACTCCGCGCCGCCTAAGCCCATGCTCTTCGTCGTCTTCCAGATCGCCGGGGACCGCTACGCGATCGATGCGCGCGAGCTCGTGGAGATCCTCCCGCTCGTGAAGATCAAGCAACTGCCGCAGGCTCCCGCGGGCGTCGCCGGCGTGCTCGATTACCACGGCCTCTCAGTGCCGGCCATCGACGTGAGCGCCATCGCACTCGGCACCGCCGCGGCAGGTCGCATCAGCACACGCATCCTCATCGTGGAAAATT
This sequence comes from Chthoniobacteraceae bacterium, assembly GCA_040081625.1. GTDB lineage: Bacteria > Verrucomicrobiota > Verrucomicrobiia > Chthoniobacterales > Chthoniobacteraceae > VFJQ01. The sequence continues at coordinate 5,382 of JBEBGD010000124.1, forward strand.
CCGCCTGCCAGCGCATGGCGCTCATCGCCGAACGCGCGAACGAACTGCTCATCCGCGACGTGTCCGAGTTCACCGACACCGGCGTCTCCGTCAGCGGCGCGCCTTACCTCGGCCCCGTCACGCGCGACGCGCACGGCCTCGTGCAGTGGATCACCCCGGACAAGCTGCTCTCGCCCGAAGTCCGCGACGCCCTCTGCCTGCAAATGGAGGAAGCCGCATGAGCGAGGAGATCGCGCGCATCCTCCACGCGACGATCGGACTCGACGCCGCGTCGATCGGCCTCTCGGCCATCGAGCGCGCCGTGCTGCAGCGCGTCGCCGCCTGCCGCATCTCCGGGCCTCATACCTACGCGCAGCATCTCCGCTCCACTCCGGGGGAAATGCAGGCGCTCGTCGAGGCCGTCGTCGTCCCGGAGACGTGGTTCTTCCGCGACGCGAAAGCCTTCGAGGCCGTCGCCGCGCACGCACGCAGCTCGACAAAACCGGACCGCCTCAACTTCGTCACCATCCCGTGCTCGACCGGCGAAGAGCCCTACTCGCTCGCCATGGCGATGCTCGACGCCGGCATCCCCGCCTCGCGCTTTCACATCGACGCCTACGACGTGAGCGAGCGCGCGCTCGCCCACGCGCGCGCCGGCGTCTACGGCCGCAATTCCTTCCGCGGCCGCGATGTCGAGTTCCGCGATCGCTACTTCGAGGCCACGCCCGAGGGTCACCGCATCGCGCCCGCCGTGCGCGAGTGCGTGCAATTTCACCACGGCAATCTCCTCGAGGAATCCTCGGTCACCCGCGGCCGCACCTACGACGCCGTCTTCTGCCGCAACCTGCTCATCTACTTCGATCCCGACACACAGCATCGCGCGATCACCACGCTCGAGCGATTGCTCGCGCAGGATGGCCTCTTCTGCGTCGGCCCCGCCGAGACGGGCCTGCTCGCCGCGCGCGACTTCACCCACACGCGCATCTCGCTCGCGTTCGCCTTTCGCAAAGGTCGCCCGCAGCCCGCGCCCGTCGCGCAGCCGACATCGAAGCGCGCGATCCCCGCTCCCGTCAGCAAGCCGAAGCCACTCGCCAAGCCTTCGCCCAACCCCGCGCCAAAGCCCGTCGCCGCGCCGGTCGCCGATCTCGCGCACGCCACGCGCCTCGCCGACGAAGGCCGTCTCGCCGAGGTCGAGGCCATCTGCGAAGCGTCCATCCAGCAGTCCGGCCCGTCCGCCCAGGCCCACTTCCTCCTCGGCCTCGTCAACGACGCCGCCGACCGCGCCGTCGCCGCCACAGCGCACTATCGCAAGGCGATCTATCTCAACCCACAGCACCACGACGCGCTGCTGCACTACTCGCTGCTCACCGCCCGCCACGGCGACGCGAACGCCGCGCTCGCCCTCCGCAAACGCGCCCAGCGCTGCACCGAACAAGCCGCATGATCAATCTCCACGACTGTTGGAACTCCATCGGCGTGCAAGGCGACGGCAGTTGCCCCGAGCTGGCCAGGGCCGTCCACTGCCGCAACTGCCCCGTCTATTCCGGCGCAGCCGCCGCGCTGCTCGATCGCGAGATCGACGACGAATACCTCACCCGCTGGGCCGGCCACTACCGCGCCACCAAGCAGGACACCACGCTCGGCACCGACTCCGTCGTCATCTTCCGCATCGGCCCCGAGTGGCTTGCGCTGCCTGCCCGCGTCTTCGAGGAAGTGTGCGCGCTCCGGCCCATCCACTCGCTGCCCCATCGCCGTAACGGCCACGTGCTCGGCGTCGTCAACGTCCGCGGCGCGCTGCTCGTCTGCGTCTCGCTCCACTCGCTCCTCGCCATCGACCGCGCGCCCGACACGAAGCACGCGCACCGGCATCTCGTCCACGAACGTCTGCTCGTGACCAGCCGCGACGGCGAGCGGCTCGCCTTCCCCGTCGATGAAATTCACGGCATCCACCGCTGCCATCCCGAGCAGCTCGGCGCAGTGCCCGCGACCATCGCGAAATCCACGGCCACCTACACGCGCGCGATTCTGCCGTGGCAGGAAAGGTCCGTCGGTCTGCTCGACGACCAGTTCGTCTTCTACTCCCTCAACAAAAGCATCGCATGAGCACGACCGCCCCCGCCGATCTCAGCAGCATGTCGCTGGTGGATCTCTTCCGCATCGAAGCCGAGGCGCAGACGCAAACCCTGACCACCGGCCTCCTCGCGCTCGAGCGCAACGAAGCCGCGCCGAGCCAGCTCGAGTCGCTCATGCGCGCCGCGCATTCGCTCAAGGGCGCAGCGCGCATCGTCGGGCTCGATGTCGCCGTGAAGGTCGCGCACGCGATGGAAGACATTTTCGTCGCCGCGCAGAAAGGCACGCTCGTGCTCGGCCAGTCGCGGGTCGATGTGCTGCTCAGCGGCGTCGATCTCATCTCGCGCATCTCACAGACGCCCGAGGCGGAGATCGGCAAATGGGACGACGCCGTCGAGATCGAGGCCTTCCTCGCGAAGCTCGCCGCCGCGCCCGCCGATTCCGATGCGGCGCAGCCAGTCGCCGTTTCCGCGCACCAGGCCGATGCCGCGGCGCCGACAGTCGATCGCGTGCTGCGCGTCACCGCCGATCACCTCAACCGCCTGCTCGGCCTCGCCGGCGAATCGCTCGTCGAAGCTCGCTGGCTCGATCCCTTTTCCCGCCAGCTCCTGCGGCTCAAGCGTATGCAGCAGGATCTCGGCAAATCGCTCGAGGCGCTCCACGAATCGGTCCTCAGCCAGCCGCTGAACGAGCACGCGCGGATCTGCCTCGCCACACTCGACGGCAAAGCCGCCGAGTGCCGGCAATTCCTCGGCGCGCGGCTCGTCGAACTGGAGATGTTCGACCGCCGCTCGGGCAATCTTTCCCACCGCCTCTACGACGAGGCCCTCGCGCTGCGGATGCGCCCCTTTTCAGATCGCGCGCTCACCTTCCCGCGCATGGTCCGCGATGTCGCGCGCACGCTCGGCAAGGAAGCCCGGCTCGAGATCGTCGGCGAGCACACGCAGGTCGATCGTGACCTGCTCGAGAAGCTCGACGCACCGCTCACTCACCTGCTGCGCAACGCCGTCGATCACGGCATCGAATTCCCCGACGCGCGCGTCGCCGCCGGCAAGCCGCGCGAAGGCACCATCACCCTCGAAGCCCGGCACAGCGCAGGGATGCTCGTCATCACCGTGCGCGACGACGGCGCCGGGATCGATGTCGAGTCCGTCCGCCGCGCCGTCGTCGCCAAGGCGCTCACCAACGCCGACACCGCCGCGAAAATGAGCGACGCTGAGCTGCTCGAGTTCCTCTTCCTGCCGGGCTTCACGATGAAGGAAGCCGTCACCGAAATCTCCGGCCGCGGCGTCGGGCTCGACGTGGTGCAGGACACGATGAAGCAGGTCCGTGGCACCTTTCGCACGTCGTCCGAGCACGGCAAAGGCACGACGATCCAGCTCCAGCTCCCGCTCACTCTCTCGGTCCTGCGCGCGCTCGTCGTCGAGATCGCGGGCGAGCCTTACGGTGTGCCGCTCGCCGCCATCACCCGCACGCTCCGCCTCTCAAAGGACAGCATCGAGTCGCTTGAGGGTCGCCAGCATTTCGCCTTCGACGACCAGCGCGTCGGCCTCGTCACCGCGCACCAGATTTTTGACAACGCCGAGTCCACCGTCGGTGGAGACGAGCTTGACGTCGTCATCATCGGCGAGCGTGGAAATCGTTATGGGCTCGTCGTCGATCGCTTCCTCGGCGAGCGCGAACTCGTCGTGCAGCCGCTCGACCCGCGGCTCGGGAAGATCAAGGACATCAGCGCCGGCGCGCTCACCGACGACGGCGCGCCGCTGCTCATCGTCGATGTGGATGACCTGCTCCGCTCCGTCGAGTGGCTCAGCGCCGCCGGCCGCCTCACCGCGGTGCAGCGCAGCAGCGCCGCCGCCGGCGCGCACCGCCGCAAGCGCGTGCTCGTCGTCGATGATTCGCTCACCGTCCGCGAGCTCGAGCGCAAGCTGCTCGAGGCGCGCGGCTACGAAGTCGAGATCGCCGTCGATGGCATGGACGGCTGGAACGCACTGCGCACCGGCGATCACGACCTCGTCATCACCGACGTGGACATGCCGCGCCTCGACGGCATCGAACTCGTCTCGCTCATCCGCAAGGACCCCAATCTCAAATCAAAGCCCGTGATGATCGTCTCCTACAAGGACCGCGAGGAGGATCGCGCGCGCGGCCTCGAGGCCGGCGCGGACTTCTACCTCACCAAGGGCAGCTTCCACGACGAGAGCCTCATCTCCTCCGTCTCAGACCTCATCGGCGAACCATGAAAATCGGAATCGTAAACGACATGCCCATGGCCGTGGAGATCATGCGCCGCGCGATCGTCTCCACTTCCAAGCACACCGTCGCGTGGACCGCCCGCGACGGCGCCGAGGCCGTCGCGCGCTGCGGTGCCGACACGCCGGACCTCGTGCTCATGGACCTCATCATGCCCGGTATGGACGGCGTCGAAGCGACGCGCCGAATCATGACGGAGAGCCCGTGCGCAGTCCTTGTCGTCACCGCCACGGTCGAGGGAAACGCGGCAAAAGTTTTTGAAGCGATGGGCGCCGGCGCGCTCGACGTCGTGCAGACGCCGACCCTCGGTGGAAATGGCGGCGCGCAGGGCAGTGCGGGTTTCCTCTACAAGATCGACGCGACCGCGAAACTCATCGGCGACGAACCAGACCCCGAGCCGGAGTTCCGGGAAAAGGCGCGCACCTTGATCGCGATCGGCTCCTCCGCGGGCGGACCGGCGGCGCTCGTGAAACTGCTCGCCGACCTGCCCGCCGACCTGCCTGCCGCAGTCGTCATCGTGCAGCACGTCGATGCGCAGTTTGCGCCCGGCCTCGCAAATTGGCTGAGCGAAGTCTCGAAGCTGCCCGTGCGCCTCGCCGTTGAGGGCGAGACGATCGACCAGGGCATCGTGCTGGTGGCGGGGACGAACGACCACCTCGTCGTCCTCCCCGGCGGACGCCTCGGCTACACGCCCGAGCCCGTGAATTACTCGTATCGCCCATCGGTGAATGCGTTCTTCGAGAGCGTGAATCGCTACTGGCGCGGCGACGTGATCGGCGTGCTCCTCACAGGCATGGGCCGCGACGGCGCGATCGGCCTCAAGCATCTGCGCGACGCCGGCCATCACACCATCGGCCAAGATCGCGAGAGTTGCGCAGTCTATGGAATGCCCAAGGCCGCCGCCGAGATCGGCGCGGTCGCGGAAGTGCTGCCGCTCGAACAAATCGCAGGCGCGCTCGCCCGGCGAATCAAAGCCTCACCCACCGCCTCATGATCTCGATGCATCCTCCGCTCAATCCCGACGGCACACAGGTCACGGATCGACCGATCATCCTGCTCGTCGATGACCAGGCCTTCGTCGGCGAAGCGATCCGCCGCTTCCTCGCCAGCGAACCGGACCTCGTCCTCCACTACTGCGCCGACCCGAATGAAGCCATCGACATCGCCAACCGCCTCCGCCCTGCCGTCATACTCCAGGACCTCGTGATGCCCGGCGTGGACGGCCTCTCAGTCGTCAGCCGCTTCCGCGCGAATCCCACGACGAAGAACACGCCGATCGTCGTCCTCTCGTCGAAGGAAGACCCCGAGACCAAGAGCCTCGCCTTCTCGATCGGCGCAAACGACTACCTCGTGAAACTGCCCGAGCGGCTCGAACTCGTCGCCCGCGTCCGCTACCACGCCAACGCCTACCGCGGCCAGCTCCAGCGCGACGAAGCCTTCCGCGCCCTGCGCGAAAGCCAGCAGCAACTCCTCGAGAGCAACACCGCGCTGCTCGCGACCAACCAGATGCTCGGCGAAGCGCTCTCGCAGGTGAAGCAACTGCGCGGCCTGCTCCCGATCTGCTGCTACTGCAAACGCGTCCGCAACGACGGCGACTATTGGAAACAGATCGACGAATACCTCTCCGAAAGCTCCGACCTGCGCCTCAGCCACGGCGTCTGCGACGACTGCGAGAAGGAGCAGATCGAGACCCTGCAGCGCGACCTCGCTCACCAGGGCAACGAGCCGCCACCGCCCGACCGCACCGGCTTCCGCATCACGCCCGAGTGAGCAGCGTCCGCGCGTGGGCGAGGGCGCTGTCGGTCTTGCCGCCGAGCATCCGGGCGATTTCCTCGATGCGCGCCTTGCCTTCGACGAGCATGAGGCTGGAAACCGTGCGCTGGTTCACGAATTCCTTCGTCACGACAAACTGCGCGTCCGCTGCGGCGGCGACCTGCGGGAGGTGCGTGATGGTGAGAACTTGGTGACGGTCGGCGAGCGACGCGAGTTTCGCGCCGACGGCGTGCGCGATCTCGCCGCCGACGTTCGCGTCGATCTCGTCGAACACGAGCAGCGCGATGGTGTCCTGCGCGGCGAGCGTGGTCTTCACGGCGAGCATCACGCGCGAAATTTCGCCGCTCGATGCGATGGCCTTGAGCGGCTTCGCGGGCTCGCCGGGATTCGGCGCGAAAAGGAACTCGCAGCTCTCGCAGCCATGCGGGCCGGGCGCGGCGAGCGCGGTGAGCTGGACTGAAAACTCGCTGCGCTGGAAGCCGAGGTCGCGCAGGTGGCTGGTCACACTCGCGGCGAGCTTCGGCGCGCCGGTCTTGCGTTTCGCGCCGAGCTTGCCGGAGAGGTCGGTGAGCGTCTTGCGCCCGGCGGCGATCTCGCGGTCGAGGCGCGCGAGTTCTTCGCCGCGGCTCTCGATCTTGCCGAGGCGCGCGGCGGCTTGCGCGTGGAAGTCGAGCACGGCGGCGAGCGTTGCGCCGTATTTGCGCTTGAGCGTCTCGAAGACCGACACGCGCTCCTCGAGCGTCGCGAGTTCGCCGGGTTCGAGGTCGAGGTCGTCGGCGTAGCGCTGGAGGCTGGACGCGAGGTCGTCGAGCTCTGCGAGGCCGCGCGTGAGCGAGTCGGAGAAGCGCGACGCGGCAGGATCGACGCGCTCGAGGTCGCGCAGCAACCGGCCGATCTCGCCGAGGCGCGGGAGCGCCGCGTCGTCGGCATCGGACAAGCGCCCGAGCGCGGCGCTGGAGAGTTCGAGCAGTCGGCGCGCATTCGAGGCGACGGCGTAGCGCGCGCTCACTTCCTCCTCCTCCTCGACGCGAAGCTGCGCGGCTTCGATCTCGCGGACCTGGTGCCGGAGCAGGTCGAGTTCGCGTTCGAGCGAGGCCTCGTTCGAGGCGAGTTCGTCGCGCTCGGCGGTGAGTTGATTCAGCCCGCGCCACGCCGCGGTGTAGTCGGCGACGAGCTTTTCCGCGCTGGCGTAAGCGTCGAGCAGCGCGAGCTGTTTCTCGACCGAGAGCAGCGACTGGTGATCGTGCGGGCCGTGCAGATCGACGAGGCCGTCGCCGAGTTCCTTGAGCACGGCGAGTGTCGTCGCGCTGCCGTTGATGAACTGCCGGTTCGCGCCCGCGGCGGTGAAGACGCGCTTGAGCAGGAGCTGTCCGTCTTCGCACGGCTCGACGCCTTGCTCTTCGAGCACCGCGTTCAGCGCGCGCGTGTCCTTCACGACAAAGACTGCCTCGACCGTGCAACTCTCCGCGCCGGTCCGGATCAGCGTCTTGTCCGCGCGCTCGCCGAGCACGAGCTTGAGCGCGCCGACGATGATCGACTTGCCCGAGCCGGTCTCGCCGGTGATGGCCGTCGAGCCGGGCGCGAGCGTCCATTCGAGCTCTTCGACGAGCGCGAGATTGCGGATGCGCAGGGATGAAAGGGTTGCGGGCACGGCGCGGAGTATGGAAGCCTCGCGCCGGCTTTCAACACATGGGCGACCTTACGATCAAGTTCCTAGGCACCGGCACTTCCCAAGGTGTCCCCGTGATCGCGTGCGACTGCGCGACGTGCCGCTCGGCCGATCCACGCGATTCGCGCACGCGCTCGTCGATCTACGTCGAGACGCCCGAGTGCGCGTTCGTCGTCGATACCGGGCCGGACTTCCGCGTGCAGTGCCTGCGGGAAAAGGTGCGCCGGATGGATGCGGTGGTCTTCACGCACGCGCACACCGATCACATCATGGGTTTCGACGACCTGCGGCCGTTCTTCTGGCACCGGCGCCCGCTGCCCGTCTATGCGTCGGCGGAGACGATGGACGACCTGCGGCGCGTGTTCGTGTTCGCGTTCAACGGCGAGAACCAATTCCCCGGCTACCTCCACCCCGAGCCGCACGTCGTCGCGGAGCCGTTCCTGCTCGGCGAAACGGAACTCACGCCGCTGCCCGTCCCGCACGGTCGCGCGACGGTCTTCGGCTACCTCCTCACGCGGCGCGGCGTGCGGCTCGCGGCGTATCTCAGCGATTGCAAAGCTGTGCCCGAGCCGGTGATTGAACGCATCCGCGGCGTGCGGCATCTGATCGTGGATGCGCTCCGCCACAAGCCGCACCCCACGCACATGAACATCGACGAAGCGCTCGCCGTGGTCGCGCAAGTGCAGCCCATGCACGCGTGGTTTACGCATCTCTGCCACGAAGTGAAGCACGCGGATGTCGAGCCAACGCTGCCGCCGGGCGTGCGCATCGCCTTCGACGGATTGAAGCTCACGCCATGAGATTCTGCCGCGCGCTCATCGCTGCATTCGCGCTCGCGCTGCCTGCGGCTCACGCCGCGAAGCCGACGCCGGAGGCCGTCGCGACCATCGTCGTCTTCAACGAAAACGACCCCGACTCCGGCGAACTCGCGCGCTACTACGCGGCGCAGCGCGGAGTGCCGGAGGAGAATCTCGTCGGCCTCAAGTGCTCCGCGAATGAGCAGATCAGCCGCGAGGAATTCGATCGCGACATCGCCGGGCCGCTGCGCGCGGCCTTCGAGAAGAACCAGTGGTGGAAGCTGCGCGAGGCCGACGGGCCGCTCGGTCGCGTCGAGGCGAGCAGCATCCACTTCGTCGCGCTCATGCGCGGCATCCCGCTGAAGATCTCGCGACTGGCCACGCCCTATGAGGGCGACAGCACCGCCGGCCCGCCGCAGATCATGGCGCACAACGAGGCCGCGGTCGATTCGGAGCTGGCGGTGCTCGGCGTCCATACGCGCCACATCTCCGGCGGGTTGAACAATCCGTATTTCCGCAGCTACCAGCGGACGCGGGAGAGTGGCCTCGCGTCGCTCCTGCTCGTCTGCCGGCTCGATGCGCCCACGCCCGCGCTGGTGCGGCGGATGATCGACGACTCGCTCGCCGCCGAGCAGCGCGGGCTGAGCGGCATCGCCTACATCGACGCGCGCGGCACGAAGGATCCACAGCTCAAGGAAGGCGACCAATGGCTGCTCAACGCCGCGACGACGGCGCGCCGCAAAGGAATGCCGGTCGTGCTCGACACTGGTGCGGGGCTTTATCCCCACGACTATCCGATGACGCACGCGGCGATCTATCTCGGCTGGTATGCGGAGCACGTGGCCGGGCCGTTTGCGCGGGCGGACTTTCGCTTCGAGCCGGGCGCGGTCGCGCTGCATCTGCACTCGTTCAGCGGATCGACGCTGCGCGATCCAAAGCGCAACTGGTGCGCGCCGCTGCTCGCGGCGGGCGCGGCGGCGACGGTGGGCAACGTGTATGAGCCGTATCTCGGCTTCACGCCGAACCTCGACGTGTTCTTCGACCGGCTGCGCGCGGGCTTCACCTTCGCCGAGAGCTGCTACATGTCGCAGCGGCTGCTTTCGTGGATGACGACGTTCGTCGGCGACCCGCTCTATCGGCCGTTCAAGAACGTCGAGGTCTCCTCGATCGACGCGCCCGCCGATGAATGGGAGGCGTATCGGCAGGGCGCTCGCGTGTGGTTCGAGCAGAGCCCGAAGGCCGGCGAGGCGGCGCTGCGCAAGTCCGCGACTCAATTCAAGAGCGGCGCGATCCTCGAAGGACTCGGCCTGCTCCAGCTCTCCGCGGACCGGCTCGACGACGCGGCGCGCACGTTCGAGGCGGCGGCGGCGGCTTACACGGAACCCGCCGACATCCTGCGCGCGACGATCCACGAGGTCTTCCAGCTCCGCACGCTCAAGCGCCGCGACGAAGCGCTCGAGCTCGCGCGCAAACGCATCGCGCAATTCCCCGGCGCGCCCGGCGCCGG
>JBEBGD010000125.1:0-15086 GCA_040081625.1 Chthoniobacteraceae bacterium
TCACGATCCTCGGCCCCGGCTTGCTCGGCGGCTCGCTCGCCCTCGCGCTCAAGGCGCGCACCGATGCACACGTCACGGTGTGGGCGCGCCGCGCCGGGTCCGCCGCCGACGCGCGGCGCTGCGCGGACGCGACGACGTGCGACCTCGCTGAATCGGTGAAGGATACCGGCGTCGTCGTCTTCGCCACGCCAGTCGGCGCGATGGGTCCGCTCGCCCGCGCGATCGCGCCCGCACTCCAGCCCGGCGCACTCGTGATGGATGTCGGCAGCGTGAAAGCGTGCGTCGTCTCCGAGCTCGCGCCCGTCTTCGCGGGCCGCGCACGCTTCATCGGCTGCCACCCGATGGCCGGCTCCGAGCAGACCGGGCTCGCCGCCGCGCGCGCCGATCTTTTCGACGGCGCGATGTGCATCCTCACCCCCGACGCGGACACGCCACGCGACACGACCGCCGATGCGGATGCATTCTGGCGCAGCGTCGGCTGCCTCACCCGCACACTCGCGCCCGACGAGCACGACCGCGCCGTCGCGTGGATCAGCCACCTCCCGCACCTCGTCGCCGCCGCGCTCGTCCAGGCCGTCGCCGATCACGAGCCGGGCGCGTTCGATTTCTGCGGCCCCGGCTTCCGCGACACCACGCGTGTCGCCAGCGGCCCGCCGGAGATGTGGACGGAGATTCTCGGCCAAAACAACGCTGCGGTCCGCGACGCGGTGGACGGATTGATTGAAAAACTCCGCGCCCTCTCCACACTGCTCGCCAGCGCTCCCCCGGCGGAGCGCGACGCATCGATGCACCGACTCCTCAACCAAGCCAAAGCCCAGCGCGACCGACTGCGGCTGCCCCGAACTTCCTCCGATGCCTGACTGGAAAATCCACCGCGCTCCGCCCATCCGGACCGAGTTGACCGTGCCCGGCGACAAAAGCATCTCGCATCGCGCGGTGATCCTCGCGGCGATGAGCAACGGCCCGTGCGTGATCCGCGGCTTCCTCACGAGCGAAGACTGCCTTTGCACCGCCGCCGCCATGCGCGCGCTCGGCGTGAAGATCGAGAATCCCGAGCCCGACACGCTCATCGTCCACGGCACGCGGCGGAAATTCACCGCGCCCGAGCACGACATCGACTGCGGCAACTCCGGCACCACGATGCGTCTGCTCGCCGGCCTGCTCGCCGGCCAGCCGTTTCGCACGCGGCTCTTCGGCGACGCCTCGCTGAACAAGCGACCGATGAAGCGCGTGATCGAGCCGCTCACGCAGATGGGCGCGAGCATCCGCGCCGAGGGCGCGAACGACCGGCCGCCACTCGTCATCGAAGGTGGCCCGCTCAAGCCCATCCACTACTACTCGCCCGTCGCCAGCGCGCAGGTGAAGAGCGCCGTGCTTCTCGCCGGCATGTTTGCCAGCGGCAAGACCGTCGTCACCGAGCCGAGCCAGAGCCGCAATCACACCGAGCGGATGCTCGAATACTTCCTCGTCCGCCCGGTGAAGGAAGACCTCACCGTGAGCCTTTACGGCGGGCAGACGCCTGAATCGCGCGACTTCACCGTGCCAGGCGACATCTCGAGCGCCGCGTTCTGGCTCGTCGCCGCCGCTGCGCAGCCCGGCGCGCACCTGCTCGTCCGCAATGTCGGCCTCAACGAAACGCGCACCGGCATCCTCGGCGTGCTCGTGCGCATGGGCGCGGGCGTCCGCGAGATCCACGAGAGCGACACCGCGGAGCCGATGGGCACCGTCGAAATCCGCGGCGACCGCCTCAAGGGCACCGTCATCGCCGGCAAGGAAATCGCCAACGTCATCGACGAACTCCCGATCATCGCCGTCGCCGCAGCGCTCGCGCATGGCAAGACTGTGATCGCCGACGCCGGCGAACTGCGCGTGAAGGAAAGCGACCGGCTCGCCGCCATCGCGACGAACCTCCGCTCAATGGGCGCGCAAGTTTCCGAGACGGAAGACGGCCTCGAGATCATGGGCGGCGCACCGCTCCACGGCGCCCGATTGCAGAGCGGCGGCGATCACCGCATCGCCATGGCCTTCGCGATCGCCGGACTTTTTGCCGAGGGCGAAACGATCATCGAAGACACCGACTGCGTCGCGACGAGCTACCCCGGCTTTGCCGACACACTCGAGAAGATCATGAAGGAAGCGAAGTCGCCGCACGTCCCCGTGATCACCACGCTGCCGGCGTCGTGAGCCACGTCGTCATCGCCATCGACGGCCCGGCGGCCAGCGGCAAGAGCAGCGTCGCCCGCCAGCTCGCGCGCAAGCTCGGCTACGTCTATGTGAACACCGGCGCCATGTATCGCGCGATCACGTGGTGGGCCGTCTCGCACGACGTGCCGGTCGAGGACGCCGTGCGCGTGCAACAGCTCATGCACTTCACCAAACTCGAGTGCGGCCTCGCCGGCGGAGAATCCACGCTGCGACTCGACGACACGGACCCGACGCCGCACCTCGTGGACGAAGCCGTCAACGCCAACGTCTCCGCCATCGCCAGCCTGCCCGAAGTGCGCCGCCTGCTCGTCGCAAAACAGCGCGCCTACGCCGACGCGAACGACCTCGTGATGGAAGGCCGCGACATCGGCAGCGTCGTCTTCCCCAACACGCCCTACAAATTCTACGTCGATGCCAGCATCGAAGTCCGCGCCCTGCGCCGCGCGCGGCAGGGCCACGCCGACTCGATCAGCGCGCGCGACAAGTTCGACTCCTCGCGCCGCACCAGCCCGCTCATCATCGCCGAGGACGCGCACGTCATCGACAGCTCGAACCTCACCGTCGATGGCGTCGTCGGCGAGATCATCGGCCGGCTGAAGATCAAGGGCCTGCTCGCGCCGGAGTTCTTGTGAGCGGCGCGTAACGATGGGCCTCACCTACACCGTCTGCTCCGCCATTTCCGTCGTCGTCCTCAAGACGCTCTTTCGCTTCCGCGCCTACGGCTCCGACAACATCCCGCGCGAAGGCGGCTGCATTCTCGCGATGAACCACGAGAGCTACCTCGATCCCCCGCTCGCCGGCATCGCTGCGCCGCGCGAAATCTTCTACCTCGCGCGCAAGACCCTCCTCGACTGGCCCATCATCGGCCCGCTGCTGCCGAGGCTGAACGTCATCCCCGTCGATCAAGACCGCGCCGACATGAGCGCGCTCAAGACCGTCATCAAGCGCGTCCGCGCCGGCGAGTGCACCGTCATCTTCCCCGAGGGTTCGCGCACGCTCGACGGCGATTTTCTCCCCGCTCTGCCCGGCCTCGGCCTGGTCATGGCCAAGACCCGCTGCACCGTCGTCCCCGCGCGCGTCTTCGGCGCCCGCGCCGCCTTCCCGCGCGGGGGAAGACCACATCTCTTCCGCCGCATCACGCTGGCCATCGAGGCGCCGATGCAGTTCACCGACGCCGACTACGAAGGCGAAGGCCGCGAGCTCTACCAGCGCCTGAGCGAGCGCGTGCTGGGGCGGATCGCGGAGATCAAGAACCCTCGGGATTAGCAGAGAGTTTCGTCCACGGCCGCCACGTAGGTGTCGAACGGGTCGGGCATGGGCAGGTGCGCGCTGTTTTCGATCGAGATGGAATCCCAGTTGATCACGTAAGGCTCGCGGCCGCCCATGAAGCGGGCGACGGCGTGGCCGCGGCCTCGGGCGCGCGTGTCGGCGGGCGGGTGGCGCGTGGCTTCTTCACGGCGCGCGAGGTCGTTGAATTCGCCGATCGCCTTCGCGGGAGTGACGCCGAAAAAGAGGCCCTTCGCGGGATCGATGTTGTGGTATTCGAGGTCGAGGCTTTGCAGCCACGGGTCGTTCCACTCGAGATTCTCCGACTCGCGGAATTGCTCGAGCATCCACTTTTTGCTGATCCAATCGACGCCGCCGATGAGCAGCTCCGGCTTGGTCGAGAGCGCTTCGAGCGTGAAGCGCCAGCTTTCCAAGATCCAATCGGTCTCTTCGTCCTTGCCGCGCATGTGGCGCTCGGCGTGGGTGAGGAAGTCGTGCTGGATGTCGAGCGCGCCGCGCGTGGAGCCGTCGTCGAGCATCACGGCGCCGCGACCGGTTCCGTCGTGGCTGATCTGCCGCGTGGCGAGCACGGCGTCGCGCAGGATCACGCCGTCGGGCATGTGCCCCTCCTCGATGAGCGTGAGGATGAGCGCGGTGGTGCCGAGCTTCAGCGCGCTCGCGAAGGGGCTCATATTCGAGTCGCCGATGAGCAGGTGCAGGCGGCGATATTTGCGGTAGTCGGCCAGCGGCTCGTCGCGCGCGTTGATGATGGCGCGGTTGAATTGCACCCACTGGTAGATGTCGTTGACGATGTGATCGGCGCGCTGGCTGATCTGAAAATCGACCGGCTCGCTGCCGCGCGGCGGATCGAAGTCGAACGCGAGCGGACTCGCCTGCCCGACGCGGCCGGCGCCGGTGAAAATCTGCCGCGTCGCGAGGAAGCTGAGCAGCGTGCCGAGTAGCGCGGGATGAAACTGCACGTCGCGCCGCATGAGATAATTCTCGTGGCAGCCGAAGGTCGCGCCGGTGTGGTGATCGACGTTGTTCTTGATGAAGGCGACGGAATCCGCCGCCTCCATCTCGTGCAGCGCGGCCTGGAGCAGGATGTCGCCGGCGATCTCGAAGGACACGGCGTCGCGCACCGTGCGGCACTCGGGCGTCGAGTATTCGAGGTGGCCCATGTCCATGTAGAGCCGGCCGCCATTGAGCAGGAAGCCGCCATTGCCCGGCGGCTCCTCGTAGTCGCGATAGTGCAGGTCGATCGCTCCCGCCTTCATCCGCTTGAAGACGTGGTTCTTCACGCGGCCCGGCCACGCGTCGATGTTGCCGCCCGCCTGCTCGCCACTGACAAGGCACCCGTATTCGATTTCGACGCCGACGATACGGTTCATGCGGCGCCCATCCGGCTCAGTCCTCCCAATAAAGCATCCGCCCGCATTGCTCGCAGTGGACGACTGATTTTCGCGTGCGGCATTGCGAACTGGTCGTCGGCGTGACCTTCATGTGGCAGCCGGAGCAAATGCCGAGATGCAGGCTGACGACGGCTTCGCCGTTCTTGGTGCGGAGCAGGTGCTCGTAATTATCCAGGACATCCTCTTCGATCTCCGCCGCGAGTTTCGCGCGCTCGACCTCGCCTGCGGCGATCTGCTCGCCGAGCGTTACGATTTTCGTGTCGAGGTCCGCGGTCTGCCGCGTGGCCTGCGCCTTCGTCGCGGTGAAAATCCTGTCCGCTTCCGCGATCACGGCCTTCTGCTTCTCAGCCGCGTCCATGAGTTCGAGTTCGCGGTCCTCGATCGCCTGCACGTCCTTCTCGGCGCGTGCGATCTCGTGGTTGATCGCGGAGAATTCCTCGTTCTTCCGTGTCTCGAATTTCTGCACCTGATACTTCGCGATCCGTTCGCGCACGGACTGCGCCTCGGTCTCGAGTTTCTTGCGCTCGACCTCGATCTCCTTGGACTTGAGCTTCACCGCTTCGAGCTGCTTTTGCGCGGCGGCGAGTTTATCGGCGAAGGCCTGCTTTTCGAGCGGGGCGTTTTTGTGTTCAAGACGCAGCGTCCGCAGCTTGCGGTCGCGGTCCTGGATGATGAGCAGTCTTTCGATCTCCGGAGGCATTGGACCGCAATGGAGCGGAGCCGCCGCTGCTAGTAAAGCATCGCCTCTTCGGGAGGCTCAGTTTTCTCGACCTTCTCCGCCTTGAGCACCGAGATGCGGCGGCCGTTCTCGAGCGGGAACTCCGCGGTGCCCGAGATCTTCAGCCACGTCATCTCGGGGAAGTCGGGCATCTTCTCCATCTCCACGAGCGTCGCGACGGGACGCGAATCCGCCGCGCAGCAATACATGAACATGCGCACGGCCTTGAACCGATTCGTCTGGTTCGCGCTCGTCTTGTCGGGCATGAACTGGCCGATGAGTTGCACGGGCTTCCCCTCGAAATCCTTGCGCAGCACATTGTCCTGCGCGGCGTAGAGCAGGTCGAGCACCTCGGCGACGATGCGCCCGTCGGGCAGCCGCTGGAGGTAATCGCCAGGCGACGGTTCGACGACGGGCGCGGGCGTCGCGGCGGCGGCTGGCGCGGACGAGTCCTTCACCGGCAGCGTGAGGACCGGCGGCGGCCCGATCTTGCGGTCCTTGATGCCGAGCGACGCGTAGTCGTCGGTGATGCCGCGATTTTTCACCGCCGTGGCGCTGAAGCCCTGCGGCGAGTAATACGCGGCTACGGTCAGCGGCACGATCAGGATGAGAAAGGTGAAGATGCGACCGGTGGCGAAGCGCGAGATCGAGTGGCCGCACTCGGCCGACGAGCAGCAGCTCGCGTCCGCCTGGAAAAACAGGAAGACCAGCGAAAGCCCGCCAAGCACGATGCCGGCGAGCAGCGCGTAGATACGGAACTGCGGCGCGACGAGACTGTTGATGCGACTGCTCGTGTAGAAATACAGCAGCACGGTGCTCCACGCGGCGAGGGTCGCGCACGGGAGCCAGCGGTTGAAGATCATGTTCATGGCGGTGGTCAGTTTAGGAAGACTGCGAGGGATTGCACGTCATTGAAAAATCTCGGTCGGCAGGCGCCAGCAGAGCAGGAAGATGACGACGAACAGGCCGAGCCCGAGCAGGATGACGAAGCGGCGGCGGAAGATGACGCCGTAGAGGAAGAACAGCTTGATATCGAAGAGCGGACCGAAAAGCAGGAAGGCCAGCTTCGCCTGCGGGGCGAACGCGGTGAACGTCCACGCGATGAATGCGTCGGTGGTGCTGCACAGCGCGAGCAGCGCGGCCAGCCCCATGAGCGACGCGATGGCCAGCGGCGTCGAGCTTGCCAGCGGCGTGAGCGCTTCGTGCGAGATCGCGGTGTTGAAGACGCTCGTGATCCCGACGCCGATGACGAAGAAAAACGTCACGTCGAGGAAGTCGGCCGTGGCGCTCTGCGCGGCGAGCAGCAGCTTGCGCGGCCGGCTCGCCGACGCCACGACCGCGCTGAAATCCTGCGCTTCACCGGTGGGCGCGGCGGCCTTCGTCAGCCCGCTGCGCCGCCGGGCCGTCGCGGTCTGCGGCTGGAGGATGCTCTCCGCCGAGAGCCGATGCACGATGAATGCGACGCCCACCGCGATCGCGTAGCCGATGCCGAGGCGCAGCAAGGTCCACGTGAGCGGGCCAGCTTGCGAAAACGCGCTCCACGTCGAGACAGCCACGATCGGGCTCACGATCGGCGCGCCGAGCATGTAGGCCGTGGCGCTCGAGAGCGGCAGGCCCTTGCGGATGAAGCGCCGGACCACGATCACGCTGCCGCATTCGCACATCGGGAAGATCAGCCCGAGCATGCCACTGAGCAGCACGGCGGCGAAGGGGTTTCGCGGCAGCATCTTCGCGAGGCGCTCGCTGGAGACATACACATCGACCAGGCCGGAGATGAGCGCGCCGAGGAGCAGGAACGGAATGCCCTCGATGAGCACGCTGAGGAAGGCGAGCGAGAAGTCGGAAAAGGAAAACGTGAACCAGTCCATTCGGTGATGAGCGCTAGACCCGCGGGGAGGCGTGACGATTAGGAGAAGACATCGGGGCGCGCAGCGTGGAGGCGCGCAGCCGCAAACGCAAGGCCACTACAGCTCCGCCTCGAGGAGGTCGAGATACGCGGCGATCACCGCGCCGGCCGTGGTGTGCTTCGACTCCGCCTCCGCTTCGCGCACGGCGCGGAAATAGTCGTCGAACGCGCCGCTGCGGCCGCCCATCTGCGTCGCCTCGAACCAATTGAGGTAGTCGGCGATGTCGCCTTTGCGCTCGAGCACCGTGGTCCGATAGACCTCCGCGCGGTGGATGCGCTCGGCGATGCCGCGGGTGCGGCCCTTGGCGAGCAGCGCGAAGACCTGCTCGTAGTCGGCGAGCACCGGCCGCAGCAGCGTGTTGGCCTTGGTGCTCAAGCCCACGATCGCCTTCTGCTGCGCGTCCACCGCCGCCTTTGCGCCGCGCAGGCGCATGAATTCCTTGAACTGCCCGACGGCGAAGCGCTCCTTGCGCCCGACCTTGTCCACGACCACGTCGAACTCGAGCAGCGCCTGCAATTCGCGGTCGGTGTCGGCCGCCGTCAGGCCGCGGTAGCGATCGCTCGCCGCGAAGCGCGCGAGATTGAGCGTCCACCATTTCTCCAGGCTCGTCGCGTCATGGCCGAGTGCGGGGAAGGCGCGACCGAGCGCGCGAATACTGTCGCCCTGCGCGTCGGGCCACGCACGCAGGAGCTTCACGAGCCCCGGCCTGCCTCCGGGTTGATCGAGCAGGAGCTGGAGCAGCGCGACGGCGCACGCATTGTCGAATGCGCCGGCAGTCCTGCCGAGTTCCTCGCCGCGGCCCGCGATGAAATCGGTCACCGCCGGCAGCTTGCTCATCTGGATGAGCCTCTGGAAGACGTCCGCGTCCACGCCGAGATCGCGCTGGCGGAATTTCTCGATCGCCCCCGCGACGATCCACCACGGCGCCTCCGCGTAAGGCTCGCCGCTCTTCGGCGGATGATCGCGATGGATGAAGTCGATGAGCACCGCGCGGATGAGGTGCTTTTGCAAATGCACCGCCGCCGGGTCGTCGCCGATGCTCACTCCGAGCTGGATCGTCGGCCCATCGGGCGTCTGCGCCAGGCGCAGGCTCACCGGGGACGACCCGCCCGCATTGGCCGCCTCTAGCGTCACGACGATCGGGATCCTCCAGCGATCGCGCTCGCCGAGCAGATCGAGCACGTCGCGCTTCACCTCCTCGGCAAAGCCAGACACCCGCGCCCGCAGCGCCGTGTCGGAGCAATACACGGTGAACTGTTTCGAGGCGCTCGTCGATTTTGCGCGCAGGTCCACGCCGTGCGCCGCCGTCGCGAACAGGCCGGCCGCGAGCAGCAGCGCCGGCTTCACCGCTGCGGCGCCGCGGGCTTGAGCGTGATGACCACGCGATCCTTCCTGATCGTGATCGCCTGCGTGCGTTCGATGAATTCGCGCTCGCGCTTGAGCTTGCCCCACACCGTCTGCATGAAGCTGTCCATCTTCGGGATCGCCGGGTGAATGCCGAGCCGGCCGAAGTGCTGGCCGACCTTCGTCGCCGTGAGTTTTCCGTCCACGACCGCGGCGCGGTAATCGACCGTCGTGAAGAGCGAGTAGCCGTAGAGCGCCTGCTGGATGCCGAGCGTCACGCGGTTGTCGTCGAGCTGCACGTAGGCGCGCTGGAAATCCAGCCCCGGGATCACCGGCGTGCCGCGCAGCCGCGAGCCGGCGTGCTGGCTGAGGTCCGCCTCGGAGAATTCCGAGACCGTCGCCGTGGGCGACGCCAGCTTGTCCTCGATGACGCCGGAGATGATGTTCGCCCTTCCCATTTCCTCCGAGCGCGGAAGCGGCGGACGCGACGGCGGCGAGAGCAGCAGGTAAAACGTGGCGACCAGCGCCGCCCACGTCAGGGAATTCAACCCGGCCTTGATCTCCGCAGTGACGCGGCCGGGCTGGGTCATCTTTCGGATGCGTTTGCGCGCGGCCGCCAGCGTCTCCTCCTGCGCGGCCTCGGTCTCCTTCGGCAGCAGCGAACGGTCGAGCTTCGTGCCGCAATTGTGGCAATAGACGCGCTCGGGCTCGTTATCGTAACCGCACTGGGTGCAGGCGAGTGTCTGGGCGGGTGGCTTGGACATGGCGGTGGATGCTCAGCGCGTTTTGGGCCGCGCGCTAGTCGGCTTTGGGCGGCTTGGGCTTCGGGCTGGCCGCCGGCTTTGGCTCGGATTTCGCCTCCGCTTTCTTCGCGCCGGTTTCGGCCGGCTTCGCGCTCTCGCCGCTGCCGGAGTCCGTCTTCGCCGAGGCCTTGTAGCCCTCGCTGCGGTAGTCGGTGATGTAAAAACCCGACCCCTTGAAGATGAGCCCCGCGCCCGTGCCGAGCTGGCGTTTCACCTTGCCCTTGCCCCAGGTTTTCTGGCGGCAGAGATCCTTCGGGCAGGTCGTGATCGCCGCGTCTTTCATCGACTGGTAAAGCTCAAAGCTCTTTTTGCACTTCGAGCATTCGTATTCGTAGGTGGGCATGATTCGCGGGAAAGGCGCGCAGCTATAGCAGCGGGCGCGCCTTCGGAAAATCGGAATTCGCACCATGGCGGGCGCGGTGTTGACACGACCCGCCCCCGTTTCGACTACTGCCCGCGATGAAAGTCCAGGGCCGGCACTATCGAACCATCTGGCTCACAGCCGGCGACGAGCGCGTCGTGCAGCTCATCGACCAGCGCGCGCTGCCGCACCAGTTCGTCGTCGAGGAAGTGCGCACCGTCGCCGAAGCCGCGCGCGCCATAGCCGAGATGCGCGTGCGCGGCGCGGGGCTCATCGGGGCGACGGCGGCTTACGGCATGTATCTCGCCGCGCTCGAATCGACCGACGCCGCCTGGCTGCGCCGCGCCGGCGACACACTCAAGGCCACACGCCCGACAGCCGTGAATCTCGCGTGGGCCGTCGATCGTCAGCTCGCCGCGATCACTTCCGCCGAAGACAAAGTAGCCGCCGCCCGCACCACCGCCGCGCAGATCGCGGATGAAGACGCCGACTTCTGCCGCCGCATCGGCGGGCACGGCCTGCCGCTCATCGCCGCGATCAGCGCGCGCAAAGGCGGCGCGCCCGTGAACATCCTCACGCACTGCAACGCCGGCTGGCTCGCCTTCGTCGATCACGGCTCCGCCACTGCGCCCATCTACGCCGCGCACGACGCGGGCATCGCCGTCCATGTCTGGGTCGATGAAACGCGCCCGCGCAGCCAGGGCGCGAAGCTCACCGCGTGGGAACTCGCGCAGCACGGTGTCCCGCACACGCTCATCGTGGACAACGCCGGCGGCCACCTCATGCAGCGCGGCGAAGTCGATCTCGTCCTCGTCGGCACCGACCGCACCACGCGGACCGGCGACGTGGCGAACAAGATCGGCACCTACTTGAAAGCCCTCGCCGCCCGCGACAACGCCGTCCCCTTCTACGTCGCGCTCCCCTCGTCGTCGTTTGATTGGACGATGCGCGACGGCCTGCGCGAAATCCCCATCGAAGACCGCGGCCCCGACGAGGTGAAGCGGATCGACGGCATGCTGATCGCGCCCGCCGAAAGCCCCGCCGCAAATCCCGGCTTCGACGTCACACCCGCGCGGCTCGTCACCGCGCTCATCACCGAGCGCGGCGTGTGCGCCGCGGATGAAGCCGCGATCACCGCGCTCTTTCCGGAGCGAACTGCGGGTGCCCGCGGATGAGTTGCTCGAAGGTGGCGTTGTCGTCGGGCAAATGGTCGGCCGGGAACTTCGCCTGCGAGCGCTCCCACTTCGCGAGCCACTCCCCGCCGAGCAGCGTGTGCTCCGGCGTCACCGCGGACGGCGTGAGCGCGATCGTGGTTTCAGGCTTTGCGCCGGCGGCGCGGCCGCGGGCGAGCCAAAACCCGGCGGCCAGCATGGCCGCGCGCGAACTGGTCGCGAGCGTGTAGGTGCAGAGCGCCGTGCTGCCGTCTCCGCAGCGCGCGAAGAGCTGGCGAAAGGTCGCGCACATCCACGCACCGCCGCACGTCTTCGGCGAAAACATGTCGTAGAAAATCACCTCCGGCGGCCCCGGCGCGTGCGCCATCGTCTCCACGAAATCGCCCGGCACGAGTTCCCAGCTCAGTTGCCCCGACTGCCAGCGTCCGCTTCCCAAAATCGCCGCCGGCCCGGCATGGCACAGGTAGGGAAACTTCGCCTCGTGCGAGAATGCGAGCCGCAGCGAGTCGATGTCGTTTTCGAAGCTCACGATCCGCATCGGGCGCGTCGCTCCGCATTCCTCGTAGCAGTGGATCGCCGCCATCGCATTCGCCGCCGCGCCGAGCCCCACGTCCCACAGCACCAGCGGCGCGCCGGGCGAGCGCAGCCGCGACGCGAGCTCCGCCTGCTCCACATATACGCTCCGCGCTTCCTCCATCGGCTCCGTGCGCGCGTGCATGATCTCGCCACTCGCCCGATGCACGATGCTCGCAAACCCTTCCCACGCCGTATGGATGAAGTATTCGCCGAGCACGAGCGGATCGGGCGGAGTGGCGGGTGAAGTCATGCGCGCTAATGCCATCGCCAGCTTCACTCCGCCAGCGGTGCTGCTCGCCGCTCTCGAGTCTTGATTTCGCTCGCACCGGCCGGCAACGTCGCGCCCATGAAACTCATCCTCGCCGCACTCGCCCTCACCGCCACTCTCGCCTCCGCCGCACCGATCACCGACGCCGCCGCCTTTGCAAAACTCAAGACGCTCAAGGGCACGTGGGATGGCCCCGAGATGCCCGGCATGGGCAAGCTGCGCACCACCTACCGCACCATCGCCGCCGGCAGCGCAGTGATCGAGACCTGCTTCGCCGGCACGAAGAACGAGATGGTCTCGCTCTACACGCTCAACAGCCGCGGGCGCCTCGTGATGACCCACTACTGCACGCTCGGCAATCAGCCGCACTGCACGCTCGACACCAAGCGCAGCACCGACACCACGCTCGTCTTCAAGTTCGACGGCGGCGAAAACATCAAGACCACCGCGATGCACATGCGCGGGATGACGCTCGAATTCGCCGGCGCGAACAAGATCGTCTGCGGCTGCGAGTCGTTTAAGGACGGCAAATCCGCCGGCGCTCATTCCTCGACCCTGCGCCGCGTGAAGTAGGCGGGCGTCGTGGACGTCTCCCGCGCCAAAACGCAGGACCCCGAGGAATGGCTCGAGTTCGCGCCCGCGTTCTCGCGCCCGCTCGCCGTGGACTTGCGCGAGTGGATCGCGCGCTGGGAGCCGGACCTCGTCGAGTCGATCAAGTGGAACGTCCTCACCTTCACCGGGCGCAAGCTCGTCTGCGGCCTGAGCCCGTGCAAAAAGCACCTCGCCATCCCCTTCTTCCGCGGCACCGAGCTGCACGATCCCGCCGGCCTTTTCACCGGCGGCGAAAGCAATACCAACCTCCGCAGCATCCGCATCACGACGCTCGACGGGTTCAATCGCGACGCCTTCCGCTCGCTCCTCCACAGCGCCGTCGCGCTCGACGCCGACCCGATGATCCCACCCACGCCGAAGATCAAACGCGACCCGTGGCCGGTCCCCGATTTCTTCGCCGCCGCGCTCAAGCGTCACTGCGCCGCCGCCGCCGGCTTCGCAAAACTCTCCCCGAGCTGCCAGCGCGAATACCTCGTCTGGCTCAGCACCGCCAAACGCCCCGAGACCCGCGACCGCCGCCTCGCCGAGACCCTCGCCGCGCTGGCGAGCGGCCGAAAATGGGCGCAGCGGAAGCCGGAGTAATCCGACCGCTCACACGCGCCGCCGCTCAGATCTGGTAAGTCACCGTCCCCTTCTCATCGATCGCCAGCTTCCCCGCCTGCTCGAGCGCCGCGATCACCTGGCTCACTTCCCCATCCGTGAGCTGCCTGCCAAAGAGCGCCACCAGACTCGAGGCCAGCGTCTTTCGCTTTCGCGGACGCCCCTTCGCGATCTTCGTGAGATGCCCGATCACCCGCTCCACGCGCGCATCCGCCGGCACCGGCGCACCTTCCGCTTTCCGGCGCCCGCCCAGCACCGGCACCTTCTCCGAGCGTTCCGCCTTCACGTTGCGACTGTTGAGATGCGCGATCAGCGGATCGAATCCCTTATCCCGCGAAATGATATGAATCGAAGCCCGCGCATCCTCCGAGCTGATGCGCCCCGCGTAGAAGGCGATGTGGAAATCGAGCGCGTTCTTCCCGTGACCCGAGATCGTGATCAGCTCGATCTGCCCCGCGTGCATGAGCAGCCGCTTCACATCCTCCACCGGCATCCGCGTCGTCTGCTCGCCGAGGAAAACGAGCACCTTCACCGGCAGCCCCGCGATCTCGCCCGGATCGAGCGAGTGGATGTTTTCGTGATCGATGAGGATGTAGTTCGTCCGCGGCGTCTCCATTCTCAATCAGTGGCACACCGTCGTGCGATGCGCCTGCTATTCCGCCCCGCCGCCCTCCTCGCGCCGCCGCTGCTCCTCTTCGATCTCTCGCCGCTTCTCGATCGGCATCCGGTCGAGCATCTCCTCGCGGATGCCATCCTGATACGGCATCAGCATCTCCTCGATCCCCTCGCGCTGCTCGGGCGTCATCTCGAACTTCTTCTCCTCCGCGCGCTGAGCGACCATGTCGGTGAAGCGCACGATCGACTCCTCCAGCGGGCCCATCACCCGCGCATACTCCGCGTTGCAGTAGAGCATGAAATCCTCGTTCAACTGCGCGAGCAGCTCATCGTCCGCCGGATCGTTTTTCTTCAGCAGTCGCTCCATCTCATCGAGCCGCCGATCCTGCTCATCGCAGTCGAAGGTGATCCCCGTCGAGGGCGGCGTCAGTTGCCTGCCTTTCTGGATCGCCTTGCGCATTTGGGCACAGGACTGGCGGAGAGCGCCGCGGTTCACGCGGCGTGGCGGCTGCGAGTCGCCGGGGTAAATCGGACCATCGAGCGGACGTTTCATGTTCCCGCTTTTGTAGCCGCCGGGTTTCGTTCCCGTCAACGCCCGACCGGCACCGCCGTCGCCGCTTCTCCCCGAAAAAAGTTCTTGTCTCCCGCGCCGCGATTTCATACGCGCGCAGGAGTCATGGCCGAGTTTTTCAAATTTGATGAAGGGTGGCATTTCGATGACCCCCGCGTGAAATTCGACACGCTCGTGCCGGACGGACTCACACCAGACACACCTATGCCATCAGCCGATAACCAAATCTCCGTCGCGATGACCGCAGAACAAGTCACCGCCTTCCTCGCCAAGCTCGCCGAAGCCGTGGCGATGCTGCCCGCCATCCCCGAAAAAACCGACGCCGAACTCAAGCGCCTGCTCGGCGTGGATGAAAGCACCGAACTCGACGAGATCGGCGCCGAAGCCCTCGCCGCCCACCCCGATTGGAAGCCAGTCCGCGTGGTCACCGCCGAATACGCCAAGGACTGCGCGCTCGTGCTGACGACCATGCCGATGGTCACCCCCACCAGGGCGCTCGACCGCAAGATCACCATCATGCGCCGGCTCGCCTCGCACGACATGCGCCGCGCCACGCTCGCCATCTACCACGTCATCGCCGACCTCGCCGCCAACGGCAACGTGGACGCCCAGGCGTATTACGACCGGATGCGCCCCTTCTTCGAGCGCCCTGGTGG
>JBEBGD010000031.1:0-52060 GCA_040081625.1 Chthoniobacteraceae bacterium
GGGCATGGGGGTGTTTTGGTTCTGGGTTTCGGGTTTCGCGTTTCGGGCGTGCGAGCGCATTCGCAGCAACTCGAGACTCGAAACCCGAGACTCGAAACTTCGGAAAACTACAGCGTCGCTGCGCGGGTGATCTCGCTGAGACGGGCTTCGAGTTTTTCGAGCATGCGCTCGGCTTGCTCGCGGGCGCGGCGTTCGTCCATCAGCGCTTCCTCGAGCTCACGGATGCGCTGCTGGAGATTGAGCCGGATGCTGGTGCGGACGGGGCGCGCTTCCTCGTCGTCGGATTGCGGGAGCAGGCCGGGGATGTCTTTGACGGTGGCGTCGCTGCCGTCCTTGCAATTGGTGACGCGCGTCTCGGCGTGGATTTCTCCGGCTTGGAGAAACTCGCGCACGGCGCCGAGAGTGGTCGGGCCGTAGAATTGATCGGGGCTGACCTCGACGAGGTAATCCATCCCGAGATCGGGGACCATCGGCACCTTGACCCACGTCTGCTGGTCGGTCGAAGCCTTGTCGAGCGGTGAAACCTGCGCGTCATCGGCCCACGACTTGAGCTGGGAGAATGAGATCGGGCCGAAGACCGAGCCGTCGTCGTTTTTCTGCAGATACCAGGTTTGGTTGTCGTCGCTCATGGGTTGGGTTTTGGAGTGGAGGCTGGAGGTTGCGGCGTCGGGAGGAGAACGGTCTGGCCGATCTGGAGCTTGCGCTCGTCGAGGCCCTTGTTGGCCCTCATCAGTTCGGCGAGCGGCAAGCTGTAGTGCTTCGCGATGGAGGTCAACGTCTCGCCTTTGACGACGATGTGGTGCGGCTGGCCGGGTTCGGCTTTCGCCGCGGCGGGTGCGTTGAACTCCTCCTTGCCGGGCGCGGCCTCGGCGGTGGAAGCGGGTTTGCCCTGGATGGCGGCGGCGAGTCTGGCGACCTGCTCGGTGAGCGCGTCGATCCGTTTGGATTGCTCCTCGAGGGCCTTGCGCAGTTCGCGCAGCTCGTCGCCGGTGTTTGCTGCGTTCTGCGCGAATGAGGTCGCGGTCAGCAGACCGGAGATGGCGGCGAGACGAACAAGGCGAAGCATGGCGGAGATCGTTGTCATTTCCCGCGCGCGGTGGCAAGGACCGGCTGAGGAAAATGGAATGCTGTTGCCGCAGCCCCGCGGCTTTGCTCGGATGCGTGGCAATGCGAATCCTTCATGCAGGCAGTGAACTCACGCCCTTTGCGCGCACCGGCGGACTCGGCGACGTGATCGAGGCGCTCCCGGCTGCGCTTGCGGCGGCCGGCCACGAGGCGAGCGTCGTGCTGCCGTGCTACCGCGGCTTGCGCGACGATGCGCGGCTCGGTGCGCACGACACCGGGGTGCGGCTGCATGTGCCGATCGGGGGGGGCACGATCGAGGCGGAGATTTGGGAGGGTCGCGCGCCAAACGGCGTGCAGGTCTTTCTCGTGCGGCACGACGCTTTCTTCGATCGCGATGGGATTTACGGATTTGGCGGTCACGACTACCCCGACAACGCAGCGCGGTTCATCTTCTTCTCAAAGTGCGTGGTGCAGGTCGCACTGCGCATCCGCCCGCAGCTCGATCTCATCCACGTGCACGACTGGCAGACGGCGCTCGTGCCGGTGCTCGCGAAGGCGTGGAAGGTGCCGATGGCGACGGTGCTGACGATTCACCACCTCGCCTATCAGGGCTCGTTCCCGGGCTGGGATTTCGGGCTCACGAATTTGCCGGGAGATTACTTCGGCGCGAGCGGCGTCGAGTTTTTCGGCAATCTCAATCTGCTCAAGGGTGGCATCGTTTGCGCCGGTGCGGTAACGACGGTGAGCGAGACTTACGCGCGCGAGATCCAGACGCGCGAGGGTGGCGCGGGGCTCGATGTGGTGATGCGCGAGCAGGCGCACAAGCTCCACGGAATCCTAAACGGCGCAGACTACGCGGAGTGGAATCCGGCTGCCGACAAGCTGATCGCGAAGGCTTACAAGCCGTCGAATCTCGCGGGCAAGAAGGCGTGCCGGATCGCGCTGCTCGACGAGGTCGGCCTCGCCCCAGCGCCGAAGGGACCGGTCTTCGCGATGGTCACGCGCCTCGCGCAGCAGAAGGGAATCGAGCTGATCTTTCCGGTCATCGACCGGATGCTCAGCAATGACGCGCGGCTGATCGTGCTCGGCGAGGGCGAGTCGGGCTACGAACGCGAGTTGATGATCGCGAGCCGCCAGCATCCCGGACGGTTCCACTTCCGGCGCGGTGTCGATGAGCGGCTTTCGCACCTGATCCAGGCGGGGGCGGATGTCTTTCTCATGCCGTCGCAGTCGGAGCCGTGCGGGCTGACCGCGATGTATGCGCAACGCTACGGCACGCTGCCGATCGCGCGCGCGACCGGCGGGCTTTACCAGATCGTCCAGGATCTCGATCCGGTGCACGAAAGCGGCACCGGCTTCGTCTTTCACGACTACAGCACGGAGACGCTGTGGGATGCGATCGTGCGGGCCAAGCGTGTCTTTGCAGATCCGCCCGCGTGGAAGGCGATCGTGCAGCGGGCGATGAAAACGGACTTCTCGTGGGCGAGCGCGGTCGGGCGCTACCTCGAGGTCTATACGCGGGCGACCGGTGGCGCTGCCTGAGCTGATCACCGGCATCCCGGGTCCGCGTTCGCGCTCGCTCGCGGCGAAGTTGCGCCGCTTCGAGTCGCGCAATGTGACGTTTGTCGCGGACGGGTGGCCGGTGTTTTGGCAGCGCGCCGCGGGCGTGAATGTGTGGGACGCGGACGGGAATCGTTTCCTCGATCTCACGTCCGCTTTCGGCGTCAGCGGACTCGGGCACGGCGCGATGGGCGCAGCGATGGCGGAGCAATCGCAGCGGCTCCTGCATGCGATGGGCGATGTCCATCCGACGGAGCTGAAGGCGGAGCTTTGCGCGCGGCTGAGCGCGATCACTTTCGAGCGATGGGGTGTGGGAGTGGGGAAGACGATTCTCGGGAATTCCGGCTTCGAGGCGATCGAGGCGGCGCTCAAGACGTCGCTGCTGCGCACGGGCCGGCGTGGTGTGCTCGCTTTTCGTGGCGGCTACCACGGGCTTGGGTTCGGCGCTCTCACGACGACGGGGCTGCCGTTTTTCCGCGAGCCGTTTCGCGCACAGCTCCCGGACTTCGCGACGTTCGTGCCGTTTCCGTGTGAGCGGGAACAGATCGAAGCGGCGCTGCGCGAGCGAGAGTTCGGCTGCATCCTCGTCGAGCCGATTCAGGGGCGCGGCGGTTGCGTGGTGCCGCCGCCGGACTTCCTGCCGATGCTCCGCGCGGTGTGCGACGCGCACGGAATCCTGCTCGTGCTCGACGAGATCTATACCGGCTTCAATCGCACCGGCGCGCTCTTCGCCTGTGAACACTCCGGCGTGGTGCCGGATATCGTTTGCCTCGGCAAGGCGCTCACCGGCGGCTTCCCGCTCTCGGCGTGCGTCGGTCGTGCGGAGGTGATGGATGCGTGGCCGGAGTCGCGCGGCGAGGCGCTGCACACGAGCACGTTTCTTGGCAATCCCGTCGGCTGCGCGATGGCGCTCGCGTCGATCGTGGAACACGCGAAGCCGGAAACGCCGCGCGAGGTTCGCGAGCGCGGGGCGAATTTCGAGGCGGCCCTGCGCAGACTCGGCGACGTGCGTGGGATGGGATTGCTCCTCGGGATGGAGGTGACTCCGGCCCGCGCGCAAGCAGTCGTCCAGCGTGCGCTGAGCGAGGGCGTGCTGCTGCTGGCCGATGGGCCCGGCGGAAATGTCCTCTCCTTCACTCCACCGTTCGCGATCAGCGAAGCGGAGATTGCATTCGTTTCCGAGCGGCTCGCGCAATGGCTGCGCTGAGCAGTCGGCCTACGAGTATTTCACGTTCTTCCCCGGCTCCATCTCGTAGTTGAGGATCATCCGCTCGGCGGCGTTCAGCTTGATCACCTCGGCCACGAACTTCATGTAGATGGCGTCTTCCTGCGTCATCTGGAGCTTCTCCATCGACTCGAACTCGAGCGCGATAAAGAACGGCCACTCCATCTTCGGGTCGATCGCCTTGCCGCATTTGACCGAGAGGATCTCGGGGATTTTCAGCAGGCGCATCCGGGTCGTCATCAACATCTTCTCGATCTTGTCGGGAGTGACCTCCGGCTTGAGTTTGAAGAGGGCGATGTGATGAACCATGGCGCGGGCGCGGTTTCTACTTTGGGAGTCCGCGCAGGGCAAGGAGGCTTTCGGATTTCGCGCCCGGTCCCGCAAAAGCAACCGGGCGGCCCGCTTTCACAGGCCGCCCGATCGCGGAGAGAGCTGTCGTGCTTGCGGAAACCTCAGCGCTTCCAGTCCAGCGCGCCTTTCATGAGCGCATACACGTAACCAATGGTGAGGATCCCGACGAAGCTGAGCATCGACCAGAAAATCTGTGTGCCGTGCGTGGCGATGAACTCGCGATAAACCACCGCCCACGGATACATGAAGACGATCTCGATATCGAAAAGGATGAAGAGCATCGCCACCACGTAGAACTTCACGCTGAAGCGCGGCTGCGCCGGACCTTCCGGCTTCATCCCGCACTCATAGGCAGTGTCCTTGGTCGGATTGCGTTTTCCTGTTTTACCCAGGATGACGCTGATGATCAGCGCCGACGCAGCGAAGACGATCGCCACGACGACTTGCAGCAGAACGGGCAGGTAATCCTTAACCATGCGATCCGTGAAAAAGAATGCTGGCTAGGCTGCGCTGACGGTCGTCGGGAGCGTGCGCGGTGGGAGCGGCTTGGGCATCGTCTCGAGGGTCGCGAGTTGCTTCGGGATACCTTTGTATTTCTTGCCGTCCTTCTTGACCATGCCGCGCGAGACGAGGTTCTGAAGTTTCTCGTAAGAGCGCAGGCGCAGCATTTCCTCCCCGCCGCTGGCCGCGTTGCGGGCACGCAGGCGCTCATGGACTACGTCGAACAAGTCCTTGAACTCGTAGGTGGTCCGGGATGAGAGGACCGCCGCGAGTTCCTCGGTCACGAGGTCAGGAAGGCGACGAGCAAACGCTGTTTTCTTCGGAATAGACATAAGGGCAGCCAAATAACCATGAAACCTGCGGTTCACGAGGGCTTTTTTGCGAAACCTGTGGAAAAACGGCCTTTTCTGGTCAGGGCTCGGCATAGGCACCGATGCAGCGCCACCCATCGGCGCTGACCGCAAAGACCTCGGCGCTCACAGGGTAGGCTGTGTCGCGATAGGCACGGAAGACCATCGGTGCATAGTCCATGTAGTCGCTCGCCAGCCGGGGGAAGACGAACGCGGTGAACCGATTCGGCACGACCACCAGCACGGCGTCGCCCAGCGTCTCTTTCCACAAGCCGAGAAATCCCGGCGCCAGCACCGCCGACGCGACGCGCGGTTGCCGGGACTCGACGACGCCGTAGCTGATGATTCCCCGCCGGTCCCGAACGAAGCGAAAGTCGGCTGATCGTAAGTCTATGGACGCATTGAGAACGGCGACGGAATGAAAAACTTCACGACTCACCCCGAGCGCCGCGAACTCCACTTTCGTAAAGCTGCGAAAGCCATCCTCGCTCAACATGCCCGCCGCGATCTGGGTCTTCTGCGCGTCCGCCAGCGATACCGCCACCGGCGCATGCATGAACTTCGGTTCGAGCCACACCCGCCACGCACTGTCGTCCGCCCGCACCACTGCCACGCCGAGCGCGGCGAAAATCGCAATTCGCAAATCGTAAATCATCGAACTTCGGCGATGATCCGCGCCGCATGATTACCTTTCTCGAAGGCACGCTCGTCGAATCGCTTCCCACGCAAGTGGTCATAGGAGTGCATGGCGTCGGGTATCATGTGAACATTCCGCTTTCGAGTTACGACAAGCTGCCGGGCGTTGGCCAGCCGATCAAGATATTGACGCACCTCACCGTCCGCGAAGACGCGCACGTCCTTTACGGCTTCATGTCTAGCGGCGAGCGCGATCTATTCCGCCTGCTCGTCAATCACGTCAGCGGCATCGGGCCAAAGACCGCGCTCGACGTGCTCAGCGGCATGAGCGTCTCCAATTTCAAAGCCGCGGTCGTCAACGGCGACGCGGGCCTGCTTTCCAAGATCAAAGGCATCGGCAAGAAATCCGCCGAGCGCATCGTCGTGGAACTCAAGGACAAGGTCGGAGTCGCCGCCGCGTGGGAAGCCGCCAGCGCCGCGCACGCGCCGAGCCCGCAGGAGGCGCAGATCAATGACGCCGTGCTCGCGCTCATCGCCCTCGGCTACAAGCAGGTCGATGCGCACAAGGCCGTGAAGCAGGCTTGGGACAAAGGCGGGACCGCGCAGAGCAGCGAAGACCTCGTGCGATCGGCGCTCAAACTCCTGTAGGGAGCGCGCGCGCGCCGTGGCAAATCCCGCTTGCCGCTCCCCGGAGCGGTCGCAATAGTCCGCGCCCATTTTGTCCGACCGAATCTCCACCGCATCACTCCACGACCGGGGCGTCATTGCCCGCTGGCGCCCGTATTTGCCAATCACCGACGCGACTCCCGTCGTCTCGCTGAACGAAGGCAGCACGCCGCTCATCCACTCGCCAAAGCTCGGCGCGATCGTCGGTCGCGGCTGTGAGGTGTTCGTGAAATACGAGGGCCTCAACCCGACCGGCTCGTTCAAGGATCGTGGCATGACCGTCGCGGTCTCGAAAGCCGTCGAAGGAGGCGCGCGCGCGGTCATCTGCGCCTCGACCGGCAACACGAGCGCCGCCGCCGCGGCCTATGCGGCGCGCGCGGGCATCGCGTGCATCGTCCTGCTGCCTGCGGGGAAGATCGCGCTCGGCAAACTCGCGCAGGCCTTCATGTATGGCTCGAAGGTCGTCGCCATCGAGGGCAACTTCGATGACGCGCTGCGGCTCGTGCGCGAGGTCGGCGAGACCGAGCCGATCGCGATCGTGAACTCGATCAATCCATTTCGTCTCGAGGGGCAGAAGACGGCGAGCTTCGAGATCATCGACGAACTCGGCGACGCGCCCGACGTTCACATCATGCCGGTCGGCAACGCCGGAAACATCAGCGCCTACTGGATGGGCTACCGCGAATTTCACGGGCTCGGCAAAGCCGCGAAGCTGCCGCGGATGCTTGGTTACCAGGCCGCCGGGTCGGCACCGATCTTTCACGGCAAGGTCGTCGAGAAGCCCGAGACGATCGCCACCGCGATCCGCATTGGCAATCCGGCGAGCTGGCAGCTCGCGAGCGCCGCGATGAAGGACTCCGGCGGCGCGTGCGGCATCGTGACCGACGAGGAAATCCTCGCCGCGCAGCGCTGGCTCGCGGCGAAGGAAGGCATCTTCGTCGAGCCCGCGAGCGCCGCGAGCATCGCCGGATTTTTCAAGTGCGCGGACAGCATCGCCGAGGGTAGTCGCATCGTCTGCACCGTCACCGGCCACGGGCTGAAAGATCCCGACGTCGCGAAGGACGCGATCAGCGGAATCGCCACTGCCCCCGCGGAAAAGTCCGCAATCATCAAGCTCCTCGAATGACCGCCTCCGACCTCCGCCCGCTCGAAATCCCCGGTGCCACTTTTGCCGAAGGCTCCGGCGGCCTCACGGTGCTCGACATCGCCACGCCGCTCGCCCGCGCCCGCATCTTCATCCACGGCGCGCACGTCGCCGAGTGGACGCCCGCCGGCGCGCAGCCTGTGCTGTTCATGAGCGCGGCGTCGCACTTCGCGCCAGGCAAGGCGATCCGCGGCGGCGTGCCCGTGTGCTTCCCGTGGTTCGGCGGTCGCGCCGGGCACCCGGATAGTCCGGCGCACGGATTCGCGCGCAGCGTGGAGTGGGGTGTCGAGTCGCTCGTTCGGGAAGACGACGGCACGATCTCGGTCTCGCTCATCCTCGCCGACAGCGACGCGACGCGCGCGCACTGGCCGCACGCGTTCCTCGTGCGGCATCGCATTCGGGTCGGCACAGCGCTCGAGATGACGCTCGAAGTCACGAATCGCGACACTGCCCCGTTCGCCTTCGAGGAGGCGCTACACACCTACTTCGCCGTCTCCGCGGTGCAGTCGGTTGAAGTCCACGGCCTCGAAGGCGCGGAGTTCATCGACAAGGTCGGCGGCGTCGCGCGCAAGCGCCAGCCCGCAGAGCCGCTGCGCTTCACCGGCGAGACCGACCGCGTTTTTCCAAACACCACCGCGACGTGCGTGCTGCACGATGTCGCGCGGCAGATCGCCGTCGAGAAGTCCGGCTCCGCTACGACCGTCGTGTGGAATCCGTGGATCGCGAAGGCGAAGGCGATGGCCGACTTCGGCGACGACGAGTGGCCCGGCATGGCCTGCATCGAGACGGCGAACTCGGGCGAGGACACCATCACGCTCGCAGCCGGCGCGAAGCACGCGATGACCGCGCGCATCCGCCTCGCCTGACGCTTACGGCTGCTCGGCCAGCGCCTTGACGAACGGCTTGCCGATCGATCCCGACGGCACGCTGACGCGCAGCGCCGCGCACAGCGTCGGTGCGATGTCGGTGATGTAGAACTCGTCGGCGAATCTCCCGGGCTTGAACGCTGCGCCGTAAAAAATCACCGGGACTTGCGTGTCGTAGGCGTAGGGCGAGCCGTGCGTGGTGCCGCTCTTCTGCGTGCCGGGCAGTGCGTAGGGCTTCAGAATCAATACCATGTCGCCGCTGCGCTCGGGGTGGTAGCCGTTGAAGACGCGTTGACCGATCACGCCGGGAGTGCGGCCATCGAGAAGCTGCCAGCGCGTGTAGGCGGCCTGGAACTTCCCGCTCGAGAGCGCCCACTCGCGGATGAAGACCGCGACCGCTTCCACCTCGATCTGCCGCGCGCGCAGCGCGTCGTGATCGAAGTAAAGCTGGCTGTCCGCCAGGCGCGGCAGCAGCAGGAAATTTCCCGCGCCGAATCGCTCGACGAGTTTTGCCTGGAGGTCGGCCATCAGCGGCGCGAGGTCGATGCGCTGGCCGTCGAGCCCCTGCGCCGATGCGAACTCCGGCGCGGGCGCCACGCCGTGATCGGCGCTCAAGACGACCGTCACGTTCTTCATCCCGATCTTTTTGTCGAGCGCGGCGAAAAAGGTCGCGAGCTCGCGATCGAGCCGGAGCATCACGTCCTGGATCTCCTGCGAATACGGGCCGAAGCGATGCCCGGCGACGTCGGTGGAGGAGAATGAAATGGTGAGCAGATCGGGCTGCGGGCCGGTGCCGAGCGCCTCGCCCTCGAAGGCCGCGAGCGCGAACTCCGCGAGCAATTGGTTGCCGAATGGCGTCGCCACGATCGTCTCGAATCCTTCCGTCGGCGACGGATGCACGACGTGATCGAAGGTCGGCGTCTTCTCGCGCGGCATGACGCCTTCACCCGGCGCCTCATCGGGCCAGTGGTAAGCCGAGGGATCGAGCAGCCGCTTCCACGTCTGCCCGACAAAGGCTGCGGGCCGCTTCCGTCCATTGAACTCGCGCACCCACGCCGGCAGCTCGGTCATATAATACGTGCTCGTGATGAAGTTCCCGCTCGGCGAGTCGAACCAATACGCACCCGCCGGCTTCTTCCCCGCCGGCAGGATTGCGGCGCGATCCTTGATCGACACCCCGACGACCTTCGAGCGAAAGCGCAGCCGCATCTCGTCGGCGAAGTTCGAGCCGATGAACCTGCGCGGCGACCGATTGCATTCCTCCCCCGATGCACCCACGCCCTGCACGTCCGGATCGCTGACGCAACTCGCGCTCTTGCGCGCCTGCTTGTCGAACCACTCGTTGCCGATGATCCCATGCATCGCCGGCGGCGCGCCGCTCAGAAACGTCGCGTGCCCCGGCCCGGTGATGGTCGGGGAGTAGTTGTATTGCGCGGACGTCATGAACGCACCCTGTTCCATCAGCAGCCGGAACCCGCCCTCGACGAACTGATCGTGAAAGCGGTCGAGGTAATCGTAGCGGAGTTGATCCACGATGATCGCGACGACGAGCTTTGGCGGTGCTGCGGAGCCGCGCACGGGCAAGGCCAGGGTCAGGCTGGCGGCGATGAGGAAAACGCGGATGAACATGTATTGGGTTTGGATGGGATGCCGCGGGATCGTTGCGGACCGCGGGTGCCGTGATGAATCAACGGTGTCGCCTGCGCTTAGTGGATTCCCACACCGGAGCGCAATCCCCGACTCGATCGCGCGACCTTTTGGAACTGACGCATCACTCCGCGAGCAGCTTCCCGACTTGC
The DNA here is from genome assembly GCA_040081625.1 of Chthoniobacteraceae bacterium. Classification (GTDB taxonomy): domain Bacteria; phylum Verrucomicrobiota; class Verrucomicrobiia; order Chthoniobacterales; family Chthoniobacteraceae; genus VFJQ01. The sequence continues at coordinate 10,164 of JBEBGD010000031.1, forward strand.
CCCGCGAGATCGGCGCGGGCGTTCACGGACACGAGCTTTCCTTGCTTGTTCACGAGCCACATCGTCGGGATGGCGCGGATGCCGAACCGCGTGCCGAACGCATTCTTCCAGCCCTTCCCGTCGAAGAACTGCGGCCAGCTCATTTGCTTCGCCGCGGTCATGCGCACGAGCGCGGCGCGATCCGAGTCAAAGGAGATGCCGATGATCTCGAAGCCCTTGTCGTGATACTTGCCGTAGGTCTCGATCACGTGCGGCAGCTCCGCGATACACGGTCCGCACCACGTCGCCCAGAAGTCGATCAGCACCACCTTGCCGCGCATCTTCGCGAGATCGACCTGACGCCCATCGATGGCGGTGAACTTGATCTCCACCAACTCTCCCAATGCCGGCCCCTTCCCCGTGGGCACGGCGGAAGTCGAGGCTGTCGGCGCGTCCTTCTTTTCAGCCGGCACCTGATTCACGTCGAACGCGTGACCCGGTCCGAGAGTGATCCCGTGATACTTCGGAAGTGGAATCGAGAAGCTGTAATGGGCGGCACCCGGAGAGAAGTCGGTCGAGTTCACCGTCGCTGGCGGCTGCGGGGACTTCCCCCAATACGCGAGAGAGATTCTGTCGCCGACCTGCTTTGAGATTTCCGCGAGCGGGATGAGAAAGCTGTCCACGCGCGCCTTCCGACCCGCGGACACCGTCTCGTAGCGGATCGCGCCGCGTCCGGCGGTATCGCTTTTGATCGGCGTCGAACCGCCCAGTTTCCGCACGGAGTAGCGCAGGCCGGGGAGATTCGGCCACGGGCTGAGCGAGTAATTCCGGTCCACATCCGGCGTCGCGCTGCCATGCGCGCCGAGGCCCAGCATCAGCACCGAGGTGTCGCCGATTTCCCGTCCATCATTCGTGCGGCCCGGCGACGCGTCGCCATCATTCCACATGATCGCCTGCGCATAGAGGATCTCGCGACTGGTCCAGACCGAGAATCGCAAGTCGGCGCGATTGCATAGCACGGCCGCTTCGCGTTGCGGGAATCCGAAGGCGCCCTCGCGATAGAGCGCGCTTTCGGTTGGCGCGACGGCGGGCTTGATCGCCGGCAGACGAGTCGGCGTTTGATTCGGGAGCCGCCGCTTCGATGGCTGCGCCGGCGCGGGCGTCGGCAGCGACGCGACAAGCGCGCGCGCCTTTTTCGTCGCGAATCGCACGGCACCGAGCACGCCCACGCCCGCCACGATCGCGACGAGCACGAACACGAGCCCCGCCGCCCAGAGATACTTCGCAGGCGTGGGTGCGAATCGCGCCGGCGTGCCCGGGAGCTTTCCAGCCGGAGACGGATTCGGCGCGGGAGGAATCGGATCGGACATACGGGGCGAGAGTGTGCCGCCGCGCAGCCCGGGGCAATCGCCGAGTCGCGACCTGGAGGGTATCGCGTCGGCGATGCCACTGGCGGGCAGTAGGATGCAGGCGCGGGCTTTTCCTCCAAAGGCTGCCACGATGGCTTCGGCGCCGGCGTGGCTTCCACAGCCCGCTTGGTTCAGGCAGTGCGTCTTCGGATCGCTGATCGTCCGCGCGGACTCGCAGGCGGCATAAATGGTGGGCTTTGTCTCGGAGAATGAAGTGGGCGTGGACGCAAGTCCGTTCACCGCGCTCGCCGGGATGTGCAGGCGCGCGGAGGACGGCTTCGGTGGAAAGGTGGGCTTCATGAATACCAGTCGTCGTCGTTTCTTCCTTCTCGCGGGCGGCACGGTCGCGTCGCTCGGTGGAGTGCGCGGCTTTCCGCTCCGCGCCGCGGAGACGGCGGTGACGCCGGATCTCGTGCGGTGGCGACCGGAGATCCTGCCGCTGGTGAAACTCATCGAGACGACGGCGCGCGAGCGGTGCGTGGAGATGCTCGGCGGGCAACTGCGCAAGGGCGTGCCGTTCCGCGAACTGATGGCAGCGGCTTTTCTACACGCGCTGCGGCACGACGGGCATCATACCGTCTATCTCGTCCATGCGGCGCTCGCGATGAGCCACCGGCTTCCGCCCGCGGAGCGCGTGCTCCCGCTGTTCTGGGCGGTGGATGTGGTGAAGGAACACATCGGGCGCTTCAAGGAGAAGCCGGCGCCGCCGCTCGCGGGCGAGCTGCCGTCGGGCGAGCGCGCGGCGGCGGAGTTCGACGGGGGGATGGAGGCGTGGGAGCAGGAGCGCGCTGAGCGGGCGATCATCGCGGTGGCGCGCAGCCAGGGCGTGGCGGCGGCGCTTCAGAGGCTCAGCTATTTTGCGGCCCGCGACTGGAGCTTTATCGGCCACGTGCCGATCGCGGTGTCGAATGCGTGGCGCACGCTGCAAGTCATCGGCGAGGCGCACGCGGAGCCGGTGCTGCGCTACCTTGTGCGCGAGCTGCACGCGCGGAATGAGAAACAGACGCAGGGCCAGTCCTGCGACACGAACCGCGAACTCGTGCAGCAATGGTTTGCGAAGTTGCCGCCGGACTGGGCGGATTCGCGCAGCGATGAGAAGGCCACGCTCGAGCTGCTGCGCATCATCCGCTCGGGCGACTGGAAGCGCGTGAGCCAATGGGTGGCGCGCGGCCTCGCGGAGCGCTGGGTCCACGCGGGCGATGTGTGGAATGCGACGCACCTCGCGACGGCGGAGTTCATGGTCCGCTTCAAACTCGGCAACCTGCGCATGGCCAATCGCGCTCTTCACTCGAATACCTCGGGCAATGCGCTGCATCACCTGTTCAAGGTCTCCGAGGAGGCGCGCACGCGCTTCTTCATCGCGCTGCAAGCGCCGGCGTGGGCGGCCGATTTCATCAAAAACGAATCCGGCCGCGGCATGCTGCGGGACATTTCCATCACCGCGTTGCCGGAGGTCGAGGTGCCGGCGACCGCCGACGCGGCGGTGGAGAAGATCTTCGGGTTGCTGCCGCCGCGCCCATTCCGGCAGGAGATCGAGGATCGCTCGGGCCAGGACGAGGCGGGGCAGCTCGCCTTCGCCTACGCCCGGCGCTACGCGCAGCACGAGCCTTTCCTCGCGACCGCGCACCGGCTCGTCACCACGAAGGCGACGATCAACTCACACGACGTGAAGTTCCCGATCGCGATCTTCGAGAACGCCGGCTGGGTCAGCCCCGAGTGGCGCCCGCATCTGCTCGCCGCGTCCGTGCATTTCCTGCACGGCACAAAGATGGTCGATAGCGACGTGGTCCAGCGGGCGCGAGTGGCGCTCAAGTCGTAGCGCCCGCGCGGCCGGAGATCGCGGCCCGATTACGGATTGCCCGCCTCGATCTGTGGGAAGATCGCGGTCTCATTGCCGTCGGCGTCGGAGAAGGTGAGGGCCACATCGTTGATGCCGGGTTGAAGTGCGAGATTGTCCACGCTCCACGTGCGGACGCCGCGCGCATCTGGCGCGCCGAAGGTGAGGGCCGAGGGCTGTGCCTCGATGCTGTTGACGAAGATGGACCTGATGCTGATCCCGTTGATTTCGCGGGCGACGCCGCTGAATGACACGCGCCGGAGTGAGTCGGTGGTGGCATTTGCGCGAATGGTGATGCGCGGACTGGTGGTATCCGCGGCGCCGATGAGAGTCACACTGCTCAGGTCGAATCTGGAACTTCCGGAATCGCGGGTGCGGAGGTGGCGTGTCTGCGTCCGGGTGCTGCCGTTCACGTAGGCGATCCGCTTGCCACGGAGGTGGCCGAAGTGAACCGACACATTGACAGGCTCGGGCCCCACCGCCACGGCCGTGCCCGGGGCTGCCGTGCCGGCATGCCCTCGGGAACTGATGCTGCTCAACGTGGCGGCGTCGAGATCGGTGCAGGTGAGAGTGATGGCCAGCCGGTCTTCATTCCAGACGCAGGCCAGGCGGCCCAGGCTCTTGTCGTAGGATGAGCCGTTGGACCGGGTGACGCGGGTCTTGAACGGGAAGATCGCCTGGGTCCTGCCGATCGCGTAACTGGGGTCGTCTTTGAGCAGCTTCGTGATCCAGAGCGATCCCACCCTGAGGATCACGGACGTTTCGGGATCGAGATTGCGCGTGTCGATGCCCTCGACATTCGCGACGATGCAAACGGCCACCTTCTCGCGGACCTTGATTTCCCCGGGGGAGGTCGTCCTCCCGTTGGATTCCGATGCCGGTCGTTCACTATAGGTTTCGCTGATTGTGATCTTCGGGCGGAACGTGACGGTATTCGCCAGGATGCCTTCGCTTTCTGCGCGGGCTGAGACGAGCCCTGCGGTGAAGATCGCGATCGCCGTGATGGACGCTGCGTGAGTGAGTTTGGTATTCATGCGTTCCGAATGAACCATCTCCCGCGCTCAGCCCCGGGGCGGGGACTGTGCATCTTTCGGTTGGAGATTCCGCAGTTCGGTCGGCGGGATACTGTGTATCCCGGGGCGCGGTTGTCCCGCCGCCGACGGCATGAGAGCAAATCGATTCGGACGCGGCGTGGGGCCTCCGCGTCCGCGCGCCGCCCGGGTTCGCTCGTGCTACACCCGCAGGAAGATCTTCCGCCGGTGGAGGAACCGCGCGAGCAGGAAGACCAACCCGAGGCTCGTGAGCGCGACGACCATCCCGCCGAGCCCCTGCGCGCGCGCATCGAAGAACGCCTTCACGTTCCCCCCGACGAACAACTCGGCGACCTGCGAGTAGCTGATGACCTTCGTCGAGAGGTAGAGCGTGATCGGGTTCATGCCGATCCAGACGAAGGGCTCGCACCAGCGGTCCCACTTTCGCACTTCGACGATGTAATAGAAGAGCCCGAGCATCATCGCGCTGCAGCCGCTCGCGACGAGGATGAAGGAGGAGGTCCAGATGCGCTTGATGAGCGGGAACTGGAAGCTCCACAGCCAGCCGAGCAGGATGCTCGCGGCGCCCGCGGCGACGAGCCACGCGAGCTTGCGCCGGTCGGTCGCGTCGCTCTTGAGCAACCGCCCGGCGAAAATGCCGAACAGGCAGATCGCGATCGCCGGCAGCGTGCTGAGCAACCCTTCGTTGATGTAGTAGGTGGACATCTTCTTCCCCGGCAGAAAGCGAAAGTCGTAGTAGTTCGCGAGATTGCGCCCTTCCTCGTAGAGGCCGCGCACGCGTCCCGGCACGCCGGCGGCGATGTCGCCGGGATCATCCGATTTGATCCGCTTTGCGACCTTCTCGACGCTCGCCTTTTCCAGCGGCAGATCGGGGAAGCGGACGTAGGTGAGCAGCGCCCAGTAACCGACGAGCAGCGCCACCGCGATGGCCGCGAGCGCCTTGAGCTGCGAGGCGCACCAGACGTAAAACAGCCCGGCAAAAAAGTAGCACGCCGCGATGCGATGGAGCACGCCGCCGAGGCTCACCTCCGGCCACTTGTGTGAGAGCCCGCCGGTGTAGAGAACTCCGAACAGGAACAGCAGCACGCTGCGCCGCACGATGTGCATCACCGCCGCCTCGCGGCCCTCCTTTGCGAGCGTCCGGTCGAGTGAGAAGACAAGCGACACGCCGACGATGAACAGGAAGAGCGGGAAGATGAAGTCGTAGAAGCGCACGCCTTCCCACGTCACGTGTGTGAGCTGGGTGGAGAGCAGGCGGGTGAAGGAGTTGTCGCTCATTTTCTCGAGCGCCTTCACGAGGCTCCCCGCGCCGAGGATCCAAAACATGTCGAAGCCGCGTAGCGCATCGAGAGAGCGCAGGCGGACGGGAGGCTGGGTGGGTTCGGGTGTGTTCATTCCCGTAGGGTCTGATTCCCCGAAGCGTGCTTCGGCTTGGCTTGCGAAATGAGTTGGGCGGTGAATTGCACGACGGGAGGAGATGGTGCCTCGGGGATTGCCCCGATGGTTTTCCGCCCGTCCCTTTGGCAGACTTGGAGCGCTCGATCAACGCTCTATCCCGCTCGGGGCGCTTCCCGGAACTCTGGCCATTCAGTCGCGGAGCCGGGGAGAGCGATGTAGCGGACCAGGTCGCCCCGCACTGGCTGCTCCCGGAACGGCCGAGGTAGTCCCAAATCGTCCGTTCGCAGCCGACCGACGCGAGGCGGATGGGATTGCGCGCGGTGAGGATGCCTTACTTTTTGTAATCAGCGCCCACGAGGCTGTGCAGGACGGATTGCTGCCACTCGCGGAGCTGGGCTTGCAGTTTCCCGGCGACCGCAGGCTGCTGCTCGGCGAGATTCATTTTCTCCGCAGGATCGGTTCGGAGGTCGAAGAGTTCCCGTTTGGGTTCGCCCTTTTTCTGCTCGTGGATGACGAGCTTCATGTTGCCGTCGATGATGGCGCGGGGACCGAGGTAGTCGGCGTCACTGATCGTGGGATGTTTGAAGTTGGTGAAATTGCGAGTGGCGATGCCGCCCATTTTTTTGACGAGTGGAGTCGTGCCTTTCTGCAACTCGGGATCGATGTAGGGCTCGGCTTTGTTGAGGCCGGAAGTGTTGTGCTCCCAGAAATAGAGAGGGTTGGAGCGCCCGGTCATCTTGCCATCGAGCAAGGGAGTGAGGTCGATGCCGTCGATCGGACGTGACGGAAGCGGCTGGCCCACGATGGCGCAGAGTGTGGGAAGGAGGTCGCTGGTGCTGGCGCGGACCGTGGTGCTGCGCGGCCGCGGAATGCGTGCGGGCCACTCGATGAGGCCGGGCACGAGAATGCCGCCATCATAGACCTGGCCTTTGACGCCGCGATGCGGGGTGACGAGCGAGCCGTCTGCGGAGGTGCCGTTGTCGCCGCAGTAAAACAGCAGCGTGTTGTCCCGCAGGCCCCCGGTAGCGAGATGCTTTCGCAGCGTGCCGATCGCGCGGTCCATGGCTGTGATCTCAGCGTAGCGCTCGCGCAGCACTTCACCCTGAGGGCGGGTGGTCGGACCGCCGGTTTCGTTGGAGGTGAGCTTGACCTTCTTGTCCCTGTATTTCCCCGGAAGGTCGTCGTAGAGCGCGAGGTCGGCGGGCAGGCCGCTGTAGGGCTCGTGCGGCGAGCCGAACCAGACCACGGTGAAGAAGGGTTTGTCGGATCTGCGTGCGCGGTCGATGAAACGGATCGTTTCCCGAATCAGGATCGCGGAGCTTTCGCCCTGGATGACTTCAGGCGCTGCGCCGTTGCGTGAGAGAGTCGGGTTGAGCTCAAAGAAGTTGTCGTGCGAGACCCACTCATGGAACCCCATCGCGCCCGGACTCACGGGTGACGCGGCTTTCACCGCTCCGAGATGCCATTTGCCAAAGTGTCCGCACCGGTAGCCGGCCTTGCTCAGGATTTGCGCGCTGGTGATTTCCTCCGGACGGAAGGACCAGCCGGGCGCGAAGGTGCCCATGCGGTTCGGATGACGACCTGTCATGAAGCTGGCGCGGGTGGGCGAGCAACTCGGATGACCGGAATAGAAGTTTGCGAGCTTCAACCCGGTCGCAGCCATCTCATCGAGCACGGGCGTTTTGACGTGGGGATGCCCGTTGTAACCTGTCTCCTCCCAGCCGTGGTCATCGCCCATGAGCAGGATAATGTTCGGCTGTGCCGCGGCGAAGAGTGACGAAACGAAAAGGCAGAGCGTGAGTAGGGTCTTCATGGGTGGTCAGGGGCCGTTGCGGACCTGCACGCGGTAGAAACGGCGTTCGGTCGCGTCGGGCACGGTGCCGGTGATGACACCATCATCGGTCCACATCTTAGTAGTTCCGTCGCCGGCGACGACGGCGGTGAGCAGCACGGACGGGTCACGGCTTGTCGAGTAGTGCAGGGTCTGCGCCTTGCCAGGGCCGGGCGCGGTCAGCGTCGTGTCCAGCCGCAGAAGTAATGACTGCAAATTCTTCGCCACCGTGTTCGATCGCACCATGAACCACGCGTCGTCCTACTCCGATTTGAAGCCCGACTACGATCGCGACGGCTACGTCGTCGCGCGCGAGTTTCTGCCGCCGGATCAGTTCACCGAACTGACCCAACACCTCGACCGCTACATCCACGAAGTCGCGCCTCGCGTGCCGCCGACGGATGCCTTCTACGACATCGACAAGTCGCACCCGGAATCGCTGCGGCAGCTTCACCGGATGAACCAGGATGCATTCTTCGAGGCGTATCGACGGGACCCGGCGTGGACCGCGCTCGCGGAGGCGCTCATCGGCGAGCCGGTCGAGGCGGCGGAGCCGGAGTGGTTCAACAAGCCGCCCCTCTCGGAGAAAGGCACGCCACCGCACCAGGACAATTTCTATTTCTGCCTGCGCCCCTGCAACATCGTCACCATCTGGCTCGCGCTCGATGCGGTGGATAATGAAAACGCGTGCGTGCGCTACGTGCCCGGCTCGCATCTGCTGCCCACGCGTCCGCACGCGCGCTCCGGCGTGCTCGGCTTTTCGCAGACGATCAGCGACTACGGCCCGCTCGACGCCGCGCACGAGGTGCCCGTGCATTTGCAACCCGGCGATGCGATGGCGCATCACGGCAACACGATCCACCTCGCCGGCGCGAACCGCTCCGCCACGCGCCATCGCCGCGCGTTCGCGATGGTCTTCAAGGGCGTGACTTGTCAGCGCGACGAGGAGGCCTTCGCCCGCTACCAGGCCGCCGCTCTCGCGCAGCAAACGGCGCTCAATCCCCAGCCCTGATCCGGCTTCGCCAGCATCACTGTCTCGCGGGAGCCTCGAGACTGAAGTCGTCGTAGTTCATGTCCACCTGACTGGTCGTGAGACTCACGAGAGTCTTGTGATCGGGCGCGACACCTTCCGGCGCCTGTGCGGTCAAATCGCCTTCTCGTAGATGCGCTGGAAGACCTGCGGCGAATTCGGGTCGCAGATCGTGATGCCGTCCGTGCCGAAGCGCGCCGTCACCGTCGCGCCTTTGCCTTCGCTCATGTATTGGAAGTTCAGGTCGCGCACTCTCGCCGCCGCAGCCACGATGGCGCACGTGATCCGCGCTTCCTCCGCGGTCGGGTAAAGACTCGCGACGGCGTCGCGCGACTCGCCGGCGAACTTCACGCGGCACACCGCGACGAGCGCGACGGTGAGGCTGTCCACGCCGTAGCCGACATACGCTTTTGTCCCGTCCGCGCGCAGCACGTCGCGCGTGAAGTGATTGTTCGACGTGCGTGAGCCGCCGCCCGCATTCCACCAACGGAAGCCGCGATACTGCTGGTCGCTCTCCACCTTCCCATCCGCGCCGACGATCTCGTGGCCTTGATTCACCGGCCCCTCGAAGTCCGCGGGCGTGATCCAGTTGTTGTGGAAGTTGATCGACATCCCGTTCTCGAAATCCACGCGCACCTGCACCGCGTCGTAAGCATTGATCCCGTCGCGCACGAGCCGCTTCTTCTGCCCGACCGCCGTGAGCGAGACGGGCTTCGAGCGGTAGTAGGAAAAGATGAGATCGGTCCAGTGCGGACCGACGTAGCTGAACGGATCGCTCGACTCGACCCACTTGAACGTGCTCGTGCTCACCTCCAGCGGCTCCTCGAGATAGGCGGTGCCGTAGAGCGGCGCGCCGATGCGATTCTGGATGTCGTCGCGCACCCGCAGATGATCGGGATCATACCGCTTGTGCATGTCCACGCCGACGACGCAGTTCTTCGCCCGCGCCGCGTCGATGATCTCATCGGCCTCGTGCGTCGAGAGGCACATCGGCTTCTCGGTGAGCACATGCACGCCACGCGCGAGCGCCGCGAGGATCGGCTCCGTGTGCAGGTGATCCGGCGTCGCCACGGCGAGCACATCGAGGTCGGGAAAGTCGCGCAGGATGTCATTCCACGGCGTCACGCCGGAGTAGGTCTTCGGCGTGTGCCCGGTCCACTCCGCAAATGCCGCCGCGGATTTCTCCGCCGACTTCTGCGAGCGCGTCGCCACCGCGACGAGATCGAACTTCACCGGCGCAAGCTCGCGCGAAAACTTGTCGAGCCCGACGCGCGCGAGCTGCCCGGCGATGCCGAAGCGCTGCAAATCGGCGTAGGCGCGAAGGTGAACGTCGCCGCCAAACATGCCGGCGCCGACGAGAGCGATCTTGATGGTGGGTTCCATAGAGCGCGTCTTGTATCACCCCGGGCTTGTGAAAGCCCCGCGATTTGTGACTCCTTGCGATACTTTTGTGTCTGCCTCCCGATGAAAGCCGTCTTTGAGAAAACTCCGCATGCGCAGTGGGAATCCTTCCACTGCGAAGTCGTGCGTGGATCAAGCTACAATGCGATGTGGCACTTTCATCCCGAGATTCAGCTCACGCTCGTGCTCGAAAGCCGCGGTCATCGCATGGTCGGCGATAACATCTCGCCGCTGCATCCCGGCGATCTCGTGCTCGTCGGCTCGAACCTCCCGCACGTGTGGCATCAGGTCCAAAGTCCAAAGTCCAAAGCCCGAAGTCCAAAGTCGCAAGTGCACGCGATTGTCGTGCGGTTTCTCGATACGTTTCTCGGCGCGGAATTCATCGGCAAGCCCGAACTGGAGCCGGTGCGGCAGCTTTTACGGCGCGCGGCGCGAGGGCTGCAAGTGATCGGCCGGACGCGCGATGTCGCGGCGGCGCGAATGGAAAGCCTCGCCGGGAACACCGGCTTGCAGCGCATCGTGGACCTGCTCGCCATCCTCGATCTGCTCGCCGGCTCGCAAGAGCTAAGGCCGCTCGCCAGTGCCGGCTTCGTGCCGACCATCGCGCACGCGGACCAGGACCGGATGCAGCGTGTCTGCAGCTACATCAACGCGCATCTCGTCGAGACGATCGACCGCGATCGCGTCGCCGCCGAGGCGCACCTGAGCGCGGGCGCGTTCAGCCGCTTCTTCAAGCAGCGCACGGGAAAGACCCTGCCTGAATACGTGAACGCGCTGCGCATCGGCCGCGCGTGCGAGCTGCTGGCCGAGGATCGGTGGAAGATCACCGACATCGCGATGGAGTGCGGCTTCCGGAACCTCGCTAACTTCAACCGCCACTTCCGCTCGCTGATCAAGCTCTCCCCGCGCGAATACCGCACGCGTTTTCGCGAGACGGCGTCCTAGCTGCGCAGCGAGGAGAGAGGCGTGCTGTCGCCTTCGTAAAGCCAGCGCTCCATCGCGGCGGCGATGCCCGGCCATTCATGATCGAGCATCGCGAACCACGCGGTGTCTCGGTTGCGGCCCTTGATCATCATGTGCTGCCGGAAGATGCCCTCGAACTTGTAGCCGAGCCGAATCGCGGCTGCGCGGCTGCGCGCGTTCTCCGTGTCGCATTTCCACTCCATGCGACGGTAGCCGAGGTCGCTGAAGCAGTGCCGCAGCAGGAGGTAGTTCGCCTCGGTGTTTGCCTTCGTGCGCTGCGCCGCGGGCGCAAACCAGATGAAGCCCAACTCCGCGACGCCGTGCTCGGGCGTGATGCGCATGAGCGTGATGCTGCCGACGCGACGCCCGCTCGCATTGTCGATCGCGGTGAAAGGAATCGCGTCCGGCAGCGCCTGTCGTTCGCGCAGCCAGTCGCGCATCGCCGCGGCATCGGCGAACGGCCCGCCGGAGACGTAACGCCACATCGCCTCGACGCTGTCGGGTTCGTGCGAGCCGAGAAAAAGTTCGTCAGCATCCGCCTCGGGATTCAGCGGCACGAGCGTGATGAACCGCCCGGTGAATGTGCGCGGCACGGGCGTGGTCATGGCGTGAGCGCTTGCTGCACGCGGTGGAGGTAGTCCACGCACTCGGCGCGCGTGAGTTCGCGCTTCGCGCAGTCTTTGGCGATGAGCGTATTGCTGGCGGGAAGCTTCAGCGCGGTCAGCCATTCGTGCAGCGTGCCCCACGTCGCCTTTCCATCGCCGTCCTTCACTTCCGGCGGCTCGCGGGAGAGCCGGGTGAGCGCGGCGGCGAGTTCGCGGCGCGTCACGATTTGGTTCGGCGAAAAGAACACGCTGTCTGCGTCCGCGCGCCAGATGCCGGCGAGCGTGAGCAGGTTCGCCGCCTCGAAGTGCGCGTCGTCCGGTGAGAGGTCGTGATAAGGCCAGAGCAGCGTCCCCGGTCCGCCAGCGCCGCGCACGAGCGTGCGCTGCACCTCGCGCACTCGCTCCGGCGACGACGCCAATTCGCGCGGCTGAATGCCCTCGCGCAGGCAGAGCGCCGCAACCGTCCCGGACGCCGTGCCGGCGTGCATCATCTGCCCATGCAGTCGCAGCGACGACTGCACCATGCTGGTCACGCCGATGTTCTTCGACGCTCCGAGCAGGCCGTCCATCTTCACCGGAACGAGCCCGCGCAGGGGGAACATCGCGCGGTCGGTGTGCGCGGACCAGTTGCGCGTGCCGACGTGCTTGCCGCGCCATGGCTGGCTGCGGTCGTCGTCCGCGAACACGCGGCGCGTCGGATGGAAATCCATGTTGAACTGATACCCAAACACGCCGTCGGGCACCATGAGGCGGGCCCACTTGGGCTCCTCCACTTCGGTGCGCACGTCCTGCTCGCGCAGCACGTAGAGCGCATCGAGCCGCAGTCCTTCGCGGATGTAGGGCTTCGGCGGCAGGCGATCGGCGGTGCCGTAATCGTCCGCGAGTTTCATGTATCGGAAGCTCTGCGGATAATCGCCGGCGCGATCGTGCGCCCCGGTCTGCAGGTAGTAGAGAAACTCCAGCGCGCGCTGCTTTGCGTCGGCGAAGATGATGCGTCGCTGCGCGGGCGTGAGGTCCACGATGTTCTTCCGCGCCGCGCCGGGCCCGGTCTTCTCCAAAGCGTCGGCGACGTGCTGCGGCAAAGTGGAGAGCGGATAATCGTGCGCGGGCCAGTTGAGCACGGTCGCCTCGGTGCCGGCGGGCAATTTGAAATGGTAGCGGTCCACGATGCGGCGGTGCGTATAGACGCACCAGCCGGCGAAGTTGTAGATGCCGCCGCTGCCGTCCCATTCGCGCCACGGGGGCACTTTTGCCATGTCGGAAAACGAGCGCTCGTCGTAGCGCGCGGGCTTCGGGATCGTCGCATCGCGCCCCGCTTCGCGCAGCAGGGGACACCACGAGATCGGATTCATTTCCTGGTGCCCATCGGCCTCCAGTCTCTCCGGCGCGCTCGGCTCGCCGTAGCGCGAGCGCAGGTCCGGCCCCGCACTGTAGCTCGCGCCGCTCAACCGGATCACGTCGCCCCAGTCCGACGAATCCATCGCGAGTGTCGCGTTCACTTCGAGAGTCGCGCCCGCGTTCGAGAAGACGACGCCTGTCACGCGATTGCCGTCCACCTTTACGCGCTCCACCTCCCACGGGCGCAGCACGCGAATCTGTGCGCTGTAAGGCGCGAGCCATTCCTCGAAGATGCGCGCGGCCGCGACGGGCTCGATGGTGTCCGTGCCGCACCAGCCATTGCCCGGTGTGGCGATGCCATAGGTCGCGCGATTGTGCGCGCGGATGCGGTCGATGATTTCGAGAAAGGCGCCCGAGCGCGGGAAGTTCGTGCGCTTGCCGTTGACGGTTGTCCATTCGTCGAGCGGCCCGATGCCTTGCGTGCAAAACTGCCCGCCAAGCCACGCGATGTCATTCACGAGCACGATGCGCTTCACGCCGAGCCGCGCCGCCTGCACCGCCGCCGCGCAGCCGGATTCATCCGCGCCGACGATGAGCAGATCGGCGTCAATCGTCTCCCCGCGGATCGGCACGAGAGCGACTGATAGCAGAGTGGCAAGGAGGAGCGTTTTCACGTGCGGGCGTTCATGCACTGCCGGGTGCCGAAAGTCACGAACGCCGCGTCACTGCGCTGCGCGAAAGGCGCGCCAGCCGCCGAACTCGGTGATCTCCCGCGCGCCGTCGATCGCGGCGACTTCGCAGAGAAAGCCTTTCACCGTTGCGCCGTCTTCGAGCACCACGCTGCCGATGCCCATCGGCGCGGGCACCTCGGCAACGAACTCGCCGAACGCTTCAAAGCTCATCCGCCACACTTCGGTTTCAATCCCCGGTCCGGCGAAACCCGGCGCGCGGACGAGTCCGGGTTTTGGCGGCGTGGTATTCGCAAGCGCGTAGAGCCGGTAGTCGCTTGCGGTGCGGCACGTCTTTACGAGCTGCGCGCCGCGCGACGTGAGCTGCCGATTGAGCGGCTGGCCGCTCAAGTGCGCGCCGACCACGGAGAGATCCACGCCCGTCGCAGCGAGGTGCAGCGCTTCCTCTCGGAGGAAGGCAGCGCCGAGTTGCGCAAGCGCATCGTCATGGAAAGCCGGCGCGATGAGCGTGACACCGAGCGGCAGTCCGTCGGGGCGAAAGCCTGCCGGCACCGCGAGCGCGCAGAGGTCGAGCAGGTTCACGAAGTTCGTGTATGTGCCGAGGTTCGAGTTCAGCCGGATCGGATCGGCGAGCACTTCCTCGACGGTGTAAATCGTCGGCGTCGTCGGGAGGAGCATCGCGTCCATCTTTGTCCATTCGGCGTCCGCGAGCCGCCGCAGCCGCGCCAGCTCGTAACTCGCGCGAAAACTTTCGACGGCCGAATGTTTCGCGCCGCCCATGACAATCTGCCGCACCACCGGATGTCCCGCGTCCGGATTCGCAGCGAGAAACTCGCCGACCGCAGCCGTCCGTTCCGCCACCCACGGCCCGGCGTAGAGCAGCCGCGCGGCGTCGCGGAAAGGCGAGTAGTCGATCTCCGCGATCTCGAATCGCCGCTGTGCCTGTTCGTAGAGCGCGCGCATCCCGTCGTCGCCGAAGAACTCGAGCTGGCCCGCGCGCGGCACGCCGATCCGGCGAAGCTCTCGCGATTCGGGTTTCCAGACGCGTGAGAACGGATCGCCCGCATCGAACTCCCGCGACGCTGCGAACACGCGATGCGCCTCGGCTACGCTCCGCGCGAAGATCGACACGCAATCCAGCGAGCGGCACGCCGGCACCACGCCGCGCGTGCTCAACACACCGCGCGTCGGTTTCAGCCCGACGATGTTGTTGAACGCCGCAGGCACGCGTCCCGAGCCGGCCGTGTCCGTGCCGAGCGCGAAAGCGACCAGCCCCGCGGCGACCGCGACTGCCGAGCCGGAACTCGATCCGCCCGCGATGTGCGCATCGCTGAACACGCTGCGTGGAATGCCGAACGGCGAGCGCGTGCCGACAAGACCCGTTGCGAATTGATCGAGGTTCGTCTTCCCGACCGGAATCGCGCCGAGCGCTCGCAGTCGGGCAACGACCGGCGCGTCCGCGTCCGGCACGTATGAAAACTCCGGGCAGCCCGCCGTCGTCGGCCAGCCTGCGACGTCGATGTTGTCCTTCACCGCAAACGTCTGCCCGAACAGCGGGAGCGAAGCGTCCGTCGGCGCGCTCGCGAGCAATTCGTCGAGCGGCGGTCGGTGAATCCACACCGCGTCATCGCGGCGTTCGCCGATCCGGCGGTCAAGAGTGCGGAGAGAGTCTGCGTTCATAAACAGATGGCGCCTATGGAGCGCCGTCGTCCCGACGGCCACGAGACTGCCGCGTAGCGCCGATTTCCCGGAGATGGAATGACGCTTCGCGTGCTGGTTGGTGGCCGCCGGGACCGCAGCGCTCCATAGTTCACGCTGCCGCCTCCACCACGCAGAGCGCCTGGCCCGGCGCGACTTGCTTCCCGGGTGCGCACAGAATCTCACGCACCGTCCCGGCTTCGGCAGCCGTCACCGGGATTTCCATTTTCATCGCCTCGAGGATCACGAGCTTCTCCCCCGCGACGACGCGCGAGCCGGGCTGCACGAGCACTTGCCACACGTTCGCCGGCATCGGCGCTCGCGCGGTGAAATGTCCGTCCTGCACCGCGGCTTCGGTGATCGCGACCTCGACGGCTTCTTCGATCTCCACTTTGTCCAGACCCGCTGCACTCCACCGCTCGCGCTCCGCGTTGAAGGCCGCCTCGCGCGTTGCTTTGAAGGCCGCAGCCTCGCCATCGATCGAGCGCAGGAACTCGTGATAGTCGCGCAGCCGGAACGCCGTCTCGTCGACTCGCACTTGGTAGCGGCCTTGCGGGAAGTCTTCGCGCAGGCGCAGCAGTTCGTCGGCGCTGACTTCGTGAAAGCGAATTTGGTCGAAGAAGCGTAGCAGCCACGGCTTCGTGAAGTCGCTCGTCGCGCGCCAGCGATTCCACATCTGGATCGTGCGCCCGACGAATTGATACCCGCCCGGACCTTCCATCCCATACACGCACATGTAGGCGCCGCCGATGCCGACGGAATTTTCCGCCGTCCACGTGCGCGCAGGATTGTATTTTGTCGTCACCAGCCGATGCCGCGGATCGAGCGGCACCGCGACCGGCGCGCCGAGATACACGTCGCCGAGACCGAGCACGAGGTAGCTCGCGTCGAAGACGATTCGCTTCACGTCGTCGATCGAGTCGAGCCCGTTGATGCGGCGGATGAACTCGATGTTGCTCGGGCACCACGGCGCATCGGGCCGCACCGTCGCGGTGTATTTCTCGATCGCGTGCCGCGTCGCGGGATCGTCCCACGACAGCGGTAGGTGAACGATGCGGGTCGGCAGTTCGAGCGTATCGAGCGGCGGTAGCGATGCCTCGCCGCGCGCAATCAGATCGAGCAATTCTTTGCGCCCCACTTTCCGCGCGTCGTAGTGAACCTGCAGCGAGCGCATGCCGGGCGTGAGATCGATCAAGCCGGGCACGTGCTGCTGCTCCAGCCACGTCATCAGCGCGTGGACGCGGAAGCGCAGCTCGAAGTCGAGGACGTTGGGCCCGAACTCGACGAGCACGTAGTCGTCGCCCTGCGGACGGAAGACCATCCCGGGCAAACCATCGCGCGCCGGATCGCGCCGCAGCGCGGCATCGTCGGGAATCGCGATCGGCGATGCTGTGCCGTGAGATTGCGCGGCGAGTTGTGCGATCTCGGTGTCCTGATTCCGGCGCAATTCCGCCGACGACTCCGCGCTCAACGCGACGAAACGCACGGTGTCGCCGGACTTGAGCTGGCCGGCCTTCCACAGTTCCGCCTGCACGATCACCGCCGGACATACGAAGCCCCCGAGGCTTGGTCCATCCGGTCCGAGGATGATCGGCATGTCGCCGGTAAAATCGATCGCGCCGATCGCGTAAGCGTTGTCGTGGATGTTCGACGGATGCAGCCCCGCCTCGCCGCCGTCGCGCCGCGCCCACTGCGGCTTGGGTCCGACTAGCCGCACGCCCGTGCGCGCGGAGTTGAAATGGACCTTCCATTCGGTCGCGAAGAACTGCTCGATGTCCTCGCGCGTGAAGAAGTCCGGCGCACCGTGAGGACCGTAGAGCACGCCGATTTCCCACTCATGGGTGAGACGCGGCTCGAGTTCGAGCGGCAGGCTTGGGCCTTCGATCTCCGGCGCGTCAGGATTGCGCAGCTTGAGCACGTCTCCCACGCGCAGCGCGCGCCCTGCATGACCGCCGAACTGCCCGAGCGTGAACGTCGAGCGTGAGCCGAGAATCTTCGGCAGATCGAAGCCGCCGCGCACGGTGAGGTAAGTGCGCGCGCCCGGCCCATTCACCGCGCCGATCGCGAGCGTCTGCCCCGCATGCACATTCACCGGCTGCCAATACGGCACAGCCTGCCCGTCGAGCTTCGCGCTCATTTCCGCACCAGTGAGGCAGATCGTGGTCGTCACGTTGAAGCGCAGCGTCGCGCCCGTCATCGTCATCTCGAGTCCTGCGGCGCCTTCGAGATTGTTGAGCAACCGATTCCCGAGGCGGAACGAGAGCGAATCCATCGGTCCGCTCGGCGGCACGCCCACGGCCCAATAGCCGAGCCGACCGGGAAAATCCTGCACGGTTGTCATCGTGCCGCCGTCGAGCACTTCGATCGTCCGCGCGCGATACGGGAAGTCGCGCAGAAACGCGGTGAACACGTCGCCCCGGCGGAACGACTCGCTCGCGATCACTTGTTGAAGGTAGTCGCGATTCGTCTCGATGCCTTCGATGCGTGTGGCGGCGAGCGCGTCGCCGAGCTTTGCGATCGCCGCCTCTCGCGTCTCGGCGTGAACCATCAGCTTCGCGATGAGGGGATCGTAGAATGGCGACACTTCGGTCCCCGGTTCGATCCAGTGGTCGCAGCGCGCGCCTTCGGGAAAGACAACTTCGGTGAGCAGCCCGGAGCTGGGCTGAAAGTTCTTGCCCGGGTCTTCAGCGTAGATGCGGACCTGGATTGCGCTGCCGCTCGGCGTTGGCGCGACGAACTCGGGCGGTTCGCCCGCGGCGACGCGCAGCATCCACTCGACGAGATCGAGCCCCGTCACCATCTCGGTCACGCCGTGCTCGACTTGCAGGCGCGTGTTCACCTCGAGGAAGTAGAACGCGCCCGCCTGCACATCGAAGACGAACTCGACGGTGCCTGCCGAGCGGTAGCCGACCTCGCGTCCGAGCTTCACCGCCGCGTCGCACAACGCGGTGCGCTGTTCGTCGCTAAGGCCGGGCGCGGGCGTCTCCTCGATCACCTTCTGGTTTCGCCGTTGCGTCGAGCAGTCGCGTTCGCCGAGTGCGATCACGTTGCCGCGGCCATCGCCGAAGATCTGCACTTCGACGTGCCGCGCGATGGTCACGAATTTTTCGAGGAACAGACCGTCGTCTTTGAAATTGTTCCGCCCGAGATTGCGCACCGTCTCGAACTTCTCCCGCAGCTCGTCCGCATTCAGCGCGAGCTGCATCCCGATGCCGCCGCCGCCCGCAGTGCTCTTGATCATCACGGGGAAGCCGATGCGCTCCGCCTCGACTACCGCTTCATCCACACTCGCGAGCAAGCCCGTGCCCGGCAGCAGCGGCACGCCGCACTTCTCCGCGATCTCGCGCGACGTGTGTTTCAAACCGAAGCGTCGAATCTGCTCGGCAGTCGGCCCGACGAACGCGATGCCCGCGCGCTCGCACGCGTCGGCGAACTCCGCGTTTTCGCTCAGGAAGCCGTAGCCCGGATGCACCGCTTCCGCGCCGGTCTGCTGCGCGACTTCGAGAATGCGCGCCGCATTCAAGTAGCTCTCCCGAGCCGGCGCGGGGCCGATGCACACGGCTTCGTCAGCGAGGTTCACGTGCATCGCGTGACGATCCGCTTCGGAATACACCGCGACCGATGCGACACCGAGACGACGCAAGGTGCGAATCACGCGACACGCGATCTCGCCACGATTGGCGATGAGGACTTTTTTAAACATTCCGCATCAGTTCCAGATGAGCAGCCGCACGGGCGTCGGGTTGTAGGCGTTGCAGGGGTTGTTGAGCTGAGGGCAATTCGAGATCAACGCGATCACGTCCATCTCCGCGCGCATCTCCACGTAGCGACCGCCGGCGCTCACGCCATCGGCGAAGCACAGGCCGCCGTCGGGCGTCACGGGCACGTTCATGAAGAAGTTGATGTTGTGCGTGATGTCCGCCTTCGACGCGCCGCGGCCCCAGCGCAGCACTTGCAGCATGAAGGTGTCGCGGCACGCGTGCATCCAGCGCTTGTCGAGTGCGTAGCGGACTTGATTGCTCTCCGTCGCGCACGCGCCGCCAAGCGTGTCGTGTCGTCCGCAGGTGTCGGCGGTGATGGTGAGCAGGACGTTGCCTTCGCTCGACATGAGCATCGTGCCGGTCGTGAGATAGATCGCGCGCTGCGCGCGGATCGTGTCCTGCGCGGAGTAGCGGTCGCTCATGTCGTGCGCGTTGTAGAAGATCGTGTCGGCGGCCTGGTTCCCTTCGAGATCGACGATGCGGAAGGTCTGGCCGCGTTTGATCTCGTGCATCCAGCCATCACCCGCGGGCAGCGTGAAGTCATAGATCGCATCGGCGGGATCGAGCGGGCTCTCGGTGTAAAGCAGCGTGCTCATCCGAGGTAGCGTTCAGTCAGGGTAAAGCTGCGCTGGTTTTCGCCGCGGAAGTTGCGGCAGAAGTCGTCCGCGGCGGGCGGCGGCGTTTTGAGCAGCGTGAGTTTGATCGGCTTCGGTGCGTAGATCGGAGTCGGGTCGAGCGGATGCTGGCAGTTGTTCAGCACGACGAGCACGTTCATCTCGGCGCGCAAATCGACGGTGTCGCCGGGCCTGGAGTTGCCCGCGTGAAATGCGAGCCGCCCTTCGTCGTCCGCGTCGAGGCGGCTGAAGAAGTTCACGTTCGCCGCGAGATCACGCGTGCCGAGGCCGTGTTTGCCGAGTTCGACGAGGAAGTTGTCGTGCGCGTTGCGATACCAGTCGTTGCGTGCGGTCTGGTAATTCCTCACGCCATACTTCGCGCGCACGAGCGCGGCGTTGCCATGCCCGCCGAGTGGGTCGTGCCAGCCGCACGAGTCGGCGGTGATCGACAGGAGTGCGCGGCCCATGTCGCTCATCAGCACGTGGCCGCGCGTGAGCTTGGCGGTGTATTGCGCCTTGAGCGTGTCGGGGAGGTTCAGTCGATCGGTCGGCGCGTCGGCGTTGTAGGACATCAATCCCACATTCGCGCCGCCATCGAGGTCGGTGAGGCGCAGCGTCGTGTGCCGCCGCAAGACCCACGACCAGAGGCCGCCGCCGGGGAGATGTTCTTCAAAGAGGATCGTTTCGGATGACATGGAAAAAGACCGCTCACTCCACTTCGTCACCGACCTCGGTGAGCTTGATGACGGGGATCTTGTCCTCTTCCTGCTCCGCGCTTGGCGCGTGGATGAGTTCGTCGAGGCGATGTTTCACGGCGAGGAATTCGGGCGAGAGGAATTGATCCACACTGCGCGGGCGCGGGACTGGATTCTCGATGATCTCGCGCACGCCGCCGGGATTCACGCCGAGCACGAGGATGCGGTCCGAGAGATACACGGCTTCGTCGAGGTCGTGGGTGATGAAGAGGATCGTCACATTCACCTTCTTCCAAATCTGCAGCAGGTAGCTCTGCATCTTGCAGCGTGTGAGTGCGTCGAGAGCGCCGAACGGCTCGTCCATGATGAGGATGCGCGGTTCGTTTGCGAGCGCGCGGGCGATGGCGACTCGTTGCTTCATGCCGCCGCTCAGTTCGTGCGGATAAGAATTCTCGACGCGCGACAAGCCGACCATGTCGAGCCACTGCCGCGCTTCTGCGTCAGCGGTGCCGGAGTCCTTGCCGCGCATTTCGAGACCGAACATCACGTTCTCCTTCACCGTGCGCCACGGGAAGAGCGTGTAGCCTTGGAAGACCATGCCGCGGTCGGGGCTCGGGCCGGTGATCGGTTTTCCGTCGAGCAGCATTTCGCCGCTGGTTGCTTCGTCGAGGCCGGCGGCGATACGAATGAAGGTGGATTTTCCGCAGCCGCTCGGTCCGATGATCGTGACAAACTCGCGCCGCCGAATGTCGACCGATACGTGATCGAAGACGACGTGCCGGCTTCCATTCGTGCCGAATGCTTTCTCAAGTTCGCGCACGCTGAGCAGGACGGGGCGCTCGTTGATTTTTGAAAAGCGCGCGGCGACTTCGGGCGATTGTTCGCGGTAGTCGGGAAGTGCGAGCATCAGGCTTTGGCAAGCGCTGCCATCGCGCGTGGGTTGGGTGGTTCCTTGCGCCAGGCGGAGCCGGGCTCGCGCATCCATTCGATGAGCGACTTTCCGCGAGCGAGGCGACGCTTCCATGGAAAGAGGACCCTGCCGAACGCAGCGAGCAGAATGTCGCTGCTGAGACCGATGATGCCGATCATAAAGATCGCGGCATAGACGTTGTCGAAGTTCCGATACCGCGCCTGCTGGTTGATGAAATACGTGATGCCCGACATCGTGCCGACGACTTCCGCGACGATGAGGTAAGTCCACGCCCAACCGAGCAGGATGCGCATGTCGGTGTAGATGTCGGTGATCGCCGCGGGAATCACGACGCGTCGCACGAGATTCCAGCCTCGCGCGCCAAGCGTCTGCGCGGCTTCGATCAGCGCGGGATCGACTTTGCGCACGGTGTTCCCGATCACGAGCACCTGCTGGAAGAACGTGCCGATGACGATGATCGCGACCTTCGGTGCGTCGTCGATGCCGAGGACCGCGACGCATAGTGCGCCGAACGCGGGCGCGGGCAGGTAACGGAAGAACTCGACGAATGGCTCCTGCAGCTTCGAGAAGAAGCGATACGTGCCGCACAGGATGCCGAGCGGCACGCCGATGAGCGACGAGAGCAGGAATCCCCAGACGATCGTGCGGATCGAGTGGCCGAGGCTCTCATGCAGCCACGGTTCGCCGGGCAGACGCGGTGGTGTTTTGAATGCGGTGACGAATGCTTTGGCGACATTGTGCGGAGCGGGGAGATAGACGGGATTGACGCGATAGCCCTGCGGCGGCGCGACGCCAGCAGCCTTGGTCTTTTCGACTTCCTTCGCGAAGTCGGCGCGCTGCACGTCCATGTCCTCGGTCATCCACTCGCTCTCGCCGGAATCGGTGATGCGGACGAGCGGATGCCAGATCCACGGCGTGTAGCTGACCACGGCCCACAGCGCGAAAGGCAGGACGAAAGACAGGATCGTGAGCACCGCATTTCGGCGGGGCGGCAAGTCTTGTTTCAGTCCGAGCCAGTCGCGTGTGGCCATGCGGTCAGCGCGAACGAATCACTTCATGTCGAGCACGATGCTCGGCGCGATGTAGCCCGTGGCTTTTTGCGCGGTCTTATAGACTTTGTTGTCCATCGCGAACTTGTCCGAGATCGCCATCGAGCCGTAGAGCGAATCGAGTCCGTCGCCTTTTTTCAGCGCGGCTTTGGCTTCCTTCAGCGTGAGGAAGTGGGTGCCGGGGATGTTTTTCTTATACTCGTCGGCTGGTGCGCCGACCTTCGCGGCCATGATGCTGATGGCGTCGTCGGCAGTCTTCGGATCGAGGATGTAATCGACGCACTTGTAAAAGGTCGCGACGACTTTCTCCCAGTCGCTCTTCCGGTTGGCGAGGCTTGCCGGGCTGACGGCGAGCACGTCGTAGATGAGACCCTTCGCATCGGCGCTCGTGTAGAGCGCTTTCGATCCGGCGACTTGTTTCAAGGCCTGGCTGGAGACGGGATACCACGCGCCGACGGCGGCGACCTTGCCGGTGGCGAGCACCTGCGGCGTGTCGTTGGTGGGCGTGTTCACCAGCTCGACGTCGCTCTGTTTCATGCCGACGGACTTTAGGCCGTGCAGCAGCAGCAGGTGTTCGACAAGCGTGAGTTCGAGGCCGACCTTCTGGCCCTTGAGCGCCTTGAGCGAATCCACGCCGGGCTTGCCGATGATCATGTCGTTGCCGTCGGAGTAATCGAGCAGCGCGATGAACTTGCTCTTCCCGCCGTTCGCGCCGGTCACGAGCATATCGGCGGCGACCGCGGTGACGGCATCGACCTTGCCCGCAGCGAATGCGTCCATCGACGGGAGGTAGTCGAACCACAGCAGCTCGACTTCGACGCCGGCGTCCTTGAACCAACCCTTTTGCTTCGCGACCTCGAGGATCGTGAAGCCGGGCCAGTCGGAGTAGGCGATCTTGAGCGGTTCGGCGTGGAGCGTCATCGCGAGAGCGGTGAACGCGAGCATTAGTGATTTCAGTTTCATGTTGGCTGGTTGGTTTTGGGTCAGGTGAGAGTGGCGTGTTCGCGATTGCGCATTCGGCGGCGACGCGCGTGGAAATGCGGCGCGGGGTGGGCGCGCGCTCCTTAGCAACGCGGGTGCCATCTGCACTTTTGTCCGCATTTCCAGAAGGCGCCGCCGCGGTGTTCGGAAATGTGCTGTGCAAAGCGGCGCACCTTGGCAAAAAAGCACCAGCGTCGTGATTCGCCGCGATTCTTCGCTCGCGGGCCGGGCGGGAGCGCGCAATGCTCCGCGCGCTTTGCGCTCGATCCGTCTCCGACTCGCATGAACATCTCCTCGACCATTCCCGGCCAGTCTGCCGGAGGGACGCGCGTGACGGCGGCGCAATCCGACTCCGGGACGCAGCAACTCCATTCGCACCTCGCCGCGCTGGCGGAGGCGGGTGAATCGGCGACGCGGGGATTGCTCGAGTTCGTGCGGCTGATCGTGCAGGCGCGCGCGGTGGCGTTGCTGCCTGTCGGCGGAGCGGCTGCGCGGGACGCGTGCGTCGTGACGACGCGGGATTTGCCAGCGGCTGCCGTCATGTCGGCGTCGGCCGGGTTGCGCGGTCATGCGCTCGTCGTTCAGTCAGCGCCGGAACTCGGTGCGGACTCGACGCTCATCGGCGTGCCGCTCGTGCGCGATCAAGTCGAGCGGGCGTGGCTGGTGACGATTCTCGGCACGGCGAATGCGCGCGAGCTTCCCGGCATCGCTGCGCTGCTTCAGGCGATTGCGGGCTTTCTTCTCTACCGCGAGGAGCGGCGCGCGAGCACGGAGCTGGAAAGCGTCGTCGAGCGGATGTCGGCGCTGCTCGAAGTGCTACGGCGCGTCGGCGCGGAGGAGGACTTCGGGAAGGTGTGCCGCGTCGCGGTGGATGAAGTGCGCGCCTATCTCGGCTGCAAGCGCGTGGTGCTCGGGCTGGCACGTTCCGGCGCGTTGCACGTGCGCGCGATCTCCGGTGTCGCGCGGGTGGATGCGAAGAGCCCGGCGCATCAGCCGGTCGAGGCCGCGATGCGCGAGGCGATGCGGGCCGGGCAGCGTGTGGACTTCCGCGGGGGTGAGGCGAAAACTGCCGACACGCTCGCGCATGAGATGCTCGCGATCGAAACCGGCGCGGCGTGGCTGGTGACGCTGCCGCTTCCCGCCGGACGCGGCGCGGTGGTGCTCGAATGGGAGGCGGAGCCCGATGCCGCGAGTGCGCGGCTGGTCGATGCGACCGCGCCGTTCGTGCCTCCGCTGTTCGATCTCGTCGTCCGTGCGCGGCCGAATCCCGCGATCTTCGCGGCGCGGCGCTGGTGGCGCGACTCGAGCGACGGGCGACGGCGTCTGGCGCTCGGCTGTAGTGTGGCGCTGGTAGCGCTGATGGCGTGGCCGTTTCACTACCGGATCGGCGCCGACTGTCGGCTCGCGCCGACGGTGAAGCGCGTGATCGCGGCGCCGTTCGAGGGACAACTCAGCAAGAGCCACGTGCAGCCGGGGGATCGCGTGATCGAGGGGCAGACGCTCGCGGAGATGGACAATCGCGACGTGCGTCTGCGCGAGGCGGAGCTGCTCGCCGCGCGCGAGCGGGCGATCAAGCAGCGCGACCGGGCGATGAGCAACACGGGTGAGGGCGCGGACTTCGCCGCCGCGCAGGTCGCCGAGTATGAGGCGCGCAGCGTGGGCGAGGAGCTCGCTCTCGTGCAGCGGAAGATCTCGCTGCTCGAGGTGAAGACGCCGCTCGCCGGCATCGTGCTCAGTGGCGACCTGCGCCGCGACGAAGGCCGGCCGGTGCAGCAGGGGCAGGTGCTCTTCGAGGTCGCGCCGCTCGAGGAGATGATCGTCGAAGTCGAGGTGCCGGATCACGAGATCAGCCGCGTGCGCGTCGGGATGCCGGTGACGTTTCGGCTCGAGGCCGGCGGCAGCCGCGAGAGCCGCGTCGGGCGCGTGCATCCTCAAAGCGAGCCGCGCGACGGGCGCAATGTTTTCATCTGCGAGGCGGAGATCTCGAACGACGCCGACCTTCGCCCCGGGATGCGCGGACGCGCGAAGATCGAGAGCGATCGCCGCCCGCTCGTGTGGATCCTCGGGCACCGGCTCTGGGAGTGGATCGTGACGACATTGCTGTGGTGAACACCGAGAACTTCAACGTGCGCGAGGCCGAGGGCCTGCGTCCGCGACTGCGCGAAGGGCTCCACTTCTCGCTGCGCGAGGAACGCAGTGGCCCGGTCTGCCTCATCGAAGACACGAGCGGCGCGCGCTATCACCGCGTCGGTGTTGTGGAGTATCGCTTCCTGCGCGGGCTCGATGGCACGCGCACGGTCGCGACGGTGCTCGCGCAACTCGCGCGCGCCGGCGGCACCGATGCGCTCACCGAGCACGAGGCGCTGCAGGTGATCGACTGGGCGCGCGGCCAGCATCTGCTCTCGCTCGACAGCGGGCGCGGCGGCAATTCGCGCGCGCATGATGAGCAGGTGATGCGCACGGCGGCGACGTGGTTGAATCCGCTTATCGTCCGGATTCCGCTCGGGCGGCCGGACGCATTCTTCGCGCGCGTCGCGCCGCGCCTCGGCTGGGCGCTCGGCCTGGCGGGGCTGGCGGTGTGGGTGATCGTGCTGTTCGTGGGCGCGGCGCATCTCGCGACGGAATGGCCGCGATTCACGCGCGGGTTCGACGGGATGCTTGCGCGCGACAACTGGCTGTGGCTTTTCGTGGCGTTCGCGGGGCTGAAGGTCGCGCACGAGTTTGCGCACGGCTTGTGGTGCCGGCACTTCGGCGCGCCGGTGCGCGAGATCGGCGTCATGCTCATCCTCGGCCTGCCGCTCGGCTATGTGGATGCGACGGCGAGCATCGGGCTCGCGTCGAAATGGCGGCGCATCATGGTGTCGGTCGCGGGGATGTGGATGGAGTTCTTCATCGCGGCGATTGCGGCTATCGTGTGGGCTCATGCCGGGTCGGGGCAGTTGGAAAACTTCGCGCACAATGTCGTCTTCGCGGGCACGGCAGTGACGCTCTTCTTCAACGCGAATCCGCTGATGCGTTTCGACGGCTACTTCATCCTCGCCGATCTGCTCGAGGTGCCGAATCTCGCGACGCGGGGCCGGCAATGGGTGCAGCGCGCGCTGTCGTGGCTGGCGATCGGCGCGCGGGATTTGAAGCCGGCGTTGCCGCGTTCGCGTGAGCTGTGGATCGTGGCGATCTACGGCGTGGCGGCGTGGCTGTGGCAGTTCATCGTGCTTGCGTCGCTGATTGCCGGCGCGACTTCGCTGCTGCGCGGCGGCGGTCTTTTGCTCGCGGCGATGGCGATCGTCGCGTGGGTCGCGCTGCCGCTGTGGCAGTTCGCGACGCGGCTCGCGCAAAGTGCGCGCGGCC
This sequence comes from Chthoniobacteraceae bacterium, assembly GCA_040081625.1. Classification (GTDB taxonomy): domain Bacteria; phylum Verrucomicrobiota; class Verrucomicrobiia; order Chthoniobacterales; family Chthoniobacteraceae; genus VFJQ01. The sequence continues at coordinate 36,773 of JBEBGD010000031.1, forward strand.
ATTCGGGCGCGTTGATCGTGCGTGCGATGATCGTCGCTGGGCTGTGTGTCGCGGTGGGGATGGCGCGGTTTCATCGCACGGTCGCAGCGGCGGGCGTCGTGGAGTTTGCGGACACGCAGATGCTGCGGGTCGAGTGTCCGGGCTTCGTCGAGGAAGTGCTCGTCGAGGATGGCGCGACGGTCGTGGCGGGGCAGGTGTTGATGCGGCTGCGAAATCCCGAGGCGGAGTCGGCGCTGGTCCGTGCGAGGCTGGCGCTCGAGCAGGAGGAGTTGCGCGCACGGGTGGCTTACACGCGCGAAGACGTGGCGACCTTTCAGGCACAGGAGGCGAAGGTCGCGTCCCGCCGCGAGACGGTCGCGCAGAACGAGAGCTACGTTGGGACGCTGACGATTCGCGCGCCGTTCGCCGGTCGCATCGCCGCGCGGCGGCTCGCGCAATTGTCCGGATCGTTTTTGCAGAAAGGCGAGGAGGCGCTTCGCATCGGCGCGGCGGGCGCGAGCGATGTGAAGGTGGCGGTGACGCAGGATCAGGAGCCGCATCTGCGCGGCGCGGTGAATGCCGCGGTGCGCGTAAAAGTGGCCGGGCGCGCGGGTTCGCTGCCCGGGACCCTCACGCGCATGGAAGCACGAGCGGGGCGCGAGATCGCGCTCCCGGCGCTGAGCGCGCTCGCCGGCGGACCGCTCGCCGTGCGGCGCGCTGAGCAGCAGCGCCCCGGCGAGCCGGGCTACGAATTGGTCGAGCCGCATTTTCTAGCGACAGTTCGGATCGGGGGTGAGCAGACGCTTCTGCCGGGCGAGACGGCGCGCGTGAAGCTCACGAGCGCGCGCAGCGTGACGCCGTGGTCGGAGTTTCAGCGGATGTTCGCCCGCTGGTGGCGGCGCGCTGCCGGCCGGCGCGGCGACGGGACCGGGTGATCAGCGCGCGTCGTCGACGAGCGTGCAGCGGGAGCCGGCACGGTGTTCGCCATCGGCGTTCTCGATCACGAACTTCACGCGCACGGTGCCGCTCGCGGCATCGGTGACCGGGCTTACAAACTCGACGGTCGCTGCGAGTTTCCCCGGCGTGTCGAGCAGATCGAGGGTGGCGCTGGCGCCGGCCTTGAGCTTGCTGGCGCGTGCGGGCGGGAGGAAGAAGTTCACCACGAGTTTGTCGATTTGCACGACGGTGAGGACTTGCGGCTGCGTGGGCGAGACGGCTTCGCTCGGGTCGCGCTTGATCTCGGTGACGATGCCATCGACGGGGCTGCGCATCGTGCGATTCTCGATCTGCGCGGAGATGCGGCGGACTTGCGCGTTCTTGATGGCCTGTTCGGTGCGCGCGCGCTCGACTTCCTCGGGCGTGGATTTGCCCGTGCGGGAAAGCTCGGTGATGCGCTCGTTGCGCGTGGCGGCGAGCGACGCCTCGGCCTGTGCGATTTCCAGTTCGGCGGCGAAGACCTCGTTGTTGAGCTTCGCGAGGACCTGGCCGGCTTTGACGATGTCGCCTTCCTTCACCGGAAGCTCCGCGATGACGCCGGTCTCGGCGGCGGAGACGGTGATGATGCGGTAGGGTTCGGTGTAGCCGATGACGGGCGGTTCGACGGCGAAGCCCGATGTGCATGAGAGGAAAAAGCACGCGGCGATCCGACGGAGTGAGTTGGAAAGATGGAGGTTGTTCAAAGTGCGCCCTTCAGTTCATTGAGCCATTCGTCGAATTGTTTGAGTCGGCGGCGGGCTTCGCGGTCGGTGCGTTCGACCCTGCGCTGCACGCGGAGAAAATGCGAGGCGAGAGTGCCGGGGAGTTCGTCGGCCGCGTGTTGCGCGAGGCCTTTTGCGAAGTCGGGAGCGTGCGCGGCGATGAGGTCGTCGTCGAGGCTCACGAAGAACTGCGCGCTGCCGGGTTCGCCCTGCCGGGCACAGCGGCCGATGAGCTGGCGGTCGATGCGGGCGCTGTCGTGGCGTTCCAGCCCAATGACGTGGAGCCCGCCGGCGCGCTGGCTTTCCGCGGGCACCGGGATGTGCGCGCCGCGGCCGGCCATGTTCGTGGCGATGGTGACGGTGCCGGGCCGGCCCGCGCCGGCGATGATCGCGGCTTCGTCGGCGTCCTGCTTTCCATTCAAGAGGACGAAAGGGACGGTGAGGACCGCGGCGATGGCTTCGCTGTTTTCGATCGTGCGCGAGCCGATCAGGACGGGCTGGCCTTTCGCGTATCGGGCGGCGACGTCGCTCGCGACGGCGGCGAGCTTGGCGGCGCGGGTGCGGAAGACGCGGTCGGGGTGGAGCGCGCGGATGCACGGGCGGTTCGGCGGGACGATGACGGTCTCGAGGCCGTAGCTCGCGCGGATTTCCGTCGCGGCTTCCTTCGCGGTGCCGGTCATGCCGCAGACCTTCGCGTAGAGGCGGAAGTAGGCGGGGCGGGTGATGGTGGCTTCGCTTGCGCTTTCCTCGGTGATGGCCGCGCCGGCCTGGGCTTCGACGGCCTGGTGGAGTCCGCCGCGCCAGGTGCGGTCGGGGCAGAGGCGACCGGTGAATTCATCGACGATGACGACTTCGTCGTCGCGCACGATGTAATGCACGTCGAGGCGCAGGCCGTGGAGGGCGTGCAGGGCGTTTTCGACGTAGTCGGTCCACAGGCGTCGAAGTTGCGCGAGGATTTCGCCGGCGAGGAGTTCGTGCGCGCGGTGATGGCCCTCGGTGGTGAGCCGGCAGCGCTGCTCGCGGGTGAAGTGTGTGCCGGGCTCGAGCTGCGCGGCGATGTCGGCGGCGTGGTGATAGACATCCGGGGTGGCATTGGGCTGCTTCGCGCCGGTGGAGATGATGAGCGGGCTGCGGGCCTCGTCGATGAGGACGCTGTCGGCTTCATCGACGACGGCGAAGGCGTGGCCGCGCTGGATGAAGCGCGGTCGCGCGGGCTCGCGGCGCAGGAGTATCTCGTGGAAGCGCGGCTCCGTGCGTCCGGCGGCGCGAAGGGCGAGCTGGTCGCGGAGGTAGTCGAAGCCGAACTCGGTGCCGACGCCGTAGGTCACGTCGGCGGCGTAGGCGCGGTGCTTGTGGGCGGGCTGGTCGCGGTCGCGGAGGAGGCCGACGGTGAGGCCGAGCCGGTCGAAGCACGGGCGGGCGAAGGCAGCGTCGCGCTCGGCGAGGTAGGCATTGACGGTGGCGACGTGCGCGCCTTTGCCGGAGAGGGCAAAGACGAAGGCGGGTAGGAGCGCGACGAGGGTCTTGCCTTCGCCGGTGGCCATCTCGCTGAGGCGGCCTTCGGCGAGGTGCAGGCCGGCGAGGAGCTGGCAGGGATAGGCTTCGAGTGCGTGGGTGCGGCGGATCGCATCGGCGATCAGCGAGAGCGCGCGCAAGTGGAAATCCGGCGCCGGTTTATGCGCTTCGGCACGCAGCGCAGTGGCGATCTCAGCGAGTCGGGTGTCGGATTCCGCGCGATAGAGCGCGAGATACCGGTTGAGGGCCGGCAGCAGCTTGGCTGTCCGCGGTTGCGGCAGCCAGGAGTTCATCACTTCGCCGGGACGGGAGCCTTGGCTTCCTTTCCGCCGCGGGCGCCTTTCTCGAGGTAGAGGAGCGGCACGCCGCGCTCGTCCACGTCGCGGACAACGTTGACGCTTTCGTAGGCGAGCAGGCGGCCCTTCGCGCGCTGCATATTGACGAGGGCGACTTGATAGTTAGCGGCGGCGCGGATGAAGTCCTCCTCGGCGAGCGTGCGGCGGTCCTGGCTGTCGAGCACCGTGTCGAGGTAGGCGCCCATCTGCATGCTGTCGTCGAGGGTGAGCATGGAGCGGCGGGCCTCGATGGTGGAGACGTCGGCGGTGTAGGCTTCGACGGCGGCATACTTGGCCTGCATCTCACGCCAGGCGGTGCCGACTTCGCGGGCGCTGATCTTCACCTCGAGCATGACGGTGTCTATGGTGGTCTTGAGCTGGTTGATCTGCTGGCGCATCTCGATGCGGCGGCGCTCGTAGCGGGCCTTGGCGGCGTGGTTTTCGAGCGGGAAGGAAAGGACGAGGCCCGCGCCGTAGCCGGGGCCGCCGGTGTTCCACTCGCGGCCGTAGGCGCCGCCGTAGTCGTTGTCGAGGCCGCCGAGGGTGCCGTTGAGCACGAGGTTGAGCTCGGGCATGAGTTCGTTCTTGCTCATCTTTTCGCGGATGCTGGCGGCGCGAAGCTGGAGGAAGGCCTGCTGGATTTCCGGGCGATTCTCCATGGCGACGCGGGCGGCGGACTGGGCGTCGGCGCCGTTGTTAGTGAGGACGAGGCGGTCACCGGGGACGATTTCGACGTGGGCATCGCCGGTGAGGCGGGGATCGCTGGTGAGAGCCTTGAGGCGGTCCTGCGCGTTGCGGACGGCGGCCTCGCTGCGGATGAGCGCCGCGCGGCGGTCGGCGAGGGCGCTCTCGGCGCGGAAGAGCTGGGATTTCTGCGCATCGACTTTCTGCCGGGCCTTGAGTTCATCAGTGATGCGGGCTGTTTCGTCGATGAGCTTGGCCTTCTGCAGATAGGTGACGCGGGCGGCGTAGAGTGCCCAGTAGGTGCGGGCGATCTCGAGCAGGTGGCTCTCGCTCTGGCGGACGAATTCGTGCATCGCGACCTCGGAATCGAGGCGTGCGATTTGCATGATCGAGCGGTTGTAAGCCATGCCGGCGCCGCGGAGGAGCGGCTGGATGACTTGCAGTGATAGCGTAGCGCGGGACTGGGGGTTCGGGGTGAAGTAGATCGAGTTGTTGTCGATGCGGCTGAACTCCTGGCTGACTCGCACTTCGGCGCCGGTGTTGATCTTCTTTCGGATGCCGGTCTCGACGGCCCACTCGTCCTGCTTGAATCGGCTGGAGCCGCCGGTGGTCAGCGTGTTGCCGACGGGTTCATTGCGGCGGTCGAACCGGCCTTCGAGGAAGGCGGTGGTATCAAACGCGCCCGCGGCCTCGGTGATGCCGGTCTCGCGGATGAGCGGGAGGTCGCTGAAGACCTTGATCTGCGTGGAGTAGTTGATGGCTCGGACGAAGAGGTTCTCGAGGTTCACGCCTTCGGAGCGGTCGCCTTCGCCGAGGGTGTTGCGCTGGCCGCGGATCCACCAAGGGGCGAAGTCGCCGGGGATCGTGCCCGGAGTTTTCTTGCCGAAGGTGCGACTGCTGCCGCTGAGGTGGCTGAGTTCGCCTTGCGCGCTGGCGCGCGCTGAGTCTTCGTCCGAGATGGGCGCGATGGGCTCGACGCGGGGCAGATGCCGGCCCTCGTCCGCGGGTTGGTCGGCCGCGAAGGCGAGTGGCGCGAGCGCGAAAAGGGCTGTCGTTACAAGGCAACGGATGATCATGGGATTGGTTGGTTTATGGGACTCTGGGGAGCGGCGACGGATCGCGCGCTGCTAATTCCATGCCTGCACTTCCCTAAACTTGGCAAGCGCGATTTTCACTCAGGGCGAAAATAATTTTTACGGAAAGGAAAGATTCAGATTGCCAGCGTTTCAATTTCCGGCTTGAAACGGCGTCGTCGCCCGGCGGCGCTGCGAGTGGGTATTTTCCTACAGGGAAAGGCCTGATAATCGCTTGTCGCCAGAGGTCGATTCTTTCCGCCAGTCACCCGAGTCCTCTAAATCGTCCGCAACCGCACATCCATGTCACGTCGAAAACTCCTGCTCGAAACGATCGAAGACCGCATCCTCTGCGATGCGGCGCCTCAAGTGGATCCCGCTGCACTCAAAGCCGCCGAGGCCGCAGGGGCGGTTCAAGTCGCTGCCGATGCGGTGGCAGCTCTTGAAGCGGCGCCAGCCGCCAGCACCGATGCCGCGGCGCCGCTGCCTGAGGGCGCGACGGCTTCGGCGCAACTCACCGACGAGCAGCGTGCCGCGATCGAGAATGTGGTGCGGGATTCGACGAACAAGATCGGGTTTCAGGAGAACGTCGGCCAGTTCGCGCCGGATGTGCGCTACGGCTTCCGGACGCAGTTCGGCGGGATGCTGGTGTATGACGATCACATCAGCGTGCTGTCGAACCAGACCGACCCGGTGACGGGCGAGGTGGGCGTTCACACGGTAAATATCGACTTCACTGGCAGCAGCCCGTGGCAGATCGTGCCGGGGGGTGAGTCGGGCGTGTTCGGTAGCTATCAGCAGGCGGACGGCACGGCGCTGACGCCGCAGATCTACAAGGAGATCACGTTGCGCAATGTGTATGACGGCGTGGACCTGCGCGTTTACTCGGCGGAGCAGGGCATCCTTGAGTTCGACTGGCTGGTGGCTCGCGCGCAGGATTACGAGAAGATCCGGCTGAACTTCACCGGGCAGGATGGGGTTGTGTTCAATGCCGACGGGTCGGCGACGCTGGATCTGCGGTTCCAGGATCTCGTGCTGAAGATTCCGGAGGTCTATCAAGTCATCGACGGGCAGAAGCACCTGCTCGGTGCGGCGATGGTGGCGGGGGAACAAGCGGGCGAGATGCGGTATTCGCTCATCGGCGACATCGTCGCGGATCAGCCGCTGGTCATCGACCCGAGCATCGCGTGGTCCACCTACTTCGAGCTGAACAACGCAGGTTTCGACTCCTACCTCTACGGCATCGCGATCAATGCGAATGGCGTTTACGCGTTCGGATGGGCGCGCGAGACGATCACCAACGGGTCGTTCGGCAACTACATGGAGGTGAATGCGGGTTTCTCGCAGGGCACCGCCGCGAACCAGAACTACATCTACCGGCTGAACACTCTGGGGACGAACGTCACCGCGTGGACGAGCACGGGCATCCTGGAAGGGACGACCGAACCGTCCGACATCGAGTTGTTCCCCGATGGCCGGGTGCTGGCGCTTTTTGCGAACGGGCAGATGCAGATTTATTCCGCGAATCTCGGGACGCAGCACTATACTGGCGAGCCCGTGGCGCTTTCGTTTGGCAACTCGCTGGCGATCGTGAGCGATACGGTCTTCTACGTCGGCGGGCTCGTGAGTGCAGCAATCCCCGCTGGGCAGCTTGCGGCGGCGAATATCGGTCCGGACACGGTCTTCGCGGGCGGGTCCGAAGGTGTGATCATCCGCTACGGGACCGCCACGGCGACCCCGACAGCGACTTGGGGGACGTATGTCGGTGGAAACAGCACGGAGAATTTCACCTCGGTCGCCCTGACCCCGAACGGAACGAAGCTCGTCTTTGCGACGCATAGCAATGTCGGGGCTGCCTATCCCGGTTTGGTGAATGCTGTCGATGCCGTCGTGTCGGGCGCCACTGAGCTGCTCGTGGGCGTGCTCAACGAGCAGGCGACGCGGCCCGCCGCGTTCGATGTCTTCTCCTACCTCGGCGGCACGAGCGATGAAGGCACGACTGGCAATAATACCGCGGCTGCCGTCGTCACGGCGGTCAACGGCGGATTCTGGGTCGGCGGCAACACCGCCTCGAACAATCTCCCGGGCACGGCCGGTTCCGCGCAGACTGCGAACGGCGGCGGAACGAGCGACTCGTTCGCTTCCTACATCCCGATCAACGGCAGTGCCGGCACCGGCTTCCGGAGCACCTACCTGGGCGGCGGCGGGAACGAACTGATCGGCGGCATCGCCTACGATCCGCTTCGCGACCGCCTCTTCCTTTTCGGCACCACGACGGGCTCGTTCCCGACAGTCGATACGGTCCCGACTAGCATTTACTACGACAGCACCTTCGGCGGCGGCACGCTCGACATTTTCATCGCGACGTTCGACGGTGCCCTCCTGACCAAGCCCTACGCCACCTACATCGGCGGCGCGCAAAACGACTACCTCGGCGACACTGGCCGGCTGCTCGGCCAGGGACACGTGACCTACAGTCCGGTGACCGATCAGGTCTATCTGGCGACGACGGTCCACTCGATTCTCCCCGCGAACGTGATCGGGCCGACCATTCCCGGAAAGGACACGACGCGAACCAACCCGGAGACCGCGGGTGCCGACGCGCACGTCGTCTTCGCGTTCAATATCAGCATCTACGATTACGGCGATGCACCGGCGACCTACGAGGCCGGCAATCCGGGGGGGGAGGCTATTTCGCTGTTCATCCGCCTTGGCGCGACCGTGGACGCAGAGGCGACCGCGCAGTCCGGCGTCCTGGCTACTGGCGACGATCTCTTTAATACCGGCGCGCCCGATGACGAAGACGGCATCGCCACGCTCCCGTTGATGTTTGCCACCGACACGTCCTACTCGGTCACGGTGTCGGCCCTGAACAACACCGGCTCGGCGAAGACGCTCCAGGGCTGGATCGACTTCAACCTCGACGGCGTCTTCGCGGCGAACGAACGCGCCACCGTCTCGGTGCCGGCGAACGTGGCGCAGCAGAGCGTCGTGCTCACGTGGGCGACGCTGCCGGGCATCGTTGCCGGCCAGAGCTACGTGCGCCTGCGCTTCTCGGAGACCGTGCTCACCGACAATGGCGCGACCACCATCGACGAACGTTCGATCGGCGCGAACACCTTCGCCGCCGGTCATGGCGAGGTGGAAGACTACGCGCTCACCATCAATGCCGTCTCCAGCCTCAGCGGGTTTGTCTATTCGGAGTTGAATGCAAACACGACGAAGGACGCATTCGAGGGCGGCATCCCGGGCGTGACCGTCACGCTCACCGGCACGGACATCCGCGGCAACGCCGTCAACCAGTCCACGACGACGAACGCGGCCGGCCAATACACGTTCAGCAATCTCATCGCGAGCAACGGCACCGGCTACACGCTCACCGAGACGCAGCCGGCCGGATACAACGACGGCCCCGACACCATCGGCACGCCGGGCGGCGTCACCGGCGCGGACGCTTTCTCGCTCATCGTCCTGAATCCAGGAGTGAACGGCGCGAACAACAACTTCGGCGAGTCGCCCGTTTTCGGCCTCACGAAATCGCTGCAAACCACGAGCGTCGCCGGCACCACCGGCTCGAACCTCGCGATCGGCGAGACCGCCACCTTCCGCCTCGTGGCCACGATCCCTGCGGGCTCGTTCACGAACTTCCAGCTTCAGGACGCGCTGCCGAATGGCTTCCAGTATGTGAACGGTTCGGCCGTCGTCGCACTCGTGTCGAGCGCGGGCCAGCTTACGTCGAGCACCCTCGCAGGCGCCGGCCTCGCGCAGACGAGCGTCGGCACGCCGACCTTCGTCATGCCGGATGCCGCGGTGTCGAACAACTCGACGACCAACGTCGATACCTACACGAGCGGTGCCGACGTCTTCTTCAAGCTCGGCAACCTCACGAACGCCGAGACAACGGCGGTTGTCGAGTCGGTCGTGATCGAGTTCCAGGCCGTCGTCGTGAACGAACTCGCGAACCAGGCGGGCGGCACGCTCGCGAACACGTTCAGCGTCATCTTCGACAAGGACGGCGCCGGCGCGCCCGACCCGCATGGCGGCAGCTCGAACACCGTCACGAGCACCCTCGTCGAGCCCGTGCTTGGCGTGACCAAGGCGCTCGTCGTTTCCGGCACGGACGCGGGCGACGCGGTGCAATACACGATCACGATCACCAACGCGGGCGGCAACAACGCGACGGCTTACGACATCAACGTGCTCGACCTGCTCGACACCGACATCCTGCTCAACGACGTGACGCTCGGCAGCGGCATCGTGGTCGCCGGAGCGACGGTCACGTCGAATACTTCCACCACGAGCAATCTCAACCTCGTCCTCGACGCGCTCGCCGCGGGATCGAGCCTGACCATCACGCTCAACGCCCAGGTCGCTGCGACGGCGCCCGCGGGTTCGACCGTCACGAACAGCACGAACATCACGTGGACCAGCACGCCTGGCGCGAACGCCAACGAGCGCAACGGCGGCGGCGGCGTTAATGATTACGCGAACAGCGCGGCGTCGGCGACCTTCGTCCTCGCGCGTCCGACCGTGGACAAGCTCACACCTTCCGACACGACCTACTCGATCGGCGAGACGGTCACTTACGACGTCCTCGTCACCATCCCCGAGGGCGTCACGACGGGCCTCGCGATCACCGACAATCTGCCCGCGGGATTGACCTTTGTGAGCGTCGCCGTGCAGACCGCCGCGGGCGGCGTGCTGGCGAATGCCTTTGCCGGCACCGTGCCGGCGCCGGTCACGAGCAACGTCGGCAACAGCTACACCTTCACCTTCGGCAATACGACCGCGACCGGCGACAACGACGGCACGAACAACAGCTTCCTCGTCCGCGTGACCGGGCGCATCGGCAACGTCGCGGGCAACCAGGACGCCGTCACACTCACGAACACCGCGACGCTCGCCTACGCGGATGGGACGCTCGGCGCGACAACGGTCAACGACCCGACGCCGAATGTGAGCATCACCGTCGTCGAGCCCGTGCTCACGCTCGACAAGGCGACGATCGGCACGACGACCGGGCTCGATGCGGGCGACACGGTGCAATACAGCATCACGATCACCAACACCGGGACCGCGACCGCGCACGAGACGCTCCTGAGCGACGCGCTGCCGGCGGGCCTGCTGGTCACCACGATCGACAGCACCACGCCCGCAGGCGGCGCGAGCGTCGATACCGCGACCGGCGGCACCGGCACCGCGACGCTCACCGGCGAATACACGATCCCGGTCGGCGGCAGCATCACGATCGTTTACACCGCGACGCTGCAAAGCTCCGTCACGCCGAACACGGACTTCATCAACACGGCGACGGTCACTTACACGAGCGTGGACGGCACCGCGCTCGGCCAGGGGACTCCTACCGGTGAGCGCAACGGCTCGGGCGGGATCAACGATTACGTGCTCATCGACACGGCGCAGGTCTCGACCGGCGGCGTGCTCACGGTTGCGAAGGGCGTGAACAACTCGACGCCGAGCATCGGCGACGTGCTCACCTACACCGTTACGCTCACTCTCAACGAAGGCACGACCAACGGCATCGTCGTCACCGACACGCTGCCCGTGAACGGCGATCTGCAATTCGTCCCCGGCAGCGGCGCGATCAGCTTCGGCACGGCAGGCAGCAGCATCAGCGGCAGCACGGTGCCGGCGATCAGCGGCGCGAACAGCAACGTGCTCACCTTCACGCTCGGCACCGCCGTCGTTCCTGCCGGCGCGGGCGCGAATACGGTCGTGCTCACGTATCAGGTCGTCGTCGCGAACGTGACGACCAACCAGGCCGGCGATATGGAGGCGAACAGCGCCAGCGTCGTCGCGACGAATCTGCCGCCGCCGCCGCCAGGGACGACGACGGTCACGCTGCGCGAACCGAACGTCACCTTCACCAAGAACGCGGACGTGACGAGCAACGTCGATGCGGGCGACGTGATCACTTACACCGTCGTGCTCACGAATCCCGGCGGCGCGAACGCCTCGACGGCGTTTGATTCGCTGCTCGTCGATACGATGCCTGCGAACCTGCTCGTCACCGGCATCTCGAGCACGGTGCTCGCGGGCGGCGCGACGACTGACAGCGCGGCGGCGATCACCGGCGGTGGCGCGGGCCTCACGGGGCAATACGACATCCCGGTCGGCGCGACGGTCACGATCGTTTACACGGCGACGGTGCAGACGAGCTTCCCGACGAATGGCTCGCTCACGAACGCGGCGGTGCTCACGTGGACTTCGGTGAACGGCGGCAATTCGACCGCGCCCGATGCGAACGAGCGCTTCGGTGCGGGCGGCAGCCTCTTCGGCGACGGCTCGCTGAACGACTACCGTCGCACGACCAGCGCGACCACGACCGGCGCTGCGCCGACCTTCGACAAGACGCTCTTTTCGACGAGCGATGCGACGACGCTCGGCACCGATGTGACCATCGGCGAGCAGGTGACCTACGCGCTGCTCGTGACTCTGCCCGAGGGCACGACGACCGGCTTCAACGTGCTCGACACGCTGCCTCCGGGCCTGCGCTACGTGTCGCACACGATCGCCACGACGACCGGCGCGGGGAATCCGCTCACCACAAACTTTGGCGGCACCGTGCCGGCACCGACGTTCACCGGCGGCGCGACCGACGGCGACGACGTGAACTTCGCTTTCGGTGCGATCACGACCAACGGCGACAACAACGGGGCGAACAACGCGTTCGCGATCATGATCACCGCCGTCGTGACCGACGTGCCGGCGAACAGCGGCGTCACTCCGCAGACGACGCTGCCGAACAGCGGCACTTTCTCCGGCGGAGGCATCCCGCCCTTCACCCCGCCGCCAGTGACGGTAACGGTGACGGAGCCGCGCCTGCAGATCACGAAGGGCGTGGATGACACGACCGCGGATCTCGGGCAGACGCTCACTTACACGCTCACGATCACGCACACCGCGTCGAGCACCGCGGCCGCGTATGATCTCATCATCCGCGACGCGATCCCGGCCGGCTTCACGCTGAACACCGGCTCGGTCAACATCGTCGGCGGCACCATCGCAACGAACACGAGCACTGCCTCGCAGCTCGCGCTGACGATTGATCAATTCAACACCGGCGGCACGATCACGATCACCTACACGGCGGTCGTCGGCACCGCCGCGGCCCTCGGCGGCACGAATCAAGACAACAACGTGCGGCTCTATTGGGACACGACCGCCGCCGACACCGGCACGAACACCGTGCTCAACGGCGGGGCCGATGGCGACGACGACCGCGACTTCGGTGCGACGCCGGGCTACGTGGAACTCGACACGCCCGCGCCGGACGATCTCGCGCAGGACACCGTGCGTGTGACGGTCAATGGGAACACCGTCAGCGGCTTTGTGTATCTCGACTCGGACAGCAGCGGCACGCGCAACGGCGCGGAGACCGGCCTCGGCGTGGCGGTGAATGTGACGATCAGCGGCACGACGTTCTTCGGCGTTCCGTTCTCGCAGACAGTCGCCGCGAATGCTGCGACCGGCGCTTACACCTTCACGAACGTGCCGCGCAGCGATGCGACCGGCTACACGATCACCGAGACGCAACCGGGGGCCTTCGTCGATGGGATCGAGACGGCGGGGGCGCCGTTTGGCGGGACGACCAACAACGCACTCGGCGCGGATGTGATCGCGAACGTGGTGGTGCCGGTGGGCAGCAATGCAGGGACGGGCTACAACTTCGGCGAACTGCTCGGGTCGAGCATCAGCGGGTTCACGTATCTGGATTTGAACAACGACGGGACCAAGCAGATCGGCGAGACGGGTCTCGGCACTGCGCTGCCGGTGACGCTGACCGGGACGGATATTTTCGGGCAGGCGGTGTCGCTGAGCGGGACGAGCAATGCGGGGACTGGGGCGTATTCGTTCGCGGATCTGCGTCCGAGCAATGGGAGCGGCTACACGGTCGCGGAGAATGACGCGGCGGTCGTGCCGGCGACGTTCTTCGACGGCAGGGATACGGCGGGCTCGCTCGGCGGGACGGTGGTCGGCGGGACGCCGAAGTTCGACGCGATCAATGTGACGGTGGGGCAGAACCAGGCAGGGACGGCCTACAACTTCGGCGAGATCAACAAGTCCTCGCTCTCGGGCAGCGTGTATGCGGATTTGGACGCGGACGGAGTGTTTGACGCGTTCGAGAGCGGCGTGGCTGGAGTGACGATCACGCTGACTGGGACGGACGATCAAGGGGCGGCGGTGAACCTGACGGTGACGACCAATGCGAGCGGGGCGTATTCGTTTGCGAACCTGCGTCCGAGCGATGTGGCTGGCTATACGATCACCGAGACGCAGCCGGCGGATTATCTCGACGGCGCGGACACGATCGGGACGCCGGGCGGGACGACGAACAACGATTCGTTCACCGCGGTGGTGCTGGTCGCGGGGACGAACGGGGTGAACAACAACTTTGGCGAAGCGCCGAACTTCACGCTGACCAAGACGCTGGTGGGCACGAGCAGCGCGGGGACGAGCGGGAGCAACGTGGCCATCGGGGAAGTGGCGACGTTCCGACTGGTGGTGACGATCCCTGCGGGATCGCTGACGGACTTCCAGGTGCAGGACTTCCTGCCCGCGGGTTACGCGTTTGTAAATGGGAGCGCGCGTGCCGGGTTGGTGGGTGCGGTGACGAGCAGCACGATCGTGGCGCCGCTGGCTGGGATCGGCTCGACGCCTGGCTTCGTGCTGGGCGACGCGGCGGTGTCGAACAACTCGACGACCAACAACGACGCTTACGCGAGCGGGACGGACGTGTTCTTCAAGTTCGGCAACCTGAGCAACCCGGACACGACGGCGGCGGTGGAAGCAATCGTGATCGAGTTTGACGCTGTGGTGGTGAACGAGGCAGCGAACGTCGCGGGCGTGACTCTGACGAACAACTTCGGGGTGCTTTACGATCGCGATGGCAACCCCGGGCCGGAGCCTGATCCGAACCCGCCGGGCGTGCCGCCGACTGTGACGACGACCGTCGTCGCGCCGGTGCTGACTCTGACGAAGAACGCGACGCCGATCGGTGCAGTGGGTGCGGGCGACCCGATCACCTACACGCTGACGTTCACGAATATCGGCGGCGCCTTCGGCACGACCGGGTTCGACGCGCTGATCACCGACACGATGCCTGCGGACATCCTGATCACGAGCATCAACAGCACGGTGCTCGCGGGTGGGGCGACGACCGACAACGCGGCGGCGATCACCGGTGGCGGCACGGGCCTGAGCGGGCAATACGACATCCCGGTCGGAGGATCGGTGACCATTACTTACACCGGCACGGTGCAGGTGACCGCGGCGATTGGCAGCACGCAGATCAACAACGCGGCGCTGACCTGGACGACGATCAACGGTGGCAACTCGCTGACCCCGGACAGCGGCGAGCGCTTCGGGGCGGCGGGGACATTGTTTGGCGACGGGAACTTGAACAACCTGCGGCGCATCGCGAGCCAGACGGTGACGGTGGGCACCGCGGCGTTCGACAAGCAACTCTTCGGGACGAGCGATCCGGCGACGCCGGGGACCAGCGTCGGGATCGGCGAAAGCGTGACGTATGCGCTGATCGTGACGATCCCCGCGGGGACGGCGCCATCGCTTTCGATTATCGACACGCTGCCGGTTGGGTTGCAGTTCGTGAGTTCGTCGATCGTGACGACGGTGGCTGGGAGCAATGGTTTCCTGACTGCGAACTTCAACGGCACGGTGCCTGCGCCGACCGTCACTGGCGGCGTTGCGGACGGCGATGATGTGACATTCAACTTCGGCGCGATCACCGCGAACGCGGACGGCATCCCGACGAACAACACGTTCCTGGTGCTGGTGACGGCGCGGGTGACGGACATCGCCGGCAACGAAGGCATCCTGCCCGGGCAGACGATGCTCGACAACGTGGCGGAGTTCGACATCCCCGGCGACGGGGTGCCGCCGAGCACGCCGCCGCCGGTGACGGTGACGGTGGTCGAGCCTGTGCTGGTGATCGACAAGGAGTTCAACGTGACGCAGGCGGACGCT
>JBEBGD010000032.1:0-51865 GCA_040081625.1 Chthoniobacteraceae bacterium
TCGTGCATCACCGCGGCCCACGGGGCGACGAGCGCTTCGCTCTCGCCGCGCGCGGGGATGGCGATCTCGACGCGCGCGCCGGCGCGCAGGCCCGGGAGCGGGGCGTCGAGTTGGTAGAAGAAATCGACAGTCGCGCTGGCGGCGCTGGCCGTGGGTGGTCCGGTCACGGGCCTGGCGCTCACGGCGGGCGCACGTTCGCCGCCGGCGAGGATGCGCACTCGCGCAGGGGCGTCCGTTTGCAGATCGCCGACCTGGCCGATGAAGACGGGGACGCGGATCCACAGCCGAGCGCCGTCGGCATTGCCGACCTCGCCGCCGAGCAGGGCGCGGCGCTCCTTTGCGGTCGTGAGCGCAGACTCGGCGATCTGCACGGCGGTCTTGGCTTCATCGACGCTCCGCACGCTGCCGGCCTCGGCGCTCAACATTTTTTGCGCGCGATCGTGCGCGACTTTCGCGCCGTCGAGTTGGACGCGCGCCGTCTCGACGCGACCATCGGCATCGGCCTGCGCGTCGGCGAGCTTGAGCACTTCGTCGAGCGTGCCGCCGACGACCGGTGCGACGCCGCCCTTTGCTCCGGCGAGCGGGAGGACGGCTTCGCCGGGAAGGGTGCGCGTGTTCGCGATCGCGCGGCGCTCGATGGCGACGAGCTTGATGCCGAGGCGCTGCTCGGCCTGTGGCGTGAGGGTCACTGTCGCGAGGTCGGCTTCCTTCACCGGGTTGGCGATCTTCGCTGGCGATGGGGCGTCGGCGGCGCGGAGGTCGAGGGAGAGAATTAGCAGGAGGACGATGAGGATCATTTTTTGGCGGCCCATGCGGATTCGGGGAGTTGAGCGGGGCTTTGCATCGCGTCCTCGAGGCGACCGAGGGCTTGCTGGATTTTGGTGAGCGCGTCGATGCGCGCGAGGCGGTTGGTGGTGAGTTCGAGTTGGGCGGTGACGAGTTCGATCTTCGCGACGTTGCCGGCGTCGAGCTGCGCTTTGACCGAAACGGTCTGCCTTTCGAGCTTCGCCCTCAGTTCGTTGACGAGTTGCAGCTTCGTCATCGCGGCGAGGTAGGAGGCGACGGCGCGATCGACTTCGCCGATCACCTTCGCCTGCTGCGCGATGAATGTGGCGGCGGATTCCTTGCGCTGCGCTTCGGCTTCGCGAATGGCGCCGCGGTGTTGGTTGAGCAGCGGCATCTCGAACGTGAGCCCAGGCAGCGCCCATTTGTTTTCGTTCTGGTCGAGCGTGAAGCCGGGCGAGAGGTGGATGTCGGGGTATTGCTTCGCGACGGTGAGCGCGAGGGCGGATTCGCTGGCGGCGTAGTCGGCGAGCGCGGCGAGGAGATCGGGGCGGTTCTGCGCGGCCTGGCGGCGCGCGGCGCGCGTGGGGACGGCGGGCGCGCGTTCGAAACGGGCGAAGCGGACATCGACGGCGGCGAGCGCGTGCTCGGGGATGCCGATGGCGGTGGCGAGTTGGTGGCGCGCGTCGGTCATCGCAGCCTGCGCGTCGGCGTGGGAGAGGCGGGCGTTGTCGAGCGCGACGCGTGCGCGGGTGACTTCGAGGGGCGAGATGGCGCCGGCGCCGCGCTCGAGATCGAGCAGGCGCACGGTCTCCGCCTGCACGCTCTCCTGCTCGCGCACGGCGGCATCGAGCAGACGCGCACTTTCGAGCGCGACGAGCGCTGCGCGCACGCGGCTGCGGACCTGCCACGCCTCGGCGGCCACACGCATCCGTGCAGCCTCGGATTTCTGCCGGGCCTGCGCCTGGCGCCAGCCGCGCTTGCCGCCAGTCTCAATCGGCACGTCGAGGCTGAAGCCCATGATCCACGGCGTAACGCCAGTGCTCGTCGCATTGTAGGCGGGCGACCACGAGAGCGTGGGATTGGGCCGCTCGCCGGCCGTGCCGACTGCGGCGGCG
This sequence comes from Chthoniobacteraceae bacterium, assembly GCA_040081625.1. Taxonomy (GTDB): domain Bacteria; phylum Verrucomicrobiota; class Verrucomicrobiia; order Chthoniobacterales; family Chthoniobacteraceae; genus VFJQ01. Next base: position 1,902 of record JBEBGD010000032.1, read on the forward strand.
GCAGCCTCGTGGCGTGCGCGAGCGACTTCGAGATCGGGCTGGAAGTAGAGCGTGGCGAGCGTGAGTTCGTCGAGGTCCCAGCGTTTCGCCGTGGCGCCGTGGCTGGCGAGAAAGGCGCGGAGTCCGGAGTCGGCTAGTGTTCGGCCGTCGAAGTCGCGCGCGGTCGTGGCGGGTGAGATCGGGCGCGATTCGAACGAGACGCAACCGGCGGCGAAGAGTGCGAGTGCCAGCGATGGGCGAAGGGTCATTCGGCCGGCAGGGTGAGGATGAACTCGGTGCAATCCGAGCCCGAAGTGAAGGCGAGCGTGCCGCCGTGGGCGTGGGCGATCCATTGTGCGATGGGCAGGCCGAGTCCGCTGCCTTCGATGTCGGCGGCGGCTGTCGCGGCGCCGCGGAAGAAGCGCTGGAAGATGTGCGGCTGCTCGGAGGGAGGAATGGCGGGACCGGTGTTGCGCACGCGGAGCACGGCGTCGGCGGCGAGCGTGAAGGCGATCTCGCCGTCGTCGTGGTTATACTTCACGGCGTTGTCGGCGAGGATGAGAAGGAGCTGCCGCAGCCGGTGCCGGTCGCCGCGGATGGTGACGGGCGCGGCTTTGCAGACGACGCGAAGGCGGCGCGACTCGCCGAGCGCGCGCGCGTCTTCGGCGGCGTCGCGGACGATGTCGTCGAGGCGGACATCGGCACGCTCGATCGTGACGAGTTGGGCATCGGCTTTGGTGAGCAGAGTGAGGCCATCGACGATGCGGGCGAGGCGTTCGATCTCGTCGAGGTGCGAGGCGAAGCGCGCGCGATCGGCTTCGCTGCGGCCGGGTTCGTCGAGCAGGTGGTCGAAGTCGGCGCGAAGGATCGCGAGCGGGGTCTTGAGTTCGTGGCTGGCGTGGAGCGTGAACTCGCGCACGCGATCGAAGCTCGCTCCGAGGCGGGTCGTCATGTCGTTGAATACGGCGGCGAGCTGGTCGAGTTCGTCGCCGGTGCCGCGGAGGGGGATGCGTTCGTCGAGGTTCGAGGCGTGGATGCGGCTGGCGGCGAGCGTGAGTTCCCGGAGCGGGCGCAGCGCGCGGACGCCGAGCCACCATCCGCCCGCGGCGAGGACGAGCAGCGGGATGGCGGAGAGCACGGCGACTTCGGTGAACTGGATCCAGAGCGCCTCGCGCTTCGGGTTGTTCTCCACCAGCAGTTCGTAATAGGTGACGGCGGGAACGATGAGCAGAGCGAGCCCGAGCAGCGCGGCGAACCACCACGTGAGTCGCGTGACGAGGCTCAATGTGCGATCTCCTTCATGACGTAGCCGGAGCCGCGGACGGTGTGGACGAGCTTCACCGGGTGCGGCGCGTCGATTTTCTCGCGCAGGCGCCTGATATAGACGTCCACGAGGTTCGTGCCGGGATCGAAGTTGAAGTCCCAGACGCGTTCGAGCAGCAGCGTGCGCCCGCAGACCCGGCCGGCGTTTCGCAGGAGAACCTCGAGGATCTTGTATTCGCGATTCGTGAGCTCGATGCGCCGGCTCGCGCGGCGCGCTTCGTGGGCGACGAGGTCGAGCGTCAAGTCGGCGAGCGCGAGCACTTGCACGCGCGCCTCGGGCGTGCGGCGGGTGAGGGCGCGGACGCGGGCGACGACCTCCTTGATGGCGAAGGGTTTCGCCATGTAGTCGTCCGCGCCGGCTTCGAGCCCGGCGACGCGCTCATCGACATCGCCGCGCGCGGAGAGCATGAGGACCGGGGTGTGGTTTCCCCGTTCGCGCAGCCGGCGGACGATGGCGAGGCCGTCGAGGCCGGGGAGCATGATGTCGAGCACGACGGCGTCGAAGGCGGTCTGCTGGATGCGATCGAGCGCGGCGTCGCCGTGCCGGCAGACCTCCGCCTCGATGCTCTGCTCGCGAAAGGCGCGATCGAGGAATGCAGCCATCTTGCGCTCGTCTTCGACGATGAGGACTTTCATGGCTGCGGCAGGGATGACGGGCACGGCTGTCCCATTATCCTGATGGGATGAACCGACCGTGAACGGCAGATGAATAAACTGTCATTCAGGAAGGGCGCGGATGAACGAACTGTCATGGCTCTGTAAGCGTGGATTCATGCGGGGACGCTAACAAGGTGGATGTCCTGCCCGTGCGCCATTGCGCCATCCGTCGAGATCTCCGTCGTCATTCCATTCTTCAACGAAGCCGAAAGTTGCGAGGCACTGCTTTTGGAACTGCGGCTGGTCATGTCGGGGCTGGGCGGGAGCTATGAGGTGCTGTGCGTGAACGACGGCAGCGCCGACTCGACGAGCGAAGCACTCGAGCGGGCGTGCTCGGGCTGGCCGGAGGCGAGCGTCTGCAGTTTCACGCGGAATCACGGGCAGGCGACGGCGCTCTTCTTCGGCGTGCATCGGGCGGCGGGGCGGTTCATCGCGACGCTGGATGGCGACGGGCAGAACGATCCCGCAGATCTTCCCGGCATGATCGGGAAGCTGGCTGCTGCGGACATGGTGACGGGCACGCGCGTGAACCGCCAGGACTCGTGGCTGAGGCGAAGGATGTCGCGCTTCGCGAATGCGATCCGCTCGCGGTTTCTCGGCGATGGAGTGCGGGACACGGGCTGCGCGTTGAAGGTGTTTCGCAGGGAGGTGCGCGAGGCGTTCATCCCCATCCGGACGCTCTATTCATTCACGCCGGCGCTTGCCGTGGCGGCGGGATTTCGTGTGATCGAGATGGAGGTGAATCACCGGCGACGGACGCGCGGCGAGTCCAAGTATGGGCTCGGGGTGATGCTCTGGCGCCCGCTGGTGGATATGCTCGGGGTGTGGTGGTTCACGCGTCGGCGCTGCGAGTTGCCAGGCGGGATCGCCGTCCGCCGGTCGGAGGCGGCACGATGAGCAGGCGCCTTCACGGCATCATCGCGGCACTCGCGGTCGTCTTCGCGTGTTTCGCCTTCCTCGGCTCGCGCGGCCTGAACGAGCCGGACGAAGGGCGCTACGCCGAGATCGCCCGCGAGATGGTCGCCACGGGCGACTGGCTCGTGCCGCATCTCAATGGGTTTCCGCATTTCCAGAAACCGCCGCTGCTTTACTGGTTCACGGCGGCGAGCCTCGCGATGTTCGGATCGAGTGAATGGGCCGTGCGCCTGCCGTCGGCCCTCGCCGCGCTGGGCACGCTCGGGCTGACCTTCTGGATGACGCGCACGCTCCTCGGTCGCACCGCTGCGTGGTGCGCGGCGCTTGCTCTGTTTTCCAGCGTCGGCTTCTTCGTGCTCGCGCGACTGCTGACGCCGGACATGCTGATGACGTTCTGGATCACCGCGGCGCTGGCGTGCCTGGTGCGGGTTTCGCGTGGCGGTTCCGCGCCGTGGGCGTGGGCGTTCTTTGCCGCGATGGGATTTGGATTTCTGACGAAGGGACCGATGGCGCTCGTCGTGCCGATCTCCGGCGCGCTCGGGCTGCGGTGGGCCATGGCGCGGCAGGGGTCGAAACTCGCGCTCCCGTGGGCCGCCGGCCTGGCGCTCGCGCTGGCGATCGGGCTCTCGTGGTTCGTCGCGCTGGCGCTCAGTTCGCACGAGCTGTTTCACTATTTCTGGCACGACGAGTTGCTGAATCGCTTCGCTTCCCGCGCCCACGGACGAAGCCAGCCGTTCTGGTTCTTCGTGCCCGTGATCGCGGCCGGCCTGCTCCCGTGGGCGTGGTTCCTTCCCGGCCTGGTCCGCGACGGCTGGCGGCGATTGGGAAGTGAACGTCCGCTTTCGCCGCTGCACGGCCTGATGCTCGGCTGGCTCGTGCCGCCGTTCGTCGTCCTCTCGCTGAGCGGATCGAAGCTCTCGACTTACGTGCTGCCGCTGCTCCCGGCGCTCGCGCTGCTGCTTGCGTGGTGGTGGAAACGGAACGGCTTTCCGCTGCGACGCGTGGCCGCGTGCTCCGGGATCGCCGTGGCGACGTGGCTGGCTCTTTGCAGCCAGCTCGATCGCTTCAACGATCTACTCGGGGCGCAGGCTTCAATCCGGCCTCTCGTAGAAACGCTGCGCCGGCAACCGGACCTCCACACCGCGACGATCTTCGCCTGCGGCGTCCGGGTTCACAGTCTGGAGTATTACCTCGGGGCGCCGGTGACGGTGACCCGCGGTGAAGCGGACGTCGTGCTGCCGCCGATGTCGGCGCAGAATTCCCGGCTGATGGACTCCGCCACGGCCTGCGAGGAGGCGATGTCTCGGCTTCCAGTCGCTTACGGAGTGCTGCGCGAAAAGGATGCCGCGAAATACTTCCCGCCAGATCGCTGGCGCTCGCTCGCTCGGGTCGGACGATACTTGCTCGTCGCACGCGAGCCCGTTCCCGAGATGGTCACGCAGGTTGTTCGGTGAGGCCGGACGGGAAATCCGGCTGCGGGTCGGCGACGGGCAGTGGCGGCGGTTCCGAGGTCGGCGGCTTCGGGATGTTCGCGGGCGGGTTGCGCATCGTGCCGCTCTGAATGATGTCCTTGACCTGCTCGCCGTCGAGCGTCTCGAATTCGAGCAGTCCCTTGGCGATCAATTCGATCTTGTCGCGATGCGCGAGGATGAGGTCCTTCGCGCGCTGGTAGGCTTCATCGACGAGCCGGCGCACTTCGCGGTCGATGTCCTGCGCGGTGGACTCGCTGTAGTCGCGGCCTTTGTTGATGTCGCGGCCGAGGAAGACGTAGTCCTCGTGCTCGCCGTATTCGACCATTCCGAGGCGCTCGCTCATGCCCCATTCGCAGACCATCTTGCGGGCGAGGCGGGTCATTTGCTTTATGTCGTTGGCGGCGCCCGTGGAGAGGTCTTTCGTGTAAAGCTCCTCGGCGATCCGGCCGGCGGCTGTCATGGCGATCACGTCGAGCGCTTCCTTGCGATGGAAGGAATACTGGTCGCCCTCGGGCAATGACATGGTGACCCCGAGCGCGCGGCCGCGCGGGATGATGGTGACCTTGTGAAGCGGGTCGGTGTGCTCGAGCAGCACGCTCACGAGCGCGTGTCCGGCTTCGTGCCAGGCGGTGGAGATCTTCTCCTTCTCGCTCATGGCGAGGCTGCGGCGCTCGCGGCCCCAGCGGACTTTGTCGCGCGCTTCCTCGAGCTCGGGGCCGGTGATGGCCTTGAGGTTTCGGCGCGCGGCGATGAGCGCGGCTTCGTTGATGACGTTGGCCAGTTCCGCGCCGGAGAAGCCGGGCGTGCCGCGCGCGATGACCGCGAGATCGACCGACTCGGCGAGCTTCACCTTCTTCGCGTGGACGCGGAGGATTTCTTCGCGGCCTTTCACATCGGGCAGGTTGACGGTCACCTGCCGGTCGAAGCGGCCTGGGCGCAGCAGCGCGGGGTCGAGCACGTCGGGGCGGTTTGTGGCGGCGATGATGATGACGCCGTCCTGCGTGTCGAAGCCGTCCATCTCGACGAGCAGCGCATTGAGCGTCTGCTCGCGCTCGTCGTGTCCGCCGCCGAGGCCGTGGCCGCGGTGCCGGCCGACGGCGTCGATTTCGTCGATGAAGATGAGGCACGGCGCGGCTTTCTTGCCCTGCTCGAACATGTCGCGCACGCGACTCGCGCCGACGCCGACGAACATCTCCACGAAGTCCGAGCCGCTGATCGAGAAGAACGGCACGTCGGCTTCGCCCGCGATGGCGCGCGCGAGCAGCGTCTTGCCGGTGCCGGGATTGCCGACCATGAGCACGCCCTTCGGGATGCGGCCGCCGAGCTTCTGAAACTTCTTCGGGTCGCGCAGGAACTCCACGATCTCCTGCACTTCCTCCTTCGCCTCCTCGACGCCCGCGACGTCCTTGAAGGTGGTCTTGTTCTTGTCGCGCGCGAGCATCTTGGCCTTGGATTTGCCAAAGTTGAGCGCGCCTTTTCCCGCCATGCGGATCTGCTGCCGGAAGAGGAAGTAGAGCACGAGGATGAAGAGGACGATCGGCAGGAAGCTGAGCACGGCGCCGGCGACCGCGTTGCTCTCTTCCTTCTGCACGGGCTTGATGCCGTGCTCGTCGAGCAGCTTGTAGAGGTTGTCCTGGAAATACATCAGGTTGACCGGCGTGCGGATTTCCTCGGGCTGGCCGGTGACGCTGCTGCGGCGCCAGGCGCGCAGGATTTCATTCGCCGAGCCAGGCTGCGCGACGAGCGTGACCGGGTAGCGCGTGGAATCGTCGGTGATGATCTCCTTCTTGGTCAGCGCCTCGGCGAACTCGGGGAAGGTGATTTCCTTCGAGCCACCGATGGGGTTGGCCTTGTTGAAGACGAACGCGCCTCCGATCAGCATGACGGCGATCGCAAACAGCACGACGCCGCGCCAGTTGAAGTTGGGTTCCTGGCCGCCGCCGTTGTTGGGCGAGCGGTTGCCGTTGGGGCGATTTTCGGGCTGAGCCATAAGGTTTGGGCGGCTTCTTACACCACATCCCGTGCTCGGCAACGGGCAGAGGTGTCGCGTGACACACGCGCGCGGACACCCGACAGTCGGCCCATGACACCCGATTGGGCCGCCATCCGCGCCGACTTTCCGATTCTCGACCAGCAGGTCAACGGGCACCCGCTCGTGTATTTTGATAACGCAGCGACTTCGCAGAAGCCGCGCGCGGTGATCGAGGCGCTGCGCACTTACTACGAGCGCGACAATGCGAACGTGCATCGCGGCCTGCACGAACTGAGCAACCGGGCGACCGACGCTTACGAGTCGGCGCGGGTGAAGGTGGCGCGCTTTCTCGGTGCGAACTCGCCGGAGGAGATCGTCTTCACGCGCGGCACGACCGAGGGGATCAATCTGGTCGCGCAGGCTTGGGGTGGGCGGTTCGTGAAGGCGGGCGACGTGATCCTGCTCACCGAGATGGAGCACCACTCGAACCTCGTCCCGTGGCAGCTCCTCGCGGAGCGAAGCGGCGCGCGGCTGCGCTTCGTGCCCGTGCTCGCCGACGGCACGCTCGATCTCGCCTCGCTCGACACGCTGCTCACGCCGGAGGTGAAGGTCTTCGCCTTCACCCACATCTCGAACTCGCTCGGCACCATCAATCCCGTCGCCGAGTTCTGCCGCCGGGCGCGGGATGTCGGCGCGGTGTCGCTCGTCGATGGCGCGCAGAGCGCCGGGCATGCGCCCGTCGATGTGCGCGAGATCGGGTGCGATTTCTACGCCTTCTCCGGCCACAAAATGTGCGCGCCCACCGGCAGCGGAGCGCTCTACGGCCGCGCCGAGGTGCTCGAAGCCACGCCGCCCTGGCACGGCGGCGGCGAGATGATCGTGAGCGTGAGCTACGAGCGCGCGACATTCAAACCCGCGCCGCATCGCTTCGAAGCCGGAACGCCGAACGTCGCCGGCGCCGTTGGGCTAGCCGCGGCGATCGATTACCTCGAAGCGATCGGCCGCGACCGCATCTTCGCGCACGACGAGCAACTCGCGCTCAGCGCCCTCGCGAAGCTCGAGACGCTCCCCGGCATCCGCATCTTCGGCCCGCGCGAGCATCGCGGCGGGCTCGTCGGCTTCGCCGCCGAATGGGCGCATCCGCACGACCTCACCACCTACGCGAACGAATACGGCCTCGCCCTGCGCGGCGGCCACCACTGCAACCAGCCGCTCATGCGCAAACTCGGCCTCCCCGGCACCAACCGCGCGAGCTTCTACTTCTACAACACCGACGCCGAGATCGACCGCATGATGGAAATCCTCACCACCGCGCACCGCTTCTTCACCCGATGACCACGGATTACGTTCATGAAAAGACCACGGATTACACGGATGGCACGGATGGGAACGCGGGGCGGTTTGTCTTCATCCGTGTTATCCGTGCAATCCGTGGTTAATCATCCGTGACATCCACGTGAACGCCGAACTCGAAGAACTCTACCAGCAGGTCATCCTCGACCACTCGCGCCGCCCGCGAAACAAGGGCGACATCCCCGGCGCCATCCACGTCCACGGCGACAACCCATCCTGCGGCGACGAGATCGATCTGAGCGTGCAGTTCTCTCCCGACGGCGCGGTGGAAGACGTGAAGTTCACCGGGCAGGGCTGCGCGATCAGCCAGGCCAGCGCCTCCATGATGACGCTCAAACTCAAAGGCAAACCGCGCGCCGAAGCCGAGGCGATGCTCGCCGCCTTCCACGACATCGTGACCACCGAAGTCGCCGACCCGCCCAAAATGCTCGGCGACCTGCGCCTGCTGGCTGGCGTCCGAAAATTTCCCCAGCGCGTGAAGTGCGCGATGCTCGCGTGGCGCGCCTTTGAGCAGGCGCTGCAATCGCCGGGCACCGTGACGACCGAGGAGCCGCAGACCTAGACAAAAGCGGGAGCGAAAAACCGGATGACAACATTCCTCCTAACGCCGATACGCTCCTGAGACTTAATCGCAGTAAGCAAAATGCCAGACCCCGATTCCACCCATTGCCCGATCCCACGCCAGGCGCGTGAGACGATCAGTTTGCTGGAAGCCCGGTGCGGCGAACGGCTCCGGGTCATCGACCTCAAGCGGGACTGCGCGACCTCGGACCGGTTGCGCGAACTGGGCTTCTGCGAGTCCGCCGAGGTGTGCAAAGTGGTGGCGCAGCGCGGGGCGTGCATCTGCCTGCTCGCCGGCACGCGGGTCGCCCTCGGGCGCGATCTCGCGGCGCACGTGCTCGTCGAGCGAGTGCGGGCATGAGCGAAGCGGCGGAGCACGAGACTCTCGCAGCCTTCACGATCGGCCAGCGCGGTCGGATCGTCGGCTTCGATCTGCCGCCCGAGCAGAGCCAGCGCCTGCTCGAGATGGGGATGACCAAGGGAAGCGAGTTTGAAGTCGTGCGCTTTGCGCCGCTCGGCGATCCGGTGGAGTTGAAGGTGCGCGGCTACCATCTCTCGATCCGCAAACACGAAGCCGCGGGCATCCGCGTGTCGCGGCTGTAACGCGATGACCGCAACGGCTCCGCAGGTTCGCCACGTCGCCATCGCTGGCAATCCGAACTGCGGGAAGACCACCATTTTCAACGCGCTCACCGGCCTGCGCCAGCGCACCGGCAACTACCCGGGCGTGACGGTCGAGAAAAAAGTCGGACGCTTCCACGGCACGCACGGCGAGCCTTTCGATCTGCTCGACCTGCCGGGCAGCTATTCGCTCCAGGTCCGCTCGCCCGACGAAGCCGTCGCGCGCGACGTGCTGCTCGGCCGGCGCGACGACACGCCGCGGCCTGACGTGATCATCTGCGTCGTCGATGCCTCGAACATCGAGCGCAACCTCTACCTCGTCGCGCAACTGCTCGAACTCGGCATCCCCGTCGTCGTCGCGCTGAACATGATCGATGTTGCGGAGCAGGCAGGCACCGTCATCGATCTCGCAGTGTTGCGGGAAAAGCTGGGCGTCCCCGTCGTGCCGATGATCGCCACGAAAGGCACCGGTTTCGTCGAGCTCAAGCAGGCGCTCTCGCAGCCCATCCCGCCACCGCCGCACTGCGCGCCGATGCCCGAGGACATCGAGTTTGAAGTGCTCGTTCTCGCCGACAAGCTCAAGGTCCGCGCCGATGCCGCGCGCTCCGAGGCGCTGCTGCTGCTCACCATCTCCGACCGCGCGCATCTCACCGAGGCCGCGCTGGGCGATGCCGCTCTGGTCGAAGCCGCGGCGGGCGCGCGCGAGCGGTTGCGCGCAGCGGGGGTCGATCCCGTCGCCGCGCCGGTCGAGGCGCGCTACGCGTGGATTCAAGGTGTGTGCGACGCCGCCGTGCGAAAGGCCGACCAGCCCGCGCTCTCGCTCTCCGACAAGCTCGACGGCTGGCTCACGCACCCGATCTTCGGCTGGGCCGCATTTCTCGGCGTGATGGTGCTGATGTTTGTCGCCATCTTCTGGGTCGCGCAGGTGCCGATGGACCTCATCGACGGCGCGACTTCGAGCGTCGCCGACTGGGTGAAATCGAGAGTGCCCGACGGCGATTTCCAGAGCCTGCTCTCCGATGGCGTCGTCACCGGCGTCGGCGGCGTCGTCATTTTCCTGCCGCAAATTCTCATCCTCTTCTTCTTCCTCGGCCTGCTCGAAGACACCGGCTACATGGCGCGCGCCGCGTTCATCATGGATCGCGTAATGGCGCGCGTCGGCCTGCACGGGAAATCCTTCATCCCGCTGCTCAGCAGCTTCGCGTGCGCGATCCCCGGCATCATGGCCACGCGCACGATCGAGAACCGCAAGGACCGGCTCGTCACCATCCTCGTCGCGCCGCTGATGAGCTGCTCGGCGCGGCTGCCAGTCTATTCGCTGATGATCGCCGTGCTCATCCCGATCGCGAGCGTGTGGCAGAAAGCGGGCATCATGCTCGCGATGTATCTTGTCGGCCTCGTCGCAGCGTTCGTCATGGCGTGGCTTTTCAAAAAGACCCTGCTCAAGAGCGAGACACCGATGCTCCTGCTCGAGCTGCCGCCGTATCGCTGGCCGTCCTTCCAGACCGTCCTCCTGCGCATGTGGGAACGCGGCCTCATCTTCCTCCGCCGCGCCGGCACCGTCATCCTCGCGCTCTCCATCGTCCTGTGGGCGCTGCTCACTTTTCCGAAGCCGGCGGACCCCGACACCACGCCCGCGCAAGCCATCGCGCAAAGCTATGGCGGACGCATGGGCCACGCGATCGAACCGCTCATCAAGCCGCTCGGCTACGACTGGAAAATCGGCATCGGCCTCATCGGCAGCTTCGCCGCGCGCGAAGTCTTCGTCGGCACGATGGGCATCGTCTATAACATCGAGGACGCCGACGACACGAGCGAGCCGCTCCGAGACACGATGCGCAACGAAAAGCACGCGAGCGGCCGCCCCGTCTTCACGCCGCTCGTTTGCCTCGGCCTCATGGTGTTCTACGTTCTGGCCATGCAATGCGTGAGCACCATCGCCATCGTCCGCCGCGAGACGAACTCGTGGCGCTGGCCGATTTTCCAGACCGCCTACATGACCGCGCTCGCCTGGCTCGGCGCCTTCGTCGTCTATCAAGGCGGCCGTCTCCTCGGCTTCCAATGAGCGCGAACCTCGACACGATCCTCGTCGCTGCCGCCATCCTCGGTGCGCTCGGCTACTTCGCGGCGCGCTACTTTCGCGGAAAGAAAAGCTGCAACTCCGGCTGCGGCTGCGACGTGGCAAAACGCCCGCCGACCCAGAAGCCGCGCTAATTCTGCCCGGCCGCGAGCGCCTCGTCATTCAACGCCTCGAACTGTGCGTTGAACTTTGCTCCGTAGGCATCATGATGCCTGCATGAGAACCACATTGACGCTAGACCCTGATGTCGCAGCCAAGGCGAAGAAAGGCGCGGCCCGATTGCGCAAGCCCTTCAAGGAGGTCATCAATGCCGCCCTGCGCGTGGGACTGGATGAGATCCTTTCTCCGCCGACTGCGAAACCCTATCGAACCAAGCCGCGCGCGATGGGGCTCCGCCGGGGCTTCAGCTACGACAATATCTCCGAACTGATCGCCGCTGCCGAGGGAGAGGACCATCAATGATCCTCGTGGACGCGAATCTTCTGCTCTACGCCGAAGACAGCTTGTCGGAGCACCACGAGGCTGCCCGGACCTGGTGGGATGCCCAGCTCAGTGGTTCCGATGCGGTGGGCTTGTGCTGGCCGGTGCTGAACGCCTTCATCCGCATCGCGACGAATGCGCGACTGCACCAGCGTCCGCTCACTCTCAAGGAGGCGGCCGAGCGCGTGCAAAGCTGGCTCAACCAGTCATGCGTGCGCATCATCCAGCCCACCGATGGGCACTGGGCGATCTTTCAACAAATGCTCCGCAGCGGAAGTGCAGTCGGCAATCTGGTCACCGACGCCCACCTCGCGGCGCTGGCCGTGGAGCACAACTGCGTGCTCCAATCCACGGACGCCGACTTCTCCCGCTTCCGGGGCCTCAAGTGGAAGAACCCGATCGGGAAGTGAAAGCGAGATAGCGTCCGCTATGGCCGAGCGGCGCCGATGCAGTGGAGGTGTTCGGACGTGCGGATGAACATGCGTCCGCCAGCGATCGCCGGAGTCGCCTGCGTCGCTTCCCCGAGCGGATTGCGCGCGAGCATCTCAAATTTGTCCGACGCCGCGACCACGACGACGACTCCCGTCTTATCCACGCTGAAAAGGCGGCCTCCCGCGCTGACCGGCGAGCTGAAGAACTCGCCGGCGACGCGTTCCGTCCAGAGGATTTCGCCGGTGGCGAGCTTCGCGCATTGGATCACTCCCTGGTCGTTCCAAAGAAACATGTGATCACCGACCACGATGGGGGACGGGATGTGCGGCGCGCTCTTCTCGATGCGCCACGCTTCCTCCATCGTGCCGGGAATTTTCCCCGGCTTGAGCACCACGACGTGTTTGTCGCGGCCCGCGAAGCCGCAGTTCGCGATGACGAACTCGCCTGCCACGAGCGGGGAGGCGATGGCGCGCTCTGGCTTTTTGCCGAAGACGGCATTCTGCCAAAGCTGCCTGCCGCTCGTCGCATCGACGCTGGTGATGCCGAGCCGCCAGCTCGGGATGATGACCTGCTCGACGCCGCCCGGCGGCTTGTAAATGCAGGGCGTGGCGTAGTTGGAATGGTTCTCGGCCCGCGGCAGTTTCCAGCGCACCTTGCCGGTCGCGGCATCGAGCGCGAAGAGCGCGCCGTCGCTTTCCTGGTCGTTCGAGAGGATGAGCAATCCGCCGTGGATGATGGGCGAACAACCGAACCCATGTTCGCGCTTCACCGGCCCGAGATCCGCCTCCCAAGCCGCGGTGCCGTCGTGAGCAAACGCCGCGACGGTCAGTTTCTCGGACGATCCCCATGTGAAATATACGCGCTCCGCATCGACCGCGGGCGTGCTGGCCGCGACGCTGTTGAAGCGATGGTGCCGGTAGGGAGCGCCCGCGATTTCCTCTTTCCAAAGCGTCGCGCCGTCCTTCGTGCTCACGCACAGCGCGGTGCGCGCGCCTGTTTCCTCGCTGCCGCAGAGGACGAACACGCGGTCGCCCCACACCACGGGCGAGCCGTGCCCGGTGCCGGGAAGCGCGACTTTCCAAAGCCGGTTCGCATCGGTCCACACGGCCGGAATCGCTGCATCCGAAAGCCCGGAGCCGTTCGGTCCGCGGAATCGCGGCCAGTTGTCGGCGACGCAATCAAGCGTGCCGACGACGAGGAATGCGAGTGGGAGAACGATGCGCCAATTCATGTTGGCGGACGCATCGCATTCGCCCTTCGGCTTGGGAAGCACCGATACCTACTGCTTCCCGAGCGCGTCCACCGCGGCTTGTTGGAAAGCGCGGCGCACTTCACTCGCGTCGCTGTTCGCAAAATTCGCGCGTTGCACCATCAGCACGAACGCGACGCTGCGCACCGGATCGATCCACGCCTGCGTGCCCCACGCGCCGCCGTGGCCGAACGTGCCGGGTGAGAGCATCGCCGCCACGCCTTCGTGCGGCGTGCGCAGGATGCACGTCCCGAGACCCCAGCCGTAGTTTTTGCCGCGATTGCCGAATGCGTCGCCCTGGAAGAATCCCACCGGCAGATCGCCGGTCTGCGGCGTGGCGAGGAACTTCATCGCTTCCGCGCTGAGGTAGCGCCGACCGTCGAGCGTGCCGCCAGCGACGAGCATCTGGCAGAAGCGCGCGTAGTCACGCGCGGTCGAGTAGAGCCCGCCATTGCCCAGCGGCGGGCGGTTGCGTGTGCCCTCGTAGCCATCGCGCGGCGGCACCGCTGAGAGCGCGCCGGTGGCTTTGTCCTTCGCGTAAGCGGTCACGAGCCGGACACGCTGCTCATCGCTGGGATAGAAGGTCGTGTCTTTCATCCCGAGCGGATCGAAAAACCGCTGCTGGAGAAACGCGTCGAAGCTCATCCCGCTCACCACTTCCACGATGCGCCCGGCGGCGTTGATGCCGCTCTGGCAGTATTTCCATTTCTCGCCCGGCTCGAATTGCATCGGCGCGGCGAGCCAGATCGGAACGAGATCGGCGAGCGTCTTCGCCTGCTGCGCCGCGGGTCCGCCCGCTTCGCCGAGGCCGGAGGTGTGCGTGAGGATCTGCGCGATGGTGAGATTCGCCGGCTTGCCCGACGGCGTCTTCAAGTTCGCAAACTCCGGCAGATACTTCGCCACCGGATCACTCGCGTGCAGCTTCCCCTCATCCTGCAGCATGAGGATCGCCGCGCCGGTGATTGGCTTCGTCATCGACGCGATCCAAAAGATCGTCTCCGGCGTCATCGCCCGCTTCGTCGCGACATCCGCGAAGCCGGTGCTCTCGACATGCAGCACCTTGTCCTTCGCGACGACGACGGTGACCGCGCCGGCGACTTCATTCTTCGCCACCATTTCCTGCATCGCCGCACCGATGCCGGGCAGCTTCGCATCCTCGGCGAAGGCGGATGCGGTGAGACAGGCGAGGGCGACGAGGGGAAGGCGGCGGAGGATCATGGTGCGCATCGTGCGCTGCGCCGCTGATTCAGCCAATCAAATCCGCTCGGCGGGAACGATGCATTGCGCGCTTCCGGGAGCGGCGGTTTGCAACCGCCCTCATGCCGATGTAACGGCGGGCGTCTTCGCGATGCCTCCACTTCAACCGCCCACGGTCGCCAATCTCGTCGCCAGCGACTGGCGCGATTACGAAATCCTCGACACGGGCGATGGCATGAAGCTCGAGCGCTGGGGCGATGTCGTGCTCGCGCGGCCCGACCCGCAAGTCATCTGGCCGCGCGCGGGCGAGTGGAAGAAATGGGATGCGTGGTATCACCGCAGCGAGAAGGGCGGCGGCGAATGGGAGTTCCGGCGCAAGCTGCCGAAGTCTTGGACGATCAAATACGGAGAACTCGTCTTCAAGATCGCGCCGACCGGCTTCAAGCACACCGGGCTTTTCCCAGAGCAGGCCGTGAACTGGGACTGGTGCGGCGGGCAGATCCGCGCCGCGAAAGCGAAGGGTCGCGAAGTCTCCGTGCTCAATCTCTTCGGCTACACCGGCGCCGCCACGATCGCCGCCGCCGCGGCGGGCGCGAGCGTGTGCCACGTCGATGCCGCGAAAAGCATGGTCGAATGGTGCCGCGAGAACGCCCGGCTCAGCGGCCTCGGCGACGCGCCGATCCGCTACATCGTGGACGATTGCCTCGCCTTCGTGCGCCGCGAAATCCGGCGCGGGAAAAAGTATGATGCGATCATCATGGACCCGCCCAGCTACGGCCACGGCGCCGGCGGCGAAGTGTGGAAGCTCGACACACATCTCTGGCCGCTGATCGAGGACTGCCGCGCGATCCTGTCGGAGCGTCCCGCGTTCTTCCTCGTGAACAGCTACACCACCGGCCTCTCGCCGACCGCGCTGGGGAATGTGATGAGCCGGCTGCTCGGCTCGAAAGGTGGCTCGCTCAGCACCGGCGAGGTCGGCCTGGCGATCACCCGCGATGGACTCGTGCTGCCGTGTGGGATCTACGGCCGCTGGGTTTGGTGAGCGTGGCGAAGACTTAGCGCGGCTCTGCGATCGAGCGCACTACCTCGTCGAGCAGCGGCGCGTCCATCTCGACGAGATGCCCGCGCTCGGGGAAGCGGCCCTCGTTCACGTCGGCGATGTATTCGCGGAAGGCGGCGAGGCGCTCGGCTTGCAGGCGGCGGTGCTCGGCGGCGAAGTCGCGGTAGGCTTTCGCGTGGCGCGGGAGGCGTTCGTCGTAGTCGCCGAGGATGTCGTCGGAGAAAAGGAACTGCGTGTCGCAGCCGGGGCCGGAGCCGAGCGACATGAGGAGCAGCTTCGTCTGCGAGCTGAGCCAGCGCGCGAGATTGTGCGGCACGACTTCGAGCTCCGCGGCGTAGGCGCCCGCATTTTCCAGCTCCTTCATCCGGCGATGAAGCTCGCGCGCTTCCTCGACCGTCCGGCCGATCGCGCGGTAGCCGGTCCACGTGACGTGACGTGGCACGAGGCCGAGATGCCCGACGACCGGGATGCGCTCGCGCGCCATCGCCTCGATGATGAACGGACTCGCCGAGCAATAGACGCTGCTCGCGCCGATCTCGAGCGCTCGGAAGGCCACGCGGATCGCCTCCTCCGGCGACGCCATCCCGTGCGGCGTCGCGCACGAGAGAAAGCTATTCGGCGCGGCGGCGACGAGATGCGGCAGCCGCGCCTCCGCCGCGGGGCTGTCGAAGCTGCAACTCATCAAGTCCACGCCCGCCTCCTCCGCGGCGGCGGCTTCCTCCGGCGACTTCACGTGGATGTGCGTGAGCACGCGCTTTCCCTTGAGCTGTTGGAGATCGAAGACGGTGTAT
Organism: Chthoniobacteraceae bacterium; assembly: GCA_040081625.1. Classification (GTDB taxonomy): domain Bacteria; phylum Verrucomicrobiota; class Verrucomicrobiia; order Chthoniobacterales; family Chthoniobacteraceae; genus VFJQ01. Next base: position 18,044 of record JBEBGD010000032.1, read on the forward strand.
TTTTTTCGGGGGCGGAGCATGGGTGAAGGAGGGAGTCAGTTTTGCCAGTGGCCGGTCACGCGGATCGGCGTGCCGATTCGGACCCAGTCGTAGAAAAGCTTCGCCGGGTTGCGGCCGAGGCCATTCATCGGCAGCCGGATGCAGCCATGCGAGGCGGGATGATCCGGCACGACGCTGTAGCCGTGGAGGAAATAGTTGCCGTGAAACTGCACGCTGTAGGGCATCGGCGCGTTGTCGTAGAGGCTCGAGTAGTGCATCGGCTCCTTCATCCGCGCGCGGAAGCTGCCATTCGGCGTGCGCCTGCCTTCCATCCCGGTGCTCACGCGCGTCTCGAAGACGAGCTGCCCGCCGTCGTAGGCGCGCAGCTTCTGCTCGGTCTTGTCGATCACGACGCGCTTCGCCCCGCCAAACGACGGGATGCTCTGCTGCGGAACGGGCAGCCTGCCGACCACCGTCTGCATGCTCGCGCATCCGGGCAGGAAGACGATCGCGAGGAGGAGGAGAATCCGCCATGCACGCGCGGGAGTCGCGCCGTTCTTCGATTCGTTCGGTTTCTTCGGGTTCACTCGACCGACTCTGCGTGCTTCGAGCGTCATCGTCCAGTCCGCCCGCCTACTCGGCGAGCGTCAGCCGCAGCGTCGGCGGCGCGAGTGTCGGGTGGCGATTGCCGGCGAAGCCGTGGACGGCGGTCGTGTTTCCCTGCTGCACCGTCTCGCGCACGACGACGAGCGTCGCGCGGCGGTTCGCGTCGGCGTTGAGGAAATCCGCGAGCGCTTCGCCCTCGATGGAAAACGCGCCGCTCACCACGCCGCGCGGCGTCGTGAACGTGCCGAGCTTCACCGCGCGCGTCGTGTCCACGGCGCCGGCATCGGCGGAGAAGGCGGGCGCATTTTCCCACGCGAGCGTCTCGGCGGACCACGCGTCCTGCGCGTCGTCGGTGACTCCATAGACGGCGAAGACGCACTCGTCGGTGAGCGACGCGTAGCCGAAGCCGGTCGCCTCGAAGTTCAACGCGAGCGACGCCTCGGCCACGCGCCGCTCGCGCAGCGGCGTGAGATCGAAACGCAGCAACGCCTTGCGCAGATACGAGGTCGTCGGCGCGTTCTTCACGAGCAGCAGCGTGTCCGAGTAATGGATCGGGCTTTTCGGCGAGACGACGTATGCCGCGTCGCCGCTGCCGCCCGCGGTCGTGAGCGCGAGCATCGGCTTGCGCGCGGCGGTGGTCGTGCGGGCGAAGGCGTAGCGGTCCGGCTCGCCATCGGCCTTGTCCTTCGTCGGCGAAAATCGCTCCGCGGTGATCGCCGTGGATTCGCGCGTCTGGTGCCGCAGCGTGTCGCCGGAGCGCCCGTGCTGAAGCTCGACCTCGCCTTGCAACACCTGCACCTGCGCGCGCCCCGCCGCGTCGGTGCTGATCCCGAAGTCAGTGCCGTGATCGATGAGCTTCGCGTTCGCCGTGCCGACGACGAAGCCCTTCGCCTGCTCCGGCACATGCGCGGTGAGCGCGCCGGAGTGGAGGAAGCACGCGTTCGGTCCGGTCAGTTCGAGTTCCGCGTCGCCCTCGAGCGAGACCTCCGCGCCGCTTTGGAAAACGATGCGCGCGACGCCATCGGCGAGCCGCAGCCGTCCCGCGTGCAACGCCGAGCCGGGCGAGGTCGGCAGCGAGGAGTTCTCCCAGCGCGCGCCGTTCGTCTCGACGAGCGTCGCGAGCGGCCGCTCCGCCGGGCGCGGCGTGAACCACCAAATGCCGAGCCCGATCGCGAGCCCCGCCGCGATCTGCATCGGCCAGCGCGGACAGCGGAGGACGTTGTAGCCGCGGCCCTCTGGGCCGCGCACGTCGCGGAGCGACGTGGCTACAATCTCCGCGAGTGGCGCGTCGCTCAGGCGCGGCGCATTCTGCCGCAGCGCGGCGTGCAGGTGCAGCGTCTCGACGTAGAGCCGGCGCAGGTCCGCGTCGCCGAGCACGAGCGCCTCCAGCCGCGCGCGGTCTTCCGGTGTGAACTCGCCATCGAGCAGGCGGTCGCAGAGTTCGAGCAGTTCGGCTTTCGGATCAGGCTGGTTCATGGCGATTCAGGTTTTGGGTGACGCACTCGTGCAGCACCGCGCGCACGCGGCTGAGCAATCGATAAAGCGCGCCGACCGTGCGACCGAGGCGCGCGGCCATGTCTTCGAGCGACAGACCTTCGCGATAGCGCAGATCGAGCGCCTCGCGGTGATCGGCGGGCAGCTTCGCGATGCACTCGTGCAGCACGCGCTCGCGCTGCTCGAGCCGGTCGGCGCTGCTCTCCGCCTCGTCGGCGACGGCGCGGAGGAAGTCTTCGCTGAAGTCGAGCCGGTCGCGGTGCTTGCGTTTGCGGAAGGCGAGCACCTGATGAAACGCGACCTTCCGCGCCCACGCGCCGAAGTTCGTCCCCGGCTCGAACTTCCCGAACGCGCGCCACATCACGACCTTCGCCTCCTGCAGGATGTCGTCGGCATCCTGCGGATGCGGCACCATCGTCATCACGTAGGCGCCGAGCAGCCGCTCGTGGCGGGCGAGCAGGAAAACGAATTCTTCGGCGCGGTCAGGCGGGGACATGGCTTTGCCCGGATAAGTCCGCGCACCCGCGGATTTGGACAGGCGATTTTCCGAACGCTCCGCCTGCCCGCGCCGTGCCGGAGCCGGCGCGCGGGGCCGTGGACGTATTTCTTGCAAAGAGACCCAGCCGCGGGCGATTGGAACCCAGCGACCCTTTTACGCCCATGAATCGACGCAGCTTCATACTCCGAACCGTTGGCACCGCGCTCGCGCTGCCGAAACTTCCGTCGCTGATGGCTGCGGCGGTGGAGGGGAATCCCGCCATTCAGGCGGTGAAGGGAGCGGGAATGGGAGCGCGGCGCTTTGTCGCGATTGGAAATCTGCTCGGGTTCCAGACGAAGCAGTTTTTCCCGAGCACGGCGGGGCGGGAATACGAGAAGACGACCCTGCTCGATCCGATCTGGGATCATCGCAGTCAGGTGACGGTTTATCGCGGGCTGGATCACGGCGTGAAGGGCGGGCACTTCGCGGTGCATTCGTTTCTCTCCGGCGTGCTGAATTCCGAGGCGCAAAACCGCCCGGATGGCAACGTGACCATCGATCAGTATCTCGCCGACGAAGTGGGCCACCAGACGCGGTTTCCCTCACTCACGGTCGGCTCGGAGGGCGGCATCCACGGCGGCTGCCAGATCGCGTGGACGAAGTCGGGCGTGCGCGTGCCGCCGATCACGAATCCGGCGGAGTTGTTTGAGAAACTTTTCGTCGGCGACTCGAAGGATCGGCAGGTGCGCCGCAAGCAGGAGAACCATGTGCAGGCCTCGATCCTCGACTCGGTCCGCGAGGAAGCGAACCGGCTCTCCCGCCATGTGAACCAGGAGGACAAGGACAAGCTCGACGAGTATCTCACCTCCGTGCGCGACGTGGAGAAGCGACTGGAACTCCGCCGGCGCTGGACCAGCCAGCCGAAGCCGCAGGCACCTTTTGACAAGCCGTCCAATCGCAACGCGGTCGAGGATCTGCCGCTGCTTTACGAGCTGATCGCGCTCGCCTTGCAGACCGATTCGACGCGCATCGCCACGCTGGAGATCGGCGGCGATTTCATGCCGCAGCATCTCGGGATCACAAAGGATTACCACGGCCTGTCGCATCACGGGAACGACCCGGAAGCCATCGCCAGCCTGATCGCGCTGGAGAAGTATCAGATCGAGCACTTCGGGAAATTCGTCGCGCGTCTGGCGAAGATGAACGACGGCGAGCGCTCGATGCTCGACTCGACCGCCGTGCTGTTCGGCAGCGGGATGGGCGATGGGAATTCGCACAAGAATTCCGACCTGCCGATCATCCTCGCCGGCGGCGGCTACAAGCACGGCGAGTTCCGGCAAGTGCCGCGCGAGGGCATCAACAAGGTCCCGCTGTGCAATCTCTTCGTGGACATCGCGCAGAAGATGGGCGTCGAGATCGACGCGTTCGGCAGCAGCACGGGCCGCTTCGCCTGATGCGGAGGGTGCTCAAGGTCTGCCTCGCCGCCGCGCTGGCGGCGATGCCGTTGCGGGCGGAGAAAAGCGCGCCGGCGGCGAAAGTCGTCGGGCAGTTTCTCGAGACCTACTGCCTCGATTGCCACGACTCGACGACGCAGAAAGGCGACCGTGATTTCGAAAAGTTCGCGCTGCCGCTGAAGTCGGTCGCGGGGTTGATCGAGGCGAAAGACATCATCGATCAGATCACGCTGAAGGAGATGCCGCCGAAGAAGGCGGACCAGCCGTCCGACGGGGAGCGGATCGCCGTGTTGCGCGCGCTGCGCGAGGGTGTGGTGGCGGCTCGCGGCAAACTCGAAAGCTCGGGTTCGCGCACGGTGATGCGCCGCCTTTCCAGCCGCGAGTATGAGAACACGCTCGCCACGCTCTTCGGCCGGCGCGTGGACACGCTCGGGCTCACCGCGGATTTTCCGAAGGAGAAAACCAGCCAGCACATCGACACCATCGGCCAGTCGCTCGTGACCTCCGGCTTCCTCGTCGATCAATACTTCCAAGCCGCCAATCGGCTGGTGGAAGCGCGGCTCGGCAAGCCCGCGATGGAGCCGAAGGACTGGCGCTTCAACGGCCACTTCCTGCAATACGAGGAGCTGAGCGGCTCGCACAAATCCGCCTTCAACTACCGCTACCTCTGCCTCTACGAGCAGCCGAATACCGACACGCGCCAGGGCGGCTACGGTCACATCGAGGACTTCAAGGAAGGCGTGCCCGTCTCCGGTCTCTACGACATCGAGGTCGAGGCCGCGGCGCTGCATCGCGATACGCATTACGATCCCGAAATCTTCGGCATCGATTTCTCCGAACCCTTCATCCTCGGCGTCGTGCCCGGCGATGTGACCAAGGGCCACATCCACTATCCGCAGGCCATCGAACCGCTGCTCGCCAGCGCCGTGGTGCCGGACAACGAGCCGACGTGGTTCAAGTTCCGCGTGTGGCTCGAAGCCGGGCAGACGCCGCGCTTCATCTTCCCGAACGGTCCGTATGAATCCCGCGCGTCGGTCGTCACGATCAACAAGCGCTACAAGGACGAGTTCAAGGGAGACACCGGCCGCTCCGGCGTTGGTCGCGCGCACATTTTGTTGCAGGGCAAGCTCCCGCACATCCGCATCAGCGAGATCAAGATTCACGGCCCCGTGCGCGAGGAAGGTGGCGGTGCGGAGGAACTCGCCGTGTTTGGCAAAGGCGGCTTCCATGCGGATCGCGCGCTGGATCAGCTCAACGCCTTTGCGGAGAAAGCCTATCGCCGTCCGCTCACCGACGCGGATCGCCAACCCATCCGCGCGCTTTACGAAAAGCGGCTCGCGGAAAAAGCCACGCCGCGCCAGTCCGCGCTCGATGCAGTGAAGCTCATCCTTTGCTCGCCCTCCTTCCTCTACCTGAGCGAGATCACCGACGAATCCGCGAAGCCGCTTCAGCCCTACGACCTCGCCTCGCGCCTCTCCTTTGCCCTGTGGTCCGCGCCGCCGGACGCAGCGCTGCTCGCCGCGGCAAAATCCGGCCAACTCGCGCAGGACGCCCAGCTGAAGAAGCAGATCCAGCGCATGCTCGCCGACGAGCGCGTCATTGCCTTCGTGAACGGCTTCATCGATAGCTGGCTGAACTTCCGCGACCTCGGCGGAATGCCGCCGCCGCGCGAAACGAATCGCGCCTACTACGCCGAGGACCTGCCCTCCGCGATGAAGACGGAAGTGCGCATCTTCTTCCGCGACCTGCTCGAAACAAACGGCTCCGCAGCGCGCTTCCTCGATGCCGATTACACGTTCGCGGACAAGAAACTCGCCAAGCTCTACGAGCTGCCCGAGGCGAAAACACTGCGCCTCGCCGATGGCTTCAAGAAGGTGAGCCTCGACGGCAACCGACGCCGCGGCGGCCTGCTCGGCATGGCCGGCGTGCTCACCGTGAGCGCGAACGGCGTCGAGACCACGCCCGTCACGCGCGGCGTGTGGGTCAGCGAAAACATCCTCGGCATCCACCCGCCGCCGCCGCCGGATGAAGTGCCCGCGATCGAGCCCGACGTCTCCGGCACCACGACGATCCGCGAACGCCTCGCCAAACACAGCACGGACAAGACGTGCGCCGAGTGCCATCACAAGATCGACCCGCTCGGCTTCAGCCTCGAGAGCTTCGATCCCATCGGCCGCTGGCGCGCCACTTATCCCAGGCCGAAGAAAAAAGACGCCCCCGCGCCGAAGATCGACACCTCCGGCGAGTTCCCCTCCGGCGAGACCTACGAAGACTTCGCGGGCTTTAAGAAAATCATCCACGACACGCGCGCCGACCTCTTCATCCGCCACCTCATCCGCCAGACCCTCAGCTACACCACCGGCCGCGTGATGGAACCCGCAGACGACTTCGTGATCGAAGACATTCACGAGAAGGCGAAGAAAAACGGGCTCGGCCTCCGTGCCCTGCTCGTGGACTGTCTCACGAGCGAGATCTTCCGCTCGCGGTAAAAGGACGCGCCGGCTGGAGAGGCGCGCACCTCACCGCTCTTCATTCAACCACACCGCCCCATGAACCTCCGCTCCGCCCTCCACCTCCTCGCATCGCTATTCCTGGCCACCTCTGCCGCCTTCGCCGGGCTCGCGGATCGCACGCTCGACATTTACTGGATCGATGTCGAAGGCGGCGGGGCGACGCTCATCGTCACGCCGGCGGGTGAGTCGGTGCTGGTCGATTCGGGTAATCCGTTCGAGCGCGATCCGGGGCGCATCCACAAGGTCGCGACTGAGGTCGCGGGCTTGAAGAAGATCGACCACCTCGTGACGACGCACTTTCACGCGGACCACTTCGGCGGCGCGGCGGAACTCTCCGCGCTCATCCCGATCGGGCAGGTGCATGACAACGGCATCCCCGAGACGAACCCCGACAACCGCCCGAACGACACGCGCTGGCCGATCACCATCTCGCCGTATCGCAACTTCAAGGCCGACGGGCGCAACGTGTTGAAGCCCGGCGGGAAGATTCCCCTTCGCCAAAGCGACGTGCCGCTCGAACTCATCTGCGTCGCGGCGAAGCAGCAATTCATCGACGCGCCCGCCGACGCGAAGCCGAACCCGCTCAGCGCGAAACACGAGCCCAAGCCGCAGGACATGAGCGACAACGCCAACAGCATCGCGCTGCGGCTGAGCTTCGGCGGGTTCCGGTTCTTCGACGGCGGCGATCTGACCTGGAACACCGAGGCCGCGCTCGTCACGCCGGTCAATCGTGTCGGGCAGGTCGATGTGTATCAGGTCAACCACCACGGCCTCGACACGAGCAACAACCCCGTCTTCGTCCACAGCCTCGCGCCGACGGTCTCGGTGATGAACAACGGCCCGAAAAAAGGCACGAGCGCCTCGGCGATGGCCGCGCTGCGCAGTTCGCCCGGCCTTCAGGCGATGTATCAGGTCCACAAGAACGTGCGGCCCGACGGCGCGGAGAACAACACGACCGACGAACTCATCGCGAACCGCGACGAGCAGTGCGCGGCGCATTACATCAAGCTCACCATCGCGCCGGACGCGAAGACTTACACCCTCTCCATCCCCGCCACCGGCCACACGCGGACCTTCCAGACCCGCCCGAGGTGACCGAAAATTCTTTGTCCAAGATTCGGCGTTCTGGGGCTTAGTGAGGTGAAGCTTCACATGCCGCCCAAAGCCACCCTCCTCCTCGCCACCCTGCTCGCCGTCTCCGCGCGGGCCGACGAAGGCGTCGCCTTTTTCGAGAAGAAAGTCCGCCCGTTGCTGGCTGAGCGCTGTCTCGACTGCCACAGCGCGGACAAGAAAGTGAAAGGCGGCCTCCGCCTCGACACGCGCGAAGGCTGGGCTCAGGGCGGCGACTCCGGTCCGGCGATCGTCCCTGGCGAGCCGGACAAGAGCCTGTTCATCACCGCCGTGCGCTACACGGACGTTGACCTCCAGATGCCCGAGAAGCGCAAGCTGCCCGACGCGGAGATCGCGATCCTCGAGCAGTGGGTGAAGATGGGCGCGCCCGATCCGCGCAGCGGCGGCGAAGTAGCGAAGAAACAGACCGGGCTGACGATCGATGAAGGCAAAAAGTTCTGGTCCTACATCCCGCCGAAGAAAGTCGCGCCGCCCGCCGTGAAGGACGCGAAATGGCCGCGCACGGACATCGACCGCTTCATCCTCGCGAAGGCCGAAGCCGCCGACGTGAAACCCGCGCCAGACGCATCGCCCGAAGTGCTCGCGCGCCGCCTCTACCTGAATCTCATCGGCCTCCCACCGACGCCCGCCGAACTCGACGCGTTCCTCGCGGCGAATAAGTCCCATGGGACACATGAGTCCTATGAGCGCCTGGTGGACACGCTCCTCGCCAGCCGCCATTTCGGCGAGCGCTGGGGCCGGCACTGGCTCGATGTCGCGCGCTTCGCGGAATCGAGCGGCGGCGGGCGCACGCTGCTCTTCAAGGACGCGTGGCGCTACCGCGATTACGTCATCGAGGCGATCAACGCCGATGTGCCGTTCGACCGCTTCATCCGCGAGCAAATCGCCGGCGATCTCCTGCCCGCCGCGACGCCCGCCGACAAGCGCCGCAACCTCACCGCCACCGCCTTCCTCGCGCTCGGCCCGACCAACTACGAGGAGCAATACAAGCAGCAGCTCCGCTTCGACATCATCGACGAGCAGCTCGACACGCTCGGCCGCACCTTCCTCGGCCAGACGATCGGCTGCGCGCGCTGTCACGATCATAAGTTCGATCCCGTGCCGCAGCGCGACTACTACGCGATGGCCGGCATCTTCGCTTCGACCAAGACGCTCTTCAATTACACCGACAACGTCGCGCGCTGGATCGTCGCGCCGCTGCCCGGCGACGGCCCGGATGAAGCCGTGATGCGCGAGCACGAGGCGAAAGTCACCGCGATGCAAGCGGACGTGGAAGGCGCGAAAGCGGAACTCGCGAAGCTCTCGAAATCGGTCGCCGAGGAGACGCCGAAAGCCGGCCAGCCGATCGCGCCGGGAGAGCTGCCGGGCATCGTGCTCGACGACACGGACGCGCGCGTCGTCGGCCAGTGGAAGCACTCGAAACACACGCGCAGCTACATCGGCGAAGGCTATCTGACCGACGAGAACAACGGCAAAGGCGAGAAGACGATCACCTTCACCCCGATGCTGCCGAAGATGGGCCGCTACGACGTGCGCCTCGCCTACACGCACCTCGCCAACCGCGCGAACAACGTGCGCGTGACCATCCTCCACGCCGACGGTGAGGAGAATATTTTCGTCGATATGACCGAGGCGCCGCCGATCGACGGACGCTTCATCTCGCTCGGCAAATATCGCTTCGAGAAAGACGGAGCGGGCTACGTGCTCGTGAGCAACGAAGACACGAAAGGCTACGTGACGGTCGATGGTTTGCAGCTTCTGCCGGAAGGGGAGACGACTGTCGCAGACGCGATCGCGGAGAAGGCGAGCCCCGAGCGCGCCGCGGCGTCGAAGCGCGTGAAGAAGCTCGAGACCGAGCTCAAGAAGCTGGCGAAGGCCGGCCCGGTGCGGCCCGCCGCGATGTCCGTGCAGGACGACGAGGAGCCCGCCGATACGCAAATCCGGGTGCGCGGCATCGAGAAGCAGCGTGGCGAGACGGTGCCGCGTGGTTTTCTGCAAGTCGCGCTGAAGACGCAGCCCGAGTTGCCAAAAGATGAAAGCGGCCGTCGCGAATTCGCCGACTGGATCGCAAGCGCCGACAATCCCCTCACCGCGCGCGTCTTCGTGAATCGCGTGTGGGCGTGGCTCTTCGGCAGCGGGATCGTGCGCACGGTCGATAACCTCGGCACGACCGGCGAGAAGCCGTCGCACCCCGAACTGCTCGACCACCTCGCGACGCGCTTCGTCGCGGAAGGCTGGAGCCTGAAGAAGCTCGTGCGCGAGATCGTGCTCTCGCGCACGTGGCAGCTCGCCGTCGCGAAATCCGCCGCGGCCGATCCCGAGAATCTGCTCTTCGCCCACGCGGACCGCCGCCGCCTCGACGCCGAGCAAATCCGCGACACGATCCTCGGGGTCAGCGGGCAACTGAAGCTCGACTACCTCGGCCCGAACATCGACGGCGCGGGCGACATCGACGCGAACAACTTCACCGCGCAGAACATCGAATACGCCTACGTCTATAAGGACACGCGCCGCAGCGTCTATACGCCAGCCTTCCGCAACAAGCGGCTCGAGCTGTTTGAGGCGTTCGACTTCGCCGACATCAACGCGCCCGTCGGCCAGCGCGAGACGAGCACCGTCGCCCCGCAAGCGCTCTTCCTTCTCAATCACCCGTTCGTCGTCGAGCAATCGCGCGCCGCCGCCGAGCGCACGCTCGTGCTGCCCGAGAAAGAGCGCCTCACCGCCGCCTACCGTCACACGCTCGGCCGCGCGCCGACCGCCGCCGAGCGCGAGAAGTGCGTGCGTTTCCTCGGCGCGACGCCGTCGCTCGAGGACTGGGCGCAGCTTCACCAAACGCTGTTCGCCTGCGTCGATTTCCGCTACATCGAATAACTCCCATCCGTCCCATGAGTCCCATTCACACCTCCCGCCGCCACGCGCTGCAAACTCTCGGCTGCGGCTTCGGCGCTCTCGCCTTCGCCGACCTCGCCGCACGCGCGTCCGCAAGCCCGCTCGCGCCGCGCAAGCCGCATCACACGCCGCGCGCCAAGCGCATCATCTTCCTCTTCATGTCCGGCGGCGTGAGCCACGTGGACTCGTTCGACTACAAGCCGCGTCTCGATCAGGACGACGGCAAGATGGTGGACTTCGGCGACCTGCGCAGCATCGCGAAGACCGGCAAAAGCCCGCAGATGCGCGTAATGAAACCGCTCTGGAACTTCGGCCAGCACGGGCAGAGCGGCCTGTGGGCGTCGGATCTTTTCCCCGAGATGGCGAAGCATGCCGACGACCTCTGCGTGATCCGCTCGATGCAAACCGAAGGCATCGCACACGGCCCGGCGACGCTCTTCCTGCACACGGGCACGACGAATTTCATCCGCCCCTCGATGGGCTCGTGGGTGAATTACGGCCTCGGCTCCGAGAACGAGAACCTGCCCGGCTTCATCTCGCTCGCACCTGCGCTCGGCAACGGCGGCCCGCGCAACTACGGCAACGCCTTTCTCCCTGCCGTCTATCAAGGCACCGCGATCGGCCGCGCGGGCGTCCCCGCGAAGGAATCGTCGATCCGCAATCTCACGCCGCCGCGCACGCCTGCGGAAGCGAAGCGGCAGTTTGACCTGTTGCGCGATCTCAACGCCGAGCAACTCGCGCAGAAGCCCGGCGAGAGCGAACTCGAAGCGGTCATCAACAGCTACGAACTCGCGTGGCGCATGCAGGGCGCCGCGCCGCAGGTGCTCGGCCTCGATGGCGAATCTCCCGAGACGCTCGCGCTCTACGGCATCGGCGAAAAGGAGACCGACAACTTCGGCCGCCAATGCCTCCTCGCGCGGCGCATGGCCGAGTCCGGCGTGCGGTTCATCCAGGTCAATTACGCGGACAACTCGAACAACCCCGCTTGGGACCAGCACTCGAATCTCAAGAAACACGGCGAGCACGCGAAGGCCGTGGACAAGCCGGTCGCCGGCCTGCTCGAAGACCTCAAGCAGCGCGGCTTGCTCGACGACACGATCGTCTGGTGGGGCGGCGAATTCGGACGCACGCCTTACGCCGAAAAGAACGGCACGGGCCGCGATCACAACCCCGCCGGCTTCTCGATCTGGCTCGCGGGCGGCGGATTTAAGCGCGGCGTGACCTACGGCGAGACCGACGAGTTCGGTCATCACGCCGTCGTGGACAAAGTTCACATGCACGACCTGCACGCGACGCTGCTGCACGCGCTCGGGCTCGATCACGAAAAGCTCACCTACCGCTACGCCGGCCGCAATTTCCGCCTCACCGACGTTTACGGCCACGTGGTCTCCGATCTCTTCGCATGACCGTGCCGGCTAGCGTGCGGCGATAACGGCGACGCTGTCGAAGACCACCGCGACTGCGGCATCAGCCGCGATCGAGCCGCGCCGTTCCTCATCTTCCCCTCATGTTTCGCCGTGATACTCTCCGGCTCACATGCGGATTCTTTTCATCGAAGACTCAGCTGCCTTGCGCAAGCCGGTGGCGAAGGCGCTCAAGGCGTCGGGGTTTGCCGTGGACGCGACGGGCGATGGTGAGGAGGGGTGGTGGATGGCGCGGGAGCGGGACTACGACGTCATCATTCTCGACATCATGCTGCCGGGACTGGATGGGCGCGAGGTGTTGAAGCGATTGCGCGAGGCGGGGAATGAAACGCCGGTGCTGTTTCTCACGGCGAAGGATTCGATCGAGGATCGGGTCGCGGGATTGCGGCTCGGCGCGGATGATTATCTCGTGAAGTCATTCGCCATCGAGGAACTGCTGGCCCGGGTGGAGGCGCTGGGACGGCGCAAATATCAGAAGCGTTCACCCAAGCTGACGGTCGCGGACCTCGTGCTGGACACGGCTGCGAAGAAGGTGACGCGGGCCGGGCAGGAACTGTCGCTGCCGCCGCAGTTGTTTGCGCTGCTGGAGTTCCTGATGCTGCGCGCGGGGCGGGTGGTGTCGCGGGCGGAAATCGAGGAACACATCTACGACGAAACGGTCTCGCCGATGAGCAATGTGGTGGACACCGCAGTCTGCGCGCTGCGCAAGGCCATCGCCATTGCGGAGGACAGCGCGCCGCTGATTCACACGCGGCGCGGCATGGGCTACGTGCTGGAGGAGCCGCGCGAATGAAAAGCATCCGCGCGCAATTGCTCTGGTGGCTGCTGCCGGGATTCGTGGCCGTGTGTTTGGCGGCGGGAATCGCGGTGTATGTCTCGGCGGAACATGGGATGGAAGCGGAGCTGGACAATCGTCTCCGGGGGCTGGCGGGTTCGGCGCGGATGGCGATGGCGAATCTGCCGCGCACGCCGGGCGCATCGGCCCGGCCGCGGAGAGATGACTGGTTCAATGCCCGGCCTGAGTTCAGCGATGCCGACAGCGGCCACTATTTCCAAATCTGGAACGAGAGCGGCGCAACCGTGCGGAAATCTCCCAGCCTCGGTGCGGCTGAGTTGAACCGGCCGCCGGAAACTCCCCGCGAAGGCCTCGTCTATGACAGCACGCTGCCGGATGGCGGGCGCGTCCGTGTCCGTGCGTTTCGGGGGATGGGCCTCACTGCGGGAGGCGCGACGGATGTCGCCGTCGCGCTCAGCAAACGGGAGATGGATTCGCGCCTCGCGCGGCTCTCGATGCAACTGGCGCTCGGCGGACTGGCGTGTTGCGCTGTGCTCGCGGGTCTCCTCGCGGTGGCCATCAAGGTGGCGCTGCGCCCGCTGCATCGCGTGGGCGAGCGCGTGGCGCAAATGGACGCGGCTTCGCTGCGCGAACGTCTGCGCGAGGAAGATGTGCCGGAAGAAATCAGCCCGGTGGTGGCGCGGCTCAATCAACTGCTCGCGCGGCTGGAGCAGAGCTTCGAGCGCGAGCGCAGGTTCAGCGGCGACCTCGCGCACGAGTTGCGCACGCCGCTGGCGGCGATTCGTTCCACGGGCGAAGTCGCGGCGAAATGGCCGGAGCAGGCTTCGACCGAGGACTTCCAGGAAATCGCGCAGACCGCCGCGCGGTTGCAGCAGACCGTGGACAGCCTGCTGTCGCTTGCGCGGCTCGAAAGCTCCGCCGCGGGAATTGCGCGCGAGCGCACCGACGTCGCAACGCTGGCGGGCGAATGCGCGGCCTTGCAAGCCGACCTCGCGAAGCAGCGCGGCGTCACGGTCACGCGCGCGGTCGAAGCGGGGCGCGCTGTGGAAACCGACCCGCGGCTGCTGCGCATCATCCTCGCGAATATGACCGCCAATGCCGTCGAGTATGCGCCGGCGGGCAGCGAGGTCGTCATCGGCGGTGGCGACGCCGACGTGATCCTGCAAGTCGCCAATCGCGCGCCGAATCTGACCGCCGCCGACCTGCCGCACCTCTTCGAGCGCCTCTGGCGCAAGGACAGCGCGCGCACCGACGGCAACCACGCGGGGCTGGGCCTTTCGATTGCACACGCGGCCGCAGAAGCGCTCGGCTTCACACTCACGGCGGAACTCGGCGACGACGGCGTTTTGCGCATGACCGTGCGGGCAAAAAAATGATCGCCGCGCTCATGTTCCGCTCATGTGGGAGTGGGAAGATGTGCGCATGAAACTGCTCCTCATCTCCCTCGTCGGTGTCATGGCAGCGGCTGCCTTCGGCCAGCAAAGCCCTGCCGCAGCCCGCCGTAGCCCGGAGCAGATCTTCGAATTCCTCGACAAAGACAAGAACGGCACGCTTTCGGAGGCTGAGTTCGGCGCGCTCAAAGAAAGGATGCCGTCCCTCCGGGAGCGCCCCGACGGAGTCACCGCGATGTTCAAGCGATTGGATAAGGACGGCAACGGCTCACTCACGCTCGAAGAATACCGGGCCATGGCAACCCAAGGCTCGCGCCGGCCCGGGGCCACTCCCGCTCCGGTCGCGCCGGGCACTCCGGCTCCTTCCGCGACACCCTCGACTCCGCCACCAGCACGCCGTCGTCCGATGGCCTCCCCGGCACCGAAGGCACCCACTGTCGCGTTCAAGCAAGAAGAGCCCGACCCCGCAGGCATCGAATTTTTTGCGAGGAAAATTCGGCCGGTGCTGGCGGACAAGTGCTACCAGTGTCACTCGGCGGACGCGGAGAAAATCAAGGGCGGGCTGGTGCTCGACACGCGCGAGGGGATCCGGCGCGGCGGCGACAATGGGCCGGCGGTAGTGCCGGGCGATCTCAAGAATAGCCTGCTCATCGAGGCGATCCGTTACGAGAACGAAGATGTCGCGATGCCGCCGAAGAAGTCGGGTGGGAAGCTCGCGGACGAGGTGATCAGGGACTTTGAGAAATGGGTGCAGATGGGTGCGCCCGATCCGCGCGAGGGCGCGGCGAAGTTGACGAAGAGGGAGGATGTTTGGGAGGTAGCGAAGGATTGGTGGGCGTGGCAACCGGCAAAGAAAGCGCCCGTGCCACAGGTGAAAGACGCGGCGTGGCCGAGGGGCGACATTGACCGCTATCTCCTCGCCGCCATGGAGGCGAAAGGGCTGAAGCCCGTGGGCGATGCGGACAAACTCGCGCTGCTGCGGCGCGTCAGTTTCGACCTCACGGGTCTGCCGCCGAGCACCCAAAACATCGACGCGTTCCTCAAGGACAGCGCGCCCGATGCCTTCAGCAAGGTCGTGGACCGCCTGCTCGGCTCCGCGCAATTCGGAGAAAAGTGGGGCCGCCACTGGCTCGATGTGGCGCGGTATGCGGAGAGCACGGGCAAGGACATCAACCTCGCTTTCCCAAATGCATGGCGCTATCGCGACTACGTCATTGCGGCGTTCAACAAGGACAAGCCGTATGACCAATTCCTGCGCGAGCAGCTCGCCGGCGATCTGCTCCCGGCAAACAACGACAAGCAGCGCGCGGAGCAACTCATCGCCACCGGATTTCTCGCGATCGGGACCAAGAGCGTCAATCAGGCGAACTCGCGGCAGTTTGCGCTCGATCTCGCCGACGAGCAGATCGACACCGTCTCGCAAGCGCTGCTCGGCGTCACTGCCGCCTGCGCGCGCTGCCACGATCACAAGTTCGATCCGATCCCGCAAAAGGACTACTACGCGCTCGCGGGAATTTTTCTCTCCACCGACACGCATTACGGCACGTTCTTCGCCGCGCAAAACCGCAGCGCCACGGAGCTGATCGAGCTGCCGCGCGGCGCGGGTGCGCCCGTGTTGCCGCGCGCGCTATCGAAACAGGAGCGCGATCAAAAGCAGGCCGAACTCGACAAGCTGCTCAAGGAAGCAAACGAAATGGCCGGCGCCACGTTCAAGCCGGCCGGTGCCAGTCGCAATCCGCGCGGTCAGTTGCTGCTGCTCCTGCGCATGAACCAGATCGGTTTGCTCGAGGCGGAACTCGGATCGTTCGGCTCCGACGGGAAAATGCGCCCGCTGGCGATGGGGGTGATGGATCAACCTGCGCACCTCAGAGAAAGCCGGAAGCGCGGGCACGACACACCGCGCTACGAGAACAGCACGCCGGACCAGGCGATCGCCTCGCGTTTCCTCGAACGCGATGGCCGGTTTGCCCGGCCGCCGGAGTTTCGCGTCATCAACGAGTCGCCAGTGTTCGAGCGCGGCGACGTGAACAAACCGGGCGAGAAGGTTCCGCGCGGCTTCCTGTCCGTGCTCACTCACGAGCCGCCGCCCAAACTTCCCGCCGCCAGCAGCGGCCGGCGCGAGCTGGCGGAATGGATGCTGGCCAGCGGCAATCCGCTCACGGCCCGCGTGATGGTGAATCGCGTCTGGCAATGGATGTTTGGACAGGGCCTCGTCACCTCGCCGGACAATTTCGGCACGACGGGCAGCAAGCCGAGCAACCAGGCGCTGCTCGACACGCTCGCCGTGAAGTTCCGCGAGGGCGGCTGGTCGGTGAAGAAGCTCGTTCGCGAAATCGCCCTCAGCCGCGCCTACCAGCTCGCCTCGACGTTCGATGAGAAAAACTTCGCCGCCGATCCGGAGAACGCGCTCGCCTGGCGCATGAGCAAACGCCGGCTCGATGCGGAGTCGATCCGGGACGCCATCCTCGCCGCCAGTGGTCAGCTCGATCTACGGCCGCCGATTGGCTCGCCAATCGCCGAGCACGGCAACGGTCCGATCGGGCAGTTCAAGCAATTCCCAGGGGCGGGGGTGCCGGAAGATGCGCTCGTGGAAGCCGGTGCCCGCACCAACGCGCGCTCCATCTATCTCCCGATCGCCCGCGAACTGCTGCCCGATGCGCTCGCCGTGTTCGACTTCGCCGAGCCGGGTTTCGTGAACGGCACCCGGGAGACGACCAACGTCCCTTCGCAAGCGCTCTACATGCTCAATTCGCCATCCATCGCCAACGCGGCGCAGAAGCTCGCCGAGCGCGTGACGGCTACATATCCCGGGATCGACCAGCGCATGCAGCTCGCCTACTGGCTCGTCTTCTCGCGAGGTCCCAGCGAGGCGGAGCGACAGGCGGCGTCCAGCTTCTTCGCAAAATTCCCCGGCACGACGACCGACGCGACGACGGCCGCGTGGACTTCATTCTGCCGCGTGCTCTTTGCGAGCGCCGAGTTCCGCTTTCTCAAGTAACCGCCTGCTTTCCGCACCACATGACGACGCCATTTTCTCCTGATCCCCGCTCGCCGTTTTTCTCCCGCCGCGAGATGTTGAAAACACTCTCCAGCGGCTTCGGCTACCTCGCCTTCGCGGGCCTCGCCGCCCGCGCTGCCGAGACCCGCGAAGGACCACTCGCGCCGAAACAGCCGCACTTCGCGCCACGGGCGAAGCGCGTCATTTTCCTCTGCATGCGCGGCGGGCCGTCGCACGTCGATACCTTCGATTACAAGCCCAAGCTCACCGCTGACACGGGCGCGCCCGCGGCACGTCCCGGCACCAAGCTGCTCGGCTCGAAATGGAAGTTTGCGCAGCACGGACAGGGCGGACTCTGGATTTCCGAGCTCTTCCCGAATGTCGCGAGCCACGCCGATGAGCTCTGCCTGCTGCGCTCGATGCAGACCGACTTGCCCGCGCATCCGCAGGCGTTCCTGCAAATGCACACCGGCTCGTTTCAGTTCGTCCGGCCGTCACTCGGCGCGTGGACGCTTTATGGCCTCGGCAGCGAAAACGAAAACCTCCCCGGCTTCGTCACACTGACTCCGCCAGCAGCTTCCGGCGGGGCGCAGAACTACGGCTCGTCATTTCTCCCCGCGATCTATCAAGGGACGCGCATCGGCGCTGATAATCGTCCCATTGCCGGTGCCGAAATCCGCAACCTCCACTCGCCACTCCGCACCGAAGTTCAACGCGCCGAACTCGACCTGCTCCAGACGTTGAATCGCGAGACGCTTCGGCTCGACGGAACAAATCCCGACGTCGAGGGCGTGATCGAGAGCTACGAACTCGCCTTCCGAATGCAGAAGGACATGCCGCGGGTGATGGACCTCTCCGGCGAGAGCGAGGCGACAAAAAAGCTGTATGGCATCGCCGACGGGCCAAATGCCGACGGCCGTGGGCAAGGCGCAGCGAATGGGAGCACTGATGACTTCGGGAGGAAATGTCTGCTGGCGCGACGCCTCGTCGAGGCCGGCGTGCGCTTTGTGGAAATCTCGCACGGAGATTGGGACCAGCACTTCAACCTCACCACTGCGCTCGGAGCGAATTGCCGCTCAGTCGATCAGCCGATCGCCGGCCTGCTCACCGATCTCAAGGAGCGCGGCTTGCTTGCGGACACGCTGGTGATCTGGGGCGGCGAATTTGGCCGCACCCCGCACGCGCAAGGCACCGATGGGCGCGACCACAACAACAAAGCGTTCACGATGTGGATGGCCGGCGGTGGGGTGAAGGGCGGCTTCGCCCACGGTCTGACCGACGATTACGGCTACGAAGCCGTGGAGAACAAAGTCCACGTCCACGACCTCCACGCGACCATCCTTCACCTCCTCGGCCTCGACCACGAGCGCCTCACCTACCGCTACGCCGGCCGCGACTTCCGGCTCACGGATGTGAAGGGGAATGTGGTGAAGGAGATCGTCGCGTAACTGTGGCCGTCCAACTTCCAGCAATCACATCAAACCATTTACCTGCCGAATCGCATGACCTCTGAATTCCTCCGCCAACTTCCGTTCCCCGCCGCCTACGATCGCCGCCGCTTCCTCTCGCGCGTCGGGATTGCCGCCGCTGGGTTTTTCACCGCGCCGGGCTTGTTCGCCGAGCAACTCGCCGCAACCGCGCCGATGATGGAAGGTCCGTTTTATCCGGACAAGATGCCGCTGGATACCGACAACGATCTGCTGATCCTCAACGACTCGATCACTCCAGCCGTCGGAGAAATCACCCACTTGTCAGGCCGCGTCCTTTCAAAGTCCGGCGCACCGGTGCGCAACGCCTTCGTCGAGATCTGGCAGGTGGACAGCAAGGGCATCTACCTGCACAGCGGCGACGCAGAGCGAGTCCGCGAACGGGATGCGAATTTCCAAGGCTATGGCCGCTTCCTGACCGATGCGGATGGACGCTACTATTTCCGCACCATCAAGCCGGTGCCCTACACCTCGAATGGGATTCATCGCACGCCCCACATTCATTTCGGAATCAGTGCGGGCGGCAAACGGGTCTTCACCACGCAGATGCTGATCAACCGGCACCCCGACAACGCCGATGACATTCTCTTCAAGCGCATCGCCGACCCGCTGGCGCAGAAGACACTGCTGGTGGACTACAAGCCGATTCCCGGCTCGAAGCTCGGCGAGCTTTCCGCGGAATTCGACATCGTGATGGGCCACACGGTGGAAGAGCTGGGCGACGGTTCCATCCGGGGAATCGGAAAGAAGCTGGGCGGCGGGCAGCGCCCTATCCGCTGAGGATGTAGCTGGCGAGCATTCAGTCGGAACTTTGATCTTTCGCTGATCGTTGGCGGCACTCGATGCCCACCCTCGATGGAAAGACGCGCATCCACGACTGGCACGCGGCCCTCCTTCACGTGCCCGGCCTCGATCACGAAAGGCTCACCTACCGCTACACGGGGCGCGACATTCGCCTGAGCGATGCTTACGGTCGCGTCGTCCACGACATCCTCGCATGAAAAAAATCGCCCTCCTCTTCGCCCTCGCCCTCACCGCTCGCGCCGAGCTAACCGAGCAACAGCGCCAGGTCCCGCTCGAACAGGACTCGCCCGACCCGAAGCTTGCGAAGATCGTCCTGCTCGCGGGCAGCGTGAGCAACAAGCCGGGGCAGCACGAATACTTCGCCGGCTGCGCGATGATGATGCAGTGGCTCAAGCAAACGCCCGGCGTGTGGCCGGTGATGGCCGCGGAAGGCTGGCCGCAAAATGAAGCGATCCTTGATGGCGCGAAAGCGGTGGTCGTCTTCGCCGACGGCGGGGCGAAGCTGCCCTTCCTCGATCCCGCGCGCTGGGAGAAGATGCACGGCTTGATGAGCAAGGGCGCGGGCCTCGTGATGCTGCATCAGGCCATTGATGTGCCGGCGGATCGCGCGGAGGAGATAAAGGCGTGGGCGGGCGCGGTGTGGCAGGGCGACATCGGCAGCCGCGGACATTGGGACATGGAGTTCACCGAGTTTCCGAAGCACGCGATCACGCGCGGCGTCACCGCGTTCGCCGCGCCGTTCGATGGATGGCTTTTCAATCTGCACTTCGCCCCGGGTGCGGTGCCGGTGCTCTGCGGCATGGTGCCGGACAAGAACCGCTCGACCGCCGACGCGAAGTCGCACGCGGGCCGCGCGGAGGTGATCGCGTGGGCTTATGAGCGCGCGAATGGCGGGCGCGCGTTCGGCTTCACCGGCGCAGATCTGCACAAGAATTGGATCGCCGAAAGCCAGCGCCGGCTCGTCACGAACGGCATCCTCTGGAGCGCGAAGATCGACGTGCCGGAGGCCGGAGCGCCCGCGCCGATGACGCCCGCGCAGCTCGCGGCGAACCTCGACGCAAAGCCGGCGAAACCGAAGCCGTAGCTACGGAGTCGGCTTGTAGCTCACGCTGCCGGTCTGCGTCGCGTCGGGGAAGAGGCCGACGCCTTCGTTCGTCTTGCGGAGAATCACACCGCGATATGTGCGCTTCGTTCCGCCGGTCGGCGTGAATGCGCCGGAGAAGACTCCGCTCGTGCGGCTCAACTTCAACGTCATGGCGGCGTTGAGCGGTGGCTCGAGCGTGATCCTGTCGTTCGCTGCGACGCGCACTTTCTGCATCACCGCCGCGCCGAGATCGCCATCGGTGAAGACGAAGTCGGCGAACGGCATGGCCGGGTCGGGGAACGTGAGCGTGCGCATGCCGGCTGGCTTTGCGATGAAACGATGGCCGTCGCTGGAGATCATGATGTCGAAGCCCGCGTTGAAGAGCGGGGTCGGGGTGACTTGCATCGGCTTCACCTGGCGGAAGTTCGCCGTCGCATCAGAGCCGGCGAGCATCGCGAACGTGATCGTTCCGCTGAACGAACCTTTCGGATTGCGGTAGAGCCGCGCATTCACGACGGCGGTGCCATCGACGCGCAGCCGGCTGCTGAACAGCGCGCGCGTCGCGTCCGGGAGCACGCCGGAGAAGCGCAGCCTCGCGCTCGAGCTGAGCGTCATCGTGAGCCAGCCGGTGCCGTGCGGCTCGGTCGCGCCGGGACTGCCAGGCAGGCGGAAATTGTAGCGGCCCGCGGGCGCATCCGGCAGTGCGCGTGTGGCGAAGGCGGCGACCGGTGCGACGACGTAGGCGGGCGCGTCGCCAGTCGCGCCGCCGCTCACCGTCGCGAGTCCGCCGGGGTTGGTGAAGTCGAGCATGAGCACGAGATCGGGCAGGCCCGTGCGGCGAAACGCCTGCGTGAATTTGCGGTCAAAGCCGGCGCTGCCATTGAGCGTGAACGCCTTCCCATTGATCACGAACCGGCCATGCACCGAGCCATTCGAGCCGAGCGAGACGGTGATCGTGCCGACGATCACGCCGCCTTGCGTCACGTCGGTCTGATACTGCCCGCGCACGACGAAGAACGGGTTGTTCACCGTCACCGTCGCGGTGTCCATGCCGCCGCGTCCGTCGCTGATCGTGTAGGTGAAGGTGTCGGTGCCGTCGAACGTCGCGAACGGCGCGAAGGTGACGTAGCTCGCTGTGAAAGCGACGCGGCCTTCCGCGCCTTGTGTGACGGCGACGATCGTGAGCCGGTCGCCGTCGGGATCGGTGTCGTTGTCGAGCACCGGCAGGCGCGTGCCGGTGCGGATGTTGAGCGCGTCGTCCATCGCGACGGGCGGAGTATTCGGCCCGAGGTCGTCGGTGAGATCGGCCACGAGCACGGCCTGGTTCGGCACGGGGCCGTCCGCGGTGATGAGGAAGGCGAGCTTGTCGTTGTCGCTGAGCGCGCGTGTGCGGCCGTCCTCGTCGGCGCCTGCGTTGAGTCCGCCGGCGAGCGGCGATATCCCGAGCACCGTGCGCGAGATACCGCCGAGCACGATCGTGTCGCCTTCGATCATCACGAGCTGGAGCGTGCCGTTCGTGTCGGTCGCCCAGACGGAATCGACGCCGCCACTTCCCGCCGCGCCGACACGCGCGCGAAAGGCGACTTCACCGAGTGCGTTGAGTTGCAGAGCGCGAATGTCGAAGTCGAGGAACACCTGCCCGGCGGGCAAGCCGGGCGCTTGCATGCCGGATTGCGCGATGAGTGTGAACGCGCCCGGCGTGCCGGCCCAGATCCCCTGCGGTCCCGCGAAGCCGAGCACGGCGTCGAGGTTCACCTGCACTGCGATTGCGCCGCCGTGATTGATCAGCACGGAGTCGAAGTCGTTGATCGGCGAGAAGGCGCCCGGCAGCGTCTGGCCCTGCCGCAGCAACAGCGCCGGCGCGCCGCCCGCGGTCGAGAGCCATGCGCAGTTCGGGTTCGCCGGCGAGGCGCCCGCGGCGTCCTCGATCGTGCCGGTGAAAATGAAGTCGGCCGCGTCGTTGAACCCCTGCGGCAGGAAGGACTGGTAGCGCAGCCCCGCGCCGACGCCGGGCGCCGTGCTGCCGCGCCGGGCGAAAAGGTCCACGCTGCCCGCCGGCCCGATGAAGAGCGCGCGGTTGTTGAGCGAAGTCACGCCCGCGCCGGAGAGCGCCGTGCGATACGCGGCATTGCCTGCGCCGTTGAAGAGCGTGTCGATGAATAGGCTGTCCACGGCCTCCTGCGCGTAGAGCGCGCCGCCGCAGTTCGGAGCGATCGCGCCTTCGCGCGCGACGCGCAGCGGGGAGAAGGGCGAACCGGCGAGCAGCGCGTCGTTGTCGGTCGCCGTCGCGCCGCCGCCGAGCAGCGCCTTGAACGCGATCTGGCCGGCGTGATTTGCGAGGATGCGCTGGTTGACCGGTGCGAAGAAAACCGACTGAAAGATCCAGTTCGGCGCGTAATCCTCGCCCATGCCCGGCGCAGGATCGCTCTCCTGCGCCACCGCGCGGAGCTGCGTCGGTGTGCCGAAGTAGAGCACGCCATCGCTGGTCTCATCGATGCCCGGTCCCGTGACGCCGAGCGCGAAGCCGACGCGCCCGCCGGGCCGCGCAATCGCATTCACGAGCGTGTTGCGATACGTCACGCCGCCGCCGAATCCCGGAGCGGGCCGCGTCTCGCGCGCGACGAGCTGGAGACTTGTCGCCGTCGTGCCGAGGAAGACGCCGGTGTTGTTGCCGCCGTTCAGCCCGGTGCCCGTCGCGTCGGAGACGAAGAGAGTCTGTCCCTCCGGCGTGATCCGTGGCTCGGTGAAGGTCGAGAATTTCGCACCGCCGCCGAACGACGTCGCCGTCTGCCCGGTGCGGGCGAGGATGGAGATGGTGACATCCGCTTTCGAGCCGCAGGTCAAAGCCACGAAGCTCGCGATGATGAGGGCGCGCAAGTTCATGCCGGGAAGCTGCGGCGCAATCGCGCGCGGGCAAGCGGGGAGTTCATGGCAGCGGCGCGGGCGGCGCGGCGAACTCAATCTCGTAGCCGGGCTCGAATTGCTCGCGCAGCCGTTTCTGGAACGTCGAGAGCGCCTCGACCGTAAGGCCGGTCTGCGCGGCTTTTTCGCGCGCGAGCGCGGGGAGCGCGCGCAACTCGGTCTCGAGTTCGCTCGACTGGATCTTGTTCCAAAGGCCGTTCTCGAGCGCGAGCACCTCGGTGTTCTTCGGGTCGGCGCTGAGGATTTTCGCGGGCGGCAGCTCGATGCGCAGCCGGCGGCCCTCGATGCGCACCGAGAGGTGTTCGCGCAGGTCGAAGCCGGCCTTAACGACATACGTGCCGCGGAGGCGGATGCGCTTTTTGCTGCCGAGCCAGTCGTGTTCGAACTCGCGCTCGACGGCGGTCTCGCGGGTGACGACGGCGAGTTCGAGCGCGTCCTTCGTCTGCTCGAAGACGACATGATCGCGCACGGTGATCTGCGGCTGCACCTGCGCGACTTCGCGGAAGATGCGGACGACATCCGAAGCGATGCGCCCCGGCGCGGAGACGGTGCGCTCGCAAGTCCATAGCCCCGCGCCGAGCAGCGCGATGAAGGCGATGAGAACAACCGCTTTCCAGTTCAAGCGCATCGGCTCACCCTTCCGCGCTGCGCAGGCGCAGGAACTTGAAGAACTCCGCGCCTTCGCGGAGGCGGCGTTTCATCACGTCGAAGTCGCCGAGCATCTCGCCGACCATGCGGGCGATGGGGCGCGGGCGGAAGTAGTAGGCTTTGTAGAAACGCTCGACGGCGCGGAAGATTTCGTCGCGGCTGAGGCCGTCGTATTCGAGCGCGGCGAGTTGCTCGCCGTGGTCGCCGATGAGGTCGGCGCCCTCGCGCAGCCAGCCGTTTTCCTTGGCCTGCCGGTAGAGCTCGGTGCCGGGGTAGGGAGCGGCGAGGGAGACCTGGATGGAGAAGACGTCGAGCTCCTTCGCGAACTCGACGGTCTGGCGGATCGTCTCGGGCGTCTCGCCGGGCAGGCCGAGGATGAAGGTGCCGTGGATGGTGATGCCCAGTTCGCGGCAGTGCTTCGTGAACTCGCGCGCTTCCTCGAGGCGGATGCCTTTCTTGATGTTGTCGAGGATCTGCTGGTTGCCGCTTTCGTAGCCGACGAGCAGCAGGCGCAGACCGTTGTCGCGCATCGTTTCGAGCGTCTCGCGGTTCACGTTCGCGCGGGCGTTGCAGCTCCAGGTGATGCCGAGTTTGCCGATGAGTTTCGCGATCTCGCGGGCGCGGGGCTGGTAGGCGGTGAAGGTGTCGTCGTCGAAAAAGAACTCCTTCACCTGCGGGAAGAGCCGCCGCGCGTGGGCCATCTCGCGGGCGACGTTTTCCGGCGAGCGCGCGCGGTATTTATTTCCGCCGACGGTCTGCGGCCACAGGCAGAAGCTGCACTGCGCGGGGCAACCGCGGCCGGTGTAGTGGGAGACGTAGGGGTGCTTCAGGTAGCCGATGAAGTAGCGCTCGATCTCGAGATCGCGTGCATACACGTCCATGACGCTCGGCAGTTCATCGAAGTTCTGGATCATCGCGCGCTCGGGATTGTGCGTGATCTTCCCGTCGCGGCGGAAGCTGAGACCGGGGATGTCGGCGAGCGGCAGGCCGGCGGCCACGTCGCGGCACGTGTAGTCGAATTCTTTTCGACCGACGAAGTCGATCGCCTCGCTCGCGGCGAGCGTTTCGTCGGGCATCACCGCGGCTTGGGCGCCGACGAGGCCGACGAGCATGTCGGGCTTCATGGACTTGATGGACTCCGCGAGCCGCGCGTCGCCGCGCAAGGTCGGCGCGCTCGTGTGGATGACGACCAGTTCGTAGTCGCGCGCGATTCGCAGAACGTCATCGACGCTCTGCTCGTGCGGCGGCGCATCGACCAGCCGCGAGCCCTCGATGAGCGCCGCGGGCTGCGCGAGCCATGTCGGAAACCAGAACGAACGAATCTCCCGCCGCGCCTGATACCGCGCGCCGGCGCCGCCATCGAAGCCCTGCCAACTCGGCGGATTGACGAAGAGCGATTTGCGGAAAGTCACGCGCGGCTCTTATCCGGCCCGCTGGCGAAAGCAACGGTTGACCAGTTTGCCTCGATTCTCTACCCTCCGCGCCTCCATGAAAAAAGCTGTCCTCTCGCTTGCCCTCTCGCTCGCTGCCCTCGCGATGCCAGCGGCTGTGGATGCGGCGGTCGTCTTCACCTCGCGCGAAGGCTGGACTGCGGAAGGCGATCCGGCGACGGAAGCCGCGCCGGCTGAACTCATGCGCAAGGCTGAGGAGCAGGAAGCCGCCGGCCAGCTCAGCGCCGCGCTCGGCACTTACAAGCAGATCGTGAAACGCCACCCGGTGTCGATCTTCGCCGGCAAATCGCAGCGCAAGGTCGGCCGCATCCTCGAGGCCGCCGGCGAATACGATTCCGCTTACGAGGCCTACACGCTCTACCTCACCAAGTATCCGAAGGGCGAAGATTTCGAGGGCGTGGTGGAGTCGATGTTCAATATCGCGAAGCTCTTCCTCGAAGGGGAAAAGAAAAAGATCCTCGGGGTGAAAATCGCCTCATCGATGGAGCGGGCGCAGCAGATGTTCGAGGGCATCGTCCGGCGCGCGCCGTTCAGCAAATGGGCGCCGCTCTCGCAGTTCAACGCCGGCCAGGCGCTCGAGAAGATGGGCAAATACAGCGAGGCCATCGCCGCCTACAGCGTCGTCGTCTCGAAGTATCCCGCCGACGACGTCGCCGACGACGCGCAGTATCAGATCGGTTACGTGCGGCTGAAGCAGTATCGCGAAGGCAGCTACGATCAGGCCGGCGCGCAGAAGGCCCGCGAGGCCTTTGAGGATTTCATCAACCGCTATCCCGAGAGCGAGAAGGTCGCGCAGGCGCAGGAGAACATGAAAGCGCTCGAAGGCGGCTCGACGAAGGGCACGCTCGACGTCGCGAAGTTCTACGACAAGACCAAGCAGTTCAAAGCCGCCGTCATCTATTACAACGACGTGATCAAGGCTGCGCCTGACACGCCCGAGGCCACCTTCGCTAAGACCCGCATCGAGGAACTGCGCACCAAATACGGCGAGGACGCCCTGCGCGCCGGCCCCGAGCGCGCCGAGACCGGGCAGAAAGCCGCCGTCCGCCGCAAGCTCCAGGCGAAAGTCGAAACCGCGTCGCGTCCCGATTACGTCGGCCCGCCGGTGAACATGCCCGCGCCCGATGAAGTCGCGCCGGGTCGGCCGAAGCTGCGCGGCTCGCCGATCGCGCCGGTGCCCGCCGTCGAGCCCGACCTGCCGAAGGGCGGCGAGCCAAAAAAAGATCAATGAACAACGGAAAGCTCGCGGTCCTCGTCGCCGCCCTCGCCCTGCCTGGCTGCGCCGGGTATCAGGTCGGCTCGATCAAGCCCACGCCGATGGCAAACGTGCGCACGCTCGCGGTGCCCACCTTCAAGAACGAAACGCTCGAGCCGCGCATCGAGGTGCTGCTCGCGAACACGCTCATCAAGCAGATCCAGCAGGACGGCACCTACAAGATCGCCCGCGAGCAGGATGCCGACGCGGTCCTCGAGTGCACGCTCGATGAGATCGAGCGCCGGCCGCAGCGCAGCGCCCGCGGCAATGTGCTGCTCACGCGCGAATACGAACTCGTGATGCGGGTTCGCTATCGCGTGGTCGATCGAAAGACCGGCGCGGACCTGATGAGCCGTAGCGTGACGGGCACGACGCATTTTTTTGT
Organism: Chthoniobacteraceae bacterium; assembly: GCA_040081625.1. Classification (GTDB taxonomy): domain Bacteria; phylum Verrucomicrobiota; class Verrucomicrobiia; order Chthoniobacterales; family Chthoniobacteraceae; genus VFJQ01. The sequence goes on from JBEBGD010000032.1 coordinate 45,233, forward strand.
CAGTGGCGCCAATGCGCTCACCGCCGACGTGCTCCAGGACGAGCGCCAGGCGCTCCCGCTGGCGATGGAGCAAGCCGCCATCCGGCTCGTCGCGCAGATCAGCGAAGGCTGGTAGGCCTACGCGTTAGCGCGGAACCACCCCGCGAAAAGCCCGCCGCGCCGCTTCTCCTCGAACTGGCTGCGTCGCACGTCGGCTGCGAGTTCGCCCACGGCGCGGTGCCGGTCCGCGGGATTAAGTGAGAGCGCCTTCATCGCGACGGCGGCGAGCGAGACGGGGAGTTTGCCGTCCGGTAGATGCGGCAGCGGGCGCGTGCCGAGCAGTTCCATGGGCGAGGGGATGCGACCGGCGATGACCTGGTCGAAAATCTCGCCCGCATCCGAGCCGCTCACGGGCGGGACGAGCGTGAGGACCTGGTAGAGCATCGCGCCGAGCGCATACACATCGGCGCGCCCATCGACTTCGTGCGAGCGGCCGCTCGCCTGCTCTGGCGACATGAATTGCGGCGTGCCGATCGCGCGACCGGCCATGGTCATGAATTCACCACCGTCTTCCGAGCGCACCGAGCGGACCATCGAGCGCGGCTTCTCGACATCGGTGTCGGTGTTCGCGTCGCGTCCGAGCGCCTTCGCGAGTCCCCAGTCCATCACGAGCACGTCGCCGTAATCGCCGAGCATGATGTTCTCCGGCTTGAGATCGCGGTGCACGACTCCCTTCGAGTGCGCGTAGGCGATGGCGTCGCAGATTTTCTGGAAGACCTCGATCAACTCGCCCAGCGGCCAGCGCTCCGTCGCTCCGGGCCGCCCGTCGCGCAGCGCCGCGAGCACGTCACCGAGCGACTCGCCGCGCACGAGCTTCATCGTATAGAAGGGCTTGTCCTGCTCGTTCACGTTCAGTTCGTAGATCGGAACGATGTGGGGATGCTCGAGCTGCGCGGTGATCTGCGCCTCCTCGACGAAGCGCGCGATGTCCTCCGGCGTCTGCACGTTCAGCAGCACCTTCATCGCGACGGGCCGGCGCGTGGAGAGATCCTCCGCCGCGAGCACCGCGCCCATGCCGCCGACCGCGATCAGCTCGTTCACCTTGTATTTGCGATCGCTGCGAAGCTCCGCCGGCAGGAAGCGCACGACCGCCGCCGTCTGCGGCGCGAGCATTTCATCGGCGTGGTCGATCGGCAGGCGCCGGAGATGCAGATGCACATTTCCCACGCGGAGATTCTGCCCGGGGAAGATCATCATCGATCCGCGAATGCTCACGTCCGCGACCCAAGTGCCGTTCGAGCTGCCGAAATCCTCGATCGTCCAGTCGAAGTAATTGAGCGTGAGCTGGCCGTGACGGCGCGAGACTTTGTTCGCATCGAGCCGGATATCCGAGCCGGCTTCGCGTCCGATCACGTAGTCTCCGGGCGGGAGGAGCTGTTTGAAAATCTCGCGGCCGTCGAGAATGGCGGTGAGCTCGGTTTGCGGGACAATCACGCGACCGGGCTACCTACCCGCCGGCATCGCTGCAAGCCGCGATCTTACAGCCGGCTGTAGGTGAACCAGACGAGCGCCGTAAGCAGCAGCATGACGAGCAGCCAGAACACGCGCGAGGCGAGGAGCAGTCGGCTGCTTTTTTGCGCGGCGGGCGAGGTCTCGACGACGATGGGCAGTCTGACCGCGGGGCTGGCGGCGACTTCCGCCAGCGGCTCGGGCGCGACTTCGGGCTTCACCTTCGCGATGGACTCGAGCGGCACCGCTTCCACCACGATCTCCTCCGGCTCCGCGACGAGTGTGCCGGCCTTGCGCATCTGCTCGAGCTGGATCTTCGCCTCGATGAAAGCGCGCTGCGTGGCGGCGAACTGCGCCATGAGGACGGGGTCGGGCTTTCCGCCAGCAGCCTGCGCGACGGCGACACTGTGCCGCAACAGCTCCAGCTCCACAGCTTGCGCGGTGACAGCTTTTTCAGTCAGTGGTGTGCTGGGTGCGGGAGCGTGCGGCAACGACATGTCGCGGTCGTGAAGCTGCCCCCGTGCCCGCAGGACCCCGGAAATAGCAGGTTGACGGGCGGCGGTTGAAAGGACATATCAACCCATCCTGATGCGTCTATGGGTTCTGTCCCGCGCTTCGGGGCCACACGTCCACTCACACTCCCGATTATGCCTCGTCGTTTCATCTTCTCGTCCGAATCCGTCGGTGAAGGCCATCCCGACAAAGTCTGCGACACCATCTCCGATGCCGTGCTCGACGCCTGCCTCACGCAGGACGCGAACAGCCGCGTCGCCTGCGAGACCTACGCGAAGTCGAACATCGTCATCGTCGGCGGCGAGATCACGACCAAGGCGAAGCTCGACTACGTGCAGATCGTCCGCGATGCCGTGCGCGAGATCGGCTACGTGAATGACGACGACGTTTTCCACGCCGACCGCATCTTCGTGCAGAACATCATCACCGCGCAGTCGCCCGACATCGCGCAGGGCGTGGACGAAGCGAGCGCCGAAGGCAAGGGCCACGCGGAGCAGGGAGCGGGGGATCAGGGATTGATGTTCGGCTACGCGTGCAACGAGACGCCCGAGCTGATGCCCGCGCCGATCATGTATGCGCACCAGCTCGGCCGCCGGCTCACCGCGATCCGCAAGAGCGGCCAGGTGCCGTGGCTGCGGCCCGACGCGAAGTCGCAGGTCTCCGTGATCTACGAAGGCAACGACGTGGTCGGCATCTCGAACGTCGTCATCTCCACGCAGCATTCCGCCGACGTGAAGCACAAGGAGATCAAGGATTTCCTCATCAGCGAAGTCATCCGCAAGGAACTGCCCGCCAAATTTCTCAGCAACGAAACCGAACTCCTCATCAACCCGACCGGCCGCTTCGTCGTCGGCGGACCGCAGGGCGACACGGGGCTGACGGGGCGGAAAATCATCGTCGATACGTATGGCGGCATGGGCCGGCATGGCGGCGGCGCCTTCTCGGGCAAGGACCCGAGCAAAGTCGATCGCAGCGCCGCCTACATGGCGCGCTGGGTGGCGAAGAACGTCGTGGCCGCGGGCCTCGCGACGAGCTGCGAAGTGCAGTTCGCCTACGCCATCGGGCATCCCGATCCGGTGAGCGTCCACATCGACACGTTTGGCACCGCCAAGGTCGAGGAGGAGAAGATCGAGCGCGCGGTGAAGGAAGTCTTCAACTTCAAGCCGCGCCGCATCGTCGAGCAGCTCAACCTGCTGCGCCCGATCTACGGCAAGACGACCAACTACGGCCACTTCGGCAAGACCGATCCCGACATCACCTGGGAGAAGACCGACAAGGCCGACGCGCTCAAGGCGGCGGCGCGGTAGTCGTCCACAGATTGCACGGATTTTCACAGATTACTTTGAAAGGGGATCCTCAGACTTACGCGATCATTGGGGCGGCGATGGAGGTGCATCGCGAGTTGGGGCATGGCTTTCTCGAAGCGGTGTATCAAGCGGCGCTCGCGCTGGAGTTCAGGGAACGAGAGATTCCATTCGAGGCCGAGGTCGCGCTGCCGGTCCGCTACAAAGGCAAGCTGCTTACGTGCGGTTATCGCGCGGACTTTGTTTGTTTCGGCGACATTGTCGTCGAGACGAAAGCCATCTCGCATCTCACCGGCGCCGACCAAGGTCAGTTGCTCAACGAACTCAAAGCCACCGGAATCCACCGCGGTCTGCTCCTCAATTTCGGCTCCCCGAGTCTCGAACATCAGCGCCTGGTCTTCGGCCCCGACCCAAATCTGTGTGAATCCGTGAAATCTGTGGACCTCCACCCAAGCAACCAATCGATATGACCACTACTACTACATCCACCGGCGACTTCGCCGTCCGCGACCTCTCGCTTGCCGATTGGGGGCGCAAGGAAATCGACATCGCCGAGCAGGAGATGCCCGGCCTCATCTCGATCCGCGACAAGTATGCGAAGGAAAAGCCGCTCGCCGGCGTGCGCATCACCGGCTCGCTGCACATGACCATCCAGACCGCGGTGCTCATCGAGACGCTCACCGCGCTCGGCGCCACCGTCCGCTGGGCTTCGTGCAATATCTTCTCCACCCAGGACCATGCCGCCGCCGCCATCGCGAAGTCCGGCGTGCCTGTCTTCGCGTGGAAGGGCGAGACGCTCGAGGAATACTGGGACTGCACGTGGAAGGCGATCGTGAACCCCGAGGGCAAGGGTCCGCAGCTCGTCGTCGATGACGGCGGCGACGTGACGCTCTTCCTCCACAAAGGCTACGAACTCGAGGAAGGCGACAAGTGGGTCGATAGCGAGAGCGGCTCGCACGAGGAGAAAGTCATCAAGGACCTGCTCAAGAAAATCCACGCCGAGAACCCGTTCATCTTCCACGAGCTGGTGAAAGACTGGCGCGGCGTGAGCGAGGAGACCACCACCGGCGTGCATCGCCTCTACAAGCTCGCCGAACTCGGCAAGCTCCTCGTCCCCGCGTTCAACGTGAACGACTCGGTGACCAAGTCGAAGTTCGACAACCTCTACGGCTGCCGCCACTCGCTCGTCGATGGCCTCAACCGCGCGCTCGACGTGATGATCTCCGGCAAAGTCGCCGTCGTCATCGGCTATGGCGACGTGGGAAAAGGCTGCGCGCAATCCCTCCGCGGGCAGGGCGCCCGCGTCATCGTCACCGAGATCGACCCGATCAACGCGCTGCAAGCCTCGATGGAAGGCTATGAAGTCACCACCATCGAGGAAACCCTCGGCCGCGGCGACATCTACGTCACCACCACGGGCAATGTCGATGTCATCACCATCGAGCACATGGCTAAGATGAAGGATCAAGCTGTCGTGTGTAACATCGGCCACTTCGACAACGAGATTCAGGTCGATAAGCTCGTGAACTATCCCGGCATCAAGCACCTGAACATCAAGCCGCAGGTGGATAAATACACCTTCCCCACCGGCCAGAGCCTCTACCTGCTGGCCGAAGGCCGGCTGGTGAATCTCGGCTGCGCCACCGGCCACCCGTCGTTCGTGATGAGCAATAGCTTCAGCAACCAGACCCTCGCCCAGCTCGACCTGTGGAAGAACAAGGACACCTACAAACCGGCTGTCTATGTGCTGCCGAAGAAGCTCGACGAAGAAGTCGCCCGCCTGCACCTCGCGAAGATCGGCGTGAAGCTAACCGTGCTCACCGCCAAGCAGGCCGCCTATCTCGACGTGCCCGTCGATGGGCCGTATAAGCCGGCGCATTATCGGTATTAGGACGCTCGATTATTTCGGCGCTTTTTTGTCCAAGTTCCGGTCCTGATTTTTCCGGCCAACTAGGAACGTCGTAACAAGTCCACCCACGGTCGTAGTCAGCACAGTGCCTGCGAGCCAGACTTGACCGATAATTCCGAAGTAAAGACCGAGCGCGCCAAAGAGCAGTGCGAGGATAAAGGCCAGAATCTGACCGCGACGACTTTGTTCGATTTGTGAATCGACGACCTTGGCTTCGATTTTATGTCGATGGTCGGATTGTTGCTCGACGAGTTTGAACAGGCGCTCCGCCCCGTTCTCAAACGCAGCGCTGTAACCTTGCAATAACTCTGCGGGTGGAACCGGGCTGGTGGTTAATCGCGACTGCTGCACAACCACCGACTCGCCGATTGGCGGGCTCAGCGCTTGGAGAAGCTCGAGTATCTGCTGCTTCTTTTCTCCGGGAAGGTTCTTTAGCAGCCCGGGCTTCGTCTCTCGGACGAGTTTCTCAAGCTGCTTCTCCTCCGGAGAACTCACAAATCGAGCAACTGTTGCTTTTGCTGTGCCGCCTGCGCCTTCACGGCCACATCGCGGATGTCTTGCCCGACCATCGCGAAGTCTTGCCGGAGAGCCCGGGCATCAGCAACCGCTGGAGAACCTGAGCGATTGTAGAGAAAATACTCGCCACCCAAATTGAAAACCGTGCCGGCTCCGGTGAGGTAGGAGCCATCAGCAACGAGGAAGTCGGTATATTGTCGTTCCATAATTCAGTTTTCTTTTGCCGATATAATCGAGAGCGGCAAGCCCGATTTGTGTATTTCTCTTTGTTCTAGTTTGAGAACGCACGTGCGGGGTCCCCTTCGCGGGGCGGGCGTTGAGTCCCGCAGGGACGGCAGAGATTAGCCCCGGGCGTCAGCCCGGGGATTCCCATCCGCAAACGACCCAGCCCCGGAGGGGCGACAGAGCGAGGCGAAGGGTTCTGCCGCCCCTCCGGGGCTGTTCCGTGTTTGGGGGCGGTGGACCCCGGGCTGACGCCCGGGGCTAATGTCTTCCGCACCTTCGGTGCTGCGGCGCCAGAGGCGCCGACCTAAGGCTTGAGGTGATTGACCTCGGCATTGGGCTCGCGCTCCCCGGCATTGGGCTCGCGCTCCCCGGCACTGGGCCCGCGCTTCCCGGCATTGGGCTCGCGCTTCCCGGCATTGGGCTCGCGCTTCCCGGCATTGGGCTCGCGCTCCCCGGCACCGGGGGCGCGCGCCCCGGCGGCGGGGTGATTTTCCTCTCGGTCGGGGTGTTTTACCCCACGGTCGGGGTCATTTACCCCGAGATCGGGGTGTTTTGCCCCGACGGCGGGGTGTTTTACCCCGATTGTCCGATGTTTTACTCCGACGATGGGGTCTTTTACCCCGAGCGCGGGGAGCGGGACCGGGCGCTACGGATTGCCGCCGCCGCCAGCGGGTGGGG
>JBEBGD010000126.1:0-14910 GCA_040081625.1 Chthoniobacteraceae bacterium
GGATTGTTCGTGGCCGGCGAGGACGCCGGCGCCCCATGGCTACACGATCTCGCGGATGAAAAAGTCGCTCGCGAGCCCGGTCGCGCCGGGGCCGGTGGGCGCGGCGAAGAACGCTTCGGGCGTCGCGCCTTTCGTGAAGGCGAACGTGCGCGCGCCGACTTTCGCCTTCCCGATGCGCTCGGCGACGATGCCGAACATATCGCCCGCCCCGCTCGTGCCGAGCGCCTGCCCTTTCACCGTGAAGCTGCCGATCGTGGAGAAGAGCGCGGGGTTGTCGCGCGGGGTGCCGGTGGAGACTTTCGTGTCGGCTTTGATGCGCCCGAGGTCTCCGTGCCGAGATCGATCGGACGCGAAGGACGACGTCGCCCGTCACGCCCACGTTTCCATTCACCGCGAGTGTGTCGGCGAGGATCGTCAGCCCGGCGACTCCGTCGAGCGACGTGATGTTCACCGTCTCCGCCTTGATCGTGACGCTGTCATTCACCACTTCCGCCCCCGTGTTCACATTCAGCGTGTCGGTGCCCGCGCCATCGAGCACCGAGAGGCCATCGGCCAGTCCGTTGAGATTCAGTGTATCGTCGCCGTGTAGCCGAGCGATGTGCTGCTAAGCGCCAGCGTGGCCGGGGCGATGCGGGCTTCGAGAATCTCAATGACGGGGACCACGCGCGCGAAAAATGCCGATTCCGCGCTCACAGGCGCGCGCAGAATCGGGTCGGGATGCGCCCTATGCCCGCGTGACGACACTCACTTCGCCCGAGCCGCTGCTCAGCGCCGCGAGGTCGGTGCGGCCGTCGCCATCGAAGTCGCCCAGCGCGAGCGCGGTGAGTCTGCGCGGCGGCACATCCTCGAGCGTGAGATCGAGCGCGCGGGCGAAGCCGCCGGTGCCCAGCCCGCGCAGGATGCTCACGCGCCCGCCCGCGCCGTTCGCGATGGCGAGGTCGGTGCGGCCGTCGCCGTCGAAGTCGCTCGCGACCACGGCGCTCGCTTTCGCCGCGAGCGGGTAGGCGACTTTCAGCATCGGCAAAAACGCGCCGGTGCCGGTGCCGAGCAGGATCGAAACGAAACGCGCGAGCGAGTTGTGCGTCACCGCGGCATCGAGCCGGCCGTCGCCGTTGAAATCCGCCAGCGCGAGCGCGGTCGCGCCGCCGCCGGCGTTCGCGAGCACGGGCGCGGCGAAGGTCGCGGTTCCATCGTTGAGATGCGTCGCGAGCTGGCCGCCGGTGTGCAGCACGGTGAGGTCGAGGTCGTTGTCCGCGTCGAGATCGGCGAGCGCGAAATCGCGCGGCTTCACCGAGCCGGTCGCGAGTGTCGTCGCGGCGGCGAAGGTGCCGTCGCCATTGCCTTTCAGCACCGCGAGTTTGTTGCGCGCGACGATCGTCGCGAGGTCGAGGTCGTTGTCGCCGTCGATGTCGCCCACACGCACGAGGCCCGGCGCCTTGCCCACGGGAAAAAGCGTTGCGTCGCCGAAGCCGCCCGCGCCGTCGTTCAGGAAGATGGAGACGTTGCCCGTCGTCGCGTTCGTCACCGCGAGGTCGGGGCCGTTCACGCCGTCGAAGTCCGCGATGACCACGCTCACCGGCTTCTTTCCGCCGGTGAGTTTTTGCACCGCGGGCAGCAGCAGGCCGGGCGTGGTGGAGAGCGCGATGCTGAGCTGGCCGGTCTTCGGGCTCACGGTCACCACATCGCCGCGCCCGTCGGCATTCAAGTCGCCCACGGCGAGGCTGGCCGCGCCCCTGGCCGTGTCGAAGTCGAGCGCCGCGGCGAACGTGTTGCCCTGCGTGCCGAACGGCGGCGTGGCAGTGCCCGGCACGCGGATCGTGCGGACTTCGCCGATGTTGCCGTAGCTGAAAGTCGGGTCGGCCAGCCCGCCCACGGTCACGAAGCCGCTCGCGTTGTTTTGCAGCGGGCCGGTGATGGTGAGCGCGCTGCCGAGGCCGTCGAGGATGAGCGTGCCGGTGCCATTCGGGTCGCTCACCGATCGCGACGAGGTGCCGGGCGCGATGGTGATCTGGTCGGTGAGCGGCGAGCCGGTGAAGGACTCGACGAGGTCGCCGAGCGTGAGTTCCCAGCCGAGGCCGTTGAGCGTTTGCGAGCTGCCAAGCAGGTCGGCATTGAAGCCCACTGCCGCGCTCGACGTGGCGAAGCTGAGCGCATCCGAGCCGGGGCCGCCGATGAAGGTCGTGCCGAGCGCGCTGCCGGTGGTGATTTGCAGCACGTCGTTCCCCGCGCCGCCGTCGAAGATCGCAGCGACGGGATCTTCGTAGGTGATCACCGGCTGCCCCGCGCGCGTGATCGTGCGCGTGGCCGCAGCGAGCGTGAAGGTGTCCGCGCCCGTGCTGCCCTCGACCGTGAGCGTCGCGAGCGCGGAGCCGAAGTGGTTCACTTGCACGGTCGCGAGGCCCGCCGCGGCGGCGAAGGTGCCGATGTGGAAACGATCCGCGCCGCCGCCGCTGTTGAGGGCGATGGCCGTCTGGCCGCGTAGCGTGACGGGCACCTGGCCCGGAACCGAGATGACGACCTCCTCGGGGAAAGCGCCCGGCAGCACCGCGATTTCATCCGGCGCGCCGATGGTGCCGGAGAACTCGAAACGAGTCGTCGGAATGGCGCTGAAGAACTCGCTCACGCCATCGAAAACAACGGAGAAGTCGTTCGAGAAATACGCGGTGCCGCCATCCGGCCCGGCGGGGATGTAGGTCACGCTCTCGACCACGCCGAGCGCGGCGCCGCCAGTGAGTCGCACCGCGTTCGTGCCGCTGCCGCCGTCGAAGATGATCTCATTCACGAACTGGAAACCGCTGTTGAAATAGCCAAACTCGCCATCGAAAACGAGCGTGTCGTTGCCCGCACCGCCGCGGAAGAGCACGCCCGCGAATTCATTCAGCGGGACATCTACGACGGCGGACAAAAAGCTGCTCTGCACCGTGATGTGCAGCAGCTTCGGATTGGCGACATCGCGCCGCACGACGAAGATGTCGTCGCCATCCGGCTGCGTCCCGCCTTCAAAAACGCGATACTGAAAAGGCGTGAGCACCACGTCGTTCCCATCGCCGCCGGTGTAGGAGATGAGGTAGCTGCGTCCTTCCACATAAATCTGCCCGCCCTCGCCGGGGAAATTGAACGTGCCGTTGATCGCATCCACGCCGTCGTTTTCGATGAGCACGATCTGCTCGTTCGGCGGAAAATCCACGCCGCCGGTGATGACGAGCGCGGCGTTGTTCAGGGACACGGTGCCGGTGACGGCGATCTGATCGTAAAAGCCGGGGCCGTCGCCCGGCGTGGTGCCGCCGATATTGAAAGCGAACGTAGTGCTGGGGCTGCTGGTGGCGGTGACGCTGCCGGTCGAGAGGCTGTCGGGGCGGAGAAAACCGCTGACAGTGACGAGGCCGGTCGTGCCGCCGCCGGTGAGCGTTCCGCCGGCGTTGACGGTCACGGCGCCGATCTGCCCGCCCACGCTCAGCGTGCCGGGGGCGGCAACGGTCGTCCCGCCGCCGTAGGTGTTCACGGCATCGAGTGCGAGCGTGCCCGAGCCGTCTTTGGTCAGAGTTGTCGTCGCGCCCGTCATCGGCACGAGCACGAGGAGGTCGATATCGGCCGGCGAATTGCCTACGGTGAAGCCCCAGCCGACGCCGAGGGCTTCGATCGTCCCGCGTCCATCGATCAGTGAGCCGGCAGCGGCGCCATTTGTCACCGTCAGCCCCACGGGCAACCGAAGGCGGCTGCCGTCCGCGGCGAGGTCGATGTGGCCGGCGTTGAGGGTGACGCTGGTCGTCAGCGTGAGGTCCGCCGCCGTCGGCCCGGTCGTCGCGCGCCCACCGACGATGGTGAGGCTGGCGAATTGCTCGTTGTTCCCATTCAGGTCGAGCAGCCCGCTGGAGTTGATGGCTATGACTGTCGTGTTGAAGATTTGGTTCGCGCCGATAAGCCGCACGCCATCCGCATCCACGCCGCCGAGGCCGTCGCCGATGGTCAGCGTGCCATTCACCGCGCTCGCCGAGGCCGTTTTCGCCAGCAGGAGCAGCCCGGCGTTCACCGTCACGGCGCCGGTAAAGCTGTTTGAAGTCGCACCCGCGAACTGGAGCGAACCCGTGCCCGTTTTCACCAACCCCACCCCGGCGGCGGCGGTCCCGATCGTGGACGTGATGGTGAACGTCGGCGCGCTCGGCCCCGACGTGACATCGAATGTGCGCGTGGCGTTGCCGAGATTCAGCAGCCCGCCGAGGATTTGCGCGCCGCCGGATGCTGAAGCGGTGCCGGTCACGTCGCCATTGAGGAGGAGGGACTGCGTGGTCATCTGCACGGTGCCACCCGTCATCGCGAGCGAGGCGACGGCGAGGATCGCGCCCCCGCCGCCGAGAATCACGGAGCCGTCGTTGATCGTGAGCGCGCCGATGTTGTCGCCCCCATTGGTCGCCAGGGTGCCGAGCGCGCCGACCGTGACCGGCGCGGTATCCGAGAGGAACGCACCGCCCACAGCCGTGAGCTGCGCGACGGCGCCCGCACCGCCGATGACGACCGGCCCGCCGAGCGCCGAGTTCGCGTTGTTCAGCAGCAGCGTGCCCGCGTCCACCTGCATCGTGCCGGTGATCGTGTTCGCCGCGGTGGGCTGGAGCGTGAGCTGTCCCACGCCGCTTTTTGTGATCCCAAAACCACCGTCATTCACCGCGCCGAACATCGAAAATGCGGACGCCGATCCATGGCTGACCGCCAGTGGCGACGCGAGAGTGACGGGCAGGTTGATGCCGTGTGTCCCGCTGCCATTGGCCGTGGTGAGCGTGATCGCCGCCGTGGTGGTGCTGCTCAGCGTGAGTGTCCCGCCGTTGATCGCCGCGATGCTGAAATTCGTCGCCTCGTCGATGAGGATCGTGCCGACGGTGATGTTCACGGCATTGATCGAAACGAGCGCGCTGACAGCCGTGGCGGCGGTGAGTTTCGCCACGTCATCCACCGCATTCGGGAAGCCGTTGTCCGCGAGCCCGGTCGTTTCGTTGAACCAGTTGTTCTGGTCGTTCCAGGTCCCGCTGCCGACGACATCCCAGCGAAAGGACGCCGGGGCGATGCGGGCTTCGAGGATCTCGACGGCGGGAACCAGACGCGCGGAAGTCTTCATGCGCGCAAAGAATCCCGGATCCACGCCCTTTGGCGAGCGCGGAGATTTTGCTTACACCGCGATCTCGCGGATGAAGAAGTCGCTCGCCGCGTTGTCCGGCGCGGGGCCGGGGCCGGTGGGCGCGGCGGCGAAGTCGTCGGCGGCATCGCGCTCGCCCTTGTCGAAGACGAACGTCCGCGCGCCGACCTTCGCCTTGCCGATCTGCTCGGCGACGATGCCGAAGCTGTCGCCCGCCGTGGTGCTGCCGAGCGCCTGGCCTTTGATGACGATGCTGGAGATGGTCGAGAAGCGCGCGGCATCATCGCGCACGCTGGCGCCGGTCACTTTCGTGTCGTCGGCGGTGCCGCGGAAGCCGTCCGCGCCCTCCGTCACTCCGGCGAGCACGCTGCTGGCGAGCCATGCGCGGCCGACGGTGAGCCTGCCGATGCTCGCGTCCGCGTTTGCAGTGCCGGCGAGTATGCTCGTGCGCTCGATGCTGCCTTTCACGGCGATGCTCTTGATGGCGAAGTCGAGCCCCCTGGCCGGCGCGGGGCCGTTAGCGCGGACTTCGATCACCACGTCTCCGTTGATGCCATCACCGATGATGTCGCCTCCGACGGAGATGCTGCCGATAGTCTCGCTGGCAGTGATCTTCGTGCCCGCGAGGATGCTGCCGCCGATCTTGATCGAGCCGATGCTGGTGATCGCGGTCCCGGGCCCTCTCGTTCCAAAGGATCCGCCGATCACGAGTTTGCCGAGTCCGCCCGTGCCGCTGCCGAGGTCATCTATTCGCGCGTCGCCCTTTACCGCGATCTTCCCGATGCCCTCGCCGCTGATAATCTGAACGGAAGCCCCAACTTCGGATCGGGCGCCCAGGGACTGCGCGGTGAGGCTGCCGAGGCCGGGCCGGGCCGCATCGGTGTCGCCGCTTTGGATCGTGCTGAGTTCGCCATCGACGACGACCGCGCCGAGATCGCGGCCGGGCGAGTTGATTAAGCCGACGTTCACAAAGCCATTGCCGCCCTCCGGGCCGGGCGTGGCGGTGATGGTGAGGTTCACGACCGCATTTCCCGGCGCGGCGGTCACGGTGAGTTCGTTAAACAGCGCACCGCCGGAGGCCGCGGCGGGAATGTCAAAATCGCCCGCGACGAACGCACCCGCGCTGCGCTTCACCGTTACCTTGTCGCCGTCCACGTCGGTGAAGGTCGCGGTCTTGCCGTTGGCCGAGAGTTGGAAGTTCACGCCGCCCGTGACCATGCCGTCGGGCGTGGTCGAGCCGAGTTCGCGGATGGTGAAGTCGAACATCGGATTCTCCGCGCCCGAGCCGTCGAGCGTGGGCGCGGCGAAGAAGGCCTCGGGCGTCGCGCCGTTCGTGAAGGCGAACGTGCGCCCGCCGACTTTCGCCTTCCCGATCCGCTCGGCGACGATGCCGAACATGTCGCCCGTGCTCGTCGTGGTGCCGAGCGCCTGGCCTTTCACGGTGAAGCTGCCGATGCTCGAGAAGAGGTCCGGGTTGTCGCGCCCGCCCGCGACTTTGGCATCGTCAGCCGTGCCGGTGCGCGCGTCGGTGCCGGCCAGAGTGCCCGCCTGCACGCCGCTGGCGATCCAGTCGCCACCGATGTTGATGCTGCCGATGGACGCGTCGGCGTTCTTTGAAGCGCCGTTCCCGACCGAGACGCTGAGCCGCTCGACCGAGCCGCCGACGGTGAGCGACTTGAGCGCGAGATCCACGCCCTTCGTCGGTGCCGCGATCTGTCCCATCGCCTGAATGATAACGCTGCTGGACACCGCTCCCGTGATGCTCCCCTTCACGCTGATGCTGCCGATGGTGCCATCGCTGGTGAAGCCCGAACCCTTAAAGAACGTGCCGGTGCTGTGCCGGATGTCGCCACCGATCTTCACCGACCCGATGCCGGCAGGTGCGGAGAAGAGTGCGCCAAAGTCGGTATTGCCGACAATCGATCCGACGATGCCGACATTGCCGAGCCGGCCATCGGCGCCCTTGAGGAGGAGTTCCGCGTGGCGGAAATCGCCGAGCACGGTGAGCGTGGGCAGCGCGCCTTCGATGATGGCGCCCCGGCCCGCACCGGAGCCGGCCTGCGTGCTGGTGCCGAGCAGGCCGATGCTCTGCACGGCGAGCGACTTGAGGCCGGGCACTTTGGGGTCGCCGCCCACGGTGCCGGCCTTGAGAAACCCGAGATCGCCGGCGATTCGCACTGCGCCGAGATCCACGCCGGTCGCATCGAGAAAGCCGAGGTTCACGAAGCCATTGCCGCCATCCGCCGTGGGCTTCGCGGTGATGGTGATGTTCGCGCCCGTGAAGGCCGCGTCGAGCGTGAGCGTGTTGAGTTGGCCCGCGCCGATCGGGCCGAGTTCGATGCCGAGGAATTCGCTCCCGTCGAACGCGCCCTTGGTGGTCTTCACCGTCACGAGGTCGCCGTCCACGTCGCGGAAAGTCGCCGATTTTCCACCGGGCGCGACCGCGACGTCCAACGGCGGCAGCGTCTTGATGGCCACGTCGTTTCCATCGCCGCCGACGTAGGTGATGATGGCGGCAGGCCCGAAGCCGGGCACCCGCGCGCCTTCCTGCAAGGGGCCTGCACTGAAGTGATTGAAAACGCCGTTGATCGGGTCCGCACCATCGTTGCTGAGGATCACGAACTCCGCGCCTTGCGGGACGGTCCCGACCGCATTGAGATCGAGGCGGTTGTTGTTGAGGGTCACGGTGCCCTCGATGGCGATCTGGTCGTGATCGACGCCCGGCGTGGTGCCCGAGAGCGAGAACTCGAAGGCCTGCGCGCCCTCGAGAGTCACGGCGGCGGCGCCGGCATCGAACGCAAGGATGCCGAAATCCGACGGGGAGACCGCGCCGCCGCTGCCACCGATGCTGAAACCATCGGCATCCGCGAACGAGAAGGCCACGGGCGTCGCGGCATTGTTGAAGATCGTGAGCTGATCCACGTCGTTCGCGCCATTGAGTGCCGTCGGGCCGTTCACGAAGAGCAAGAGCTTCGCGACCGTGAGGCTGCCGCCGCCGCTGAAGGCGGCACCGATGAGGCCGAGTTCGCTCGCCGCGCCCGGCGTGATCGCCGCACTGATGGTGACGACGGCCGTGGAATTCCCGATGGTGAATCTGTCCGCCGTGATGCGATCGAGTTCCGCATCCGTGAGGCCGAGCGTGCCCGCGGCATCCGCGCCGCCGAGGTTCACCGCGCTGCCAGCCTCGAACGGGGCGAGCAAGACGTCCTTGGTCCCGGCATTGAGCGTGGCTCCGATGCTCAGCCGATCGGCTTTGAGCGTGATGGCGTTGCCGTTCGCGCCCGCGGCGATCCCGGCGTTCGTGTTGATCGTGATCGCGAAGTCCGATCCCGCCGCGCCAGCGGTCACGCTCACGCGGCCAGTGCCCGCGTCGATGTCCGGCGTCGCGGCGGCATCAGCATTGAGCACGTTCACATCCCCGCCGAGCGCGTCCAGCGTCACGTTGCTGTTCACGGTCGTGATGCCGAGCGTCGTGCCGGCGATCCCCACGTCGAACCCCGTGGCGTCGGTGAACGAGACGGCGCCGGTGGTGTTCGCAGCGAGCGTGGCGATGTCGTTCGCCACATCCGTGAGCGTGAACGGCCCCGCGCCCAGCAGCGCAAGCCGCGGTGAAACGACGGTCGCGCCCGCCGCCTGCGTCACGGTATTGCCGGCCGTCAGCGTCGTGATGCCGCCCGTGGGGACGAAGATGCCGGTGATGCCATCGACCGCGCCGAGCGCGAAGCCGTCGGTGTCCGTGAAGATGAGCCCTTGGTCCGCGTTCGAGGTTTGCGCTGCGAATACATCCACACCATTCGCCCCGCCGAGACTGATCGAGGCGTCCACGCTCGCCGCGAGATTTGCCACCGTGATCGCGCCCGCGCCCGTCGTCGTCACGCTGCCGCCCGATTTGAGCGAGAGCACGCTCGTCGTCGTGATGCTCAGCGCCGCGCTCACCGTGATGTTGCCCGCGCTCGTATCGCCGATGACGAGTTTCGTCGGCGTCGTGAGCCGGTCGATCTCCGTGTCGGTGAGGCTGAGCTGCGCCGCGTTCTCCGTGCCGAGATTGATGCCCCGGTTCGCCGTCAGCGGCGAGATGACGATGTTGTTCGCCGCGCTGACGGCGCCATCGACCGAGAGATTGTCCGTGTTGAGCGTGATGATATTCGCCCCGCCGAGGCTGTTCAGATCCACCGTCTCGGCGAAGACGAGCACATTACCCCCCACGCTCGTCGCGCCGGCGCTGAAAGTGACCGTGTCGTTGCCGCCGCCATCCTGCACCGCGAGTTGGTCGGCCAGCCCGCTGACCGTGAGCGTGTCGTTCTGCGCGCCGAGACTGATGATAATCGAGTTCACCGCGGAGGTCGGCCCCGTGACGGTGCTCGTGCCGCCACCCGTGAACGTGCCGACCGCATCGCCGGTCAGCGTGATGTTTGGCGCGTCCGAAAAGACATACTGGTTCGAGCCATTGATCGAGATCGCGAGCGAATTGAAAATCGTCGGCCCCGAGTCGGAGTAAGTGAGCACTCCGCCGGTGAGATCGAGCGTCGCCGGAGCGATGCGGGCTTCGAGGGGTTCGATGGGGGAGAACGACGCGGGCGCTTTCATGGCGCGATCAAAGCGCACAACGCGGATGATGGCGAGGGCGCAATGGAGCGCTGGCGTCCCCGCCGGCCATCATCCGGCGCGCGCAGCGCCCATCTTCCCCAGGAAGTTGGCGCGCTCCGCGCGGGGTGTTTTCGTGGCCGGCGGGGACGCCAGCGCTCCATGCCGCTACGTCACGATCTCGCGGATGAAGAAGTCGCTCGCTGCGTTGTCCGGCGCGGGGCCGGGGCCGGTCGGCGCGGCGGCAAAGGAATCCGCAGCGTCGCGCTCGCCTTTGTCGAAGACGAACGTCCGCGCGCCGATCTTCGCCTTGCCGATCTGCTCGGCCACGATGCCGAAGCTATCCCCCACCGCCGCGCTGCCGAGCGCCTGGCCTTTGATCGTGATTTTCGCGATGGTCGAGAAGCGCGTGGCAACGTCTGTGAAGCCCAATGTAGTGGCGGTGGTCTTGCTGTCGTCGGCGGTGCCGATGAAGGTGTCCGCGCCTTTTTCGACGCCCGCCTGCACGCTGCTGGAGAGCCACTCGCGGCCCACGCTGAGCGCGCCGAGCGATGCATCCGCGTTGAAGCCGAAGCCGAGCCTGACGAGCGCTCCCTCGACGCCGCCTTTTACGGTTAGGCTCTTGAGCGCGAGGTCCGCGCCCTTGGTCGTCGCCGAGCGATCCCGGGCCAATGCTTCGATGGTCGCCGTGCCGTTGCTCGCGCCGAGGAGTTCCCCGCCGATGGTGATCGAGCCGATCCGGTCGTTCGTCTCGATCGTCGCGCCTCCGCGCACATCGCCGGCGATTTTCACCTTTCCGATGCCGTCACTTGCGAAAAGTTTTCCGCCCGCAGCGAGCGAACCGCCGAGCTTGGCGCTGCCGAGGATGTCCCCGACGTTGACGTTGGCGCGCACGTCGGTGGCGACGGTGAGCTTCGGCAGCGCGCCGGTGAGGTCGAGGCTGCCACCGATGGCGAGAAGGCCGAGCGATCGGGCGGCGAGCGATTTCGCGGCGGGCGCGCCGCCGCCGCTGCCAGCGGTGAGGTTCTGGAGATCGCCCGCGATGCTCACCGCGCCGAGGTCGAGGCCGGGCGCGCCGATGCCGGTGACGTTCACGAGGCCGTTGCCGCCATCGGGGCCGGGCTTGGCGGTGATGCTCAGATTGCCCGGCGCGGCGGTGAAGGCGAGCAGATCGAGTTGCCCGCCGCCGGACGCAGCGGTGGTGATCGTGAAGTCCCCCGCGACGAACGCGCCGAGCGTGCGCTTCACCGTCACGAGGTCGCCGTCCACGTCGGTGAAGGTCGCGGTCTTGCCGTTCGCGGCGATGACGAGGTTCGCCCCGCCGAGCGCGACGGTCGGCGTGAGCGAGCCGAGTTCGCGGATGGTGAAATCGAACATCGGATTCTCCGCGCCAGCGCCATCGAGCGTGGGCGCGGCGAAGAACGCCTCGCGGTTTTGCACGGTCGCCGTATCCGCTTTGAAAGCGAACGTGCGCCCGCCGACTTTCGCTTTCCCGATGCGCTCGGCGACGATGCCGAACATATCGCTCGTCGGAGTCGCCGTGCCGAGCGCCTGGCCTTTCACGGTGAAGCTGCCGATACTCGAGAAGATCGCGGGGTTGTCGCGCACGGTGCCGCTGGAGACCTTCGCGTCGTCCGCCGTGCCGGTCACCCCATCCGTGCCCGCTTTCGTTCCCGCCCGCACGAGGCTCGCGATCCAGTCGCCGCCGACGGCGATCGAGCCGAGCGAAACGTCGGCGTTGGCATTGTTGCCGTTCCCGAGTTCGAGGCGCAGGAATTCGACGCTGCCGCCGACGGTGAGGCTCTTGAGCGCCACGTCGGCGCCTTTCGTCGGCGCGGTGAGCTGGCCTTCGGCAAAGATGCTCACGGTGGCGCCCGCGCTGGTTCCCACGATGCTGCCGCCGACCGAGATCGGGCCGATCGGGCCGCTGGTTTGGATGGTGAGCGATCCGGTCCCGGCGTGGATGTCGCCGCCGATTTTCAGCGAGCCGATGCCCGCATCGGCGAAGATGGCCGCCGGCCGGACCAGCGAACCGCCGATGGTCACACTGCCGAACTTGCCGTCCGCGGCGCCGCTCGTCTGGAGCAGCGCGCGGGCGTCACCTTTGATGGCAACCTTCGGCAGCGCGCCCTCGACGCGGACGCCGGTGGTGGCCCCGCCTGCCGGCTGCGTGCTCGTGCCGAGCAGGCCGACGCTCTGCACGGTGAGCGATTTGAGGCCGGGCACTTTCGTATCGCCAGCGATGGTGCCGGCCTTGAGCTGCCCGAGGTCGCCCGCGAGGCTGAACGCGCCGAGATCCACGCCGGTCGCGTCGAGCAAGCCGAGGTTCACGAAGCCATTGCCGCCGTCCGCCGAGGGCTTGGCGGTGATGGTGATGTTCGCGCCCGTGAAGCCCGCGCCGAGCGTGAGCTTTTGGAGCTGGCCTGCGCCGTTCGCGCCCGTCTCGATGCCGAAGAACTCGCTGCCGGTGAAAGCGATCGAGGACTTCACCGTCACGAGGTCGCCGTCCACGTCGCGGTAAGTCGCGGTCTTGCCGCCATTCGAGAGCTGCACGTCGAGTGCCGTGACGGTGCGGATCGCCACGTCATTTCCATCGCCGCCCATGTAGGTGATCGTGGCGGGCGTCACAAAACTGGGGAGCGACGCGCCTTCCGGCAGACCGGCGAAGGTGCCGATGAGCGTGTCGGCCTTGAGCAGCACGAACTCCGTGCTGAAAGGGAGGATGCCCCCCGACGACTGCTGGACGGAGAGGTCCGCGCCGGTGAGCGTGAGCGTGCCATTGACCACGATCTGGTCGTGCCCGACGCCCGGCGTCGCCCCGCCCACGCCGAGCAGGAGGGTCGAGCCGGGATCGACGCTTACGCCGGCCCCACCCGCAGTGAGCGTGGCTACGGTGAAGTCCGGCAGAGCGGTCTGGTTGTCAAACGGGGAGCCGAGCGCGAAGCCATCCGCATCGGTGAAAGCGAGCGTCGGCGAGCCCGTGCCAATGTCCGAGAGGCTCAGGAAATCCACATCGTTCGCCCCGTTCAATGCCACGTTGCCGCCGCCGAGGCTGATCTCGAGTGCCGCGACCGCGATGCTCCCGGCCCCGTTCACGCCCGCGCCGGAGAGGCTCAGAAGGGCGCTATTCGCCGGTGCGATCGCCGCGCTCACGGTCTGGGGATTGGTGTTCGCGCCGATGGTGATTTGTCCGGCGGTGATGAAATCCAGCTCCGCATCCGTGAGGCCGAGCGTGCCCGCGGCATCGGCCCCGCCGAGATTGATCGCGGTCGTGGTTTCAAACGTCCGAAGGCTCACCTGGCTCGTCCCGGCATTGATCCCCGCGCCGAGCGTCATGTGGTCGGCGGTCAGCGTATCGAAGCCCGTGCTGACGATGCCGGCATTCGCATCGAGGATGATCTCGAAGTCGCTGCCCGCCGCGCCCGCGGTGAGGGAGACGTTGAAGCCCGAAATGTCCGGCGCCGCGGTGCCATTGGCATTGAGGACGTGGATGTCGCCGCCGAGCGCGGTCAGCATCACACCGTTATTTGCCGTGAGGCCGCTCGTCGTGCCGACCGTGCCCACGTCGATCCCCGTGGCGTCCGTGAAGTGAACGACGCCCGTGGTATTCGCGGCGAGCGTGGTGATGTCGTTGGCCGCATCAAGGAGGACAAACGACCCCGCGCCGAGCAGCGCGAGCCCGCTCCCCGTGATCGCCGCGCCCGCCGCCTGCTCGACCCGCCCGCCGCTGAGCGTGATGTTTCCGCCCGCCGCGGTGTTCGTCGCCAGCCCCGTAAGGCCATCGACCGTGCCGATCTGGAAGCCATCCGCATCCGTGAAGGCGAAGGCCGCGCCCGTGTTGGTCACATTGGCGGCGAGCGTGTCGATGTCGTTCGCGCCGTTCAGCGTCACCGCCGCGGCTGTCGCGATGCCGAGATTCGCCACCGAGATCGCTCCGGCGCCCGTCGCGCTCAAGGCCCCGCCCGACTGGAGCAGGAAGGTGCCTGTGTTCGTGAGGCTGAGCGCCGCGCTCACCGCGATGGCGCCGGTCGGGTCCGCGACGACCAGCAGCGTGGGCGTGGTGAAACGGTCCAACTCCGCATCCGTGAGGCTGAGCTTCCCGCCGGTCTCCGTGCCGAGATCGATGCTGCGCCCCGCCGTCAATGGCCGGAGGAGCACGTCCGCGCTCGCCGCCACCGCGGCGTTGATGGCCATCGTATCGGCCGTGAAGCTCGCGGACGTCGCGCCGCTGATCGCCGCGTTGATCGTGATCGTCTCCGCCGCGAACGAAAGCACGCCGCCGGGAGCGATCGCCCCGGTGACAAAGGCCGTGTCCACCGTGCCCGCCTGCCCGTCCATCGTGAGCGGATCGGTGAGGCCGCTGACCGCGAACTGGTCGTTTTGATCGCCGAGCAAAAAGCTGAGCGAAGAGACCGCCGTATTCGATCCCAGCACGGTATTCGAGCCGCTGCCGGTGAAGCCCGCCGTCACCGCGCCCGAGCCGAGCGAGATCGGCTCCTGCGAATCGTTGATCGAATAATTCGCCCCCGCGATGGCGAGCGTGACCGAGTTCCCGATCCCCACGCCCGCGGTGTAAGTGAGCAGCCCGCCGACGACATCGAGCGTGGCGGGAGCGATGCGGGATTCGAGGATTTCGATGCGGATGCGTGTGTTCATGGTGGTGTGTGATTTGGTGTTTGAGTGAATGGTCGCGCGGCGAAGCGTAGAGCGAGTGTGGCGATCAAGCCCACTCGCTGCCAGCACGCAAAGCGAGTGGCGCGCACAAAGCGAGTGGCCTTCGGCACACTCGCTCTACACGACGATGCCGAGGTCGCGGAGGAAGAAGTCGCTCAGCAGCCCGGTCGCGCCGGGGCCGGTGGGCGCGGCGGCGAAGGCGTCGGCGGTGAGTTTGCCGAACTTGAATTTCACCGCGCCGATCTGCGCTTTGCCGATCTGCTGGGCGACGATGCCGAACGTGTCGTCGTTCGCGCTGCTGCCGAGCGCCTGGCCTTTGATGAGGATGCTCGCGATTTGCGAGATGCGCCCGGCCACGTCGCGCAGGGCGCCAGTCACCGTCTCGTCGTCGGCGGTGCCGGGGAATGTGGCGACGCCGGTGGAGACGCCCGCGAGCACGCTGCTGGCGATCCGGGCTTCGGGGCTGTCCTCTGACAGGTCGTAGACGCCGGGCAGATCGAGAACCTCGATCCCTGAGGCCTGCGGTT
>JBEBGD010000190.1:0-4091 GCA_040081625.1 Chthoniobacteraceae bacterium
TCCGTGTCGAGCGCGGCAAAGGCGGCGTCGATCGCGAGGTCCCCCTCAGCCCGACGCTGCTCACCGCGCTGCGGGAGTACTACCGCTGGATGCGCCCGCAGACATATCTCTTCCCGGGCACGAGAGACGGGTGGCGCGCCGACACCCCGATTACGCCGAGAGTGATCTGGGAGGCCGTGCGGTTCGCCGCGCACGCGGCCGGCATCGATCGTCGCGTGAGTCCGCACACGCTGCGTCACTATGCCGCATTCCGGACTATGCCGAGCGACGCGAGGTTCGTGTCCGAGTCAGGCCGGTATTGCGCCTGAAGCGCGAACAGACGGGTCGGCATCGCTCGGCATAGTTTCTTGTTTTACAAACCATTCAGGAAGCCAAGTAGCGTATCCCCAGGCCGAAAGCGACTGAATCGGCTACCGTTCAGCGGCTTCGTCTTCGCGAGCGCCTGCTCCTTCATGGTCAAGGTGGCCTCGAGGTAGATCTGCGTGGTCTCGATCGATTCATGCCCGAGCCACAGGGCGATCACCGATCGGTCGACGCCCGCTTGGAGGAGCTCCATGGCCGACGAGTGCCTCAAGCAATGAGTGGTGATCGGCTTGTGTTGGAGCGACGGGCAGACCTTGACGGCGGCCGTTCGATATTTGGCCACCAGATATTCCACCGCGTCGGCGCTCAGCCGCGTGCCGCGAGCCGTCGGAAACAGGACCTGCCCATCGCCCCGCGGCGGTTCGCGCCACCACGCCTTCAACACCGCGATCGTGGGTTTCGCCAGCGGCGTGCATCGCTCTTTCCGGCCCTTGCCGATCACCCGAACGTGCGCCCCCACGCCCACGGTCACATCGGTGCGCGTGAGCGCCGTCAATTCGGAGAGGCGAAGGCCTGTTTGGACGGCCACCAAGAGCAACGCATGATCGCGCCGGCCAAACCAGGTGCGTTGATCGGGCGCGGCGAGGAGCGCGTCGATCTCCGGCCGGGTGAGAAACGCGATCTGGCGCCGCGTGAAGCGCTTGGTGGGCATGGCGAGCACGCGCTGGATCTGCGCGGCATGAGTGGGTGTCTCGAATGCGGCGTACCGAAAGAACGAGTGAATGGCCGTCAATCGCAAATTCCGACTCCGAGCGCTCACGCCGCGGGTCTTCTCGCAGTCATCCAGAAACGCGCCGATCAACGGGGCGTCCACCGCCTCGAAACTGAGTCGCGCCGGTGGCGTGTGCAGTCGCGCGTGCGCAAAGGTCAGGAACAGGCGGAACGTATCGCGATACGAGGCGATGGTGTGAGGACTCACCTGGCGCTGGCGCACCAGGCGATCCGTGAAGAACCGTTCCAGCAGGGGTGCGAGCGGAGTGGAGCGGGTCATGGCTGGTTCTCCCACCGCCGCTCCAGGCGGCGCATGGCCTCGCGCATCAGCTCAGGCCAGGCACTGAGATACCAATACGTATCGGCGACATGCACATGGCCGAGATACGCCGACAAGACCGGCAAGCGGCGCTCGGGATCCTCGCCGGTGCGATACCACCGCCAGAGGGTTTTCGCCGCGAATCGATGCCGGAGGTCATGAATGCGCGGGCCGTGACGGTCGGCGTGGCCGCGCAGACCGATCTGTCGGGACAACGCATAAAACGTGCGATGAATGTCCCCGACATCCAAGCGATTCCCCCAGCTCGACACGAACACATACGACGACACGGGCCGGCCCTTCCAATGCTGTTGCCGTCGGCGAAGGTAGTCGGCCAGCGCCGTGCAGGCGGAGGGATGCAAAGGCACCAGCCGTGTCTTCCCAAACTTGGCGCCGCGGATGGTCAACACCGCGGCCTGGAGATCGACATCGTGCAGTTCGAGGTTGCGTGCATCGCCGAGCCGCAGCCCCGAGACGCTCAGGAGCCCAAACAGACAGGAGTAGACCCACGGGCGCAACGCCCCGCGTTGATAGTGGTACGACATGGTGCGGGCGGCGCGCACAAGACGACGAATCTCCTCATCCGAATACCGGTAGGGTCGCGCCCGCTTCGGACGATACGGCAGCAAGCCGTCCGGCGGAATCTCGGTCCGGGAATCGAAGGCGTGGCGATAGCGCGCGAAAATCCGCACCATGCTCAAGCGACGCGCCCATTCCGCCGGTTGCACGGTCTGGGGCTGTTGCGCCCACGCCAGCGCCAATCGTGTCGTGATGGTGGTGGCCCGGTGTTGCTCCATGAACGCGACGAACTGGAGTAACAACCGGCCGGTCTCGCCGAGGTGAAATCCCAAATCGCGCCGCATGGCGAGATACGCTCGGACCGCTGCTCGGAGCGTGGTCATCGCGCACCTCCTGGCCACGGCAACGCGAGGGTCCGTAAGGCGTCGAGGTCCACCTTGGCGTAGATGGTCGTCGTCTCGGGACTCCGATGCCGCAGGACCTCGCCGATTTCCGTCAGCGAGGCGCCGCGTCGCAACATCTCCGTCGCCAAGCCGTGGCGAAATTGATGCGCACCCTTGGTCGGCGCATCGACGCCCGCTCGCTCGAGCGCGTCTCGGACGATGCAGTCGATGGCACTCGGCCCGGCCAAACCGCGGATCGGGGCATGCGCCCGCAAGAACACACGGCGGCAGGCACTGCGGGGTCGTCCGTGCCGGAGGTACGCGGCAATCGCCGCGCCGACGTCGGCCGGTACGGGGAGGACGGCCCGGGCACCGCGTTTGCCTCGGACGGTGACCTGTCCGCCTTCCCAATCCAGATCGTCCAGCTCGAGAAAGGCCACTTCGCTCGCCCGTAATCCCAGCCGCGCGAGTAACAGCAGGATCGCGTAATCGCGACGTCCCCTGGCGGTCTGCCGATTGATCGAGGCCAGCAGCTGACGGACCGATGCTGCCGGAATCGCACGTGGGATCGATGGCATCGACCAATTGGCGACGGAGGGAACGGCGGCCACCAAATCCTGTGTGCTGTCTCCCCGATAGCGGACATAGTGCAGGAAGGCCCGCAAGGCGGTGGTCAGCTGCTTCGCGCGTTTGAGGTGCAACTGCGAGGCCCGCCGCTGAACGAAGCGCACGACATCGCCGGCACACAGGCGTGCGAACGTGACGCGGCCCCGGCCGAATCGAGCGGCCAGGAACTCGCGAACGAACGTCACGTAATACGTGATGGTCGCTTCGGCCAGTATGCGCTCGTCGCGCAAGTAGCCTTCGAACGCCTGGACTGTGTGCTCAACCGCCGTCAGTCGGCGAGGGGCGATCTTCTCCGCGGCAATCACGCGCTGGCCGCGCAGGAAGTCCATGAACTGTCTCAGCGAGGCGGCATCACCCCGGTGCGCCTGCACCCGCCGAGCGCGAGATCGCAAGTATCGTGGTGGGTGATCGGATGACACGCGGCTCAATTCGACGGCCTGCTGTCCAAGCCATCGACTCAAACCCGCCGCAAGCAGAACCTGCCGATAACGCGAATAGCGCGCGTACCCTTGCTCGCGGGTCCATTGCGCGAACGCGGCAATCTGCGCCGCCAGAGGACCCGTTGGCGGTCGCGACAAGACGATGTCGCCATCGACGATGTGCTTCATATCGGCTCCTTCTCCCCCTCCACCGGGGCAAGCGAAAGAGCCAACTATGCCGAGTCTCTATCGATGATCAGAGCCAGAACATGGTGGGATTGAGAATCGACTCGGCATAGTCCGGGACCCGGCATAGTGGCGACTATTCCGGATGCGGAATAGGCGTCACTCGTACGCGACGCACTTACTCGAAGCCGGCGCGGACTTGCGCACGATCCAGGTGCTCCTCGGCCACGCCGACCTCTCGCATACGACGGTGTATCTCCATGTCTCGCGCCGCCACTTGCAGGCGGCGCCCAATCCCCTGGAGCAGCTCCAAGTCCCGGCGCCCGTGGTCCTCCCGCGGTCGCGTCTGAAGCGAAAGCCAGGTCCGGCGTGAGCCGGCCTGCGCTGGAGGTGGCCGATCTCCTCCACGCGCAGGGCGACACCTTCGTCGCGCAGCACCCGTGGCTGAGTGTGCAGCAGCGATCCGTGCTCCGCGCGATCGCACGCTGTCGCACCGCCGCGCTCGGGGGCCATCGCGATCGGTGTGACGCCTGCGGACATCAGGCCCTCGCGTTCTCGTATAAC
>JBEBGD010000191.1:0-4070 GCA_040081625.1 Chthoniobacteraceae bacterium
GTGGACGACCGCGAGCCCGAGCCCGGTGCCTTCGCCGGTGGCCTTCGTCGAGTAGAAGGGCTCGAAGGCGCGCGCGAGCGTCGCGGCGTCCATGCCGTGTCCGGTGTCGCTGATCGCGAGGCTCACGAGCGGGCCCGCCGGCAGGCCGGGATGCGCGCCGCGCAGCTCCCGCGGGGCGTCGGCGCTGGAGAGAAGCACGCGCAGTTCACCAGGCCCGCGGCCCATCGCCTGGATGCCATTGGTGCAGAGGTTGAGCAGCACCTGGTGGAGCTGCGTGGAGTCCGCGAAGACGGGCGGCACGCCGGGATGAATCTCGGCGGCGAGCTCGATGCCGGCGGGCGCGGTGGCGCGCAGTAGCTTGAGCGTCTCCCGCACGATGGGCTCGATCGGCACGACCTTCATCTCCGGCGGACGCTTGCGGCTGAAGGCGAGGATCTGCCGCACCAGCTCGCTGGCGCGTTCGCCGGAGGTGATGACGTGGTCGAGCTCCTCGACAGCGGGATGCGTGGCCGGCAGGCGCTCGCGCGCGAGCATCGAGCAGCCGAGGATGCCGGTGAGCATGTTGTTGAAGTCGTGCGCGATCCCGCCGGCGAGCGTGCCGAGCGCCTCCATCTTCTGCGCCTGCGCGAGCTGCGCGGAAAGGCGTTCGCGCTCCTGCTCGGCTCGGAGCCGCCCGGTGACATCGCGGAAGCTCGATACGCGACCGACGATCTCGCCGCCCTGCATCTGCGGCCGCGAGTCGCGCTCGAGGACGCGACCGTCCTTGAACTCGATGAGGTCCGTCGTGGCGATCTCCGGATTCGCGTAAAGCTGCCGCACGCGCTTGAGAAATGTCTCGGGATCGGCGACGCGGCTGGCCACGAAATCGAGCAGCGCGCTGACGTCTTTCTCCGCGGAAATCTCGGGTGGGATGCCCCATAGCGCGAGGAAGCGGTCGTTGCAGTTCGCGACCTTCCCGTCGCTGTCCACGACGAGCACGCCATCGGCGATCGAGTCGAACGTGGCGCTGAGGAGCGAGTGCGAGTGGTCGAGCTTGAGCGTCGCCGCCCGCTTCTGCCGCAACTGCCACAGCAGCCCGACCACGAGCGAACCGAGCGCGAAGATGACGCCGCCGCTCGCGACGAGCATGGCCCGATGTCCTTCCCAATACGTGAGCGGCCGGTTGAGCACCTCGCAGCCCGGCGGCAGCGCGGTGAGCGGGATGCCGAAGCGCTGCAACTGCCCGTAATCGACGACGAGCCGGTGCGGCACGCCCACCTCGAAAGGAATGTCCGCCGGATTCTCCCCGGCGAGCAGGCGCAGGGCGAGTTGCGCAGCGACGCGACCCTGTCGCTCGCCGTCGAGCAGCGAGCCGCCGAGGATGCCGGGGAGCTGGGTCGGCGAGCGCGTGCCGTAGATCGGCGCGGTGCAGTGGTCGCGCAATCCTTCCGCGACCTTCCAGACCAGGCGGCTCTTCGTCAGCAGCACGGCGGAGTGAGGCGGCAGATCTTCGACCGCCACGTAGGTCTCCTGCACGGTATCGGCGCGGCGGAGTTCGAGCTGCACGCGCTGGGACGCGTCCGGGTGCGCCGCCTCGATCATCCGCTTCGCCGTCGCGCCGGCGCCGGAGCTGTCGTCGATGATGATGAAGCGCTGAAGGTCCGGCTGCAGCCGCAGCGCGAGCGCGAAGGTTCCGTCCGGGTCGCTCGTCTCGAGCACGCCGGTGCTCCACGGCTGGCGCTTCCTTTCATCGAAACGCGGAATGCCGCACATGACAGCCTGCGCGCCGGGAAACAGCGTGTCGCGCCGGCGCAGCAGGAATTCGACGGCGGCATTCTCCGCGGCGATGACGACGCGGACGCCGCGCTTCGCGAACTTCGTCGCGTAATAGGTCGCGAGCTTTTCCTCGTAGTCCGGGCCGCTGGAGGTCTGCCAGTCGAGGTATTCGACGATCGGCACGATCGGCGGTTTGGCCTCAGCCAGGGCCTGCCGCATTCCGCTCACTTCGGCGGCCGCCCACGGGTCGCTCACATTGCGCGAGACGAGCACGAGCACCTGCGCGGCGGTGGCGGGCGTCTGCTGCGCGCGCAATCCGCCCGTGGCTCCGATGATCGCGAGCGCGAGTAACAGGCGCATGAACTGACGGGAAAGAACCATGGTGCAATTATCGGAGAGCACCATGGACGCCGCGCTGCCAGTGGGAATTTCCCCGCGGTTACCAGCCGCGCTCGATCGAGCGCCGGTGCCAGAGAAACTCGAACATGTTCCCCTCATGCGGCTGGTCCCACGAGATCGCCATCGTCGAGACCGGGCCGATGTTCAGCCGGTCGATCTCGGGGAAGGCCATCACTTCGTCGATGAAAGCCGCGTCCTTCGTGATCGCGGAGACGGCGAGCGAGTAGCCGATCTGCTCGAGCATCTGCGACTGCGGGCACGTGACGACGCTCGCGTAGGGGCAGAGGAATTCCTTGTTCGCCAGCGGGTGCGCGAACGAATCGCAGCGCACGATCGTCGGCCGCATGAAGGTGCCGCCGTCCTGTTCGACCTTGCGCGGGCCGCCGCGGTATTTCGCCGTCACGTCCTCGGCGCCGGGCGTCTTCAGCCCGTCCTCGATCGCGCTGTCGATGAACGCTGCCATCTTCGGGTTCGCGAATCCGCTCAGCCGCGCGTTCGGGTCGTCGTTCGCCGTCGGCGCGATCGGGCCGAGCTTCTGCGCGAGCGCGTCGGCGATCTCCGCCGCGTATTTTGGCACCACGACGCAGCTCGCGTTGATGCACGAGCGGCCGCCGTTGTCGCTGATCGCGCCGGCGATCACGTCGATGTAGTCGCGCCAGTTCTCGATGCAGTCGTCGCCGATGATGAACTTGCTCCAGCCCGGCCCGTGGACCTGCACCGCCGCGTTGTTCGCGTATTGGTCGGTCGTCGCCTTGTCGCCGAAGATGAGCGCGCGACCGCACGACTTGAGGATCTCGCCCGCGCCTTCGTGATCTGTCGGATAAAAGCCGAACGCCTCCGCCGGCACGCCCGCAGCGATGAATGCCTGGATCAACCGGAACGGCGTCCACGGCTCATCGCGCCCCGGCTTGATGACGACCGGCGTCTTGAGCGCGATCGCGGGAAGCCACAGCGAATTGACCGCGGGCGAATTGCTCGGCATCACCAGCCCGAGCGCCTGGCAGGTGGGGAAGAAGGAGAGCTTCGTCCCGAACTGCTCGCCGGTGCCCGCGTCGATGATCGACATGTCGAGCCCGCGCGAAAGGCCGTTGAGCACCACGTCGAGATGCGTGAGGGCGTAGTGGATCTTCGCCATGTTGCGCCGCACCATCACGTGCGGCAGCCCGCTCGTGGCGCTGAGCGTCGCGACGTATTCGTCCGCCGATTGCGTGTGTCCCTTGTCGCCGAGCGGCAGTGTGCCGTTGAGGAAATGCTCGCCCGCCTTCGCGCTCATCGCGACGAGTTCAGCGACCGTGAACTTCTTCAACGCCGCGCGCGCCTCGCCGAGCTTGCGGAAGTCCTTGCGCAGAACGCCGGCATTGATTGTCGAAACGACCGCCTTCACCTCGCCGGTGCGGTGATCTTTTACCTCGAGCTTGTCGAGGCTCTCGTAGCTGCGGCCGAGTCGGAGGACGGGAAGGTGCGGGACTTGCATGGTGATAAAACGGGTCCCACGAAAGCACCGCTGGGCGCGATTCGTTAATGGTTTTTTGCCGCATCGCGAGGTCGCGCGTCGAAGGGCAGCATCGCCGGCGGTGCGCTGATCGCAGCGGTCAGCCGTCGCTCCGCGACGCATCCCGACAGGCGTGGAATTCCCCGCGCTGAAGCGCGGGGCTATGGTCGGACGCCGCTACGCGGCGGGATGGGCTGCGCGCGGGCTACGGTCAAATGCTTTTGCTTCAGCTGGATTGGGCTGCGCGTGAGGCTGCGGTCGGGCGGCGTTGTTGCGGGCGGATGGGGCTGCGCGTGAGGCTGCGGTCGGCGGCGTTGTCGCGGGCGGATGGGGCTGCGCGTGAGGCTGCGGTCGGGCGGCGTTGTCGCGGGCGGATGGGGCTGCGCGTGAGGCTGCGGTCGGCGGCGTTGTCGCGGGCGGATGT
>JBEBGD010000192.1:0-4044 GCA_040081625.1 Chthoniobacteraceae bacterium
GCGCAGGAACGGCCCGGCCGGCAGGTCGATCGTGATCGTCTGGCCGCCCACGAGGAACATCTCGTTCACCGGCGCCATCGTGTTGTTCACCTGGATCGACACGTCGCCGCTGATCTGCACGCCCGGGATGTTGAAGGCCGCGTTCACGCTGAGGCTGCCCGCGAGCCCCTGCGGCGTGACGATGAATGCACCCGTGCCGTTCGTCAGCGAGACGAAGTCCGTCGTCCCGTCGCCGAGCTTGAGCGACACGCCGCTGATCGCCACGCGCACAATCTTCGCGCCGGCGAGGGTCGTGGATTGCGAGAAGGCGAAGTTGCCCGTGAGCGTCTGTCCCGCGACCGACAGCGCGACATTCGTGCCGCTGACCTTGAGGAACGGCCCGGCCGGCAGCCTCAACGCGACCGTCTGTCCGCCGACCATGAAGCTCTCGTCGATGCCCATCGTCGTGTTGTTCACCTCGGCCATGAAGCTGCCGGTGAAGCTCACGTTCGGGATGTTGAAGGTCACTGTGCCCGCGAACGAGCCCGCCATTCCGAGCGGCGTGACGACGAAGTAAGCCGACGCACCGCCGATGACGACGAGGTCGTTCGTGCCGTCCGAGAACGCGAGGCGCGCATTCGTGATCGCGACGCGCAGCTTCGATTCGCCGCGCGTGTTTGTCGCCTTCTCGATCGCGAAGTCGCCGCTGATTTTCTGGCCGAGGATGTCCACGCTCACGTTGGTGCCCGCGATCCGAACGTAAGGCCCGGCCGGCAGCACGAGGCCGACGCTCTGCCCGCCGACCATCAGCGTCTCGTTCACGGCCGCAGTCGTGTTGTTGATCTCCAGCGCCAGCGAACCGCTGATGCTCACGCCCGGGATGTTCGTCGCGATGTCCGCGCTGAAGCGGCCCGCGATGCCCGCGGCCGTCACGAGGAGGTTGCCCTGGCCGTTGCTGAGCGTCACAAGGTCGGTCGCGCCGTCGCCAAGTTTCAGCGACACATCGCTCGCCGCGATGCGCACCGCCGGGCCGGCGCCGACGCGCGTCACGCGCTCGAAGGCGAAGTTTCCGCTGAGCGACTGGCCCGCGACGTTGAGCTGCGCCTTGTTCGCATCGATCCGCAGATACGGTCCCGCCGGCAAGTCGAGCATGATCGTCTCGCCGCCGACCTCGAAGGTGTCCATCACCGCAGCCGTCGTCGTATTCACCGCCACACCGAACGAGCCGCTGAACGTCACCCCCGGCACGTTCAGCGCCACGTCAGCGTCGATGCGGCCCGCGAGGCCCGCGGCGGTGACGAGGAAGCTGCCGCGGCCATTCGTCACGCTCACGAACGGCGTCCCGCCGTCGCCGAGCTGGATCGACACCTTGCTCACCGCGACGCGCGTGATCTTCGCGCCGCCGGACTGCGTGAGCTGCTCGAGTGCAAAGTTTCCGGCGAGCGTCTGCCCCGCGACCGTGAGCATCACGTTGTCGGCCTTTACGCTGAGGAACGGCCCGGCGGGCAGCTTCAGCGCGATCGTGTCGGTGCCGATCGTGAACTGCCGATCCACCGCGACGGTCGTCGTATTGATCGCGATGCCGAACGTGCCGCTGAACTGCACGCCCGGCACGTTCAGCGTGACGTTCGCATTGCTGAGCTGCGCCGCGACGCCCGCGGGAGTGAGGAGCACCGCGCCGCGCGCACCGGTCACGCTCACGAAGTCCGTCGTGCCGTCGCCGAGGCCGAGGCTCACGTTTTGCGCCGCAACGCTGATGACCTGCTCGCCGCCGACGGTCTGCTTGTTGAATGCGAAGTCGCCCTTGAGGGTCTGGCCGAGCACCGAGATCTCGACCTGCGTCGCCTCGAACTGCGTCACCAGCCCGGTCGTGTCGAACTTCACCACGATGTCCTGCTCGGTGTTCGGGATCGTGAGCAGCTCGTCCACGACCAGCCCGCTGTTGTTGAAGCGGACGAGCACGTTGCCGGAGATGGTGATGCCGTTGATGCCGACGATCTCGACCTTGCCCGTCGCCGCGAGCGCGTAGGTGCCGGCCTGGAACTTGATGAGACCGATCGTCGCGTCGCTCACGAGCACGCCGGTCGCGAGCGGATTCGGCTCGCCATTCGAGAGCTTCGACGGTCCCTGACCGAGGAAGATGCGCAGCCCGTTCCCGGCGAAGATCGTCTTCCCGCCGACGGTCGTGAAGCTGACGTTGCCCTCGATCGTCACGAAGTTGCCGATGTTCAGCGAGAGATCGCCGCCGAAGAACTGGAAGAACGAGCCGCCCGCGCCCGCGACCTCGGTGTCGCTGAAGCGCACGTTGATCGTCTTCGTGCCGATCGCGATCGTCTCGTTCACCGCGGCGGTCGTGGAGTTGATCCGCACGCCGAAGCTGCCGCCGACGCTCACCGGCCCGGCCGCGACGCTCGCCTCGCCGGTCAGGATGCCCGCGACGCCGCCCGCCTTCAGCACGAATGCGCCTTCGCCGTTCTTGATCCCCTGCCCGCTGATCGTCACCGACACATTCGCCATCGCGATGCGTGTGACCTGCGCCGCTCCCGTGCCGGTCTGGTCGAAGAGGAAGTCGCCGGTGAGATTGAAGCCGCTCGCGCCCCCGATGTTCAGCGTCGCGCCGAGCACCGTCACCCGCAGGAACGGCCCCGCCGGCACATCGAGCGCGATCGTCTGGCCGCCGACCGCGAACGTCGTCTTCACCGCCGCCGCGCCTGTGTTGAGCTGCACGCGCACCGTGTTGAAGCTGAGCGCGAGTCCCGCCGCCGCGAGGCCGGGGAAGCTCGCCGTCACCGAGAAGTCCGCCGCGACGCCGTTGCGATCGATCAGCAGCGAGCCCTGGCCATTCGTGATGCGCACGAACGGATTCGCGCTCGGCCCGATCACGAGCTTCACGTCGCTCAGCGCCACGCGCACGACCTTCTCGCCCGCGCCATTCGTGATCTGCTCAAAGCTGAAGTCGCCCTGCAATTCGAGACCCGAGAAGCCGAGCTTCACGTCGTTGCCGCTCACGCGCAGATAGCGGTTCGCCGGATTCGTCGTGTCGATCGCGATGCCGAACGTGCCCATGAACGTGACGCCCGGAATGTTCGTCGTCACCATCACGCTCGGGAAGTTCGCCACGACGCCCGCCGGCTTCAGCGTGAGCGAGCCGGAAAGAATGTCCACCGACACGAACTCGCGCGTGCCGTCGCCGAAGCCGAGATGCACGTTCGCGACCGTGACCGTGACGACTTGCTGCCCCATGACCGTCGCCTTGTCGAAGGTGAAGTCGCCCGTGAGCACCTGGCCCGCGATGTTGATCGCCACGTCTTCGCCCGTCACCCGCACGAAGGTCCCCGCATCGAGCGAGAGGTTCAGCGTCTGCCCGCCGATCGTGAAGTCCTCATTCACCAGCGCACCCGTCTGGTTGATCTCCGCCGTCAGCGTCGCGCTGAGAGACACGCCCGGCAGATTCACACTCGCCACGCCGCTGATGCGGCCCGCGATGCCCGAAGGCAGGACGAGGAACAGACCCTCGCCTTGCGTGACGCTCAGGAAGTTCGTCGTCCCATCGCCGAGCACGATGGACACGTTCTTCGCCGCCACGCGGACGATTTTGACCACGCTCATCGGCGGGCCGCGCGTGACTTGCTCGAAAGCGAAGTCGGCCTTGATGACCTGGCCCGCGACGCTGAGCGCGACGTTCAAGCCCTCGACGCGGAGGTAAGGCCCGGCCGGGAGAGTCAGGCGCACCGTCTCGCCCGCGAGGACGATGCTCTCATCCACCGCCGCGCTCGTGTTGTTGAGCGAGACGGTGAAGGTGCCGGTGAAGTTCACGTTCGGCACATTCACCACGACATCCGCGCTGAGCGTGCCGGCCGCCGCCGAATTCTTGAGGACGAAATATCCGCGTGCGTTCGTGACGGAGACTTCGGTGCCGAGGTTCAGCGAGCCCTCGGTCACGACGATCCGCACGAGCACCGAGCCGTCGATCGAGATGCCGCGCTCGAACGCGAAATTGCCGCTCAAGGTCTGCCCCGCGACGGTCAGCGTCGCCGGCGTCATCGCATCGATCCTGCCGACCCC
>JBEBGD010000033.1:0-50526 GCA_040081625.1 Chthoniobacteraceae bacterium
CTGCTGGCGCTCGGCGCTCGCGCCGGCTTCGGCGAGGAGAAGCTCGCGCGAGTCGAGCGTGACGAGCGGCTGGCCGGCGCGGACTTGCTCGCCGACGCGGAAGTGAACCTCCTCGATGTAGCCATCGAACGGCGCGGGCACTTGCGAGAGCACATCGGCTTTCAGCGCGAACGGTGCTTCGACGCGGTATTCGGCGCGGCCGAAGATGAGCACGAGGACCGCGGCGGCGAGCGCGATGACGATGAGCTTCGGCCACGTGTGCTCGTGGCCGAGCAGCTTCGCGGCTTGCTCGCGCAGGGCGGTGGCGGCCCGTGCGCCGAGCCAGCGATCGTGGCGCTGAAGATCGTGAAGGCGGCGGGCGACTTGATCGCAGAGCAGGCGCAGCGTTTGCACTTCGCGCGGGGTGAAGGCGGACGCGGCGCGTTCGAGCAGGACGGCACCGATGACTTCGCCGCCGAGCCGCAGCGGGAGCGAGAGCGCGTGGCCGCTGGATTCGGTGCGGGCGAGGGCTTCGTGCGCGGCGCAGACGGCGCGGCTCTCGGGCGGCGCGGGCCAGGGGATTTCCTCGTCCTGGTCGGCGGCTTCATCCATCGCTTCCTCGATGGTGGCGACGACGGCCATTTGCTTCCCGAAGTTCTCGGTGTGGCTGACGGCCTGCATGCGGACGGCGTGATTTTTCAACCAGCCGAAGCTCACGCGGTCGGCTGCGAAGCGGGCGGCGAGTTCGTTGCAGAGCGTCATGCCGGCGGCGGCGAAGCGGGTCTGCGCGTTGAGTAACACGAGGAGATCAAGCGTGACTGCGAAGCGGCTTGCGTCCTGCCTCGCCTGGTCGAGCGCGCGTGTGGCCTGGAAGAGCAGCGGAGCATCGGCGAGAAGGCGCAGGCGGGTGAGCGCATCGGCGGAGTCGGCGCCGGGCGGGAGCTGCACCACGAGCACGGCGGTGCGGTTGGTCTCGCCGCTTTCGATCCGGGTGGCGATCCAGCCGTGCGCCTCGCTGCTGCCGTGACCGTCGCCTTCCGCGGAGAGGTAGAGCCGCTCAGCCGCGCCGCGTTCCGCGCGGAGTGCGGCGGGCAGGCGGGTGGCGGGCGGCCATGAGTGATGGTCTTTCCATTCGCCGCCACCTTCCGGTCCGTGAGCGCGGGCGAGCAGCATGGCATCCGTCGCAGGGATCAGCGACGGAATGAGCGCGAGGAAGGCCGGCCAGAATTCGCCCGGCGCGCCGACGAAGCGGCGCAGGGATTCGAGTTGAGCGAAGGCGTCGCGTGATGCGGCGCTGTGTGTGTCGGTGGCCACGGTGGATTTTGAATGGAGCAGAGGACGGCGACGCGAATGATGTCAACGACTACGATGGATTATACTTCTCCGGAACCACTGCAAAACGATTGCCGATTATTGCGTGAGTGCTCCGATGCGCGCAGAATCGGCGGCGCGCGCTTCGGTGGCGTGTCTTCGGTTCGACAAAAGCAGGCCCCAAGCGAACATGAATTTTCAGTTACCCTTCTCACGATCATTTAGGAAGATCCGACATTGGGTCCGCTGGATCGGATGCTGGACGCTCTGGCGCGGACAGCAGGGCTCATCCTACGCAGTGCCCCGGCGGCGCGGATTGAAGTTCGAACGGCTCGAGCCGCGGGTGCTGCTCTCGGTGCAGCCGACGGCACAGCCGCTGAGCAAGGCGCAGGCGGATGCGTTCATGGTGGCGCACCATGTGGTGCTGGAGGAGCAGATCCAGCCGGCGGCGACGGTGACCACGGCGGATTTCAGCTACGAGCCCGAGGTGCAGGCGAGCTTGCTTGGGCCGGTCACGGCGGCGGCGGGCAAGGACCTGATAATCACCGATCTGACGGGGCCGGCGACGGGGACGTTCAGTTCGAATGCAAACCTCACTTGGACGATCAAGAACGACGGCATCGTCGATGTGACGGAAAACCGCACCGAGGCTTTCTATCTCTCGAGCGATGCGATCTACGACAGCGGCGATATTTTCCTCGATACGTTCAGCTCGACGGGAACGCTCGCGGCCGGAGCCAGCGTAACGAATAACAAGTCCGTCTTCCTGCGGGGGTTTGGCAGCGGGCCGATGTTCATCGTCATGGAGGCGGACCGATACGGAGAGGTCACGGAGTCGAACGAAAGCAACAACGCTCGTTCGCTCCCGATCACGATCAATGTGCCGGACGCGGATTTAGTGACGACCAGTGTCACGGTTCCGGCGTCGGTGTCGAAGACGGTGGGGTTCAGTGTGGATTATACGATCCAAAATACTGGGACCGCGTCGGCCGCGACTTTCTGGTATGACGGCATCTATTTCTCCACGGATGCGGTGCTCGATGACAGCGACACTTTCCTGGCGGGGCCGGATGCGTTCAGTGCGCGTCCCCTGGCACCGAATGCGAGCTACTCGAAGACGCACAGCAACGTCACCATCCCCTCCTACCTGCCGTCGGGGAATCAGTTCCTGATCGTGACGGCGGACTACCCCGGCTATCAGGGCGAGATAAACGACGCGAACAACTACCGCGCGGTCCCGATCAACGTCATCAGCAATTCGACGGCGGATTTGACGGTGAGCGCCCTCATCGTCACGCCTTCGACGGGTTCGTTTGGTTCGTTTGCGCAAGTCGAGTGGACGGTCACGAATAGCGGCACACAAGCCCTTACCGGTAGCGCCGGCAATTACATCTACCTCTCTGCCGACACGATTGGCGGTTCGCCGGACGACA
This sequence comes from Chthoniobacteraceae bacterium, assembly GCA_040081625.1. Classification (GTDB taxonomy): domain Bacteria; phylum Verrucomicrobiota; class Verrucomicrobiia; order Chthoniobacterales; family Chthoniobacteraceae; genus VFJQ01. Next base: position 2,724 of record JBEBGD010000033.1, read on the forward strand.
TTGCGCTGGGCTTTGAGCCCGGGTTTAGCGTCCTGGGTCCGGGGCAAAGCGAGATGTTCAGCCGGTTTGTCCAGCTACGTGGGTTTCAAGGCGGCCTGCAAAATATCGTGGTGGTGACCGATCCGTTCAATCAACTCGACGAGGCGAGCGACTCGAACAACCAGCGCTCGACGCCGATCACGATCACCATTCCGAACGTCGATCTGACGGTGCTCAATCCGGTGGCGCCGGCGACGGCGATCATCGGCGAGTCGATCAACATTTCCTTCGACGTAAAAAACAACGGCACCGAGCAGGCGACCTCCGATTGGTATGACGACGTCTATCTTTCGGACGACGCGATCTTCACCCCGGGCACGGATATCCAGATGAGGAGTTTCTTCAGCGGGTCGCACCCAGGCGCGGCGGGAATCTATTCGGTCAACCAGACAGCGACGCTTCCGGATTACGTCAGTGCGGGGTCGAAGTTCCTCATCTTCGTCGCGGACGCCGAGGGGACGCAGGGGGAGACGAACGAGAGCAACAACGTGGTGGCTCTTCCGATCACGCTGGCCACCTCGACGGTCGATCTCATCGTGACCGATTTCATCACGCCGGCGACGGCGCTCGCGGGGACGACGATCCAGATCACCTTCACGGTGAAAAACAACGGCACGTCGCCTGCGGAAGTGGACTGGAGCGACTCAGTGGAACTGATCCGACGGGAAGGCTTCAACGTCTTCTACGACGCATTTGGCTATTACGGTGCGGCTGCCCACTCGCCACTCGCACCCGGCGCTTCCTACACCGGGTCCATCGATCTCGTTTTGCCGGTGAATCTCACGCCCGGCATCCGCGAACTGCAGATCTCGACGGATGTTTTCGCCGAGCAGCACGAGAGCAATAATAACAACAACACGAACAGCCCCATTCGCACGATCGACATCCAGCCGGGCAATCCGTCGGACCTCATCGTGGAGAGTGCGAATGTGCCGGGCTCGGGCGTGGTCGGGCAGAATCTCTTCTTCGACTTCACGGTCCGAAATCAGGGGTCCGGGCAGACGCGGAATTTCTGGCAGGACCGCGCGTATCTTTCGACCGACACGACGCTGAGCATGGACGACGTGCTGCTCTCGTCGTCCTTCGGCACGCAAGGCCCGCTCAACGCCAGCCAGACTTACACGATCAACACGGGAGTCGCGCTGCCAAGTGGCGTCTCCGGTTTCTACTACCTGCTCCTCCAGACCGACGCGTTCAACGCCGAGGCAGAGACGAACGAGACGAACAACGTCAGCTTCTACGGCTTCAATATCACCGGGCCGGACTTGCAGATCCCGCAGGCGACCGCGCCCGGGAGCGGCCAACTCGGCAGCCAGATCGCGCTCACGTATCGGCTCTCGAATGTAGCGGGCACCACGACCGCCAGCTTCCCGCAGGTCGGCTTCTTCCTCTCCGCCGACGCGATCTTCGATCAAAGCGACATCAACGCCGGCTACGCTTACCCGATCTCCGTCGATGCCGGTATGTTTAGTGACGAGGTCTTCAACCTCACGCTGCCGAGCAGCCCGGTCGGCTCGCGCTTCCTGCTCTTCGTGGCCGATCCGAACGGTTTCCTGGCTGAGACCAGCGATACGAACAACACGTTCGCGCTGCCGATCACGCTGACCGGCGCCGACCTGCAAGTCTCCGCCGCGACGGCTCCCGCGACCGTGATCACCGGCCAGACGATCAACGTTTCCTACACGGTGAAGAACCTCGGCGACGCAGGGGCACTCGCCGACTGGGACGATGCTTTCTATTTCTCCGACGACGCTGTTTTCGACAACGGCGATCAGTTCGTCGATTTCGAGTTCATCGAAGCGCAGACGCCGCTCATCGTGAACGGCGAATACACCGTGAACCGCACGATCACGCTGCCAGACACGGCGCTCGGCAGCCGCTTCCTGCTTTTCCGTGCCGATGCGTTTCAAAGCCAGTCCGAGATCGACGACGCGAACAACACCTTCGCCGTCGCGGTGAATGTGCAGGGAGCGGACCTGCGCGTCTCGAACGGCAGCGCGCCGGCGAATGCCGACGTGGGCACGACCATCTCCGTCTCGTGGCTGCTGGAAAATCTCGGCGTCATCGGCTCGCTGCCGTGGAGCGATCGCGTGTGGCTTTCGAGCGATACGACGCTCGACGTCAACGACACCTACCTCGCGGAGTTCTACCAAAACGCGCTCGTGCCGCTCGCTGCTGGCGCGAGCATCCCAATTACGAAAGACATCAACATCCCGGGCAACGCGACTGTCGGGAATCGTTTCCTCATCATCGAGGCGGATGTTTATGCGCAGCTCCACGAGGGCAGCGAGGCGAACAACATCACGACAATCCCGATCGCCATCGGCGCGCCCGACCTGATCGTCTCCGGCCTCAGCGCGCCGGGCACCGCGCAGTCAGGCGAGACGATCACGATTTCGTGGAACGACGTGAACAACGGCAACGTCGCCGCCGGCGGTTCGTGGTATGACAACGTCGTCGTTCGCAACGTGACGCTGAACCAGGTCATCGCTTCGACCTCGATCTCCTACAACACGGCGGGCGTGGGCAACTCGCCGCTCGCGGTCGCCGCCTCGTTGCCGCGGAGCGTTCAGATCATGTTGCCGGATGGGAATACGTCGGTCGGTCAGCTCGAAATCACCATCACCACCGACGCGGGCAATTCGCTCTCCGAGACCAACGGCACGGGCGACGCCGAGATGAACAACACGGCGATGACGACGCTCACCGGCACGCTCGCGCCGTATCCCGATCTCACCGTCAGCGGCATCACGGTGCCGCCCGGCTTGGAGTCCGGCCAGACCGTCGCGGTGCAGTGGACCGTGAACAATACCGGCACCGGCCCGACGCTGACCAATTGGACCGATCGCATCGTCGTCTTCAACAACACGACCGGACTGACGATCGTGGATCAGTCCGCTTTCTACAACGCGACCACCGAGGGCGCGATTGCCGCTGCTGGAAGCAAGGCACGGACGGCGAACATCACGCTGCCCGACGGCACGGCGGGCGTGGGCAATCTCACGATCACCGTCACGACCGACACGTTCAGCCAGATTTTCGAGAACAACGCCGGCGGCACCGCGGAGACGAACAACTCGGCGACGATCAACGCGACATCGACGCTCGCGCTGTATCCCGACTTGCAGGTGCAGGATTTTGTCGCGCCCGCGAATGTGCAGACCGGCCAGCAGGTGACGCTGACCTGGAACACCGCGAACACGGGCAACAAGGACATCACGACGAACTTCGCCGAGCGCATCACCGTCGTGAACACGACGACGAGCCAGACGCTGCTCAACACCACGCTCGGCTACGATGTGGGCACGGGTGGCAACATCGCCGGCGGCACGTCGAAGGCGCGGCAGTTCATGTTCACCGTGCCCGACGGCACCAGTGGTGTCGGCTCGCTGCAAATCACGATCGAGACCGACACGTTCGATCAGCTCTTCGAGAACAACGCCACGCTCACCGGCGAGGCGAACAACACCGCGGGCGCGACGAGCACATCGGTGCTCGGGCAATACGCCGACCTTACCGTCACGACCGTCACGCCGCCGACCGGCGTGCAATCTGGCGACGACACTTCGCTTTCGTGGGCGATTCAAAATGCCGGCAACCGCGCGACGCAGACTTCGTGGCGCGATCGCGTGCTGATCGTGAACGCGACGACCGGCGGCACGATCATCGACACGACCGTCTTCTACGACATCAACGGCGCGGGCAATTCGCCGCTCGGTCCCGGCGGCACACTCAATCGCAGCTTCGATTTCCAGATGCCCGCCGGCATCGCTGGCGCGGGCAATATCACCTACACGGTCACGACCGACTACTTCGATGAAGTCATCGAGGCCACCGCAGGCGGCGCGCTGGAGCCGGCCAACAACACGACGACCGCGAACGGCACATCGACGCTCGCGCCTTACCCCGACCTCGTCCTCTCGAACGTCACCGCGCCTGCGACCGCCATCGCGGGGCAGACCCTCACCGTGGGCTGGATTGTCACCAACTCCGGGGAACTCGCGACGACTGGTTCCTGGATCGATCGCATCTTCCTCTCGCTCGATGGCACGCTCAACGGCGCGATCGAAATCGGGAGCTTCCAGCACGCCGACGGTCTCGCGATCGGTGCCAGCTACGTCGAATCGCGGACCTTCCCATTCGGCGCCCCGCCGGATGGAATCTACAGCGTGCTCGTGGTGAGCGATGTCTTAAGCAACGTCGAGGAAGCGGCGCGCGAGGCGAACAACACCGCGCTCGCCGCGAACACCACGCAGGTCGGCCGCCCGGACCTCGTCCCGAGCATCGTCTCCGCGCCTGCGAACGCCGTCTCCGGCGATCCGCTCACGGTCAATTACAAGGTCCAGAACACCGGCACGCAGAGTGCGACCGGCGCGTGGATCGACCGCTTTTACCTCTCGACCGACGGCACCATCGACGGCGCCGACCGCCTGCTCGGCGAAGTCGCGCGCACCGGCCCGCTCGCGGGCGGCACGGAATACACGGGCTCCATCGAACTCACGCTGCCGATCGAAGTCTCGGGACCGTTCTTCGTCCTCTTCGCCACCGACTTCGCCGACACGGTCGAGGAGTTCACGAATGAGGGAAACAACGTGGCGTCGTCCGCGCTGCAAGTGCAGCTCGCCCCCTACGCTGATCTCGTCACGTCGAACGTCACCGCGCCCGCGCTCACGATCGCCGACCCGGCGCTCGTCACGATCGGCTGGACGGTGACGAATAACGGCAACGGCCTGGGCCGCACGAGCACGTGGGTGGATCGCGTCATCGCGTCGCCGGATGGCATCGTGGGCAATGGCGGCGACATCGTGCTCGGCTCGTTCACGCGCACGGGCTTCCTCGCGGTGGGCGCGTCGTATTCGCGCAGCGAGCAGATCACGCTGCCGCCTGCGTTCGAGGGGCAGTTCCATCTTTTTGTCGTCACCGACGCGACGGGCGTGGTCTTCGAGAATTTCCTCGAATCGAACAACGCCGCCGAGGCCGGCAATCTCTTCGCAGTCGCGCCGCGTCCTTACGCGGACCTCGTCGTGCAGACCGTCACTCCGCCAGCGAGCGGCGGCAGCGGGCAAGACGTGGAGCTGAACTGGATCGTGCGGAACCAAGGCATCGGCGTGACCGATCTCAGTTCGTGGTTCGACGCTGTTTACATCACGACCGACCCGACGGGCGCGACCGGCTTGGAACTCGTCGGCGTCTTCAGCCACAGCGGCATCCTCGGCGTAAACGGCACCTACAATCGCACCGCGTCCGTGCGGCTGCCGGACGGGATCAGCGGCAACTATTACTTCGTCGTCGAGACGGGCTACACGCCGCCCTTCGTCGGCGCGCCCTACGAGTTCATCTACGGCGGGAACAACACGCGCGTCGCCGGGCCCACCGCGGTCACGCTCACGCCAGCGCCCGACTTGCGCGTGACGAGCATCGTCGCGCCGCCGACTGCGCTCTCGAGCGCTAAGATCGATGTGCAATGGACCGTGCTCAATGACGGCACCGGCCCCGCGTCCGGCGGCTGGGTCGATCGGCTGTTCCTAGAAAACGTCGGCAACCCGACCGCACCGATCATTCCGCTCGGCGCGTTTGCTTACACGCAGGAACTCATCGCAGGCGTGAGCTACACGCGCTCGGAGCAGTTCACGCTGCCGCGCGATTTGCAGGGCGTGTATCGCGTCGTCATCGAGACGAACGACACGCAGTCGATCTACGAAGGTCTCGGTCTCGCGAACAGCACGCAGGCCGACGACGCGCCGATCACCGTGAGCCTCGCGCCGAAGCCGGACTTACAGGTGGCGTCCGTCACCGCGCCGGCGAGCGTGAATGGCGGCGCGTCCGTTGCGTTGCAGTTCACCGTCCGCAACCAAGGCACGCTCGCGGCGAGCGGCCAATGGAAGGATCGCGTCTTCCTCTCGCTCGATAACACGATCAGCCAGGACGACCTGCTCATCGGCGAACTCGACAACGGCGCCGCGCTTCTGCCCGGCGAGCAGTATCAAACGCAGACACCGAGCCTCACGATCCCGCGCCGGTATCGCGGCCCCGTCTTCCTCCTCATCCAGAGCGACGCGACCGATCGCGTGGACGAGTTCCCGAACGACGGCAACAACGTCTTCGCGCAGCCGCTCGAAGTCATCGGCATCCCGCCGTCCGATCTCGTGACCGCGAATGTCGTCGCGCCGACGCAGGTCTTCGACGGCTCGACGATCGAGCTGCGCTATCGCGTGACGAACAGCGGCGCGGGCCAGACCGACCGCGACGGCTGGACCGATGCGGTGTGGCTGACCGTGGACAACAAGCGCCCCGACCCGCGCAAGGGCGACATCCTGCTCGCGACCTTCCCGCACGGCGGCACACTGCAAGTCGGCGAGTTTTACGATCAGGTCGTCAACGTCCGCATCCCCGACGGACTCACCGGCCAGTATTTCATCACGCCGCAGAGCGACGCTTACGACGTGATTTTGGAAGACACGCTCACGGGCAACATCAACCCCGACGACCCGAACGAGCTCGACAACAACAACTACAAGGCGCGTCCGATCACCGTGCTGCTGCGCGAGCAGACGGTGCCGACATTCCCCGACTTGATCACCACGGTCGTCACCGCGCCCGCGACGGCCACGGCGGGCACGACGATCAGCGTTTCGTGGACCGGAAAGAACCAGGGCCAGAATGTGGCGCCCGGTGGTTGGACGGATCGCGTGTTTCTCTCGCAGACGCCGACGCTGGGCGCGCCCGGCGCAAACGCGTTGCTCATCGCGGAAATCGGGCACGCTGCGTCGCTCGACGTGAACGGCACCTACGACGCATCGGCGAACGTCCTGCTCAGCCCGGCGGCGAGCGGGCAATACATCATCGTCGTCACCGGCGCCGGTGTGACCGAGAGCAACTCCGCGAACAACGCGCTCTCCGCGCCGAGCGTCGTCGCGAATGCGCCCGCCGACTTGCGCGTGCAGTCGATCAGCGTGCCGACGGAAAACTTCTCCGGTGAGACGTCCGTGATCCAGTGGGTCGTGAAGAACTTCGGCGCCGCGGTGTGGAGCGGCACGCGCTACTGGACCGATCAGGTTTTCATCTCGCCTGACGCGACCTTCATCGAAAGCCGCGCGACTCTTCTCGGCAGCTTCATCCACACGCAGGACACGCCGCTCGGCGCAGGCGAAAGCTACGCGCAAAGCCGCGAGGTCACGCTGCCGCAGGGCGTCGGCGGTGGCTTCTACATCCACGTCATCACGAACCCCGGCGGCGCGCTCGACATCCACGCGCTCGATAACGGCGGCAGCGTCGGCTACTACGGCTCGAACGTCTTCGAGGATCCCGCGAACAACGTCGGCAGCACCGCGCTCGCCGTCACTTATCGCGAGCCGGACTTGCAGGTCTCGGACATCGTCCTGCCCGCGACCGCGCCGACTTCCGGCGACGACATCGTCGTGTCGTGGACGGTCACGAACACCGGCAACCGCACGACGCGGCAATCGTCGTGGATCGACCGCGTCTTCCTCTCTCGCGATCCGTCGCTCGACTCGGAAGACCAGATGCTCGGCGCGTTCGAGCGCAGCAGCGTGCTCGACGCCGGCGCGAGCTACAGCGGCGAACTGACCGTGCCGCTGCCCGACGGGATCGACGGCCAGTATTACGTGCTAGTCTTCAGCGACTCGAATCTCGAGGGCAGCGTTCCGCCGGGTGCCGCGGGCCTGCGCAGCGATCAGGATGCGAATGCGTTCTTCGCGCGCGTCGCCGAGTTCCAGGGCGAAGGGAACAACATCACCGCGCAGCCGCTCACGATCGCCGCCGCGGTGCCGCCGGATCTACGCGTCACGCAGGTCACCGCGCCCGCGCAAGTCACCGCCGGGCAGCTTTTCTCGCTCACGTATCAAGTCACAAACACCGGCGCGGGCCCGACCGCCGCGCGGCAGCCTGCGTGGGACGATCTCATCTACATTTCGCGCGACCAGAACTTCGACCCGAACACCGACCGCTACCTCGGCACGGTTCGCCACGAAGGCGCGCTCGCCGCTGGCGCGAGCTATTCGGTCACGCAGGATTTCCGCGCGCCGCGCGATCTCACCGGGCCGTATTTCGTCTTCGTCATCACCGATCCGGCGCGCTACACCGCGCGCGGCGAAGTCTTTGAGGCGAACGCCGAGAACAACAACGCGACCACGTCGCCGCAACCCGTCGTCATCAATCTCCCGCCGCCCGCCGATCTGCGCGTGGACACGATCAACGTGCCCGGCAGCGGGCAGACGGGCGGGCCGATTCACATCGAATGGACGGCGAAAAACTACGGCGTGAACGCCGCGAGCGGCACGTGGACCGACTCTGTGTATCTCTCCGCCGACGGCGTGTGGGACATCAACGACAAGCCGCTCGGCAAGGTCACGCGCACGGGCGCCGCGCTCGCGCCGGGCGCGACCTACACGCTCTCGCTCGACGCCACGATCCCGCCGATCGCGCCGGGGAACTACCGCGTCATCGTCCGCACCGACATCTTCAACGAGGTGCATGAAGGCACCGACGAGTCGAACAACAAGACTCCGTCCGCCGACAGCGTCGCGACGACGGTCGAGGCGTTGCAGATGGGCGTGTCGAAAAGCACGACGCTGAGCACGGGGCAGGAGCGGCTTTTCCAAATCAACGTGCCGGCGGGGCAGACCTTCCGCGTGCGGCTCGCGACGAATGCGGCGGACGCGGCGAACGAGCTGTTCATCCGCTTCAACGACGTGCCGAACGGCATCAGCTACGACGCCGCTTACGAAGGCCCGATCCAGGCGAACCAAGTCGCGCTTATCCCGAGCACGCAGCCGGGCACTTACTACGTGCTCGTGCGCGGCATCTCGGAACCGGGCGCGGACACGGCGGTCACGGTCACGCCGGAGCTGGTGCCGTTCGGCATCACGAGCGTGTCGCCGGACATCGGCGGCGACGCGAAGTTCGTCACGACGACGATTCGCGGCGCGCAGTTTCTGCCGGGCGCGATCGTGAAACTCGTGCGGCCCGGCATCGCGGAGCTGGAGCCGGAGCGTTACGAAATCATCGACGGCACGAAGATCGTCGCGATCTGGGACTTCACCGGCACGCCGCACGGGCTCTACGATCTCAAGGTCATCAACCCGAACGGCGACACCGCGATCCTGCCGTATCGCTATCTCGTCGAGCGCGCGATCGAGCCGGATGTCGCGGTCGGCCTCGGCGGCCCGCGCGTCATTTCCGCTGGCGGTGCGGGGCTCTACGGCTTCTCGCTCACGAGCCTCACGAACATCGACACGCCCTACGTATTCTTCACGTTCGGCATTCCCGAACTCGGCGCGAACCCGAGCGTCTTCAATCTCCAGCGCGTCGTCTTCTCGAACAACCTGCGCGGCACGCCGGAAGGCGACACGAGCAACGTGCCATGGGCGAGCCTCGACTCGACGCTGAACTCGAGCGGCACGCTGCTCGCGCCGGGCTACGCGTTCGATCTCGCGGCGCGCGGATTCGTCGGGCGGAATTTCTCGGTGCAGACCTATCCCGGCCTCACCGAGTTGCTCGCGGGCGACTTCAACAAATTCCGCGACAAGATCTATAACGCCGTGCCCGGGCTGCGCGGCCAGCTCGACAACGGCCCGCAGGATCTCGACAACATCTCGCCCGGCCTCACGGACATTTACACCGCCATCCAGGCGCGGAACAATCCGCTCGCCGACGTGGACGACAACGAGATCGCGTTCCGCTTTCACATCCTCGCCTCCGCGACGGTGCTTACGCGCGACGAATTCATCGCGCAACAGGCCGACTACGCGCTGCGCCTGCGCGACGCGATCCTCGCCGATGCGAGCGCGCCCGCGAATCTCGTCACGCTCGCCGCGAGCCCGAACCAATGGGCCGCCGCGTATCTCGGCGCGCTCGAAACCGCCGGCTACCTGCGCCCGAGCAGCGAGGCGCCGCCGATCCGCGACACGCCGCTCGCCGTCTCCCTCGCGAACACGCTCGCGACCGGCCTGCTGCTTGGCCCGAGCGGCGCGCAGATCGTCACCGACGGCGACCTCGTCTCGTTCTTCACGCAAGTGCGGAAGTGGTATGGCCACGACGCCGATCTCGTCGGCAGCTCGGAGATTCCCGCGGGCAGCGCCTACGATCTCGGACTCAGCCACCAGACGCACTTCGAGGCGTTCAACATCTTCGTGCCCTACGGCAAGGCGCGGATCGACGAGCCCGACTTGCAGCAAGTGCAGCCGGTCAGCTTCGACAGCTTCTTCACCGCGAGCGGTCAGACCGGACGCCTCGCGACGATCACCGGCCCGACCGGCGCGGGCGCGAAGCAGTTCGTCCCCGTCGGCACCGCGCTGCCTTACACCGTCGCGTTCGAGAATCCGTCGTCGGCGAGTGCCGCCGTCGCGGAAATTCGCGTGCTCAGCCAGCTCGATCCCGATCTCGATCCGCGCTCGTTCACGCTCGGCGACATCAAGATCGGAGACCTCTCCGTCCACATCCCCGGACAGCGCAGCTCGTTCTCCGGCGACTTCGACTTCACCGCCGCGAAAGGCTACGTGCTGCGCGTGAGCGCCGCGCTCGACTACGCGTCGGGCACCGCGACGTGGCTCTTTCAGGCGATCGATCCCGAGACCGGCGAAGTGATCGACGATCCGAGCAAGGGCCTGCTCCCGCCGAACACGCTCGATGGCGCCGGCGCGGGTTTCGTGTCGTTCACGGTCACGCCGAAGACGACTGCCGCGACGGGCGCGAAGATCGACGCGCAGGCGCGCGTGCTTTTCAACAACGCGCCGCCGCAGGACACGCTCAAGCTCACGCACACGATCGACGCCTTCGCGCCGACCACGACGCTCACCGCGACGCCGCTCATGGCGGGCAGCACGGACTTTGAGGTGAAGTGGACCGCGCTCGACGACGAAGGCGGCGCGGGCGTGAAACACGTGACCGTCTTCGTGGCGGAAGACGGCGGCACGTTCACGATCTGGCAGAAGCAGACGACCGCGACCTCCGGCGTTTACAACGGTCGCGCGGGACACACTTACGAATTCCTCGCGCTCGCGACGGACAACGCGGGCAATCGCGAGCAGCCGCGCTTCGGCATCGCCGTGCCGAACGACGGTTCGTCCGTGAATCTCGGCACGCTGCCCGACGCGGGCACCGGCGTGCAGCCCGGCCAGACGCCGCCCGCGCCGAGCACGAACCCGAGCACGAACCCGATCTTCACGCAGGCGCAGAGCGCCGTGCCCGCCACGCAATCCGCCGGCGACGAGACGGCGTTCAGCTCCGTGCTGCAACCGTTCATCGGCCAGGCGTTCGCGACTGGCTTTGCGCAAAGTCACGCGGACATCGGCCCGATGGCCATCGCGCTGCGGCCCGACGGCACCGTGCTCATCAGCGGCGGCACGGCGCGCAATCAACTCTTCGCCTTCGGCCCGCAAGGTGGCTCGGCCACCACGCCGCTCGCGACGCTGCCGTATCCGATCTTCGACCTCGCCTTCGACAGCGCAGGCCAGCTCTGGGCCGCGACTGGCGGCGGGCCGCTGCTCCAACTCAACCCGAGCACCGGCGCGGTGCTCGGCGAATACGGCGACGGTCTCACGCAATCACTCGCGATCGAATCGGCCACGGGCCGCATCTACGTGTCGTCCGGCACGGGCGTCGAAGTCTTCGATCCGACGACGCAGACGTTCTCGCACTTCAGCGACGTGCGCGTGGGCAACCTCGCGTTCGAGCCCGGCACCGGGAAGCTGTGGGCCGCGGCGTGGCCGGCGCGCGGCGACGTGGTGCGCTTCGACAACAAGGGCAAGTCCGAGGTGATGCTGCGCTACACGCAGCCGGTGGATTCGATTTCGTTCGGCCCCGCGGGCAGCGCGCTCAGTGGGTTGCTCTTCGTGTCGGAAAACAGCGGCGATCTCTCGATGGTCGATCTCGTCACGCTCCAGCGCGTCGCGATCGGGACCGGCGGCACGCGCAGCGATGTCGTGCGCGCGACGGCGGACGGCCGCGTCTTCCTCAGCCAGAGCACGCAGGTCGATCAACTCGCGTTGCTCGTCGCGCCGAGCGTCATCTCGACGAATCCCGCGCCCGACAGCCAGGTCGTGCTCCCGCGCGGCAGCATTACGGTCACGTTCGACCAGGCGATGCGCGCCGACAGCGACGGCACCTCGGTGCTCAACCCGCTCAACTACTCGCTGCGCGGCGCGAACGGTCTCGTGCCCGTGCGCAGCGTCAGCTACGACGCGACCACTCACGCGGTCACGGTCAGCTTCGACTCGCTCGCACAAGACGCTTACACGCTCACCGTTTCGTCGCTCGTGCAGAGCGCCGCCGGCCTGCCGCTCGGCGATGCGCACGTCGTTCGTTTCAGCGCGGTGAATTACTTCACGCCGACGGTGAACATCGCGTTCAGCAACGCGCGCTCCGATCGCACCGCGGGCACCGTTTCCTACGATGTCGTCATCACGAACACCGGCGACTACGACCTGCCCGCGCCGCTCACCTTCGCGCTCGCGCCGAAGGCCGGCACGACGGGCTTCCCGCTCGGCGCGACGTTCGCGGACGGCGTGTATCTGCTCGATCTCACCGACCTGCTCGGCGACGGCGTGCTCTCGCCGAACGAGGCGCTCGCGAAGTTCACGCTCACGCTGCGCAGTCTCGACGGCGGGCCGTTGGAGTTCAGCTACGCGGTGCGCTCGACGGGCGACAACGCGCTGCCGACGATCATCTCGACCGCGGTGACGAGCGCGACGGTCGGCCTGGCTTACGCCTACGACGTGAACGCGACCGATCCCGACGGCATCGCGCTCGCGTATCTGCTGAATCGCGCGCCCGCGGGCATGACGATCAACGCGCAGACCGGCGTGATCGCGTGGACGCCGACAGCGGGGAGCCCGGCGCAAGCTGCGGTGACGGTGCTCGTCTCCGACAGCCGCGGCGGGATCGCGTTGCAGGACTTCACGATCACCGTCGCTGGTGCGAACCGCGCGCCGGTGCTCGACACGCTTCCCGCGACGATCAGCGGCCGCGAAGGCCAGATGCTCGAGATTGCGATCGGCGCGACCGATGCGGACAACGACGCGCTTACGTTCTGGGCCGATCATCTGCCGAGCGGCGCGGTCTTCGATCCGCAGACGCGGACGCTGCGCTGGACGCCCGGCGCGAACTCGGCGGGCACATACTCCGACGTGCGCTTCATCGTCAGCGACGGCACGACCGAAGTCGTCCGCAGCACGACGCTGCTCATCGGCGCGACGAATCAGGCGCCCACGCTCACCGCTCCCGCGCAACGCACGATTCGCGAAGGCGACACGCTGCGCTTCTTCCTCAACGCCGCCGATCCCGAAGGCAGCGCGCTCACCTTCTCCAGCCAACTCCTCCCGCTCGGCGCGACGCTCGATCCAGCGACGGGCATGTTCCAGTGGACGCCCGGCTTCACGCAGGCGGGCAGCTACGCGATTCCGTTCAGCGTCAGCGACGGCGCGACTGCGACGACCGGCGTCGCGAGCATCACGGTGCTCAACGACAACGCCGCGCCGGTCTTCGAGGGATTGGACGCGTTCCAAGTCGTCGAGGGGCAGCGCGTGCGCTTCCGGGTCTTCGCGTTCGATCCCGATAATCCGACGCTCGGACCGATCGACCGGAATCAGGACAATTCACTCGCGCTCGACGAAGGGGTCGTCCGCACGGTCAGCTACACGGTCAGCGGCTTGCCTGTGGGCGCGACGTTCGATGCGGACACGGGCTTCTTCGACTGGACGCCGGGCTTCGCTTCCGCCGGGCTCTTCAACGTCACCTTCACCGCGACCGACACCGCCGACGGCACGGGCGTGAACGCGTCGTCGTCCGTCACCGTGGCGGTTCGCGTGCTGAATCAGAATCGCGCGCCGGTGCTGACCGACATCACGAACCGCACGCTCCAGCGCGGCGATGTGCTCGACATTCCGATCACGGCGACGGATGCGGATGGGAATCCGCTCACGCTCACCGCGACGAGCGGGCTGCCGTTCTTCGCGCTGCCGGGCTTTGTCGCGTTCACGGATAATGGCAACGGCACCGGCGTGCTGCACGTCACGCCGGGGGCGGGGGATCGTGGGAATTACACGATCACCGTGAAGGCTGCGGACAATGGCGACGGCGGTGGTGCAGGTGCGGCGCTGACGGACGAGACGACCTTCGTGCTGACCGTGGAGTCTGCGAACGAAGCTCCGGTGTTCGATTACGTCGGCAATCTCATCGCGGTGCCGGGCGAGTTGCTGAGCATCACGCTGCGCGCGACCGATCTCGATCAACCCGAGGCGTTGAGCTTCGGCGCGACCGGGCTGCCGCCGGGCGCGACGCTAACGCCGGGCGCGCAGTATGGCACCGCTGTGCTCGCGTGGACGCCGACTGCGGGGCAATTCGGAACGTTCAACGTGACCGTGACCGTGACCGACACGGGCAACGGCGTGCCCGCGAACGTGCAGAGCAGCCAGCGCAGCTTCACGATCACCTCGCGCGCATCGAACGCCGCGCCGGTGCTCAACCCGATCGCGAACCAAACGCTCGCGGAGAATCAAAACTACTCGCTCACGCTCGGCGCGAGCGATCCCGATGGCGACGCGCTTACTTTCTCCGCCACGGGTCTGCCACAAGGCGCGGTGCTGAATCCGCAGACCGGCGTGCTCTCGTGGACGCCGAACATTTTCCAAGCGGGCATCTACGAAGGCATCAGCGTCACTGCGACCGATGGCAACAAGTCGGCGACGCGCATCTTCTCGATGGTGGTGACGAATGTTAATCAGCAGCCGAGGCTCGTGCCGCTGCCGTTGCAATCAGGCCGCGAGGGCGCGGCGCTGCAATTCACGCTCACGGGCGCGGACGTGGACGGCGACGCTTACACGTTCAGCGTCATCTCGGGCCTGCCCGCGGGCGCGACGCTCAACCCGACGAGCGGCCTTGTGCAGTGGACGCCGGGCTTCGAGCAGGCGGGCGCATACACGATTCGATTCGGCATTCGCGACGCGCAGGGTCTCGTCGATCAGCGCGACGTGGCGGTGACGATCGACAACATCAATCGCACGCCGACGCTCAGCGTGTCGGATCACCAGGGGAAGCTCGGCCAGCGCTTGAGCTTCACGCTCGCCGGTGCCGATGCGGATGCGAATACGACGCTCTCGTATTTCGCGAGCGGTCTGCCGGAAGGCGCGAGCCTCGATCCGGCGACGGGCGAGTTTGTGTGGATGCCGGGGGCCGGTCAGGCGGGCGAATACGTGGTGCTCTTCGGCGTCTCCGACGGCGAGGCGACGACTTCGCAGGTCGCGCTTATCAAGGCGTCGGTGAATCCGGCGGCGCCGAACGTGGTGATCGAGTTGACGCCAAGCTTCCCCGCGATCGCTGGGCAGCGTGTGGTCGTTCACGCGACGGCAGCGGGCGTGGCGGTCATCACTAGCTTGAGCCTCTCGGTCGATGGCCAGGCGCTCACGCTCGACGCGCAGGGCCGCGGGCAGTTTACGCCTGCCGCTCCGGGCCGCTTCACGATCGTCGCGGCTGCAACGGATGCCGACGGGCTTACGGGCGCCGCGACGACGACGCTCAAGGTCCGCGACACCTCGGACACGCAGGCGCCGCTCGTGTCGTTCGACTCGCTCACGAATGGCGCGCTGCTCACGAGCACCGCAAACGTGCTCGGGACGATCAGCGACACGAATCTCGACTCGTGGAAGCTCGACATCGCGCGTTTCAATTCCACGGAGTTCACCACGCTCGCGAGCGGCGACGCGGCGACCAGTGGCGCGCTCACGTCGCTGAATCCGCAGGCGCTCGAAAACGGCTTCTACGTGCTGCGACTCACTGCGACCGACATCAGCGGACGCACCAGCGTCGCGACGGTGCCGGTCGAGGTGAACACCGCGACGAAGGCGCCGAATTACACGCGCAGCGAGACCGATCTCAGCGTGAGCCTCGGCGGCGTGACGCTGAATGTCGTGCGCGCTTACAGCTCGGTCAGCAGCGGCATGGCGGGATCGTTCGGTCCCGGCTGGCGCTTCCTCGGACGCGACACGCTGATCGAGGCGAACGTCGCCAATCGCGAAGCGTTCCGCATCGGCACGCGGCTCTATCTCACGCTGCCCACAGGCGAGCGCGTCGGTTTCACCTTCGCACCGCAGCAGCACACGCTCGTCGGCGCGGCGGAATACTTCACGCCGGCGTGGGTCGCGGATGCGGGTGTGAATTGGACGCTCAACTCGGCGGACGCGCAGCTCGCGCTCGCGGGCGACCGGCTCTTCGACCTGCGCAGTGCGGAAGCGTATCACCCGGGCGCGTTCACGCTCACCGCGGCGAACGGCACAGTGTATCAGCTCAGCACGGCGCGTGGCGTCGAGCGGCAGATCACTCCCGGCGGCGCGCAACTGCTCTACACCGATGCGGGCATCGTGAATCTCGCGACGCGCGACGCGATCGTGTTTGGGCGCGATGCGGCGGGGCGGCTCGCATCGATCTCTGGGACGGATGGGACGACTGTGGCTTATGGATATGACGCGACGGGAAACCTCATTGCCGCGCGCGATCTCACGACGGGGGCGACGAGCCGTTACGCTTACGACGGCACAAACCGCCTGACGCTGGCCACCGGCGTCTCCGGCGAGGCGATCAGCTACGGCGCGCAACTCGCGCTCATCAAGCCGTTGACCGATCTCGGCACGACGCTCGAATTCTCGGGCCGGACGACCTCCGCGGCGTTCCCGCAGACGTTCGCGTTTTCGATTCGCGAATCCGAACTCAACTCGACTGCGCAGCGCGGCACCGTGCTGCTCGCGGTGCGCGTGACGGGCGAGGCGACGCCGTCGATCGAAGGACTCACGCCGCTGCTCTCGCGCTCGGATGCGGGCGGCAGCTACGCGTTGTTCGCCGTCGATCGGACGGGGCTGCAACGGCTCACGCTCACCGGCAGCGGAAGTTACAGCTTCAGCCTCGGCGTCGTCGGCGACGTGAACGCGGACGGCAATGTGGATGGCCTCGATGCGGGGCTGCTCGATGACGCCATGGGTTTTGGACTGGGCAGCGCACGCTACTCGGTGGGCGCGGATGCGGATGGCGACGGCGAGATCGCGCCGGCCGACGCGCAACTGCTCGCGGCAAACTTTGGCTTTGCGACGAACACAGCGCCCGAGGCGGTGGCGGGTATGATTGCGACGCATCGCGATCTGCCGGTCACGATCGATCTCAGCGCGCTCGTCAGCGACGCGGAGGGCGATGCGATTTTCCACCGCATCACCGGCGTGACGAATGGCACGGTGACGATGAGTGGCGACGGGAAGTCGGTCATCTTCACGCCGCTCGCGGGATTCGGTGGCACGGCTTCGTTCCAGCTCGCGGCGGACGATGGGTTCAGCGCTTCGGCGCCGGTGCCGGTGCTGGTGCAAGTGAGCGCTGCGCCGCTGCTCGACGTGGATTTCGACGTGCGCGCGCCGCTGCTCGTCGCGGGTGGTTCGGGGCAAGTGGCGATGCATGGCAGTTTCGCGGATGAGAGCGGACTCGCGCTGCCGGCGTCGTATTTCACGTTCACTTCGACCGATCCGTTGGTGGTGCAGGTGTCGCCATCCGGCCGCATCACGGCGTTGCGCGATGGCGTGGCGACGATCCTCGCTTCGCACAATGGCGTGCAGGCGGCGACAGTCGTGCGCGTCGGCGCGCCGGCGGATGCAGCGGCGCAACGGCTCGCGGCGATCGGTCTTCGTGTGACGCCGGGCACGCTCATGCTCGGGACTGGCGGGATGCAGCAGATTTCCGTGCGCCTGCCTGACAACAGCGACGGCACTTCTTCCGCGGGCGGCACGCGCTACTACGTGACGAATCCGGCGGTGGCGACGGTTAGCGCGGACGGCTTGATCACGGCGGTCGGCGCGGGCACGACGAAGGTCGCGGTGATCTTCGGCATCGCCGAGACGGTGCTCACGCTCGATGTGCGCGAGGCGGCGGCGATTGGAACGGTGATCGGACGCGATGGCGGGGTGGTGGCGAGTCCCGAAGGGTATCGTCTCTCGGTGCCGAAGAACTCGGTGCTGACGGATCGCGCGGTGTCGATCACGCCGCTCGACGAAGCAACCACGACGCTGCCGGTGCTCGCGCCGTTTGTGTTTGGCGCGGCGTTCGATGTCGATATCGGAGCGGGCACTGCGTTCCAGCGTTTGGGATTCGAGGTGCCGGTCGCGGCGGGAATCCCGGCGGGCGGGCAGGTCGTCTTCATGCGCTACGGGCAGGTGCCGGACGCGGCGGGGGTGATGCAGCACGCGTGGATACAGGTCGATTTCGGCGTGGTCGGCGCGGACGGCATCGCGCGCATCGCGACCTCGCAACCGACGACGGGTGCGCTGCAATCGGGCGAATACGCAATCGCTTACGCGCCGCCGACGAACATCGGAGCCGTCGTGCAGAACATCAATCTGCAGAACGATCTGTCGGCGTATGCTGGCACGTTCAGCGGCAGCGTCACCATCCCGGTGCCGGCTCCGTCGCCGCGCGAAGTTGCTGCGACTTTGCCCGAGGGCGCGCCGGTGGCCACGCGTCGCATTCAGGATCTCACGACGATCAAGATGGTCGCGTTCGCGGCGCTCGACTTGTTCTCGTTCCAGCCGGGCGGCCTTTCAGCTGGCGGCTTCGGTCTTTCGGAACTCGGTCAGTTGATCCCGACGGCGATCGACCAGGGGCTCAAGCTCAAGGCCGGCGAGATCGATGACACGACGGCAGCCTCCTACTACGGCTTGAATCACCCCGCGGCCTACGTCGCCGAGAACACGATCGGGACGGCGTTCGTCGGGAACAATCACGCGCAGCTTCTCGCCTACATCACGCTCGCGCCGATGATCATGCTGATCCCCGATTTCATCGTGGATTACACGACGTCGCAGCTCCCGGCGATGTCGGTCACGGGATTGCCGATCGTGACTAATTCGCAGGTGCAGGTGAATCCGGGCGGAGTCGCGAGCTTCACGACGCCGATTAACAACGTCGGCCTGCCGCCGGGGATCGATCCGAGCGCGCCGGTGGTCACGCAGCTTAGCGTGGGCTTTGTCGATTTCGGCGGCACGCAAAAGCCGGCGGTAACTTTGACCGCGAGCAATCTGATCGGCGCGTTTGGCGGTTCGCTAGCGGACATCACGGTTTATTTCAACGACGTGACAGCCGGTCGCGTGGCGGTGAAGGGAGCCGATCTTCAGCTCGGACCTGGCGGCAATTCGCTGATCGTGGCCGTGCCCGACAATGTGGTGCTCGGTCTTGCGACGATTCAGATCGAGCGCCAGCAGCTCACCAGCCTTGGCGGATTCCGATTCAACGAATCGGTGGTCAATGCGCCGGTCGCGGTGCAGGCGCAGGGTGCTTACGTCTTCGGCGCGCTCGCGTTGGGGAACGTGCAGGGAAATACCCGGCAGCAGGTCGCGGTGTTCGATGCGTCGGGCGCGCTCGTGGCGCGACTGCCGATCGCGGACACGAATCCCGGCGACGGCATCACTCCGTCGGCGCGCTCGACCGCGGTGACGCGCGACGGGACGCGCGTGTATGTGGCGCTGCAAAACGTCGGCGAGATCGCGATGCTCGACGCGCTCGCTTTGCGCGAAGCGGATGTGCATCCCGAGACGGCGACGAATGCGGATCGGCACATCAAATTGCCCGACGGCGCGAAGCCGTTCTGGATGGTCGCCGATCGCACGGACTCGTATCTCTTCGTCACCGACGAATTCGCGCAGAATGGCCACGGCTCGATCTACGTCATCGACATCAATCCGGCGTCGGCGACCTACAACACGGTCCTGCGCACGATCGACGTGAAGTCGCAGGGCTCCGCGCCGCTCATCGGCTTGCGCGGTGCGGATGTGACGCTCGACGGCGGGCGGCTCTACGTCGCTGCGCCGGCGCAGACGGTCTTCAATCGCGGCGGCGAAGCGGGGGGGGCGAATGGCTCGATCGTGGTCATCGATCTCGACGCGACGAACGGCGCCGCGTCGTTCAATCAGATCACGTCCTTCGATATCGAGATCGATTCCGTGCGTTCGACGGGGACGCATCTGCCCGAATACGAAGGCAAGGAGCCCTACGGCATCACCGCGACGGCGCAGGGCATCATGGTCACGGATCGGCGCAACGATTTCACCGGCCTCGCGCTGCTCACCGAGAGCTACCGGCCGGCGGCGACGGGTGTCTTCCGCAAGCTGGAGATCGACATTCGCTACGTGCAGATGGTGCTCGGAAGCGGCATCGATTACTTCGATGTGAACAACGCGGTGAGCGTCGCGGTGACGAGCGATTTGAAGTGGGCTTTCGTCACGGGTTACAACCGCTACATCCAGGGCCAGCCGTCGCACGACTTCCTCGAACATCCGGGCAATTTCGTCGGCGGGAACATCGGCATCATCCGCAATCCGTTCGATCTTCCGGGCTTCGGCACGTCGGAACTCGTCGCGGCGACGGAGGAAATCGAAGCGAGCTTCCCGGACAATCTCGTGCTTTCACCCGATGGCGCGAATCTGATCGCGGCGTATCGCTCGCTGCGCCGCGTGTTCGTGTATGACGCGCAGGGTTTGATCGACGCGGCGACGATGGTGGCGGCGAACGCGCTCAAGACGGCGCCGGTCGATGCGTTCTCCGCGACGGTGAACACAGCGCCGACGATCATCGTGACGGGCGGCGCGCCGCAGGGTCTGTCGTCGCAAGTGGTGACGCAGAGCGCGGCGCTGCCGGACTTCCGGGTCGTCGCGTTCGATCCGGTGCCGGTGGAGCCGGGAGCGCAGACGCTGGTGAGCTACACGATGGCGATCGATCACGCCGACCGCTTGCCGAAGGGCGCGCGATGGACCGAGCAGATTTGGATTACCGACGATGGACTCGTGGACGGCAGCGGCTTCGAGCAACTCATCGGCTTCGACACGTTCACGACGGCGGGCGAGCACCAGATCACGGTGACGCTGCCGGACGGCGACTTCCTGCTCGAGCAGGGCAACCCGGACAACCTCAAGCTGGTGCTGCGCGTGAACGCGAATCCGCTGGAGGTGCGCGAACTCAACACGGCGAATAGCAGCGTGGGAGTGGTGGCGAGATTCGCGGCGCCGGATTTGGAAGTGGGCGAATTGAAAGCGCCGATCCCGACGTTCGGTCAGCCGCTCGGCGAGCTCACCTACACGGTGCAGAACAACGGGCTGCGAGCGGTTAGCGCTGGGCGGTCGTGGACCGAGCAGCTTTGGATCGGAACGGATGAGCGCGTGTGGCAGGGCAACAACATTGGCGCGGGCCAGTGGTATCACCAGATCGCCGTGCGCACGGTGCAGGATGCGTTGCAGCCGGACGGGGAAGTGACGCGCACATTCGATATCGACCTCACGGCCATCACGCTGCCGGGCGGCATCGCGCTCCAGGATCTCAAGTGGGTCGTGTTGCTCGACTGGGCCGCGGGCACGACGGATGTGACTTCGGTGCCGGGGCGGATCGTCGAGCCGCACGAGCTGAGTAGCGGTGCGACGCCGAACAACGCGTTCACGAAGGAAGCGATCAGCGTCGATCTCGATCCGATCGAGATTCAACTCGCGCCGGGCGGCGGCCGCGATGCGAATGGTAAGTTCAAGTTCATCGCCGCGGACACGAGCTTCCGCTCGGCACTGACGGCGGAAGACATCTTCATCGGCGTGAAGCCGGCGAAGGGCGAGGCGTTCGCGCCGGTCGTGAAAATCTTCGGCACGCTCAGCTACACGCCGACGAAGATCACCGGGAGTGGCACCGTGTATGCGCTTGTCGGTTCGGACGAAGTGCGGCTGTTCGACGGCAACTTCGAGATCTCCGTCGGCGCGGGCGCGAGCAATGTGCTCAACGTCACGTCGGGCGACCCGTTCAACTTCTCCGGCGCGGCGGTGACGGTGCGGCAGATCACGTTCGTAGATCCGACCGGCGGCTCGGCGACCGATGCGCGCGTCGAGATTCGCGGGCAGATGCAGCTTCCCGCGTCGATCAGCGGCACGGCGATCACGCTCGACGTGACGGGGGAGAACTACATCGGCATCTCAAATGCGGGCTACGTCTTCACCGGCGGCACCGTGGCAAAGGGCACAGCATTCGACTTCAACGGGCTGCAGCTCGTCGCGACGGAGAGCTCGCAGTTCGACTTCGAGGACGTGCCGCCGACGCAGGCGCAGCCAGCTCCGCGCGAGGGGCTCGCGCTGGCGCCGTCGTTCGGCAACAAGGCGCTGCTGCTCGGCGGGCTGTTCAATCTGCCGCAATTCGGACCGGACGCGCAGGCGCAGCTAATCAAGGGCGTCAATGAACTCAAGGTCGCGACGGATGCTGCGGGCGCGGCGATCACGGAGTTCCGCGACAAGGGAACGATCCAGCTTGACACCGTGGACATTCTTCCGGGCGTGCTTTCGCTCTCGAAGATCGTGTTGGAGGTCAAACGCGATGGCAGCTCGTGGGAGGTCAATGGGACAGCGCTGCTCGGTGATTCAAATCCTGACTCGCCGACGAATCCGCACTTGAAGCTCAAGGTGTCGGTCGTCGGGACGAGCGTGACGTTCACGATCGATCCGACCGACACGAAGAAGGAAGTGCGGATAGGGGGCGCGCTGGTGAAGGTGACGGCGTTCACGTTATCCACGGGCACGGGCGGAAACTGGGATCCGAAGGTGGAGATCGATGGGTCGCTTCGGATGCCGAAGCTCTCGGGTGTCACTTCCGGGCCGGATCAACTCAGCTTTCAGGTGCAGGGTCTCGAGGTGACGAAGACCGAGCTGAAGCTCGGCACGGGAGAGCTATCGCTCGCCTCGGCGACGGTGCCGCTTTTCGGCATCACCGAGGTGGACATCACCGACGCCAAACTCAAATGGAATGGCGGGAACAAGACGTTCGAGTTCCGCGGTCACGTCGCGCTGAAGAATCTGACGCAGGGCGGCAACGCTGCGGCGTTCGACTTCGCCGGGCCGGACAAGTATGTCCAGATCGCGGCGGACTCGGTGAAGGTCGTTGGCGACATCGAGCTGATGGGGCCGTTCTACGTCTTCCAAAACACGTGGGGGCTGCGCGACTTCAAGCTCTCGATCGATACGGTGAACGGGCGCTACTCCGGCAAGGTGGACGTGATCACGCCGGCTGGGACGGTCGAGGGGAAGGCGACCATTTCGAAGACCGATTTCTCCGTCGAGCTTTCCACGAAGAAGGAGCAGTCGATCACGATCGTTGGAATGACGTTCGAGCTGAGCAAGCTGAGCTACCAGTCCGACCGCAAACCGGGCGAAGGCTCGAACGACGATCCGCAGTTCAGATTGCAAGGCTCGCTCACGTTGCCGACGGCTTTCGTGCTCACCGATCTCGGCGCGCTGAAAGTCACCGTCGATGACACACACGAGCTGCTCGTGAACGGGGACGGTATCACCTTTGAGGGCGGCGAACTCAAACTGCCCGCGGACAAGAAGCTGAAGCTCTACGGCCTGCTCGAAGTGCAGACGAAGGCCGACACGGCGCTGGAGATCAACATCCCGAAGTCGGGCGTGAAGTCAGCGAAGCTGACCGGCAGTCTCTTCATCCCGAGCCTCGAGAAGGTCACCGTGGATCTCAGCCACCCAGGCCAGCACTTCACCATCCGGGAGAAGGCGGGCGGTGGTGTCGAGTATGCGAGCGACATCTCGTTCAAGAAAAAGGAGCTGGAGATTTACGGGCCATGGAAGCTTGAGGACGTTGAGGTTCGGCTGAAGAAAGACTACGCCGATCCGCTGCCGACGCAGATCACCGGCACTGCGTTCTTCAACACGCCCGCCGTGCCCGGCTCGCAGGCCGCGCGGCTGAAGACGACGATCGTCTTCGACAAGGGCAAGGTGCAGAGCTTCATGCTCGATAACACGAACGGGAATCCGAACTTCGAGCTGATCGGCGCGAAGGTGACGGTGAGCCAGCTCAAGCTCGTGCCCGACCAGGCGCCGGGCGTGGGCGCGGATTGGGATCCGAAGGTGACGGTGCAGGGCGACATCGAGCTGCCGCTGAGCGTGCTGCCGAATGTCTCGGGCACGGTGAAGTTCGAGATCAAGGGCGGCAACTTTCTGACGATCACGAGCCAGGGCGTGAAACTGAACGGCGCGACGGCCTCGCTGCCGGAGTTCACGTTCAATCTCCTCGGCGCGGCCGAGGTGAAGGGGAAGAACCTCAAGCTCGACTTCGTCGAGAACAGCTCGACGGAAAAGACGTTCAAAATCACCGGCGTGCTCGGGCTGAACTTCCTCAGCTTCGCGGGGCAGAACTCGAATGTGACCGCGGACTTGAGCGGCAACCGCTTCCTCAGGATCACGCAGGGCGCGGGTGCGCCGAAGGTCGAACTCGTCGGCAAACTCGAGGCCTCGAACATCGCAATCGCGCCCGGCTTCCGCATCGTGAGTGCGGAGTTCGGCATCGATCCGAACGCGAAGGAAACCGAAGGCGGCTTCGTGCTGGAGCTGCCGCCGGGATTCAAGGTCGGCGTGAAGGCGAAGTTCGTGGACGGCAAGATCGACACGATCGGCGTGATCGGCGGCTGGCTCGGCGATGCGAAGAACGGCAGCTTTTCGCCGGTCGATTTCGGCACCGGGCTGCGGCTCGACGAGATCAAGGGCGAACTGCGCAACATCCAGACGCCGGGCTCGATCGAGTTCGACGGGAAGATCGTTCTCGCGAGCGGGCCGAAGTTCAACGTGACGCTGCCGTCGTGGCTCGGCGGGCGCTTGAGCGGGCCGCTGTTCCGGCTCGAAGTCGAAGGGCAACTGAACAAGGATCAGCTCAGCGCGATGGCGAAACTCAACGCGCTCGCGCTCGGCAATGCGACGGGCAACGCGAGCTACACTTGGGCGGACAAACACTTCGTGGGCAACCTCAGCTTCAATCTCCTGCCGCTCGGATCGGGCCTGGGCAATCTGCTCACGGTGACGACCCAGGCGGAAGTGCTGCCGGCGGGTGACGATGTGAAGTTCACGGTGGACGGCACGGCGATGCTCAATCTGCCGAAGATTCCGGGGCTGGACAATTTTCCGGGCTTCTCCGGCAACGGAGAGTTTCATCTGCGCTACGCGAATCGGAAGGCGGAGTTCGAGGCGACGGCGCACGTGGACTTCGCGGGGCTGCTGCGCGCGGAAGTTGGCGTGCGGATTTACTCGGACGGCCGCGTGGAAATCATCGGGCCGCCGAAGCGCAATCCGAACGCGATGCCAATCCCGGCCTTCGGCGCACCGGAAGGCGGCGCGGTCGCGGCGAGTGGTCCGTTTACGGCGGCGCCTGGCGATCTCGAGTTGCCGTTCACCGTGCTGCCGGGCGACTCACGGCTCATCGTCGCCGCGGGCTGGGCGAATGCGGTGCCGGGGCAGATGCTGCAGCTTCGCTCGCCGAGCGGTGTGACCTACAGCGAAGGGGACTTCGGTCTGGCGAACGGGCTGATGCTCGCGAGCGTCTTCAACAGCGACTCGACGCGCGGCGTCACGCTCGCGAATCCGGAGGCGGGCGAGTGGACATTCATCCTGCCGAACGGCGCGGCGCTCGGCGAAGCGGGCCTCGCCGTGTATGTGCCGGGCGAGGCGCCGACGGTGAGCATCACCTCACCGGCGGTGAACGTGACCAGCGGCGGCATCGTGCCGATCAACTTCGTCGCACACGACGCGGATTCGGTCGCGCGCATCGCGCTCGTCTACACGACGGACCCGAGCGGCTACGGCGGCGGCTTGATCGTCGATGACATCGCGGAAGGCGACAGCGCGGGGACTTACAATTGGGACACGTCTTCGCTGCCTGCGGGCGACTACTACCTCTACGCGCTCATCCGCGATGAAAGCAGCGCGTCGGTGCGCTCCGCCTACGCGGCGGGTCGCGTGACGGTGCTCGCGAATCCGACGGGCACGATCGGCGGCCGCGTCTTCAACGATCGGAATGCAGACGGATTGCTCACGACGGGCGAACTCGGCGTGCAAGGCGCGACCGTCTTTATCGATCGCGACGGCAGCAATTCGCTCACCGCCGGCGACACGACGACGACCACGAGTGCGGAGGGCGGCTACACATTCACGACGCTCGCTGGCGGCACGTATCGCGTTGGCGTGGTGCTGCCGGGCGGCTTCCTGCGCACCTCGCCGGGCAATCCGGGTCTGCAAACGACGCTGCTCTACGGGCAGGATGGGAAGTCGGCGGGCAACGACTTTGGCTTGTTCCAGCTCGGCTCGCTGAGCGGCACGGTCTTCACCGATACGAACAACGACGGCGTGAAAACCGGCGCTGAATCGGGCATCGCGGGCCGCACCGTTTTCCTCGACGCGGACGGCGATAACACGCTCGACGCGGGCGAAGTCAGCACGACGACGAATGGGGCAGGGGGCTACACGTTCGCGAATCTCCAGCCGGGCACTTACACGCTCGCGCAGATCACGCCCGCGGGCTTCACGACTGTCGCGCCGCGCACGATCACCGTGCTCGGCGGGACGAACACGGCGGACCTCGCGAACTTCGCGCTCGGCTCGATCACCGGCACGATCTTCGGCGACACGAATGGCGACGGCGTGCAGAACGGCGGCGAGTCCGGCCTCGCGGACGCGACCGTCTTCCTCGACGCGGACTTCGATGGCGCGCTCGACGATGGTGAAGTGTCCGTCGTCACGAGCGCCGGTGGTGGATACACGTTCACCTTGCTCGGCGCGGGCTGCTATCGCGTCGTCGCGCAGCCTGCGACGGGTGCGAGTGTGGTGGCGTCCGTGCCGCCCGGCGGCGCGAGCACGCTGGCGCTCACGCAAAGCGGGCAGGCGCTGACGCAGAGCTTCGGCTACCGCGGCGCGGGGCTTTTCGGCGGCAGCTTCCCCGCCGCGAGCCTCCCGGCGGGCTGGGCCGGGAATGGAACTCTGCTCAACAACGGTGCGGTGCAGCTCGGCGAGATCGCGGGCAAGTCCACGCTCGGCTACACGTTCATCGTGCCTGCCGGAGCGACGACTCTGAGCTTCGTGGTGCCGGCGACGGCGTTCGCCCCGAATGGCGCGAACCCGCCGGACGCGCTCGAAGTCACGCTGCGCGATCCGATCACCGGCGCGCCGCTTCTCGGCTCAGCGACGCTCGGCGGCACCGACGCGTTGCTGAACCTGCAGAACGACGGCCGCATCTTCCTCGCGCCTGGCGTCGCCGCCGTCGGTCGCGATGTGTCCGGCGGAGCGGTCGCGCTCGATCGTCCGCTCTATTTCCAGATCGACATCAGCAGCCTGCCCGAGGGCGCCGTTGCGAGCTTCTCCGCGGAGTTGCTGAGCTTCGGCGCACCGACGAGCACCGTGACGATCGACGAAATCATCCTCGGCGCTCCCGTGCTCAACGCGGGCACGGTGCAGTTCAGCGCCGCCGGCTTCACGGTGAAGGAGGGCGGCAACGCGACCGTCGCCACCCTCACGCTCACGCGCGCAGGCGGCTCTGACGGGCTGATCAATTTCACCTACGCGATCACGTCCGGCACCGCGCGCGCAGGCATCGACTTCAATGCGGCGGGCGGAACTGTGAGCTTCGCCGATGGCGTGAATACGGCGCAGATCACCGTGCCGATCACGCACGATCTCCTCAGCGAAGGCTCCGAGACTTTCACGCTGACGCTGAGCAACCCGATCGGCGGCGCAACGCTCGGCGCGCAAGCGAGCGCGCAGGTCACCATCACCGACAACGACGCTGTGCTCTTAGACCTCAACGGCGACGGCAAGCTCGACCTCGTGCTACCCGTGGCGAAGAAGGGCAAGCTGCAACTGCTGCCCGGCACCGGCACCGGCACCTTCGGTCTGCCGACCGATATCGTTACATTCAAGGGTCTCGGCGCGTATCAACTGGGCGACTTCAACAACGACGGCAGGACCGACATCGTCTTCACGCACAAGAAGACCAGCACGGTGAATCTCATGCTCGGCAACGGTGACGGCACCTTCGCCACCGCGGTTCCGTTCATCGTCGGCCGCAGCCCGACCGCGCTCTACACCGGCGATTTCAATGGCGACGGAGACTTCGACGTGCTCGCGCCGACCAAAGGCGGCATCAGCGTGCTTTTCGGCAATGGCAGCGGCGGCTTCGCGGCGAGTGCGTTCACGGCGCTGCCGAAGAAGACGACGCTCGTTCTGGCCGCCGATCTCGACGGCGATCAGCGCACCGACCTCGTCGCGAAGAACAAGACAGGCATCCTCATCTACCTCGGCAACGCCGCGGGCACCTTCGCGCTGCCCGCGCCGAAGCTCATCGCGACGAATGGCAAGAACCTCGTCGCCGGCGATTTCAATGGCGACGGATTCATCGACCTAGCGACCGGGCCGTCATCAAAGGGCGCTCGCGGCTTCCTGCTCGGCGACGGTGCGGGTGGCTTCACGCCCTCGCCCGTGCCTGAGCGCAAGAAGGCGAAGGCCGGTGTCGCGTATGCCGCGGATTTCGACGGCGACGGTCGCCCCGACATCCTCGTGCCGGCGAAGAAGACCTTCACCTACCTCATCAGCGGCCCCAGCGGCCTCACGCAAACTGTCGTGGCCTTCCGCACGCCGATGCCGCTGAAGACGAGCTTCATCGCCGACGTGAACGCTGACGGGAAGATCGACATCGTCACCTTTAAGACGAACGGCACTTTCAAGGTTTTGCGCGGCAACGGTGACGGAACATTCCTGATCCCCTGACCTCGTTCCGGCATCCAAGCCCGCGAAAGCAATGAATCGGTGGCGGAGCCTACGGGACTCGAATCCGCCGCCGGAACTTCCTCTTGGTGCTCCTTGATGCGCCACTGTGCTCGTCAGCAGCACATTACGCATGAAGTCATTTTTGGGCATGTTGGCACCTTGAGGCACCAAGAGGAAATTCCGTTGTCATCTTTGTCATCCGATCAGGCTGCACGCGTGGCACCCCGATTTCGTGAACCAGATAGGAAGTCTTGTATAAGGAACAGCAGCCGGCTGTGGATAAGTCGGCCTGAAGCGCCAACGGCCAGCGCGGAAGGCCGAGCTTATCCACAGGCGGAGAAGGTTCCTTATACAAGCTCCCGCCACCACGATTGCTCTGCGTCAGGTGTATTTCAGTTGAAGCGATGAAACTTTTGCGCGCGGCGGAGACGACCTCCTTGCGTTCGGAATGGATGAGCTTCCGACGTTCGAGATGCGCATTTGCCGCAGGCGAAGGATCGTCGGCGGTGGATCACGAGTGCGCAAGTAGGACGCGACTCCGCTGTCGCTCGGCACGATCGCCGCGGGCGGGTGTCCTCTGCTCATCCTCGATTGTATCTGGAGTTTTGTCGGCGAAGCTGGCGGGTTCTTTTTATGAAATACTCCAAGACCTTCGGAGGCCTGAGGGCGGCGCTTCTTTTGACGACGTTTTTGGCTCAGCCTCAGATTGCCGCGGCGCAATCGGCGGAGCGTAGCCTGAGGCGGCCGAAGATCGGGCTCGTGCTCAGCGGAGGCGGCGCGCTGGGCGTGGCGCATGTTGGCGTGCTCAAGGCGCTGGAGGAACTGCACATCCCGATCGATTACATCGCGGGGACGAGCATGGGCGCGGTGGTGGGCGGGCTGTATGCGAGCGGGATGTCGCCCGCGGAAATCGACGACTGGTTTCGCCGTGCGGACTGGCACTTCCTGCTTTCCGATGGGCTGCCGCGGGAGAGCGAATCGGTGCGCAATAAGCAGCGCCAATTCGACATCAACCAGGGCATCGCATTCAGCGTATCGCGCAAGGCGGCGAAGCTGCCGGCGGGCCTGGTCTCGGGCCGCAATGTGATGGCGAGCCTGCGCCAGCTCACGGTGCCGGTGCGCCACATCCGCGATTTCGACCGGCTGCCGATTCCCTTTCGCGCGATCGCCACGGACATCGAGACGGGCGATCTGGTGAAGCTGCGAGGCGGTGATTTTGTGGAGGCGATTCGCGCGAGCATGTCGATCCCGGGGATCTTTACGCCGCAGCGGATCGACGGCCGGCTGCTGGGCGACGGCGGGATGGCGAACAATTTGCCGGTCAGCGTGGTGCAGGAAATGGGGGCGGATGTGGTGATCGCGATCGACGCGAGCGATCAGCTTAAAAAGGAATCCGAACTCGATACGGCGGGCGCGATGGCGAACCAGGTGCTGACCATTTTCGTCCAAAAGCAGACGCGCACGGAAATCGCGCGGCTCGGGCCAGGCGATGCGCTGGTGCGCGTGAAGGTGGAGGATATGTCGGCGTCCGATTTCATGAAGGCGGCAAGAGGCATCGACGCCGGATATGAGCAGATGATGCAGGCGCGGACTACGCTGGCCCGGTTTTCGGCGGAGCCGGAGCGATTCCGGGACTACGTCGCCGGCCAGCGCTTGGCGCGCGGGGAGGTCGTGCGGGTTTCCTTTTTGAAAGTGCGGACGCCGGAGGGGGAATTCGAGCACGCTTTGCCGGAGCCGGTGGAGTTTCAGGTGAAGCGCGAGCCTTTCGTCCGGCTCCAGAGCCTGCTCGGCGGCTTGGGCGAATTGCAGAAGTTCGACGTGAGCGATTACGAGGTGATCGGCAAGGAGGGCGGCTACGGGCTGCTGGTGAATGCGCGCAAAAAGCGGACGGGGCCGAGCGAGCTGAGCTTCGGTTTCAGCTTCGGCTACAGCTCCGCCGATGAGAGCGATTTCAGCCTGCTGCTCTCCTACCGCATGACGGAGCTGAACTCGCTCGGCGCCGAGTGGGGGATGTTCGTGCGCCTCGGCAATACGACCCGCGTGCTGACCGAGTGGTATCAGCCGGTGGATTGGCAGCGGCGCTTCTTTCTCGCCGGGCTGGGACTGTTCGGGAGCGATTTCATCAATGGCCGCAATGCCGATGGCGACCCGCTGCGCTTCCGGCAGCAGGATCTCGCCGCCGGGCTCGATCTCGGCGCGCGGCTCGGGCAGTCGGGCGAGTTGCGCGTCGGTTACGCGCGCGGTTTCACACGAGTCAGCCGCCGCCTCGGCGTGCCGGACGACGTGCCGACGACCGTGGACCGCGGCTGGGTGCATGCCAGCCTGACGCTCGATACGCTCGATGCGCCGAGCTTCGCCACGCGGGGCACGTATGGCCGGGTGTCGCTCGTCGCTTCGCGCGAGGAACTCGGCGCGTCGGACAACTACACCCGGGTCGAAGGTCAGCTCTATCAGCCGATCACTTTCGGAAAGAATACGATCGTGCCGCGAATTAGCGCGGCCTTGAAACTCGGCGGCGGTCGCGTGCCAATCTACGATCAAGTGCCGCTGGGCGGTTTCCTGAATCTCTCGGGACTCTCGGATGGAAGTCTCTTCGGCGAAAACGCCGCGCTCGCGGAGTTGGTGTGCTATCGGAAATTGGTAGAGATCACGCCCGGATTGGGCCGCGCGCTCTACGGCGGCTTCTCGGTCGAGGCCGGAGAGGTGTGGACGGATGCGAGGGACTTCGCGCTCGGCGATGCCATTTTCGCGGGGAGCGTCTTCCTCGGCGCGGATACCACGCTCGGCGCGCTTTATCTCGGAGTGGGCGTGACGGAGGGCGGGAACACCGCCATCTATCTCCAACTCGGCTCGCTCTTCGGCCAGGGACGCCACCAGCGCTGAACCACCGGGACCTCGTCGGCCAAAAACCGAAACACTTGGACCGCCGGGGAGTCGTCCCTAACATACCGCTCCGACTTATGAAAAGACCTCTCCTCGCGATCACTGGCTGCGCTCTTTTTTCGACGCTGCTTTTGAGCGGGTGTGCGACGCCGTTGAGCGGGCCGAGGCGTGGGTCGAAAGACCATACTTACATCGCTTACTGGCCGCCGGTGGATGGCGCGAAGACGCGGGTCGCGGTGAAGGATCTCATCGATATGCAGGGTGTCGTGACGACGGCGGGGTCGCAGTTTTTTGCGAAGACGAGGAAGCCGGCGGCGAGCGACGCCGCGTGCTTGCGAGGGATGCGCGGGGGGAATGTGCAGATCGTCGGGAGGACGAATCTGACGGAGTTGGCGGTCGGGGTTACGGGGATCAATGATTACTTCGGCACGCCGAGAAATCCGGTGACTGCGAACGGTCGGCGGATTCCGGGCGGGTCATCGAGCGGGTCGGCGGCGGCGGTGGCGAATGGCACGGCGGACATCGCGATCGGGACGGATACGGCGGGGTCGATCCGTGTGCCGGCGGCGTGCTGCGGCATCGTGGGGTTGAAGACGACTTTCGGTCTCGTGCCGATCGATGGCGTGTATCCGATCTCGCCGCGCCACCTCGACACGGTCGGGCCGATGGCGAAGGACGTGGCGCACACGGCGCAGGGCATGGATTTGCTGAAGCCGGGATTCGCCGGGCGCTACCGCGCGGCGGTGGCGGCGAAACCCTCGGCGGGGATGATCCGGGTCGGGCGGCTGCGTGTGCGCGGCACGAGTGAGAAGGTGGATCGCGCGGTGGATGACGCGCTGGCGCGGACTGGTTTCAAAGTTGTGGAACTCGGCGGGGACTTTCAAAAATGGTGGACTCAGGCGCAGACTGACGGGAACACCATCGCGGCGGCGAGCGCGTGGCTGACGAATCGGAGGCTGCTAATCGCACCCGGGGTCACCGCGAGGACAAAGGCGATCATCACGTTGGGCTTGGTGGAATCGCAGACGCGGTATGCGGGCGCGCTGAAGCGGCAGGCGGCATGGCAGGGGACTCTTCGGGTGGTTTTCAAAAACGTGGATTTCATCGCGCTGCCGACGCTCCAGACGCTGCCTCCGAAGCTTCCATTCTTCGGCTTATCGGCGGCGTTTGAGGCACTCGTGCTGGTGAGTCAGAATACGGTCGCGGTCAACTACGCCGGTAACCCCGCGCTCGCGGTGCCGATTCCCGTCGATGACGAACACGTCCTCGTCTCCAGCCTTCAACTCGTCGGACCGCGCTTGAGCGAGGCGGCGCTGCTGAATGCCGGTCGGCTCGTGGAAGCGAGCGGAGTGCGTCGCGAATAATCTCGGCGCGGGGACGACCGCGGAGGCGGCGGAATGCGATCCATTGGTTGGCGACGCGATGTTGAGCGCAACTTGCGATCTTTCGTTTCGCCGCAATTTTACCCGATGCGCTCCCCGTTCTCACTTTTCACGCTATCCGCTGCGACTGCGCTGATGCTCTGCACTGGACCAGCCCAGGCGATTGGCCCCGCGGATGACCTCATTAAAAAGGGCGACATCTTCTACGCCCGAATGCTGCCCACGGAGGCGCTGAAGTTTTACCTGCCGGCGGAAACGCTTGAGCCGAACAACGCGAGTTTGCTCGTGCGCATTTCGCGGCAATACCGGCATCTCATGAGCGACGCGCCGAAGCGCGCGGAGAAGCTTCGACTCGGCGGCATCGCGGTGGGCTACTCGCGCCGGGCGGTGGCGCTCGCACCGAACGATCCCGAGGCGCAGCTTTCCGTGGCGATCAGCTGCGGCAAGGTGCTGCCGTTCCAGGGGAACTCGGAGGGGATCGAGAATTCGCGGGTGATCAAGGCGGCGGCGGAAAGAGCGATCGAGCTCGACCCACGCAGCGACCTCGCGTGGCATGTGATGGGGCGCTGGTATTTGAACATGGCTGATGTCGGAGCGGTGAAGCGCGCTCTGGCGCAGGTCGTTTATGGAAAGCTGCCGCCGGCCACGAATGCGGACGCGGCGCGCTGTTTCGAGAAGGCGATCGTCCTGAATCCGAACCGGCTGATGCACTACGTCGAATTGGGCCGCACTTATGCGCGGATGGGGCGCACGGCCGATGCGCGGAAGTTCATCACGAAAGGCTTGGGGATGGCGGAGACGGAGAAGGACGACCCGGAGACGAAGAGCAAAGGGCGCGAGGTGCTGGCGAAGCTGTAGCAGCGGGCCAGCGCTCAGCTTTTCCCCGGCAGATCCGCGAGGTTGGCGTCGATGAAATGGTGATGCCAGAGCTGCGTCGCCACGACGGCGGCGAGGCCCATTTCGATGGAAAGGCGCGGGAGTGAGCCAGCGCGCATTTGGCGAAAAACGCGCCGCCAGTGCTGCACTTCGGCGACATCGAAATAGCCGGTGCGCCGCAGCGATTCCTCGCTCATCAACTCCGTCACGTAGGCCGGCTCCGGGTCCATGTGGAAGCTGTCGAGCGGCGCGCGAAAGATCGCTTTGCGCTTTCGATAAACCGACGCCGGCAGCCAGCGTTCCGCGAGCAGGCGCAGGATGTGTTTGTCGCGAAAACCGCGCAGTTTCCACTTCGGATCAAGGCGGGCGGTGAAGTCGAACACGGCCTCATCGAGAAAGGGATAGCGCACCTCGACCGACGAGTGCATGGCCACGCGATCGCCCTTCGCCTGGAGGAGGTGCCCGGCCAGCGTCACGCGCGCGGCGATCCAGATGCCGCGATTCAGCGGGTGCCAGCGTTTCGCGCGTTCCAGCGGAAAGTCGAGCTGCTCCCACGGGCGATTTTGCGCGAGCACTTCGCGCATCGGCTCGGCGTAAAAACGCAGCTTCGAGAGACCGAGGAGACCGTAGGAATCAATCCACGCATTCGGTCCGCCGACCGCCGCCTCCACTCCCGCGCGAAACTTGGCGGGGTATTGCGGGACGTTGTTCAGCCGGAGAAAAGCGCGCCGCGCGCGGTCGCTCAGTTTCAGGCCGGGGATGAAGTCGAGAAACTGAATCGCCTTCGCCGCCTTATACCACGGATAGCCCACGAGCCACTCATCCGCGCCCTCGCCGGTGAGCACGACTTTTTGCCCGCACGAGTGAACCCGCCGCGCCAACTGCAACAGCGCCGCGCTCGACGTGTCGATGACCGGCGCCTCCGCAGCGGCGATCAGTTCAGGGTAAGTGTTCACCGCATCCGCCGCGGTGAATTCCTGCACGATGGGCGGCTTGGTGCCGATGTGCTTCGCCACGAGATTCGCGCCGCTGAGTTCGTCCAGTTCCGGCGAGTCCACGCGGATCGTGTAGGTATTGATCGCCGCGCCTTTCAGCCGGCAGGCCATCGCCGCGATCATCGCGGAATCCACGCCGCCAGACAGATACGAGCCGACCGGCACGTCCGCGCGCAGGCGCTCCTCGACCGCGTGCAGCATCACCTGCTCGAACTCATCCACGAGCCGCTGCGGATCGTCGCCGCGCTCCTCGTCGCCCATGTCGGGGAAGTCCATTTCCCAATACGCGCGATCTTCGATGACCGCCTCACTCGATCGCTCACCCGCCGGCGTGATTTCCAAATAGTGCCCCGCCCGCAAAAGCTGCACGCCCTCGAAACAGGTGATCGGCCCCGGCAGCGCGGCGAACGAAAACACATGATCGATCCCGCGCCGATCCGGCCGCGCCGGCACCATCCCCGATGCGAGCAGCGCCTTGATTTCCGAAGCGAAAAGCAGCCAGTCGCCCTGGCGCGTCCAGTAAAGCGGACAGATCCCAAAGCGATCCCGCCCGAGCATCAGCCGCCGCGCGCGTTCGTCCCACAGCGCGATGGCAAACTGCCCGCGCAACCGCTCCCACATCGCGGCGCCATGCTCCTCCCACAGGTGCGGAATGATTTCCGTGTCGCAGTGCTTCACCAGCCGATGCCCGCGCGCCTCCAACTCATGCCGCCTTTCGAGATGATCAAAAAGCTCGCCATTAAAAATGACCGAGACATTTCCGTCCTCGTTGAAAACCGGCTGCTGCCCATCCGCGAGCCCCACGATGCTCAGGCGCCGCGAACCCAGCGCGAGCCCCGGCCGCTGAAAGTAACCCTCCTCATCCGGCCCGCGATGCACGATCGCGCGCGTCATCCGGCGGATGATTTCGTCCGGCACGTTTCGTTGATCGGCGAGATGAAAGATGCCTGCGATACCGCACATGTTGGTGAGCCTGTAGTTCGCGACTCGCACAGCAGACGAGCGCTTTTTTTTCCCGGATATTTCTGCGATGGGAAGATTCAGGGGCGCAATACGCGTCCGCGATACGAATACAATTGAGTCCATGATTAAATTCAGCGCTTCGCGCACCGACATTATCCGCGCCCTCGCCGGCGCGAACCCCTGCTTGACCTTTCTTCACCCCAGCGGGCATAATCGACTCGCGCTAGCCGCCCTCGTTTTCTCTCTCTATGTCTAAAGATCGTATCGCCATCATCGGCATTGGCTGCCGTTTTCCCGGTGGAATCAATGATTCTAACGCATTTTGGAAACTCCTCGTCGAGGGCCGCGAGGCGGTGGGGGAAGTCCCGGCGAATCGCTGGAATGTGGATCGCTTTTTTGACGCGGAGCCGGGGCTGGCGGGGAAGTCGATCGCGCGGCGCGGCGGGTTTCTCGACAGCATCGATCAGTTCGATCCGCAGTTCTTCGGCATCTCGCCGCGCGAGGCGCCCTTTGTCGATCCGCAGCAGCGGTTGCTGCTTGAGACGGCGTGGGAGGCGATGGAAGACGCGGGGCTCGTGCTCGATCTCGAACGCGGGACCGACATCGGCGTGTTCGTCGGAATTTCGCACAACGACTACCAGATCATCCAGGGCACGCCGTGGGATTCCGCGGGGATCAGTCCGCACTCGCCGACGGGCAGCGCGCACAGCATCGCGGCGAATCGCATTTCCTATTGCTTCAACCTGCGCGGGCCGAGCGTGGCGATGGACACGGCGTGTTCGTCGGCGCTGACGGCGGTGCATGCGGCGTGCGAACACATCCGCGCCGGGCGCGGCGATGTGGCGCTCGCGGGCGGCGTGACGGTGATGATCACGCCCGGCGGCTTCATCGGTTTTTCGCAGGCGTCGATGCTTTCGCCGGAGGGAAAGTGCAAGGCGTTCGACGCGGCAGCCAACGGCTTCGTGCGCGGCGAGGGCGCGGGGATGGTGCTTTTGAAACGGTTCGATCAGGCACTCGCGGACGGCGATCCGATCCACGGCGTCATTGTCGGCACTTCGACCAATCAGGACGGCCACACGAACGGCATCTCGCTCCCGAGCACCGAGGCGCAGGCGCGGCTCGTGCGCGACGCGTGCGCGGATGCGGGCATCGAGCCGTCGCAGATCAGCTTTGTCGAAGCGCACGGCACGGGCACGGCGGTCGGCGATCCCATCGAGGCACACGCGCTCGCGGTGGCGCTGTGCGTCGATCGCGCGGCGGATGCGCCGCTGCCCATCGGCTCGGTGAAAACGAATCTCGGACATTTGGAAACCGCCGCGGGAATCGCGGGTCTGGTGAAGGCCGTGCTTGCGCTCCAGCACCGCCAGATTCCGGCGAGTCTGCATTTTGAAAAGCCGAATCCGCATATTGATTTCGCCGCGCTGAAACTGCGCGTGCCGGTCGCGCTCGAGCCGTTCCCCGAGAGCGACGGCCCGCTTTTCGTCGGCGTGAATTCCTTCGGCTTCGGCGGCGCGAATGCGCACGTCATTCTCGAGGAACCGCCGCTCCGCGCTCACGCGGAAAATCCCGACACGCTGACCGAGCGCGCGTGGCCCATCGTGCTGTCCGCGCGCTCCGAGGAAGCGCTGCGCGGGTCCGCGCTGCACCTCGCCGCTTGGATCGAGGAACGCGCGCACGCCAACGGCAGTTCGCCCACGCTGCCCGACCTCGTTTACAGCCTTGGCGCGCGGCGCAATCACCACCCGCACCGCCTCACCGTCGTCGTGAATTCGACCACGGAACTCGTGCAGGAACTCGATGGTTTCGCGATCAAAGAGCAAAGTCCGAAAGTGCGCGCCGGCTTCTCGCCGCGCCCGGAGCACGCGCCGTGCGTGGCCTTCGTGATGAGCGGGCAGGGTCCGCAATGGTGGGGCATGGGCCGCGAACTGATGCGGCACGAGCCGGTCTTCGGCGAGATCATGGAGCGCTGCGCCGCGGCGATGAAACCGTGGGTGCGCTTCTCGTTGCTCGAAGAACTCGGCCGCACCGAGGAAACGTCGCAACTTCACCGCACCGAAATCGCGCAGCCCGCAATTTTCGCGATGCAGGTGGCGCTCGCGGAACTGTGGAAATCGTGGGGCGTGCAGCCGGCGGCGATCGTCGGGCACAGCGTCGGCGAGATCGCGGCGGCGTGCGTCGCGGGCGTGTTCAGCTTGGAGGAAGGCGCACGCGTCATCGCGCTGCGGGCGCGTTTCATGGGCGATTGCGCCCGCGACGAAGGCACCATGCTCGCCGTCGGTCTCGGCGAGGAGGAAGCGCGCGCGCTCATCGCCCGCCACGACCGCACCGTCACGATCGCCGCCTTCAATGGCCCGCGCTCGCTGACCCTCGCGGGCGCCCGCATTTCCCTCGAAGCCATGCTCGCCGAGCTGGAGCCGCAGGGCGTTTTCGCGCGCCTCGTGCGCGTCGATCATCCGTTCCATCATCCGCTCATGCAGCCGGCGTCCGAGCAGCTCGAGGAAGCGCTCGCGGACCTCGATCCGCAACCCGACACGACCCCGTTTTTCAGCACCGTGAGCGGCGAACGCTGCCCTGGCGCCACGTGCGACGCGGCGCATTGGGGACGCGGCGTGCGGCAGCCCGTGCAGTTTGCGGCGGCGGTGAAAGCGCTCGCGGATTTCGGCGTGGATGTGTGGCTGGAAATCGGCGCGCATCCCGCGCTCGTGCATTCGATTCAGGAATGTCTCGCGGGCGGCGGTGGCAAGCCCGTGGTGTTCTCGTCCGCGCGTCGCGAGCGCGAGCACGAATCACTTTTGGAAACCGCGCTGGATCTGCACCGCGCCTGCGTTGGCCTGGATTTCGCGGCGATGACACCCTCGCGCCGCCTGCTCGCGCTGCCCGCCTACGCGTGGGACAAAAGCCGCTGGTGGAATGAAGCGAGCGACTGGCGCGATGGCCGTCTTGGCACGGGCGGCAAGGGCCTGCTCGACATCCGCCTGCCGCGCGCGACGCCGACCTGGACGGCGCGGCTCGATGGCCGGCACATGGCTTTCCTCAAGGATCACAAAGTGGACAGCCACGTCATTTTTCCCGCCGCGGCTTTTGTCGATATGGTGCTGGAGGCCGGCGTGCAGTTGTTCCCCGGCCATGCGTTCGTGGTCGAGGATTTCGAGATTCGCAAACCGCTCATCCTGCCCGACCCGGCGTCGGGCGTTCACCTCGAACTTTCCTACGATCCGAACGAGCGCACCTTCGCGATCCAGAGCCGTTTCGATCAAGGCGCGGCGTGGTCGCTGCATGTCGTCGGCTCGATGCGCGGCGAACGCACGGAATCACCGTTCGCTGCCTCGGAGTGTCCCGCTGTGGAAGGCGAGACAGTCGAAGTCGAAGGCTTCTACCGCTACATGAGCGATCTCGGTTTGCGTTACGGCGACGAGTTCCGGCCGATCCGCGAGCTGGCCACCGGCGCCGGAAAATCGTCGGGAAAAGTTTCGCTCTCCGACGCCATCGCCAACCGCGCGGGCGAGTATCCGCTGCACCCCGTGCTCTTCGACGGCGCGTTGCAGATTTTCTCCGCGGGCGCCGCGACCGTGGAAGATCGCCGCTCGCGCATGAAACTGCCCGTGCGCTTTGCGCGCATCCTTTTCCTCCGCTCGCCGGGCGCGTCGAGCCGCGTGCGCGCCAGCGTGCTGGAGTGCAACAGCGAATTCGTCGAAGGCCGCATCGGCCTGTATGACGAAGCGGGTCAGCCGTGCGTGCTCGTCGATGGCTTCCGCGCGATCAGCGTCACCGGCGTCCGCCGCACCGGCGCGCCGGGAGGCACGCGCGATGTAATATACAACGTCGATTGGGAGCGCACGCCGAACACCGCGCCTTCGCTGGCCGCGCAGCCGCGGCCGTTGGCGAGTCTGCACGAGGCCGCGCGCGGAGCGCTCGAAGCCGTGATCGCCACTCGCGGACGCGCCGAACTCGAAGCCGGCATGGCCGCAGGCGACGACCTCGCCGCACAGCATCTCGCGCGCGGTCTGCGCGAAATGGGCGCGACGCCCGGCGCGAAATTCACCGCGGAGTCGCTGCACGTCGCCGTGCCGATGCGGCCCGTTTTCGAGCGACTGATGGCGAGCCTCGTGAAGCGCGAACTGCTCAAAGGAAAGACCGCCGGTTATCAGCCGACGGCGAAGTTTTCCAACGCCGCCGACTCCGCCCCGGAAGCGCTGCGGACGTTTGTCCTGCATCATTCCGGCCACCTCCCTGAGGCGCTGCTTTGCGCCGGCAACTGCGCTGAACTCGGCCCGATTTTGCGCGGCGAAAAAGATGCGGTGCAGGTGCTCTTCGCCGCTGCCGGCGCGGACTTGCTCGATCAATTTTACGGCGACGGACTTTCCACCAGCCATTGGCTCGCCGCCATTGCCGCCGCCGTGCAGGAGGCCGAGCGCCACCTGCCGGAAGGGCGCGGCATGCGCATCCTCGAAATCGGCGCGGGCACGGGCGGCCTGAGCGCGCAGGTGCTGCCGCTGCTCACGCGCGGGCTGCATTCCTACACGTTCAGCGATGTCTCGGCGGGCTTCTTCCCCGGAGCCATGCAAAAGCTCGCGGCGTATCCGGAAGTGGTGACGAAGATTCTCGATCTCGAAAAACCGGGCGCCGGCCAGGGCTTCGACGCGGGCTCGTTCGACTTCATCATCGGCACGAATGTGCTGCACGCCGTGAGCGATGTGCGCGTCGCGCTCGGGCATCTGCATGAGCTGCTCGTGCCCGGCGGCAGCCTCGTCTTCATGGACACCGCCTCGCCGCAATTGTGGACGGAAACCGTGTTCGGCCTCACGAGCGGCTGGTGGCGTTTCACCGACCGCGATCTGCGTCCGGATCAGCCGCTGCTGCCGCGCGCGACGTGGGAGAGGATTTTGCGGGAAGCGGGCTTTAGCGAAACGGCATCGCTGCCGGGACTCATCGGGCCGAGCGGCGACGAAGGCCAGATCGGCCTGCTCGCGCGCAAAGCCTGGCAGCCCGCGCCCGCGCTGGAAGTCGTCATCGAAGCACCGGTGGAAAAGTCATGGCTCATCTTCGCGGACGAGTCCGGCCTGGGCGATCAGCTCGCCGCGCGACTGCGCACCGCGGGCGCCCGCTGCCGCATGGCGCATCGCGGGAAAAAATCCACGTCGCCGAAAACGGACGCGTTCACTCTGCGCGCGGAAGCGCCGGAAGATTGGCAGCAGCTTTTGCAAACCTTCGCCGACGACGCCCCGCTGGAGCGCATCGTCTATCTTTGGAATGTGGACGCGCCTACCGAGGTCGCCGCCGATGATGCGGTCATGGGCACCGATGCGCTGCTGCATCTCACGCACGCGCTCGAAACGGTGATGCCCGTGGAACAGCTGCGCATCGACTCCGTCACGCGCGGCGCGCAACCCGCGGGCCGCGACCCGATCGTCACCGCCGTCGCCCAGGCGCCCTCCGTCGGCCTGCTGCGCGTGATGCTCAATGAGCATCCCAGTTTTTCCTGCCGCGGAGTGGACCTGCCGCCAGCCGCGAGCGCCGCCGATCTCGGCCTGCTCTGGAGCGAACTCCTGCGCGCCGACCCCGAGCGCGAGATCGCCTTCCGCGGCGAAGCGCGCTACGTGCAGCGCCTCAGCCGTGGCCGTCCGGTCACCGAGCAGACGCTCGATCCCACGGTGCCGCTGCGGCTGGTGTCGCGCGAGCGCGGGCATCTCGACACGCTGCATTTCGCGCCGTTTGCGCTGCCACCTTGCGGTCCCGGCGAAGTGCTCATCAACGTGCGCGCCGCGGGCATGAATTTCCGCGACGTGCTCAAGGCGCTCGCGCTTTATCCCGGCGAAGCGCCCGACGCGCGCATCTTCGGCGACGAAGTCGGCGGAGTCGTCGCGGCGGTCGGCGCGGGCGTCACGCATGTGAAGCCGGGCGACCGCGTCTTCGGTCTCGCGGTGTTCGGCCTGGCCACGCAAACGCTCGCGCGCGGCGGCGACGTGCGCCTCATCCCGGACGGCCTTTCGTTTGAAGAGGCCGCGACTTTGCCCGTCGTCTTCATGACCTCGTGGCACGCGCTGAAAAACGTGGCGCGAGTGCGCGCGGGCGAGTGCGTGCTGGTGCATGCGGGCGCGGGCGGCGTCGGCATGGCGGCGATCCAGATCGCGCATCATCTCGGCGCGACGGTCATCGCCAGCGCCGGCAGCCCGGCGAAACGCAGGCTGCTCGAAACGCTCGGCGTGAAACATGTCATCGACTCGCGGCGCGGCGATTTCGCGGAAGCGGTGATGGAACTCACCGACCGGCGCGGCGTGGACGTCGTCCTCAACGCGCTCGCCGGCGAAGCGATCCCGATGGGCATGTCGTGCCTCGCGGAGTTCGGACGCTTCATCGAAATCGGCAAGCGCGACATTTACCAAAACTCGCGCATCCCGCTCTGGGCCTTGCGCCGCAACGCTTCGTTCCACGTAGTCGCGATGGACGCCGTCTTCCAGGGCGACGAAGCGCTCACGCGCGAGATGCTCGGCGAACTCACCGCGCTCGTCGAGGCCGGCTCGCTGCGTCCGCTGCCCTACCGCTCGTTCGCCGCGAACCGCGTCGATGCGGCGTTCCGCCTGATGGCCGGCGGCAAGCACATCGGCAAAGTCGTCGTCGGCTTCGCGCAGCCGTTCGTCCCGCGGCGCGGCGAGCCGCTGCCCGCGCCGTTTTCGATCAAGCCGGACGGCTGCTATCTCATCACCGGCGCGTTCGGCGGCTTCGGCAAAGTGCTCGCCGAATGGCTGGTGAAATGCGGCGCGCGTCATCTCGTGCTCAGCAGTCGCAGCGGCGCGGCCACGCCTGAGGCCGTCGCGTTTGTGGAAAGCCTGCGCGCTCGCGACATCGACGTGCGCATCGTGAAAGCGGACGCGGGTTCCGCGAAGGATATCTCCCGGCTGCTCGCCGAAATCCGCGCGGGCGATCAGCCGCTGCGCGGACTTTTCCACCTCGCGATGGTCATCGACGACGCGCCGCTCTCCGCGCTCACCCGCGAGAGGATGCACACGGTCATGGCGCCGAAGGCGTATGGCGCGTGGCTGCTGCATCAAGGGACGCGCGACATGAAGCTCGACTGCTTCGTGATGTATTCGTCCGTCTCGAGCATCTTCGGCAATCCCGCGCAGGGAAACTACGGCGCGGCGAATGCGTTCCTCGATTCGCTCGCGTATCACCGCCGCGCGCTCGGCCTGCCCGCGCTCACGATGAACTGGGGCGTGCTCGGCGGCGAAGGCTACGTCGCGCGCAACGAACGCGTGGCGGAGTTCCTCGCGCGGCAGGGCACGACGGAGCTGTCGCCCGGCGAAGTCATGTCGCTCATGGAAGCGTCGCTCGTCGCCGGCAACACGCAGGTCATGGCGATCCGCGTGGACTGGGCGAAGTGGCGGCAGTTCTTCCGCAGCATGCAGGAGAATCCTCTGCTGGAGCGCATCCTCGCGTCGGTCGAAGGCCAGGAGTCTGGCGGCACGACCGGTGACTGGCGGCCGAGAATCGAGGCGGCCGCGCCTGAGGAAAAAGAAGCCGTGATTTGTCAGGCCGTGCGCGAAGTCGTCGGCTCGGTGCTGCGCGTGAAGCCGGACAGCCTGCGCGACGATCAGCCGCTCACCGACCTCGGATTGGATTCGCTCATGGGCGTGGAAATCGAGAACTCGCTCGAAGCCGCCATCGGTGTCGCCCTTCCGCCGACCAGCCTCATGCGCGCCCGCACCATCGGCCAGATCGCCACGCTCATCGCCAGCCACATGGGCGCAAAAACCGCGCCCGCAGCCGCCGCAAAAGCCGCAGAAACCGCACCCGCTGACGAGGTGGATCTGGATGCGCTGTCGGATGAAGACATCGACCAATTGCTCGGCGGCGAGACCGTCTCCGATGAGTCGAAAAGCTGATGCCCACTGACAAACGCGCACTTCTCAAGGAGCGGCTGCAGAACGGCGACATCCATCTCCAGCCGCTGACTTTTCCGCAGCGGGAACTGTGGGAGGCTTCGCCGCTTCCGGCGGGGGATATGGCGAATCATATCTGCTGCTTCATCGAGGTGCGCGGTGCGATCACGCCGGAGGCTTGCGAGGTGGCGATTGCGCGCGTGGTTCAGCGACAGGAGGCGCTGCGCGTTTCCTTCCTGCCGGGCAAAGAACGGCCTGTGCAAATGATCCGCAAGGACGCGTCGGCCAACTTCCGCCACCGCGAACTCACTCCGGCGCAGCACTCGCCCGAGGCCGTCGAGGAACTGGCGCGCGCGATTTTCACCGAGCCGTTCGATCTCGTGCAGGGACCGCTTTACCGCGTCGAACTCCTTTCCCGCGCCGTCGATGATCACGTCCTCGCGTTCGCCATTCATCACGCCATCGCCGATGGCTGGACGCTCGGCGTCTTCGTGCAGGACTTAGTCGTCGCCTACATGCTGGAGAAGCGCGGCGTGCGCGACGCGCTGCCGTCGGTGCCGCTCTCCTACACGGCGTGGGGCGCGGCCGAACGCGCGTTCTGGACGCCCGCCGCTCTGGCCGAGCGCGCGGCTTTCT
Organism: Chthoniobacteraceae bacterium; assembly: GCA_040081625.1. Classification (GTDB taxonomy): domain Bacteria; phylum Verrucomicrobiota; class Verrucomicrobiia; order Chthoniobacterales; family Chthoniobacteraceae; genus VFJQ01. The sequence goes on from JBEBGD010000033.1 coordinate 46,976, forward strand.
GGAAACAATATCTTGCCGGCACCGAGCGGCTTTGGAGCGAACTCGAAGGGCGGCAGACCGCATCCGGCGCGCATCAGCGGACCGTCGCCTATTTCACCGCCGAACTCGCCGACACCGCGCGCGAGCTCGCCCGCCGCAATGGCGCGACGCTTTTCAGCACGCTGCTCACCGCGTTTCAAATCGCGCTGTCGCAATGGACCGGCGCCACGGACATCGTGGTCGGCACGCCGGTCGCGAACCGCAACAAGGAGGCGTCGCGGGAGACGATGGGTTACTTCGCCGGCATCGTGCCGCTGCGCGCGCGCGTGGAGCCGGATCGCGCGTTCGCCACGAGCCTGCGCGCGACGCATCAATCCACCGTCGATGCCTTCGCCAACGCGATGCCCTTCGCCGAACTCGTGCAGGCCATCGGCGACGCGCCGGCGCCGGGACACAACCCCGCGTTCGAGGTGCGCTTCGCTTTGCAAAATCATCCGATCCCCGACGTCGCGCTGCCCGGCCTCTCGGCGAAACTGCGGATGTGCTCAACGGGCACCGCGCGCTTTCATCTCGCTTGCGAAATCACCGAGGAAGGCGAGCGGTTGGAAGTCGTCTGGCTATTTCGTCCGAATCTTTTTCCGCGCGAGGAAATCGAGAATCTCGGCCGCATGTTTGAAGCAGTGCTGGCGGGCGCGGGCCGTCTGCCGGAGAGTCGCGTGGCCGCCCTCAAAACGTGACCACGATGAACGCCACCGATTCCGCGATCGAACCGCACGAACCGCACTGGATCGGCCGCTCCGCGTTTCAAATGCTCGCGCTGATGTTCATGGCTTCGCAGGTCGGGCTGGGCTTCGCGGTGTATCACGCGAATTACTGGATCGCCGTGCCGCTCGTCTTCGTCACGAGCCACCTCATGCACGCGATGCTCATCGGCTTTCACGAGGCGACTCACGGGCTGCTGCGCAAGAGCCGCGTCCTAAATGAAATCGACGGCATCATCATCGGCACGCTGAGCCTGATGAGCTTCAGCCTCTACCGCGCCGCGCATCAATTGCATCACGCGTATCTCGCCTCCGAGCGCGACGAAGAGCTCTGGCCTTTCGTCCATCCGGAGATGCCACGCTGGGCGCGCGTGGGAGCCGCGATTACGGAACTCACGATGGGGCTGTTCTTCACGCCATTCCTTTTCATCCGCACGTTTCTCCGCGCCGGCTCGCCCATTCGGAACAAGAAGCTGCGCCGCCGCATCTGGCTGGAGTTTGCGGGGACGGCAGTCGTCTGGACGGCGATCCTTACGGCCATCGCGATCTTCGATGCGTGGAAGTATTTCCTGTGGCTGCACGTCATGCCCGCATGGCTCGCGGCGAACATGCAAAGCCTGCGCAAATACGTGGAGCACGTCGGACTCACCGGCTCGACGGTAAACAGCGCGACGCGCAGCATCGTGGCCGAGGGCTGGGTCGCCACGTTCCTGAATTTCACGCTGCTCCACGAGCCGTATCACGGCGTGCATCATTGGCGCTCGGGCCTGCCGCATTTGGAATTGCCGCAGCACGCCGAAGCGCTCGAACCCAGTGCCGACGAGGAACGCCCGCCCTTCCGCACCTTTAGCGCTGCGCTGCGCGATCTGTTCATCAATCTCGCCGACCCGCGCGTCGGCGCCCAATGGCGCGGCATGGCCAAACCCACGCGCCAGGAAATGGCGAGGCAGGCGACAAGCTGATGACGCTCCCAAATGGCGGTGCGGGCTGCGTGTTCGAGGCCATCGGGCTGAAAAAGGAATACGACGACGGGCAGGTGCGGGCGCTGCGCGGCGTCGATTTCCGGATCGAGCAGGGCGAGTTCGTCGCGATCGTCGGGCAGAGCGGTTCGGGGAAATCCACGCTGCTGCAAATGCTCGGCGCGCTCGATCATCCGAGCGCGGGCTCGCTGCTCTATCGCGGCGCTTCGCTCGCGGAGCGCGCCGATCTCGCGGCGTATCGCGCGCACGAAGTCAGCTTCATTTTCCAGGCCTTCCATCTGCTCCCGACCTTCACCGCGCTCGAGAACGTGCAGATCCCGATGTTTGAAACGAAGCGCTCCGTCTCCGAGCGAAACGAGCGCGCGCACGAGTTGCTCAAGCTCGTCGGACTCGAATCGCGGCAGCATCATTTTCCCGCGAAGCTCTCCGGCGGCGAACGGCAGCGCGTGGCCATCGCGCGCAGTCTCGCCAATGGAGCGGGCGTCCTGCTCGCCGACGAACCGACTGGCAACCTCGACAGCGAAAACGCGGCCCTCGTCCTCGACCTCATCGTCCGGCTGCGCCGCGAGCAAAACTTCACGCTAGTGCTTGTTACGCACGACATCGGCATCGCCGCGCAGGCTTCGCGCGTCATCGAAATGAAGGACGGGCGGATCGTCTCCGACCGCCAGAACGGGCACGCGCAGCCGAACCAGCCATGACCTTTCTCACCATCGTAACGCATGGGCTGAAGCGCCGTCCGGTGCGCACCGGGCTGACGCTCCTCGGCATCTCCATCGGCATCGCCGCGGTGGTCGCGCTCGTCGGGATTTCGCGTGGGTTCGAGAGCAGTTGGGAGTCGGGCATGAAGTCGCGCGGCACCGACATCGTGGTCAGCAACATGGGCAGCGCGCTCACGCCGAAGCCGTTCCCCGCCGCCGTGCGCGATCGCATCACGCCGCTGCCGCACGTCGCCGAAACGTGCATGCTGCTCGTCGAGCTGATGAGCATCGAGACCGCCGAGATGATGATCGTCTCCGCGCGCGAATGGGGTGGGTTCAGTTGGAAAAATCTCAAGGTGACCGAGGGGCGCCTGCCGCGCGACGCCGCCGAGCCCGCCGTGGTTTTGGGCAGGACCGCGGCGGAAGTGCTCAAGAAAAAAGTCGGCGACACGCTGCAACTCGAAACCGAGGAACTGGCCGTCGTCGGCATCGTGGACGGCGGCGCGGTCGTGGAAAATGGCTCGGTGATTTTGTCCCTGCCGCTCATGCAGAAAATCACGGGCAACGAGGGGAAGATTAACATCATCGACCTGCGCGCCACGCCCGGCACATCAAAGGAAGAACTCACCCAGCTTTCCGCCGAGATCACCCGCCTCATCCCCGAGGCGCGCGCCGTGATCGCGAGCGACCACATCCGCAACAGCCAGGCCTACAAAATGATCCGCGCGATGAGCTGGGGCACTTCGCTGCTCGCCGTGCTCGTCGGCGTGCTCGGCGTGATGAACACGATGCTGATGACCGTTTTCGAGCGCACCCAGGAGATCTGCATCCTGCTCGCCGTCGGCTGGAAACGCCGCCGCATCTTTCGCATGATCCTCCTCGAATCCGCGCTGCTCGGCTTCCTCGGCGGCATCGGCGGCGTGCTCATCGGCGCGCTCGGCGTGAAGGTTCTCGAAACCACTCCTGCGCTCCGCGGCCTGCTGGAGGCTGACTTAAACCCGACGCTCCTCGCCACGGCTGTGGCCATCGCTGTCGTCGTCGGCATCGTCAGCGGCGTGTATCCGGCGTGGCGCAGCTCGCGCCTGTCGCCCAGCCACGCGTTGCAAGGCTGACATCCCGAGGCACCGTCC
>JBEBGD010000002.1:0-170708 GCA_040081625.1 Chthoniobacteraceae bacterium
GCATACGCCCGCTCCCGCACGTCGCGCGCGCTCTGGATCAGAGATTCGATGTCCATGTAAGTCGTTGCTGGTTAGCGTGTTGATGTGATAGCTTCACGGCCACCCGATTTTCGCGTTGCGCTTTTGCAGCACAATCGCAACAATCTCAAGCCGTGGTTTCCACCCCGCGTTCATACTCCGGAAAACTCATTGCTGTCGAGGGTCTCGATGGCTCGGGCAAATCCACGCAGATCTACCTCGTCAAGCGCTGGCTCGAGTTGGAAGGCTACCGCGTGTTCTTCACCGAGTGGAACTCCTCTGTCCTCGTCAAGAAGTCCACCACCAAGGGCAAGAAGCGCCAGCTCCTCACCCCCACCACCTTCTCCCTCATCCACGCGACCGACTTCGCCGATCGCTACGAACGCCAGATCCTCCCCCTCCTCCGCGCCGGCTACATCGTCCTCGCGGATCGCTACGTCTTCACCGCCTTCGCCCGCGACGCCGTCCGCGGCTGCGACCCCGCCTGGCTCGAGCAGCTCTACAGCTTCGCCGTGAAGCCCGACCTCACCTTCTACTTCCGCACCAAGCTCGAAGTCTCCCTCGCCCGCATCCTCGAAGGCCGCCCCCAGCTCAAATTCCACGAAGCCGGCCTCGACATGGGCTGGAGCGCCGACCCTTACGAAAGCTTCCGCATCTTCCAGGGCCGCATCCACGAGCAATACGAAGCCATGCTCCCGCGCTTCGGCTTCACCACCATCGACGCCACCCGCGAGATCCACCAGCAGCAGAGCGAAGTCCGCCGCATCATCGCCGACCAAATCGACCTCCCCACCTTCCGCCGCCCCGCCGCCCGCTAAGAGATGCCAGCGCCCCTCTCTTAATCGTAATCCTAATCTTAATCCTAATCTCAATCCCAATCCGTCCCCGATACGAAAGGGAGTAAGATTAAGATCAGGATTAAGAACCCCAGCCGCCCGCTAACTCAAATGCCCGCCGCCAAAAAATCCTTCTTCGGCCGCATCCCCCCCGAAGTCGCCGACCCCCACTTCGCCGGCAAACTCTTCGTCATCGAAGGCGCCGACGGCTCCGGCCGCTCCACCCAGATCGCCCAGCTCACCCAGTGGCTCGAGAGCAAAGGCTTCGCCGTCCGCCAGCTCGGCCTCCTGCGCTCCAATCTCGTCGCCGAAGAGCTCGAAGAAGCCAAAGGCGGCAACGTCCTCACCCAGACCACCCTCACCCTCTTCTACGCCACCGACTTCTTCGACCAGCAAGTCCACGACCTCATCCCAGCCCTGCGCGCCGGCCTCATCGTCATCGCCGACCGCTACGTCTATACCCTCATGGCCCGCGCCATCGTCCGCGGCGCCGACCGCGCCTGGACCCGCAACCTCTACAGCCCCGCCCTCGTCCCCGACGCCGTCTTCTACTTCCGCGTCGGCGCCCGCCAGCTAGTCGAGCGCAACTTCCTCAAGAACGCCACCCTCGACTACTGGGAGAGCGGCATGGACCTCGGCCTCGCCCGCGACATGTTCGACAGCTTCATCAAATACCAGCGCCTCCTCGCCGCGCAGTTCGTCGAGATGCAAAAAAAATACGGCTTCGAAGTCATCAACGCCAACCAGCGCGTCGATCGCATCCAGCGCGACCTCCGCCGCCGCATCGGCGGCCTGCTTTCCATCGAGGCGGAGTAGCCGCACCTCCTGCTCGAAGTTCCGGGTGCCCCCGCCGGGCGTCTGTGCCAGTCTCGCGCGAACGACATGGGCGACGAGATCGACACCATCCATTTCACCAAGAGCGACTTCGAGGAGTTTCACCGCCGGCTTGCCGGCGAGACGGCGTTGCTCGGTCGCTGGTTCGACGGGGGGCGCTTCGAGGAGACCGAGCCGATCGGCGGATTTGAAGTCGAGGCGTGGCTTGTCGATCGCGCCGGTCTGCCGGTGCCGCGCAATGAAGAGTTCCTCCAGCACCTCGATCATCCGCTCGTGGTGCCGGAGCTTGCGCGTTTCAATGTGGAGCTCAATGCCGCGGCCGTCCGGCTGCGCGGCGACGCGCTGAGCGCGACGCAACGCGGGATCGAGGAGACGTGGCGGCGCTGCGGTGAAGTGGCGGGCGAACTCGGCATGGAAGCGATGCTCGTCGGCATCCTCCCGAGCCTGCGCGACAGCGAGCTGACGCTCGAAAACCTCTCCCCCATGAAGCGCTACCGCGCGCTGAATGAACAGGTCTTCCGCCTCCGCCGCGGCAAGCCAATCACGCTCGACATCGAGGGCCGCGAGCATCTGCGGGCAATCCATCACGACGTGATGCTCGAAGCCGCCGCGACATCCTTCCAAATCCACCTCCAGGTCAGCCCCGCGAAGGCCGTCCGCTATTACAATGCCTCGGTCATCCTCTCCGCGCCGATGGTCGCGATGAGCGCAAACTCACCCTTCCTCTTCGGCCGCGACCTGTGGGATGAGACGCGCATCCCGCTCTTCGAGCAGGCCGTCCGCCTCGCGCCGCTCGACGGCCCGGAGCCGAACCGCGTGACGCTCGGCACCGACTACGCGCGCGCGTCGCTGCACGAGTTCTTCGCGGAGAATCTCGCGAGCTATCCCGTGCTGCTGCCGACGCTGATGGACGAGCCGCCCGAGCGCCTCGCCCATGTGCGCCTGCTCAACGGCACCATCTGGCGCTGGAACCGCCCGCTCATCGGCTTCAACGAGCAAGGCGTCCCGCACGTGCGCATCGAGCACCGCGTGATGCCCGCCGGCCCGAGCATCGCCGACATGATCGCCAACGCCGCGCTCTACTTCGGCCTCGCCGAGATGCTCGCCAACGCGCCCGCCGCGCCCGAGGCCGCGCTCCCGTTCGCGCAAGCGCAGGCGAATCTCTACGCCGCCGCGCGCGATGGCCTGGGCGCGCAGATCGCGTGGCTCGATGGCAGGACCGTCGCGATGCGCGAGCTGCTGCTGCGCGAGCTGCTGCCGCTGGCGAGGCGCGGGTTGGAGAAGCTCGAGTTCGATCGCGAGGACATCGCGCGTTACCTCGGCATCATCGAGAGCCGGGTCGCGAGCGGGCAGAACGGCGCCGCGTGGCAGCGGGCGCACGTCGCGCGGCACGGCGCGGACATGCAGGCGCTCACTTGCGCCTACCGCGAGCACCAGCGCAGCGGCGCGCCGGTGCATGAATGGACGTGAGCGGGCGGCGCGCTACGCCACCTCGCGCACGCGCACGTCGCCAGTCACGCCTACGAGCTGCGCGGTGGTGTCGTTGCGGGCGAGCTTTTGCAGCGGCACTTTCGCTTTGCCGATCTTCAGGCTGCCAATCTCCTCCGCGGCGAAGCCGAACCCGTCGCGCAGATTGCCGTTCGTCCCGAACGCCGCACCGCTCACAGTGATGCTCGCGATCTTGGCCACGATGGCGTTGCCGCCGCCGATCAGCGCGTCGTCGGCCGTGGCGAAGATGCCGTCCGTCCCGGCACGCACGCCGCCAGCCAGATCGCTGGCGATCCACTGGCCTTTGACGAACACTTTTCCGATCGCCACGTCCGCATTCACCGGGGCACCGGTCGCGTCGTATCCGGCGAGGATCTCCGAGGCGCTCACGCTGCCGCCGATGGTGATGCTCTTGATCGCCACCGCCGCGGCGGGCGTCCCGGGATTCCCAAAGCCGGACGCGAGGACGCTCACACCGTCGAAGTTGAGCGCCTTGATCACGCTGGTGAGTGGCCCCTTCGTGGATTTGATCTTTACGAGGTCGCCGTCCCAGTCGGTGAAAGTGGCGCTCTTGCCATTGGCCGCCACGACCACATCGGCGGTGCCGAAGCCGGAGACCACGTAGGCCGCACCGCGGTCGGCGCCGCCTTCGTTTGCGCCGGAAGCACCGACGATCACGTCGGCAAAGCCGTCGCCATTCACGTCCCCGGCGTAAAACGATACGCCGATCTCACTCCTCGAGCGTGATCGTCCGGCGGATTTCCTCGGTCTTGAAACCGAGCGCGCTCGGCATGATCACGCCGGGCAGCACGGCCACGTCGTAAAGCTCGCGCACGATGCCCTCGATGGTGAGCGAGTGCGCGATGTCGCCGGTGCGCAGGTCCACCACGAGCAGACCGCAGCGCGGCTGCACGTCCTTCGCCGCGAGTGCGTCGTCGAGCGGCAGGCCGGAGAAGGTGCGGTTCTCGCGGCAGGTGCTGAGGCCGATGACGGCGAAGTGCCCGACGATCGCGAGCCCACGCGCGTAGCCGGGGCAAAAGCAGATCGGCTCGAACTTCCCGCTCGCGAGATCGACGGTGCCGAACTCGCCCGCGCCGCTGTTGAGCACGTAAAGTTTTCCGTCGTGCCAGCGCGGCGAGTGCGGCATCGAGAGGCCGCGACAGACGACTTCATTCGCCTGCACGTCGATGATCACCCCGCCGTCGCGCCGCTTCTCGCGCCAGCCCTCGTGGACGTCGCTCGCGCTCACCGCGGTGGTGAAGGCGGGCGCGCCATCGCGGAGCGCGAGGCCGTTCAAGTGGCAGCGATCCTCGGCGGCGAGCTTCGTGATGAATGGCGGCTGCCAGACCGGGCGGAAGCTGTGCGTCTCGCTCGGCGCGGCGACACACGAGAAGAGCGTATTCACGAAGAGCGGCCGGCCCTGCTCTACTTCTGCTTCTTCATCTTCATCTGCTTCGTTCCGCACCCCCGTTCCGCGCTCCGCGCGGGAAGCAGATGAAGATGAAGAAGCAGAAGCAGAGGGAACGGCCAGTGCGATGTCGTGCGCATCCACGTCGCCTGTCGTGTAGCCGAGCTGCGGGACGTAGAGCCGATCGTATCCATCCGGCGCGCGCTGGCCGGCGGGGAGCGCATTTTCAAAGCGCCAAATCTGATAGACCGAACTCATCCACAGCGTCTGCGCATCGGGCGAAACGGCGAGGCCCATGCAGCGCTCGAAGGTGCGCTCGAAGATGCTCAGCTTTCCGTCCGGCTTCACGCCGATGAGGAAGAGCTTGCCGGTCTGATACGTCGTGAACGCGAGCGACGCGCGCTGCTCGCGCAGCCACGAGGGGAAGTTGCGGGAGCCGGCGATCTCGAGCTGGGGCGCGGTCATGCCGGCTGGATGGTCGGCACCGCGCGCAGTTTCAATCCGAAAGGCACGAACCGCTCGAAGTCCTTCACGTTCCGCGTCGCCACGGGGATGTGCGCGGCCATCGCCGCGGCGGCGATCATGCAGTCCGCGTGCGACCCGCGCCGCCGGCCCGTCCGGTGGAAAAGGCGCGACGCGTCCTCGGCCTGCCGCCACGTAAAGTCGGCCACACGCTGCTCGATCACCGCGAAGATCGCGTCCTTCTGCTCCATCGTGAGCGGCCCGTTGCAAAACTCCGACCACGCGATCGCGGACACGCCGAACTTCTCCCCATCGCTCAACCACTGCCGGATCACCGCGATGTGCGGCGACCCGGCTGTGATGAGATCGATCAGCAGGTTCGTGTCGAGGTGCAGCGTAGCGCTCACCCTTCCCACCATTGCCGCCGGGCATCGCGCTCGGCGCGCACTTCCTCGCGGAACTCCCCGGCTTCCTTCACGCTGAGCCCGCCGCCTTTCTGGAGCCAGTCCAGGGCGTCTTGCGGCTTGAGTTGATGTTGGTGTTTGTCGGCTTCCATCTTGGCTTGTCGGACTGCGCGGCGCATGACCTCGGATTTCGAGACGCCCCAGAGTTTCGCGAGCTCGTTGAGCACGCGGAGCGTTGCGGAATCGAGAGCCATGCTGGTTCGAGTGAGTGCGTAACTCATGTGGTAACACGTAACCACATCCACGCCGGTCGCAAGGATTTTTTCGCCGCCTTTTAGAAATCCGTGTCCGCCGCAGCGAGGTCGAGTTCCTTTATCCAAGCGTTGCGGTAGCGCACGTCGTGACCTTCGCACTGGAGCTTGAGACCCTGCGGCGAGTCGGTGATGCCGAAGCCCTTCTCGTTGCCGCCATCGACGCCCGAGCGCTCGCCGCCCCAGACCTTGTTGATGGTCACGTTCGTGTGGACCTTCTGCCCGTTGAAATACATCGAGACGAGCGGCTTCTCGACCATCTTGCCGTCCTTGAACCGCGCCGCGCGGAACACGATGTCGTAGGCGTTCCATTTCCCGATGCCGTTGTAGGCGTGATAAGGCGATTCCGTCTCGTTGATCACCGCGCCCATGCCGTGCTTGGTCTTGTCGCCATCGAGCACCTGGATCTCGAATCGGTTCTGCAAATACACGCCGCTGTTGCCGCGCGGCTTCGTGATGAGGAACTCGATGTGCAGCCGGAAATCGCGATACGCCTTCTTCGTCACGATGTCCGCCGTGCCAAACTTCCCGCCATCCGCCGCGCGATCATCCGTCATCACGCACGTCCCGCCGTCCACCGGATCGGCGACGATCTGCCACTTGATCGGCATCGCGGACTTGAAGCCCGGCCCCTCCCAATAAATCCACTTCGCATCGAGCATCTCGCGCGAGCCGTCGATGATCGTCTCGGCTCCTGCGACCGGCTTCACGCCGACGCCGGTTTTCGGCTCGGTTGCACGCCCGGACACCGCGAGGATGGAGAGAAGGATAAAGGAGGAGAGGCGTTTCATCGGACCCGCTTTCTGCACGGTGCCCGCCCGCGTGCAAGCGCAACCTCCAAGAACCCATGCCCTGCCGGCTTGTATCGACCATGAAGTTCCTCCGCCTTCTCGTCGTCGCCGGCGCCTCCACATTTGCCGCAACGCCCGATGCCAGCCTGCCCGACGGTTTCGAGCTCGTCCCCGCCGCGACGGCTCCGCTCGTGCAGCATCCGATCATGGCCGGGCTCGGCGAGCCGGGCGTCCTCTACGTGGCCGACGCCGCGGGCGAGAACATGAACAAGGCGGACTTGGAGAAACATCTGCCGAACCGAGTCGTGCGGCTCGTGGATGCGAATGGCGACGGCACTTACGACAAGGCAACCGTGTTCGCGGATAAGATGACCTTCCCGCAAGGCGCGCTGTGGCTCGACGGCTCGCTCTTCGTGATGTCGCCGCCGGGCTTGTGGAAACTCACCGACGGAGATGGAGACGGCGTGGCGGAGAAGCGCGAGATGCTCGTGGGCGGATTCGAATACACGGGCAATGCGGCGGACGTTCACGGACCGTTCCTGCACCCGAACGGACGGCTCTACTGGTGCCACGGGCGCAAGGGGCACAAGGTCGCGCAACGCGATGGCACGCTCGTGCATGAAGGGCTCGCGAGCGGGATCTGGTCGTGCGAGCGCGATGGCTCGGACGTGCGCTGGCACGCGCTCGGGTGCGGGGACAATCCGGTCGAGATCGACTTCACGCCCGAGGGCGAGATCCTCGGCACGCAGAATATCCAGTTCACCAATCCGCGCGCCGACACGATCGTGCATTGGCTGCGCGGCGGCGTGTATCCGCGGCCCGATCAGCTCAAGGCGATCGTAGGGCTGCCGCGCACACTCGACACGATGCCAGTCGTCCACAATTACGGCCATGTCGCGGTGAGCGGTTTCACCTTCTACCGCAGCGGCGCGTTCGATGGGAATTGGCGCGGCAACATGTTCGTGACGCACTTCAACACGCAGCGGCTCACGCGAATGGAAGTCTCGCGGGACGGCGCCAGCTACAAGGTGACCGAGCGCGAGTTCCTCAAGCTGCACAACCCCGACGTGCATCTCACCGACGTGCTCGAGGACCGCGACGGTTCGCTGCTCGTGCTCGACACCGGCGGTTGGTTTCGCATCGGCTGCCCGTCGTCGTTGATGGCGAAGCCGGAAATCGCCGGGGCCATCTACCGCGTGCGGAAAACGGGCGCGCCAGTGCAATGCGATCCGTGGGGCGCGGACGTGGCGGACGTGTGGAAGAGGGACGTGAAGGCGCTCATCACGGCGATCGGATCGAGCGACGAACGCATCGCGCGGGCAGCGGCAAATGCGCTCGCGACGAAGCAGGCTGCGGGCGCAATCCCCGCGTTAGTCAAGGCGCTCGACAACGCGGATCCCGGCGTGCAACTCGCCGCCGCGCACGCACTCGGCGCGCAGACTTCGCTCGACCAAAAGACAACCTCCGCGCTGCTCCGGCGCATCGGCGGCGAAGTGGATCGCGCGGTGGAACACCAGGCGATGTTCGCACTTCTCAATGCAGGCCAGCCCGGCCTGATCGCCGAGGCGCTCGGCGACAAAGACAAGCCGGTGCTTCAACGCCGCGCTCTCACTCTGCTCGATCAGCTTCCCGATGCGCCGCTCAGCGCGGCACGCGTGCTCCCTTTGCTCGACGCCTCCGACACCGCGCTCGCGACGAAAGCCGCGGAGGTCGCCGCGCGCCGCGGCGATTGGGATACAGCCGCGCATTTCGCCGCATGGCTCGAAAAGCGCCCGATCTCCGCTGAAAGGCTCGCGCTCATCGAACGCGTCGCTCCGACGCAACTCGGCGCGATGACGGAAGTCGTCACGACGCTGCTCGATCGTGCGCCGCAAACCGCGTGGCGAATCCTCGCCGCCGGAGACAGCGCGAAAGGCCCGGCGGCGTGGAGCACCTCGCTCCGCAGATCGCTCGGGTCCGCGTCGCCTGCCGATCTCCCGCTGGTGCTGGCCGCCGCGACGAAAGTCGGCACGCCTGAGTTGCGCGGAGCGATGCGCGAATTCTCCGACGACGCGAAGCAGCCGCTCGCGTTCCGGCTCAAGGCGCTCGGCGCCTCGACCGATCGCAGCAAGCCGCTGCCCGCGGAATCGTTCGATCTGCTCAAGCGCGCGCTCGGCGATGCGTCGTCGTCCGCGCGCCTCGAGGCATCGCGCATCCTCGCCAGCGCAAAGCTCGCGAAGGAACAAGTGCTCGCGCTCGCACCGATCATTCCGACACTCGGTCCCCTGGAACTGCGGGAGTTTCTCAAGGCCTTCCGCGGCTGGTTGAAGACGGAGAACGCGCTCGCGCTCGCGCAGGCACTGAAGAATTCCGTCGTGCTCGCGACCATTCAGGAGAGCGAGATCCGGACGGTTTTCTCCGACGCGAAGCCGGAGATTTTCGCCGAGATCGCGCCGGCGCTCGCGGCGCTCGCCGCAGACGATGCAGCACGGCGGCGCCTGCTCGAGACGCTGCCCGCGCGAATCGCGAAGGAGGGCCGCGCCGTCGAAGGTCGAAAGCTGTTCGAGTCCAACATTGGCGCGTGCGCGACATGCCACCGCGTCGGCGACGTTGGCAATCTCGTCGGCCCAAACCTGAGCACGATCGGCAACATCCGCATCGAGCGCGATCTGCTCGAGTCCATCCTCTTCCCGGACAACTCACTCGCGCGCGACTACGAGGCGCACGCGATCGAGACGGCGGATGGGCGCAGCTTCGTCGGCGTGGTGCGCGGCAGCCTGCCGGACGTGCTGGTGTTCGCGGATGCCGGCGCGCAGGAGCATCGCATCCCACACACACAGATCACCGCGAACACGACGCTGCCGACTTCACTCATGCCCGCGGGCCTCGACAAAGCGATGACCGAGCAACAACTCCTCGACCTCGTCGCGTATCTCCGCAGCCGGAAATAATCCATGAAAACCACCGCCACACTCCTCGCACTTCTCACCTCTGCGTCGTTCGCGGCCGACAACGTCGCGCCCGATGGTTTCGTCGCGCTATTCAACGGCAAGGACTTCGCCGGCTGGAAGGTGCCGGCGGGCGACAACGGCCACTGGAAGGTCGTCGATGGAGTGATCGACTACGACGCGCGCAGCGAGGCGGGCGCCGACAAGAGCCTGTGGACCGAGCGCGAGTTCACCGACTACACGCTGCTCGTTGATTGGCGCATCAAGGAGACGCCCTACACGAATCCGCGCGTGCGTTACATCCTGCCCGATGGCTCCGAGGCGCGCGACACGAAGGGCCAGCCGCTCGCGCTCGCGCTGCCGGACTCCGACTCCGGCGTGCTTCTATGCGGGAGCGGCAAATATCAACTCAACATCTGGTGCTGGCCGATCGGCTCGGGCGAGATGTATGGCGTGCGCCGAGATCCGGCGATGCCGCCGGAAGTGCGCGCGGGCGTGACGCCGCGCACGCAGGCCGACAAGCCTGTCGGCGAGTGGAATCGCTTCGAGGTCACGGTGCGCAAAGGCAGCGTGAGCGTGACGCTCAATGGCCAGCCCGTGCTCCCCGGCGTGAAGATCCCCGGCTTGCCCGAGCGCGGTGCAATCGGGCTCCAGCATCACGGCGGCGAGAAGAACGGACAGTGGTCGAGCCCGCCGGCGCTCGTGCAGTTCAAGAACGTCTTCATCAAGGAGCTGAAGCCGTGAAGTAAAGCGCGGCGGCGCAAAGTTACTCGTCGCAGGTGCAGGCGTATTCGGGGTTGGGGCAGCCGCCGCAGGTGTGAGTGAGGAGCTTGATGCGGAAGTTCCTCGGCTTCGCGTCGGCGCTGGCCTTCGCCTGCACGACGACTTGATAGCCTTCGCCCGCGGGGAGCGGTGCTTTGGACACGAGGAGGTCGCCCTTCTTTTCAAACTCCAGCTTGGTCTTCGCGCCGGGCGCTTCGGCGGTGGCGACGATGACTTGCGCGGCGGCGGGCTGCTTCTTCCCGGCTGCGTCGTAGAAGGCGATGCTGATGGTGCGGTCTTTCTCGACGAAGAACTCGGCGTTCTGGCCTTCGAGTTCGAGGATGCGGCCTTTGCGCGGGCCAGCTTTGACTTTCGCATCCGCGAGCGCGGGCGCGACGGCGAGGGCGAGGACGGTGAGGATACGGAGCAGTGTTTTCATGTGGTGATCAATTCCGGCGCGGGTGTGTTGGTTTCGTTTGTTGTTTTGGTTTTCCGCTCAAGCCACTCGTAGAGCACCGGGACGACGAGGAGCGTGAGGAAAGTGGAGGTGATGATGCCGCCGATGACGACAGTCGCGAGCGGACGCTGGACTTCCGCGCCCGCGCCGGTGGCGATGGCCATCGGGACGAAGCCGAGCGAGGCGACGAGCGCGGTCATGAGCTTCGGGCGAAGGCGGGTGAGCGTGCCCTCGACGACGGCGTCGCGCAGCGCGCGGCCCTGCCCGCGGAGTTGATTGATGAAGCTGATGAGCATGATGCCGTTGAGCACCGCGATGCCGCTGAGCGCGATGAAGCCGACGGCGGCGGAGATGGTGAAAGGCATCCCGCGCAGCCACAGCGCGAAGATACCGCCGGTGCCGGCGAGCGGCACGCAGAGGAAGATGAGCGCGGCCTGCCGCAGCGAACCGAAGCTGAGGAAAATCAGGACGAAGATGAGCGCGAGGGCGAGCGGCACGACAATGGCGAGGCGCTGTCTGGCTTCGACGAGGTTCTGGAACTGCCCGCCGAACTCGAAGTAGTAGCCATCGGGAAACTTCACCTTCTCGCGAATGGCGCGCGTGGCTTCCTCGACGAAGCCGGCGGTGTCGCGGCCACGCACATTGATGAGGACGCTCACGCGGCGCTGCGTGTCCTCGCGAACGATCTGCACGGGCTGCTCGACGAGCTTCACTTTCGCCACCTGGCCGAGCGCGAGCAGGCCGCCCGCTTCGGTGCGCAGCGGCAGGCGCTCCATCGCGGCGATGTCGTTGCGCCGCTCCTCGCCGAGCCGCACGAGGATCGGCGTGCGGCGGTTGCCTTCGATGAGCGTGCCGACTTCCTTGCCGGCGAGCGCGGTTTCGACGAGCCGGTTGAGGTCGTCGGCGTGGACGTTGAATTTTCGCAGCGCGTCGCGGTCGGGCTGGATCTCGACCATCGGGTTCTTGCCGATGCTGTCGAACTCGGTCTCGCCGCCGCCCTTGATCGCGCCGAGCGCCACGCGCACTTCGCCGGCGAGCCGCTCGAGTTCGTCGTAGCTGTCGCCGAAAATCTTGCACATGAGGTCGGCGCGCGAACCGGCCATGATTTCGTTGAAGCGCATCTGGATCGGCTGCGAGACGAGGACGCTCTGCCCGGGAACCTGGTCGAGCAGGGCTTTGCGCATCAGGTTTCCCAGCTCTTCCTTGGTGATGCGGCGGCCATCAACTTTCCGCCACGTCTCGCGCGGCTGGAGCATCAGGTAGGTGTCGGCGACGTTCGGATTCATGGGGTCGGTGGCGACCTCGGCGGTGCCGATGCGCGAGAATATTTCTTTCACCTCGGGGAACTCGCGGCGCAGCACGGCTTCGCTCTGCTTTTGCAAATCGACCGACGCGGTGAGTCCCGCGCTGCTGCTGCGGATGAGCTGGAAAGTGAAATCGCCCTCGTCGAGCTGCGGGATGAACTCGGAGCCCATCCGCGAGAACACGAACAGCGACACGCCGAAAAGCGCGACCATCGGCAGCACCACGAGCCAGCGCGCGCGCAGCCCGAAATGGAGCAGCGGCGTGTAGATGCGCTTCGTGAGCGTGACGAGCCAGTTGTCCCGCTCCTCGATTTTTCCGCGCAAAAACAGCGAGCAGAGCACCGGCATGAGCGTGAGCGCGAGGACGAGCGAACCGCCGAGCGCGAGCATCACGACCACGGCCATCGGCTTGAACATTTTCCCCTCGATGCCCTGCAGCGCGAGGATCGGCAGATAGACGACGGTGATGATGAGCACGCCGAAGAACATCGGATTCGCGACTTCCTTCGCGGAGTGCAGGACTTCGCGCGCGCGTTCGGCGGCGGTGAGCCGGCGGCCGAGGGCGTGCTGCCGTTCGCCGAGATGACGCACGATGTTTTCCACCATCACCACCGCGCCATCGATGATGAGGCCGAAATCAATCGCGCCGAGGCTCATCAGGTTTCCGCTCAGCCGCAGTTCGACCATGCCGGTCATGGCGAAAAGCATCGAGAGCGGGATGACGAGCGCGACGATCAAGGCGGCGCGCCAGTTCCCGAGCAGCGCGAAGAGCACCACGACGACGAGCAGCGCGCCTTCCGCGAGATTCGTTTCGACGGTGCGGATGGTGCGGTTCACCAGCTCGCTGCGGTCGTAGAGCGGGCGGATGATGACGCCCGGCGGCAGCTTTTCCTGAATGTGCGCGAGTTTCTCCTTCACGGCCTCGGCGACGAGCCGCGTGTTCTCGCCCGCGAGCATGATCGCCGCGCCGACGAGCGCTTCGTCCGCGTCGTCGGTGCTCGCGCCGGTGCGGAAGTTCGTGCCGATGCCGACGGTGGCGACTTCGCCGAGCAGGATCGGGTTCACGCCGCCGGCGAATTTCAGCGGCAGCTTCGCGATTTCGTCGGTCGTCGAGACTCGGCTCGCGGCGCGGACGATGAGCTGCTCGCCGCCGATCTCGACGTAGCCGCCACCGGCGTTGCGCGTGTTCTGCTCGACGATCTCCGCGAGCGCATCGAGCGAAAGCCCCGCCGCCGCGAGCCGCGCCGGGTCAGGCTGGATGACGATCTGCTTTTCGTAGCCGCCGCTGGTATTCACCTCCGCGACGCCGACGGTGCCGCGCAGCAACGGCTTCACCTGGTATTCCTGGATTTGCAGCAACTCCATGAGCTGCTCCTCGCGCGTCGCGGGCTTGTGCGGCGCGTCGGCGGTGTAGTCGAGGCCGTAGTAGAAAATCTCGCCGAGCCCGGTGGCGATCGGCGCGAGGCGCGGCGTGACGCCGGGCGGGAATTCATCGAGCACGCCCTGGAGCCGCTCGGTCACGAGCTGGCGGAGGCGGTAAAGATCCACGCCGTCCTTGAAAGTCATCGTCACCTGCGAGAGCCCGAACTTCGACAACGACCGCAGCTCCGTCATGTCGGGAAGGCCGGCCATCTCGCTCTCGATGGGGAAGGTGACGAGCTTCTCGACTTCCTCCGGCGCGAGCGCGGGCACGCCGGTATTGATCTGCACCTGCGGATTCGTGATGTCCGGCACCGCATCGATCGCCAGCCGCGTCGCCGCCCACGCGCCGACGGCGATGAGGACGAACGTGGCGAGCAGCACGGCAGCGCGCTGCCGCAGGACGATCTCGATGAGGCGGTGCAGCATGGCTACTCGACGATGCAGCACGCTTTGCCGCCGCGCAGGGCTTGCAGTTCGGCGAGCCAGAGCGACATGACCGGCGAAACGACAACCTCGTCGCCGGTGTAAAGCCCGTCCGTGATCTCGGCGTGATCATCGCTCATCGCGCCGACCTTCACCGGAGTGCGCACGTAGAAGTCGGCGTTCACCGCATAGACGAAGTGTCCTTCCGCCGTCGTGAGCAGCGCCGAGCGCGGGATGGCCGTGACTGCCTCGCCCGCCGGCGCGCGGAAGGTGGCGAGCATGCGCGCGCCGGTCGGAAGCGGCGATGCGCTTTCCACGCTCACCTCGAAATCGCCGAGCGTCTGATACGGCGCTTTCTCCACGCGCTTCACCACGCCGCGCTCACGCGGAGCGCCGGGCGTGTCGGCGACCAGTTCCACGTCCATGCCGGGCTTCACGATGGCCGCCTGTTCGGAAGTCAGCCAGCCGGACGCCGCATTCGCCGTCGGCGAGAAAGCCACGCGCTGAATGCCGCCCACGTCCGCCATGACGTGCAGCGCGACCGTGAACGACGGCGCGACCTTTGCCTCCTCGACTTCCGCGACTTTGAGCGCGATCGCCGTTTTCATCGAGTCGGTGAGCGCCACCCCTTTGTCCTTCTTGTATTGCGCCCCGTTCTCCGGCGGCTGCGCGTGGTGTTCCGCGGTCGGCTTCGAGCAAGCCGCGAGCGCGGCGGCGGCGAGGATTGGGAGCAGTGTCTTCATTTGGTGAGTTTGGTTCCGGTGAGCAGTTCTAGTTCGGCCTGCGCATTCAGCGTGTCGGCCTGGGTGGCGTAGATGGCTTCGAGTGCTTCGAGGTAGCTGGATTGCACTTCGAGGTAAGTGGCGAGCGGCACCGCTCCGAGCCGGTAGTGGCGATCCGCGAGCGCGGCCGCTTCGCGCAGTTGTTCGGCGACCTTCGGACTCCAGCGCGCCATTTCCTTGCGGTGCAGTTCGTAGGCGGCGGCCTGCACGCGGATCTTCCGCTCGACTTCGCGCTGCGCGAGCCGCAGCGAAGTCTGCGCCTGAAGTTCGCGCGCTTTCGCCGCCTCGACATTGCCGGTGTTGCGGTTCCAAAGTGGCAGCGGCAACGACACACCGACGCCCGCGACCGTTTCCTTTTCGCCCGCCTTTTCCTGCGAAACATGCGGCCCGACCGTGATGCTCGGCCACGCCTCGTTCTCGCTGAGCCGCACCTTGAAACCCTGCTGCGCGAGTTCGATCTCACGCTGGCGCAGCGTGAAGTTGCCGCGTGCCGCGCGGCGGATGAGCTCCTCCGCGCCGGGCAGGTCGGCGAAATTCAGCGTCACGTCCGCGACCGCCAGCGGCATCTGAATTGGAAGACCGCGCAGTTGGTTGAGTTCGTAAAGCGCGCTCTGCGCTTCCTGCGCAGCCTCGCTCGCGTCGCGTCGCAGTTTGATGACCGAGGCTTCGATGGCGCGCGTTTCGAGCAGCGGCGTCACGCCCGCCGGTTCGCGCTGCACGAGCGTGGCGACCAACTCCTCACCCCGGCCCGAAACTTCGCGCGCGGCATCCGCCCGACGCTGCGCCGTGAACAGTGCAAACCCGCGCCGTCGAACCTCCGCAGCGAGCGCTGCGCGAAATTGCTCCAGCCCCGCATCCGCGAGCTGCACCTGACGATCCGCGATGGCCTTGCGCAGCGAAATGCGGCCCGGCCATTCAAATGTCTGCTGCACCGAGACCGCCCACGCCGTTCCCTCCGCAGCCACATCGCCGCGCACGCGCTTGCGCCCGACTTCGCCCGCGATCTCGGGATTCGCCCAGGCCCCCGCCGCCCTGCGCTCGCCCTTCGCCGCTGCGATCTCGGCTTCGAAAAACTTGAGTTCGGGATTCTGGGCGAGCGTCTGCGCGACGAGTGCATCGAGCGTGACTGGCTCCGCCGCGCAGAGCGGCAGGGCGAGGATGATTGGAAATAGTGAGCGGAAGATTTTCATGGATGAGTGTTGGCGTAACAAAGAAGGGCGGAACGGCGCGGCGAAGCGCCCCGGCGCGCGAGAGCGCACCGCAAAACGAGGTGGCCGAAATCCGAACGGACCCCGGCCCTTAACCCACGAGCGAAGGCCCGCGCACCGGTAGCGCCTTCATCAACCCATCACGCCACGCCGGCGAAGGAATCGCCTCCGGCTCCGGCGGCGACTCATCGCTTTCCGCGAGGGAGGCAGCCATGATCCGGCGCAAGAGCGCGGCGATGTCATCGTCATCCCTCCACACCGGCGCCGTGATGGTCAGCGGCACGAGCGAGGCGAGATTCACCCCCGACTCGAGCGTCGCACAAGGCGCGCAATCCTTCCCACCGCAAGGCAACCCGCGCTCCGATTCTCCCGACGATTCCTCGCCCGGACAGCACTCCTCGACCTCCCCCGGAAACGCCGCCGCAATCGCACAGCGGTTCGTGGAACACACGAACAGCAAAGCAAGGAAAGCGGCGAAGATGGTGCGAAGAGATCCCATGAACCATGTGCTCAATAGGCCAACGAGCGTTCCTGGCAAGCTCGCTGGATACGGGGCGCATGACGAATCCTCAACGAGGTGGACCTGCCGCCGGATCGTCTCCACCGAAAAGAAAACCGGCGCCGCCCCTCGCGGAGCGGCGCCGGCCAGTGGCTCTCTCGTCCTCGTCAGAAACCAAACCTACACAGCTTTCTCGCCCTTCTCCTCGGTGCGGATGCGGATGGCATCCTCGACCGCGCTGATGAAGACCTTGCCGTCGCCGATCTTGCCGGTCTTGGCGGCCTTGATGATGGCGGCGGCGGCGACATCGACGAGCGCGTCGGAGACGACGACGTCGATCTTGATCTTGGGCAGGAAGTCCACGGTGTATTCGCTGCCGCGGTAGATTTCGGTGTGGCCTTTCTGGCGGCCGAATCCTTTGACTTCGCTAACGGTCATTCCTTCCACGCCGACTTCGGCGAGGGCGTCTTTGACCTCTTCGAGTTTGAATGGCTTGATGATAGCTTCGATTTTTTTCATCGGATGATTTGGGTGATTAGTGGTTCGTGTGATGGCTCTCCGCCCCGCTCTTCCTGCTCCCCGCGAGGGGAGAGGAAGAGGGAGCGAAAATTGGGTCAGCCGATGTAGCCTTCCTCGCCATGTTCGCTGATGTCCAACCCGGCGGACTCCACCTCAGCGCTCGGACGCAGGCCAATGACCAGCTTCACGATAAAGGCGATGACCGCCGTGGCGACGACGCTCCACACGATGGTGAGGAGCACGGCTTTGATCTGCTCGCCGAGCAGACCTTCCTTGAGGCCCGCGACGACGGAGTTGGCTTTTTCATCGGCGAAGATGCCGGTGCAGATCGCGCCGAGAGTGCCGCCGACGCCGTGGATGCCGAACGTATCGAGCGCGTCATCGTAGCCGAGCAGGCGCTTGAGATAAGCGACGGCGAAGAACGGGATGATGCCGGCGAGCACGCCGATGATCATCGCCGATTTCGCAGTCACGAAACCGCACGCAGGCGTGATCACGACCAGGCCCGCGACGATGCCCGAGCAGAAGCCGAGCACGCTCGGTTTGCCACGGAGGATCCACTCCGCGACGGCCCACACGAAGCCCGCGGTCGCCGCGGCCAGCGTGGTGGTGGTGAAGGCGTTCGAAGCGATGGCATCGGCGCCCAGCGCGGAGCCAGCGTTGAAGCCATACCAGCCGACCCACAGCATCCCGGTGCCGACGAGACAGAGCACCATCGAGTGCGGCGGCATCGGCTCCTTGCCGTAGCCGGCGCGCTTGCCGAGGAAGAGGCAGAGAATCAGCGCGCTCCAGCCGGAGGTCATGTGGACCACGGTGCCGCCCGCGAAGTCGATCGCCTTGATCGCAGCGTCCTTGTTGAGCGGTCCGCACATCAGGCCGGAGCCGCCCCAGACCATGTGGGCAAATGGGAAATAGACCGCGAACATCCACAGTCCGACGAAGACCAGGACGGCGAGGAACTTCATGCGCTCGGCGATCGCGCCGATGATGAGCGCTGGCGTGATGATCGCGAAGGTGAGCTGGAACATGACCCACATCGAATCGCTGATCCAATGGTAGCCCGCGCCGACCTTGCCGGCTTCGATGCCGTTGAAGAAGGCGTTGTCCATGTTGCCGATGAAGGCATTTCCGCCCGAGAAGCTGAGGCTGTAGCCGCAGATCCACCAGAGGATCGTGACCAGCCCCGCGATGCCGAGGCACTGCGCCAGCACGGAAAGGACGTTCTTCTTCCGGACCAGCCCGCCGTAGAAAAGAGCGAGGCCGGGCAGCGTCATGAACAGCACCAACGCGGTGCTGACCATCTGCCATGCGTTGTGCCCGGGGCCGGGGCCCGCGACCTTCGATTCA
Organism: Chthoniobacteraceae bacterium; assembly: GCA_040081625.1. Classification (GTDB taxonomy): domain Bacteria; phylum Verrucomicrobiota; class Verrucomicrobiia; order Chthoniobacterales; family Chthoniobacteraceae; genus VFJQ01. The sequence goes on from JBEBGD010000002.1 coordinate 18,203, forward strand.
TGGCCTTCGACGCGGGCGCCGTTGTTCATGTAGGCTTCGATGTCGGCCACGCGTTTTTCCAATTCGACCGCATCCACTGGGGCTGCGGGCTTTTCAGCCGGCGCAGTCTGCTGTGTCGGCGGTGGGGTGGGCTTGTCGGCTTGAGCGAAAGCTCCGAGCGGCGAGGCAGCGATCAACGCGGCGATGCACCAGGCGGAGAGTCTTTTGGTTAGTTTCATCAGGTGGATACGATGGGTGTTGTTTGTTTTTGAACGGAGACGCCCAGCCGGATTCCCGGTAGGCGACGCGGTGTGCGCGGCGCCCTTAGCAGTGGGTATGCCAGCACCGCTTTCGGCGCCGCGTGACAGAGAAAGAAAGTCCGCGCCCGCAACCCGCTGCGGGATCACGTGCGCATTTTCCGCCAACGCTCGCGCGCCGTGTGCAAATTGCTCCATCCCGGTCGTTCCCCGGTCGGGCAAAGCCGGCTTTGCGCTCGACCTCCACGCGGGCTAACTGCGCCGGTGCGCTGGATTTTCCCCGAAGCCCTCGACCCAACCGCCGTCGCGGCGCTCTCGCGACAACTCGGCGTGCCCGAACTCACCGCGAGCCTGCTCATGCGCCGCGGGCATGGCGATCCGGCGGTCGCCGCGGCCTTTCTCGATCCGCGCCTGAAGTCCCTGCGCGACCCCTTTCTCCTGCCGGCCATGGAGACCGCGATCGCGCGCGTCTGTGCGGCCATCGACCGGCACGAGAAGATCGCGCTCTACGGCGACTACGACGTGGACGGCGTCACTTCGATCGCACTGCTCTGCCGCGTCCTGCGCGCGTCGGGCGCGGAGCCGGCGTGCTTCCTGCCGCATCGGATCGATGAAGGCTACGGGCTGAGCGCCGACGGCCTCGCTCGTTGCCTCGACGAGCACCACCCGCGTCTCCTCATCGCCGTCGATTGCGGCACCACCGCCGTCGCCGAGATCGCAATGCTGCGCGAGAAGGGCGTCGATGTGATCGTGCTCGATCATCACTCCGCCGCCGGGTCGCTGCCGGATTGCCTCGCGCTCGTGAACCCAAAGTGCGGCAGCGAGACTGATCATCATCTGTGCAGCGCGGGGCTCGCGTTCAAATTCGCCCACGCCCTGTTCAAGCGCCGTCCCGTTCCCGGCTTCGATCTGCGCGACCTGCTCGATCTCGTCGCCCTCGGCACCGTCGCCGACCTCGTGCCGTTGATCGACGAGAACCGCATCTTCGTGAAACACGGACTGCTCCGGCTTGCGGACTCGCGCTGGGCAGGCCTGCGCGCGCTCAGCGAGGTCGCCGGGCTGCGTCCGCCGCTCAATGGCGGCCACGTTGCCTTCGGACTTGGTCCGCGGCTTAACGCGGCGGGACGCCTCGGCACCGCGCTGAAGTCGCTCGAGCTGCTGCTCACCGACGATCCCGCCGTAGCCCGCTCGATCTCGCAGGAACTCGACGAGCAGAACCGCGAGCGGCGCGCGGTCGAGGAGCAAGTCTTCCTCGAAGCCGAGGAGCAGATCGCGGGGTGGTTCGACGCGTGCCGGCACGCGGCAATCGTCGCTGGCTCCCCGAAGTGGCATCCGGGAGTGGTCGGGATCGTCGCCTCCCGGCTGGTGCGGCGGCATCATCGGCCCACGATCGTCGTGAGCTTCTCCGGCGAAGGCGCCGGCAAAGGGAGCGGGCGCAGTATCGACGGGTTCTCCCTCGTCACTGCGCTCAACCGCTGCGACGCGCAACTCGAACGCCACGGCGGGCACGACATGGCCGCGGGCGTCTCGCTCATGCCCGACCGCTTCGATCATTTTCGCGACGCCTTCCTCGCCGTCGCCCACGAATCGCTCGACGCCGAGAAGCTTCGCCCCCGGATCCATCTCGACGCCGAGCTGCCCCTCAGACAGGTCACGCTCCCGCTTCTCAGCCACGTGGAGAATCTCGCGCCCTTCGGCTCCGGCCATCGCCAGCCGATCTTCTACGCCCGCGGCGTTTCGCTGTCCGCGCCGCCACGCGTGCTCAAGGAAAAGCACCTCAGCCTGGAACTCCACCATCACGGCTGGGAAGCGCGCGCGATTTGGTTCGGGAGCGCCGGCGACGAGCTTCCGAGCACCCCTTGGGATGTCGCCTTCGAGATCGTCCGCAACGAGTATCTCGGACGCGTGACTGCCCAGATTCACCTGCGCGCGGTGCGTGCCGCCGAGCCGGTTTGTTCACACGCTGATTAAAGACTTCTTTAACTATCTATATAAACATCCTTCTTCATAAGGGTGCGAATAACCCGCCTCGAAGACGTTCGACAGGTGCTGCGGCAGTGTTCCGCGGAGAAAGAGGTCTGCGAAGAACTACCCGGCAGCGGACCAACGAAGATCGCGAAACCACCCGGCAGAAAAGTTACCCGGCGTTGTCGGCCAGCTTCACGGACTTATTCACCGGTTGTTCGAGTAGCGTTTTCGCCAGCTTCTCGACCCACGCTTTGCGCGCCAGCGCATCGCGCGCGGCGGCGACTTCCGCCTCCTTTTTGCTACGACCGTCGCCTCTGCCCAGGAGCACGCCGCGCCACGTCACCTCGGCGTTGAAACGCTTGTCGTGCTCCGGTCCGGCCTGATCGGTGATCGCGTAGCTCATCGCGATGGTCGAGAGCGACTGCAGGATCTCCTGGAGTTCGCCCTTCGGATTCTTCTCCGATTCATCCTGCCGGATTTCATCCAGTTGCTCGCGCGACGAGTGCAGGACGACGCGACGAGCCGTGATGTAATCGCTGTCGAGATAGATCGCGCCGATCAACGCCTCGTAGGCGTCCGAGAGCACGCTGGGGCGCTGCCGTCCACCCGCCGCTTCCTCGCCACGCCCGAGCATCACGAAGCGCCCGAGCTCGAGGCTCTCCGCCAGCGCGCGCAATCCCTCCCGGGAGACAAGGCGCGCGCGCGCCTTCGTCAGCACACCCTCGGAGGCATCAGGAAACTGCTCGAACAAATACTCGGTGAACACGAGCTGAAGCACCGCGTCGCCGAGGAATTCGAGCCGTTGATTGTCGAAATGATGGCGCTGCGTCTCGTGGCCGAGGCTCGGGTGCGTGAGCGCCTCGGCCAGCAGCAGGGCATTGCGGAATTTGTAGCGCAATCGCGCTTCGAGCGGATTCATCGACACGGCGCGACTCTACTTCAACCAGCGCACGAGGTCACGCGCCCAGTAGGTCAGCACGAGGTCCGCGCCGGCGCGTTTGAAGGCGGTCATCATCTCCAGCACCGTCGCGCGCTCGTCGAGCCAGCCGCTCGCCGCGGCGGCCTTGATCATCGCGTATTCCCCGCTCACGCAATAAACGGCTGTCGGCAGCCCGAAGCGCTCCTTGATGCGCCACACGAGATCGAGATACGGAAGCCCCGGCTTCACCATCACGAGGTCCGCGCCCTCGGCCACGTCGAGCTCGACTTCGCGCAGCGCCTCGAGCGCGTTTGCAGCGTCCATTTGATAAGACTTCCGGTCGCCTGCCTTCGGCGCGCTTTCCGCCGCGTCGCGGAACGGCCCGTAGAACGCCGACGCGAACTTCGCCGCGTAACTCATGATCGGTGTCTCGGTGAAGCCACCCGCATCCAGCCCCGCGCGGATCGCGCCGATGCGCCCGTCCATCATGTCGCTCGGCGCCACGAGATCCGCGCCCGCCGCCGCGTGCGACACCGCCGTTTTCACGAGCAGCTCGACCGATGCGTCGTTCTCCACGTGCGCGTGCTCGCCATCGAAGCGCGTCACGCCGCAATGCCCGTGGCTCATGTATTCGCACAGGCACACGTCGGTCATCACGATGAGCCCCGGCACGTCGCGCTTGAGCGCCCGCACCGCGCGCTGCACCACTCCATTCTCCGCGTAAGCCTGCGACGCGCGCTCGTCCTTCTCGGCCGGGATGCCGAAAAGAATCACACCCGTCACGCCCTCCGCGTGCGCCGCCTTCGCCTCGGCAATGAGCGCATTCTCCGAAAGCTGCTCCACGCCCGGCATCGACGCCACCGCCTCGCGATCGCGCACTTTCTCCGACACAAAAAGCGGCAGGATAAAATCGCCGCGATCCAACTGCGTCTCGCGCACGAGCACGCGCAACCCGGGCGTGGCGCGGAGGCGGCGAGGGCGGCGGAGCAGATTCATCCCGCAGCGATAGCTGAGCCGTGTGACGCGGACAAGCTCACTCGACCAGTTCGCCCCACGCCGGCTCCTCGAGCTGCAGCGCCGCGTCGTCGATGTCGCTGCGGTTGATCTTCTCGTATTGCGCCGACACTTCCGACCACGCGCGCAGGCGCAGCTTCACGCGGTCGCCGGGGCGCAGGCGCGCGGCGGGCGTCCACTTCTGCGCCTTCATGCTCCACATGCACACGAGCGCCTGCGCGTCGCCTTCCATGTCCACGACGTGCGCGGTGAGGATGTGCTCGGGATACGGCACGGTGCCCGGACGCGGCACGGCGGAGATCGCGGCGACGGTGCCGGTCACGATCTTCTCGTGGCCAGGCTCCGGGCTGAAAAACTTCGCCGGCTGCGGCGCGCCGAGTTCGAGCGGCAGGATTTTCCAATCGCCGAACGACAGCTCGCGCGCGGCGAATTCCCAAATGACGATCTTCTTTCCCGCGAGCCGATCGCGACCGCGCGCGAGTTCGCGGCTGAGCTGCTCGCGCGTGGCGAAGGCGCCGTCGCTGTTGCGCAGGATGCAATCGAGCGGCCTGCCGAGCGCGCGACTGAGGTGCTCGGGAAATCCCGCGCCTTCTCCCCAACCCATCGTCTCGAGCGAGAAGATATTCGCGAAGCTGTCGCCGAGCAGCAGCACGTCGGCGTCGGCGCGTGGACGCCACAGGCCGTTGCCGGCGGGGACTTGATGAATCGTGACCGTCTGCGGCTTGTAGATCGTCTGCGAAGCCGGAAGCCCGAGCAGCGCGGCGATGTCGCCGAGCGCGGTGACCTGAAGCTCGACGACGGGCGACGGCTCCGCGGTGGACGCGAGTTCCGCGGCGAGCTTTCGTGCGACCTCCTCCATGGCCTCGGGTCGCCAGTGCGTGTCCGTTTCCAGATAGCGCGGTGGCGCGAGGGAGATCAGCACGGGCGCGGGATCGAAGACGCGCACGCCGGCGCGATCGAGCCGCGCGAGGAATTCCGGGAACGAAGCATTGTGCAGCACTCCGCCGGGACGGGCGCCGAGCATCGCGCCATCGATGCCCGGCTTCGCCGGAATCGGCATGAGGACCAGCTCGATGCCGCGCTTCGCGAGCCGGTCGCGGAAATCGACGATCGCCCTCACCGGATCGCCCTGAGCGAGGAATGGCGGGCCGGTGATGTATTCCACATCAGGCCGGTAGAAGAGCCAGCCGTCGCGCCCGATGCACGCCTGCTCGGTGCCGCCGCGCAGCAGGCCGGTGACGACGCCCTGCACATGCGGGCGCAGCTTCTCCGCGACGACCGACTGCTTCTCGATCGCCTTCTCCGCGGCCTTGATCTGCTCCGCGTGCGGGATGAGCCGCCACAAGTCGCCCGGCGTGCGCGCTGCCTGCACCTGAGCCCACGACGGCAGCACCCGCCGCAGCTCCGCGACGGGCAGTTCGTGGAAACTCTGCGTGAGCGGAACCGCGATGATGGTGAGCAGGAAGCAGCCGATGAGCAGCGCGCGCGCGCCGGGCGAAAACTCAGAGCGTCCGAGCGCGAGCTCGGCTTCTTCTTCGCGAGTGATGCGGCGCGTGGTCTCCGGCGTCGGTTCGTTGTAACTCGGGAGTGAATGCTCGGGCGTGCTCATCAAAAAATGAAATAGATGAACGGGTTGTATTCCTGCGTCGCGAGGACGACGAGCGCGAGCCAGCCGAGTGCGATGCACGCGATCGCCTTTGGCAAGGTGAGCCGCTGCGTCCAGTCCCACGTCTGCTTTCCCGCCCACGCGACGACCGCCGCGAGCGCGAGTGCGAGGAGTAGATACGGCTGCATCATCACGCCGGAGACGAGCTGCGCCCCGCCCGGCAGCGTGGTCGTGCCGAACATGTCGCCGAGATAGCGCAGCGCCCGCGGCAGGTCCGCCGCGCGGAAGAAAACCCAGCCAAGCAGCACGATGACAAACGTGATGCCGATGCGCACGGGACGCGGCAGCCGGTGATAGAATCCCTCGCGCCCCTGAGCGCGCTCGACCGCGAGCATGCCGCCGTGGATTCCGCCCCAGATGATGAAATTCCACGACGCCCCGTGCCACAGGCCGCCGAGCAGCATCGTGATGACGAGGTTGAAATACGTGCGCCCCTCGCCGAGCCGGTTGCCGCCGAGCGGGATGTAGAGGTATTCGCGCAGCCACGTGGAGAGCGAGATGTGCCAGCGCCGCCAGAAGTCGGTGATCGACTCGGCGAGATACGGCGCGTCGAAATTCTTCGCGAAGATGAAGCCGAACATGAGCCCGAGCCCGATCGCCATGTCCGAGTAGCCGCTGAAGTCGAAGTAGATTTGAAACGCGTAACCGACCGCGCCGAGCCACGCGTCGAGCGGCCCGCGCGCGACGGCATCGAAGGCCGTGTCGGCGATCTTTCCGCATGGATTCGCGAGCAGCACTTTCTTCGAGAGGCCGAGGAGGAAGAAGGCAACGCCGCGCGCGAATTTGTCCGCGGTGAGCGTGCGCTCGCGGAGCTGGTCGGCGAGGAAGGAGAACTTCAGGATCGGCCCGGCGACAAGGTGCGGCATCATCGACACGAAGCAGGAGAAGTCGGTGAAATTGGCCATCGCCCTGGCGTCGCCGCGATAGACGTCGATGATGTAGCTGAGCGCCTGGAAGGTGTAGAAGCTGATGCCCAGCGGCAGCACGATGCGCAGAGCGGGATCCCATTGCAGGTGATCGAGCCCGCACGCGGCGAGGAAGGCGTTGAGGCTCTCGAGACCGAAGTTGAAGTATTTGAACACGCCGAGCGCGAGCAGATTGCTGACGACCGAGCCGCGCAGCGCCCAGAGCTGCGTGCGGGTGCGCGGCTCACGGCGCGCGAGTGTCGGCACGGGGTGGCCGCGCGTGCGCCAGACGCGCCAGTCGTCGTGCGCGATCACGAGGCTGAGCAGCCAGTCGAGCGATGTGGTGAGAAACATCAGCGCGACAAATCGCGGCTCAGCCCAGCCGTAGAAGGCGTAGCCGGTGAGCACCAGCCACAGGTTGCGCCACCGCTGGCGCGCGGGCTTGAGCAGGTAGTAGCCCAGCAGAGTCAGCGGCAGAAAGAAGTAGATGAAGATGTGCGAACTGAAAACCATGCGGCCGTCTTGCGGGCGCGGACGTTGTGAAGAATCCCGACGAAATGAAAGTTGAAACCCGCGCCCCCTCCGCTTATCCGCGCCGCCGTGATTCGCGCCCGCCTTTCGTCCTCGATGTTGTCCCTCGGTTTGCAGGTTTTCGCCTGCGGGCTCGCTGCCATTTCCGCCCGCGCCGAGCCGTCGCGCGCGGAGTTTGCCACGCGGTTCGAAGCGGCCGTGCGCAGCAAGTCGGCGGTCGTCGCGGGCGTGGACGGGTGGTTCTTTTTGCCGGCTGAGTTGCGGCTGCTTTCGTTCGATCGGTTCTGGGGTGCCGCTGCGGCGAAGTCGAGCCGGGCGACGAGAGCCGAGTGGGCCGATCCCTTTCCGGCCATCGTGGATTTTCATCAGCAGTTGAAGGCGCGGGGAATCGAATTGCTGGTCGTCCCGGTGCCGCCGAAGGCGGCGATCTATCCGGACAAATTGTTCGGAGGTGCCGGAATGGGGAGCGCTGCGTCCATGGCGGCGGTGACGGAATTTTGCGGAGCGCTGCGCGCCGCGGGAGTCGAGGTGCTCGATCTCGCGCCCGTGCTCGTCGCCAACAGCGCGCACGAACGCGGCGCGGTTTTTTGCGCGACGGATACGCACTGGTCGGGCAGTGGCTGCGTGCTCGCCGCGCAGGCGATCGCGCAGGCGATCCGCAACAAGGTTTCCACGCCGCCAGCGGCCCGCACTTTCACCGCCGAGTGGAAGACGGTCGCCATCCGTGGCGACCTGATCGAGCTGCTCGGCGGAGGCGGAGCGGGGCCGAAGGATGAATCCATCGCGGTGCGCGCGGTGAGCGATGCGGCCGGCGGCAGTGCGGTCGAGCCGGATGCCGCGAGCCCGGTGCTGCTGCTCGGCGACAGCCACACGCTCGTGTTTCACGATTTTCTCGCGCAGCGCGCGGGGCTGCTCGACCAGCTGGCCATGGAGCTTGGTTTCCCGCCGGACGTGATCGGCACGCGCGGCTCGGGCGCGACGCCGGTGCGCGTGACGCTTTACCGGCGCAGCGTGAAGGAACCGACTTACCTCGCGAAGAAGAAGGTGGTCGTCTGGTGTTTCAGCGCGCGCGAGTTCACGGAGGCCGAATCGGGCTGGCAGAAGATCCCGGTGGCGAAGTGAGAGACGCGATTTCACGACCCGCTTTTCAATGTTCTTGATTCGGCTTTCGCGGCGCGACTAAATCCGCGGCAGTGGATCACTCACCGACTGCGCAATCAGCACCGAGTTGTATTCTCGCCGGCACGCTGCCGAGTGGCGAACGCTTCAAATTCGCCGTGGGCTGCGAACGCTTCACCGTGGGCCGGCTGCCTTCGAATCAAGTCCAGCTCAAGAACGAAACGGTGTCCGGCATTCACGCGGAGTTCGTGCCGCTCGGGTCCGGACGATTCCGCGTTCGCGATCTCGACTCGATGAACGGGCTCTTCGTCAATGGCGTGCCGGTCGCGGACAAGGAGATCGCTGCGCCGTGCAGGATTCTGGTCGGGGGAGTCGTGTGTGTGCTCGAAGTGGAGCCGCCGCCCGTGAGCCGCTCGCCGGAGTCGGCGCCGGCGCAGAAAGCCGTGTCCGCACCGGCGACAAGGCGCAGCGTCGGCAGGCTGCTCGCGAAGAGTGCCGCTGTGCTCGGCATTGCGACTTTGATCGGCGGATGGAGCTGGTCATTCACCCGGCCTCCGGCCCGCGGTGAGACGCCGGAGCGGGAGCGGTCAGGCGAAAGCTTCGCGCGGATCGAGCCCGCGCCGATGCTGGTCGCGCTTGAGATTCCTGCGCCTGCGGAGATCCCAGCGGATCCGGTCACGCAAATTCCCGAGCCGATTTCTCCGCCCGACGAAGCGGCGGTCGCGGAGATCTCCGCGGAGCTGGATGCGGATATCGCGGACAACCCGCCGGAGCCCGATCCGGAAGTCGAAGCGCCGCCGCCCGCCGAGCCCGAGCCGTCGATCGACACCGCTGATTTTTTCGCGTCCATCGCGGCGGGCCTGGATCCCGCGCTCGCGGCGACTGCCGCGCTGTGGACTCCGCGCGAAGCGATCATCGAAGCCGCGCTGCGGACGCGCCCGAAGGCCCCGGCGAAAGCACCCGAGCCACTCGAGCCCGCTCCCGCGCCGGCGCCGGCGGACGACATCACCGTCCTTATCCTCGGAGATTCGCTGGCCCTTTGCGGATTCGGCAAACGCCTCGACACCCGCTTTCGCGAAGCACCGTCGATCAATGCCGCCTACACCTACATGGCGTGCGGCACCGTGCCGCTAAGCTGGCTGAAAGTGGGCAACTACGCGAAAGCGCGGACGTGCTGCGGATTCTGGAGCATCGAGTCCGTCACGGGGAAGGAAGCGCCGAAGGTCGTCCAGGATACCTACGGGATGAAGCGCGGCTATCGCCCGAAGCCGCATCAGGTCCCGAAGATCGAAGACCTCCTGCAAAAGTTCGAACCCGACATCCTCATCGTGCAGACCGGCACGAATCTTTTCGGGCTCTTTCCGGACTGCAAGACGATCAGTCCCGACCGGCACGAGGCGATGCTCAAGACCCACATCGAGCCCTTCGTCTCCCGGTTGCTCGCGACGAATTCTTCGCTTCGCAAAATCTACTGGGTCGGCTCGCCGACCTCGGGGCGCGTGACCGATGAGATCCAGGATTTCGTCGTCGAGCGCTACCGCAAGTTTGCGGGCGGCTCGGCGACGGTGATCGATAGCCGAACCCTCATCACGTATCCTTACACCGGCATGCAGCCCGACGGGGAACACTTCCTGGGCGCCGATATGGAACGCTGGGCCGACAAAGTCTTCGACAACGTGATGCGCGACTTCTCGACCGGAAAACTGCCGCCGCCCCTCGCCCCGCCGGTGGTGGCGCAGACCACGCCGGAGCAGGACGAGGCCGCCGAAGTCCTGGCGATCAAGGCGAAGCTCGTCTTCAAGTCGCCGCCGCTGCGCGCCTCGCAGATCATGCCCTACCAGGAGTCGCTCGTGGCCTACGTGTATGACGTCGTGAAAGTCGTCGGGGGGCACTATGAGGAGAAGCAGATCCTCGTCATGCACCCCGCGCACGTCCGGCTGCAGCAGCAGGCGTTGAACAAATATCGCGTCGGCAAAACCTACGACCTCCGCCTTCGCGACCTCGACACCACCCCGTGGGTCGCCATCAAGAGCAGCGATCAATCCGGCAAGATCGAGTTGCTGCCCTACATCCAGCTCGCCGACGACGCGAAGTTCCCCGCTCGCGGCGAATGACCGGCGTAGCTGGCTGACGCGAATCTCATGCACCCACCGCTTCTCTTCCTCGGCGCCCTTTTCCTGCTCCTGCTCACCGCCCCTGCGGCCTCGGCGGCGAAAGCGCCGCAAATCCTGATGATCGGCGATTCGCTGAGCGTCGGTCCCTTCGGCGCGACGCTGCAGGAGAAACTCATCGACCGCTTTGGCGGCGCGAACGTCTCGATCTACGCTTCGTGCGGATCATCGCCCGAGCATTGGCTGCTCACCGAGCCGGTATTCGTCACCCGGTGCGGATATCGCGAGAAGACGGCAAAGACGTCGTTCGTGCGCGAATACGAAAATGGTCGCCGCCCGATGGCCACCGGGACGCCGAAAGTCGAGCGGCTCATCGGCAAGCACGGAGCCCAGATCGTCATCGTGCAGCTCGGCACCAACTGGATGGACGATTTTGCCCCGCGCATCACGGAGGAGGAGGTGAAAAAGAAAGCAGCAATCCTCGCGCGGATGGGCGGCGCCTTGCGCGGAAGGAAGGTCTTCTGGATCCTGCCCCCCGATACCACGAAGTTCTCGCGCGCCGTCGAGAGCACCGTGCGCAGCTTGATCCTCCGGGCTGCGAGGACCTACCGCTTCGGAATCATCGATTCGTCCGACATGACGCATTACGTGGTGGGGAGGACTGGCAGCGATGGCGTTCACTACGGCGGCGCGGACGCGCGCTCGTGGGCCAGTCAAGTCATGGTCCAACTCGCGCGAAACGTCCCCGCGGTTTCGTCGCCGCGCATCCACATCAACCAGTAAGCGACCCCACCGCTCATGCGCTACGAACCTCTGGACTCGAAGCTCTTCATCGAAAATCGAGCGCGCCTCGCGAAGCTCCTGCCGCCGAAATCCATCGCGGTGCTCAACGCGAACGACGTGCTGCCGACGAACGCCGACGGCACCTACTTGCTCCGCCAGAACAGCGACCTGCTCCACCTCACCGGCGTCGAGCAGGAGGAGACGCTGCTCGTTCTCTTCCCCGACGCAGACGACGAAAAGCTGCGCGAGATTCTTTTCCTCCGCGAGCCGAACGAACAAAACGAACTGTGGGAAGGCCACAAGCTGAGCAGGGACGAGGCGAAGAAACTCACCGGCATCAAGCAGGTGAAATGGACGCAGGATTTCTGGGGCACCTTCCACCGGCTCGTTTGCGAAGCCGGGCAGGTCTTCCTCAACACCAACGAACACAAGCGCGCGGCGTGTCCGGTGCAGACGCGCGACGATCGCTTCATCGCCGAGGTGCAGCGCCGCTACCCGCTGCACCGCTACGAGCGCCTCGCGACGCTCATGCACAGCCTGCGGCTCGTGAAAAGCGAGCGCGAGATCGCGGTGCTCGATCGCGCGTGCCAGCTCACGCGGCGCGGGTTCATGCGCGTGCTGAAGTTCGTCGAGCCGGGGAAGAGCGAGACCGAGGTCGAGGCGGAGTTCGCGCACGAGTTCATCCGCGGGCGCGGGCGCTTCGCCTACGATCCCATCGTCGCAGCGGGAAAAAATGCGTGCTGCCTTCACTACCAGGAAAACTCCGCGCCGCTGAAAAGCGGCCAGCTCCTGCTGCTCGATGTCGGCGCCGCCATCGCGAACTACAACTCCGACATGACGCGCACCATTCCCGTCAGCGGGCGCTTTTCCCGCCGCCAGCGCGCGATCTATAACGCCGTGCTCCGCGTCCTCCGCGCGAGCACTGCGGCGCTGAAGCCCGGCTTGATCCACAAGGAGTGGCAGAAGGCCTCCGAGGCGCTGATGACCGAGGAGCTTCTCAGCCTCGGCCTGCTCAAGCCGCGCGACGTAAAAAAGCAGGACCCCGACAAGCCAGCGGTGAAGAAGTATTTCATGCACGGCCTCGGCCATCCGATCGGGCTCGACGTTCACGATGTCGGCGACACCACGAAGCCGATGGAAGCCGGATGGGTGATGACCGTCGAGCCCGGCATCTACATCCCCGAAGAAAAACTCGGCGTGCGGCTCGAGGACACCGTGCTCGTGACCGAGCGCGGCCCGGTGAACCTCATGGCCGACATCCCGCTCGAAGCCGACGAGATCGAGGACGCGATGGCGCGCTAGCGCCGTGCGTCAATGAATTGACCGCGACGCGTGCGGCTGGCACGGATGGGCCGCGTGCAAATCAGCGTCCCAACAAAAGATCGTGTGTGCCTGTGGGTCGCAGCGCTCGGCTTTGGCGCGCTGATCTTTGCGTGGTCGGCGTGGCGCTGGTGGACGTTTCGCTACGGCACGTTCGACCTCGCGTTTTACACGCAGGCGCTGTGGCTCGCGCTGCGCGGGGAGTGGCAGGTGAGCTTGCTCGACGTGCCGCTCATGGGGAATCACGCCGAGCCCATCGTCTTTCTCGCGCTGCCGGCGTTCGCGATTTGTCCGCACCCGCTGCTGCTCGTCTTTGCGCAGGCCGTCGCGCTCGCGTCGATGCCCTTCACCGCGTGGCGCATCGCGCGTCGTCTGGACGCTCCAGCGCTGCCGCTCGCGCTTGCGACCGTCCTGCTTCCGGCGACGGGTTTCATCGGTCTGCACGAATTCCATCCCGAGGCACTCGCCGCGCCTCTGCTGCTGCTCGTCGCCGAGGCGCGGCTCGCCGGTCGCATCGGGCGGTTCTGGCTTTGGTGGCTGCTGGCGCTCGGCACGAAGGAGAATATCGCACTGCTGCTCGTGGCATGGGCGATCGTGCATGCGTGCGTGGAGTGGAGGAAAAGCGCGGCCGAGCAGTGGCGCTGGAATGTGCTGCCGGGGCTGGTCGCCGCAGGCTGGCTCGTGCTCTACGGCGCGTGGCTCGCGCCCGCGCTCAATGGCGGCAAGGTCGATTACGCCGAGCTCTACTCGCACCTCGGGCGAAGCGGCGGCGAGATCGTGGGGACGATGTTCACGCAGCCCGCGCGCGTCTTCTCCCATCTGCTTCGCAGTCTCGGCGGCGGCGATCTGCTGTGGGCGATGCTGCTGCCGCTGCTCGCGCTGCCGGTGCTGCGTCCGCGCTGGCTGCTGATCGCCGCGCCCATCCTGCTCCAGCATCTGCTCTCGTGGCGCAGCTCGGAATGGACGATCCGATTCCACTACGCCGCGCCGCTCGTGCCGCTTTTTTGGCTCGCCGCTGCGGAGGCCCTGCCGCGGCTGCGGCGGCGTGCCGGTATCGCGTGGTTGATGCTGGCGGCGTGCGCCGTGGCGCAGTTCTGGCGGGGGCCGGCGCAGGAGTTGGCCGGTGAAGTCCTCCAGCGCGAACGCCACGCCTGGGAACGCGGCTGGAAAGCGGAGATGCTCGCGCAGGTTCAAGCGGACGCGTCCGTCACCGCTGGTCATCCATATCTCTCCCATCTCGCCATGCGCCGCGATCTGCACTCGCTGCACCACGTGCTGAAGGGTCTGAACACGCTCAGTCGCCGCCGCTTCGAGCCTCCGCCCGCGACCGATTCCGTGCTGATCGACTACGCGGACGATTCGACCTTCAGCGTCGCATCGGGCTTCTACCATCCGACGATGCGCACGGTCGAAGGCGACATCGTCCCGTCGAGTGAAGTGTTACTGCACGAATTTCTCGCCGGCAACGAATGGCAAAGTCGCGCGATCAATTCGCTCACCGTGCTGCGCCGACTCGGAACGCGCGCGCCCGCCGCTGCCGATGCGCCCGGAGAGTGGACGATCACTTCCGCGCCTCGCGTGCGGACGAGTGAAGACGGCGCTCAACTCGAGATCGAGACGACATGGACATTCACAGTGCCGCCGAAGGAGTTCCGCTGGCTGAAGCTCATTGCGTCCAATGATCGGGACGCCTTCGAGATCGTGCGGGGCCTCGTCGCTCCCGAGGCGGGTGCGTCGCCGGCGACTGATCGCTGGGTCGTGCGCGTTCCGCCGGACACAGAGCCGGGCGATTTCCGGCTGAAGCTTTTCGTGGTCGATCACCTCGCGGCGACGCAGGGAAGCGGCGCGCCGAAGAGCACGCAGATACATTCGCTCGGCCAGGCCCGACTCGCTCCGGGTCGCTGACGATTACACCTTTGCCGCACGCAGATGCGCGAAGCGCACCGACCAGTCGTCCGGCAGCGGCACGGGCCGGGCGCGCGGCATCTCGATCACGCAGAGCATCTGCCGCGACTGCGCGATGAGCGCGCCATCCGCGGGCCGCTTCACATCGAAGGCGACCCAGAACCGCATCCGGTCGAGCGAATCGAGCCGCCCCTCGACGACGAGCCGGTCGCCGAGTTTCGCCGGGCGCTTGTAGTCGATCTCCGTGCGCACGACGACCGGGAAGGTGCCGCGGTCCGCCATGCCGACGAGCGCCATGCCGAGCTGCTCGGCGAGCAGCGTGCGCGTGACTTCGATGAAACGCAGGTAGGCGATGTTGTGCACGACGCCGGCGCAGTCAGTGTCGAAGAACATGACCTGCACGTCGGTCGCGATGCGCGGAGTTTCGGGTGAAGACATGGAGTGTGCATAATCGAGCGGGCGCACCGGTGCGAGCACGAGTGAGAGCAAGAGTTGCCCGCCCCGCGCCGCCCGTGTAGCACATGCGCCTTTGAACGACGCGCCAACCAATCCAACCACGCTGAACCGCTGGCTCCCGCTCGCGGCGCCGCTGCTCATCGTCGTCGCGGCGCTCTGGTATTACGGCAGCTATTTGCGGTTCTGGTTCAATCCTCACGACGAAGGAGGAACCGCAGTGCTTACGGCGATGCGGCTCCTCGCCGGCGAGGCTCCGATCCGCGATGTCGAGCTCGGCTACAATGTCGGCTGGTTCTGGCCGATCGTCGCGCTCTTCAAAATCACCGGCGTCAACTTCCTCGTCATGCGCGGTTTTTTCTTCGTGCTCTCGACGATCACCGCGCTGCTGGGCTGGTCGCTCGTGCGTCGGCTCACGCGCAACGAATGGCTCGCGCTCGGCGTCGGGCTCGCGCTCGTGATTCTCCCCGGCTCGCAGTTCAAGAACTACAACCCGCTGCTCTGCGTTGCGAACATGCTCTGCGTCGCCAACGCCGCGCTCGGTTCCGGAGTGGCTCTGACCGCGTTCTGGCGGCGTCTCGCGTGGGGCGGGATCGTCCTGGGCCTCACGCTGCTCGTGCGCATCGACATCGGTTATCTCTTCGCCTTGCTGTGGGCGGGATTCCTCGTGCTGCGCCTGTTCGAGTGCCGGCTCGCTTTCGGCCGGCGGCCCGGCGATGCGGCGCTCAGCGCGGCGATCCTGTTTGCCGGCGTGGTCGTCGTGCATGCTCCGGCATGGGGCATCGCGAAAGCCGGAGGCTACGAGAAGGAATTCACCGCCCAATACGAGACGTGGGCAGGCTATCTCCGCGCCGAGGCGCGCTCGCTCGCGGCGCCCGCACCCGCGGCGCCGAAGCCTCCCGCGCTCGCGCCCGCGCAACAAGCCGATCGCTCGACGCTGCCGCGCACCGACTGGGCGACGGCGCGCACCCTTCGCGACCCGGACAAGTCGGTGCTCTTCGCGCTGACCTATGCGCCGTTGTTGATTTACGCGCTCGCGATCTTCTGGGCGGTGACCCTCATCGGTCGCGCGTGGGCCCGGCGCGAGTTCGCGGTCGATCAACCTGCGGCGCTCGCGTTGCTCGTGCTCATCGGGTCGATGGCCGCGTTTCCGCAGTTCTTCTTTTTCCGGCCGGACCGCCCGCATCTTTCCGAGTTCATGCCCGGCTACATCGTCGCGACGGTGTGCCTCGTGGGCATGCTCGGAGCGCGCCTGCGCTGGATCATCGGCGGGCTGCTTGCGGTGCAGCTCGGCTTGTTCGGGTGGTTCGCGCTCGACCACTACTCGGCCGGCACCATCGCCGCGCGATGGAACATCAAGGAGAGCAAACGCCAGCTCTTCAACGGCGCCAACGGCGTGCGGGTGTGGGTTCACAAGGACAAGGAATTCCCCATCCTCGAGGGCGTGCGCAGCGCCGTGGTCGAGCACTCGCGCCCCGGCGACTGGCTCGTGTGCTACCCGTATCAGCCGGGCTACAACGTGATGACCGACCGGTCCACCTACGAGCACGACCTTTACCAGGACAACGCCACCGCGCCGCGTGGCTGGTCGCGCTACGCGATCCGTCGCATCGAGGAGAAAAAGCCGGCCGTCCTCGTGATCGACAACCGTGCGATCAACAAAGTCGAGGCATCGCGCTTCAGCGTGTGGGCTGCGCCGGTGTATGAATACCTGCAGGCGAACTACGAGCTGTGCGGCACCTTCGGCCCGAAGGATCGCGGTAACCGCGATCGAATCGAAGTCTTCGCGCGGCGCGCTCGATGAACACCAAAGGCATCATCCTCGCCGGCGGCGCCGGCACCCGCCTCCACCCGCTCACCCGCGTCGCGTGCAAGCAACTGCTGCCCGTCTATGACAAGCCGATGATCTACTACCCACTCGCCACGCTGATGCTCGGCGGCGTGCGCGAAATGCTGATCATCTCCACGCCGAAAGACGTGCCGAGCTTCCGCGCGCTCTTCGGCGACGGCTCGCATCTCGGGATGAAAATCGAATACGCCGAGCAGGCGGAGCCGAAAGGCATCGCGCAGGCCTTCCTCATCGGCGAGCAGTTCATCGCCGGCCAGCCGAGCTGCCTCATCCTCGGCGACAACATTTTCTACGGGAAGCTCGACTTCTTTCGCGAGGCGCTCGCGCTGCGCGAAGGCGCGTGCGTCTTCGGCTACGAAGTGCGCGACCCGGAGCGCTACGGCGTCGTCGAGTTCGCGCCCGATGGCCGCGTCATCAGCATCGAGGAAAAGCCGAAGCAGCCGAAGAGCCGCTTCGCCGTGCCGGGGCTCTACGTCTATGACGCGCAGGTCGTGGACATCTGCCGCAACATGAAGCCGAGCCCGCGCGGTGAACTCGAGATCACCGACGTGAACCTCGAATACCTGCGTCGCGGCACGCTCCGCGTGAAAGTGCTCGGCCGCGGCATGGCGTGGCTCGATACCGGAACGCAGACCAGCCTGCTCGAAGCCGCCAACTACATCGCCGCGATCCAAAACCGCCAGGGCCTGATGATCGCGTGCATCGAGGAGATCGCATTTCACCAGCGCTGGATCGACCAGTCGCAACTCGAGCGAGTCATCGCCGCGCTGCCGAAGAACGAATACCGCGAGTATCTCCAACTCGTCGCCGACGGGCTCTGACATTTCTCTGACAAACGTCGCACGCGGCTCTGACGACGTGCGCGCGCGGGGCGCGTCTATTCAGCGACATGAAAACGCTGCTCGCTCTCGCGCTCCTCACCGCCTCGGCCTTCGCCGACGGCCTCATCATCATCCGCAACCCGCCGCCGCGGCCGCATCCGATTCCACACCCGGTGTTCGCGCCGCTCGAGGTCGTCTTTCACAAGGTCGATGTGACGATCGACGGGCAGAAGGCGACGACGCGCGTGGACCAGGAGTTCTTCAACCCGAACGGCGTCGCGCTCGAGGGCGACTACATGTTTCCGATCCCGGACGGCGCGCACATCGACAAGTTCACGATGCGCATCGGCGACAAGGACATCGAGGCCGAGCTGCTCGACGCGGCGAAGGCGCGCAAGATTTACGAGGACATCGTGCGCAGCCAGCGCGACCCGGCGCTGCTCGAATACACGAGGCGCGCCGCGTTTCACGTGCGCATCTTTCCGATCGAGGCGCGGTCGAACAAGAAGGTGCAGCTCAGCTACACGGAGCTGCTGCGCAATGACGGCGGGCTCGTGTCGTATCTCTACCCGCTCAACACGGAGAAGTTTTCGGCGCAGCCGTTGAAGACGGCGTCGGTGCGCGTGTCGCTCGCGCAGGGTTCGCCGATCAAGGCGCTCTACTCGCCATCGCATAGCGTCGAGATCAGGCGCGACGGCGACCGCAAGGCGACCGTCGGTTGGGAGACGACGAACGCGCGGCCCGATCGCGACTTCCAGCTCCTCTTCTCGACGGCGGACAGCGAGGTCGGCGTAAACCTGCTCACACAAAAAAGCACGGGCGACGACGGGTGGTTTCTGCTGCTCGCGTCGCCGGGGGCGGACGTGATGAAGCCGGGAGAGAAGGTGAACCCGAAGGACGTGATCTTCGTGCTCGATACAAGCGGCTCGATGGCCGGGAAGAAGCTCGAGCAGGCGAAGAAGGCGCTGAACTTCTGCGTCGAGAATCTCAACGACACGGACCGCTTCGAGGTGCTGCGCTTCGCGACGGAAGTCGAGCCGTGCTTCGACAAGCTGAGCGACGCGGCGAAGGCGAACCGCGAGCAGGCGACGAAGTGGATCGACGCGCTCAAGCCGATCGGCGGCACCGCGATCAACGACGCGCTCGCCCGCGCGCTCAAGCTGCGGCCCGCGGGAAACGACCGGCCTTTCGTCGTGATCTTCCTCACCGATGGGCAGCCGACGGTCGGCGAGACGAATGAGGATCGCATCGTCGCGTCGGTCGATGCGGGCGCGGGCACGCGGGTCTTCTGCTTCGGCATCGGCACGGATGTGAAC
This sequence comes from Chthoniobacteraceae bacterium, assembly GCA_040081625.1. Classification (GTDB taxonomy): domain Bacteria; phylum Verrucomicrobiota; class Verrucomicrobiia; order Chthoniobacterales; family Chthoniobacteraceae; genus VFJQ01. The sequence continues at coordinate 37,119 of JBEBGD010000002.1, forward strand.
ACGCACCTGCTCGACAAAATCGTGGAGCGCACGCGGGCAGCGAGCCAGTTCGTGCTGCCGGAGGAGGATCTCGAGGTGAAGGTGTCGGCGTTCTTCACGAAGATCAAAGAGCCGCTACTCGCGAACCTGCGCATCACGTGGCCCGAGGGCGTGCGCGTCTCGAAGCTCTATCCGTCGGCGCCCCCGGATCTGTTCCGTGGCGATCAGCTCGTCCTCACCGGGCGCTACAGCGGCAGCGGAGAAGGTGACGTGGTGCTCGAAGGCACGCTCAACGGCCAGCCGCGCCGCATCGTTCAGCGCGTGAAATTTCCCGAGACCGCTGGAGGCAACGACTTCATCGCGCAGCTCTGGGCCACGCGACGCGTCGGCTTCCTGCTCGATGAAATCCGTCTGCGCGGTGAGAACAAGGAACTGCGCGACGAGGTCGTCGATCTCGCTCGACGATTCGCAATCGTGACGCCCTACACGAGCTATCTCATCGTCGAGGACGAGGCGCGCCGGAATGTGCCGGTGACGATGCGCTCGCTGCAGGAGCTCGACCGCGATGCCGCGATGCAGAGTGCGCTGCGACAAAGCTGGCAGGCGTTGCCCGCGGCGAAGGCCGGCGATGTCGGCAGCTACAACGCGCGGGGAAACAAGGCGCTCAAGGATGCCGCAGCGCCGGGTGATGCGCTCGCGCAGAGTAAGCGCGAGATCGGAAAGGCGATGGCGACACCCGCGCCGGCCGGTGCTCCGCCGGTTCGACTCGATGCTGTGCAGCAGCAGGCCGCGCACGTCGTGAACGGCAAGGCCTTCTACCAAAACGGCGCGCAATGGATCGACGCCGACGCACAGCGGCAGACGACGGCGAAGCGGCAGCAGATCAAGTTCGCGAGCGAGGAATACTTCCGTCTGCTCGCGGAGAATCACGACGCGGCGCAGTGGCTCGCGCTCGGGCGCAATGTGCAGTTCGCGCTCGGCGGGACGCTTTACGATATCGTCGAGTGACGCGCGTTCAGTTGCGTGGCGTGTCGAGCCGTGCCAAAGCGTGCGCGGCTCCCACGCCTCCCACGCCGCGCATGATTTCGATCGAAGAACATTCCCGCACCTTGCTCGCCGCCCAGGGCTATTGCGAGCTGTCGATGTTCTCGGAAGCACTCGTGGAGCTCGATTCGCTGCCGGCAAAGGCGCAGCAACACCCGGCGGCGATCGAACTGCGGCTGCTCGTCCTCATGCAGGCGCGGCGCTGGCGGCAGGCGCTCTCGGCGGGACGTGAACTCACGCAGATCGCGCCGGATCGATCGAGCGGTTTCATCCATGCGGCGTTCTGCCTGCACGAGCTGGGGAAAACTGAGGAAGCGCGCGCGCTGCTGGTGAGCGGCCCGACGACGCTGCACGCGGAGCCGGTGTTTCACTACAATCTCGCGTGCTACGAATGCGTGCTCGGCAATCTTAATGCGGCCCGCGAGCACCTCGCCAGGAGCGTGAAGCTCGACAAGAAATTTCGCGACTACTCGCGGACGGACCCGGACCTCAAGGCGCTGCGTGAGAACGGCGAGTCGCAGGTCATTCCTTAGCTTCGTCCCCTTCGCCATTCGTCGGGTGCGTCCGCTTTTTGCGCAGGCGCAGCCAGTTGTTCCACGTCTTTTTGAATGCCTGCGTGGGCGAGAGGTAGCGCTGGTTGAGCTCCGTGCCGGCCTTGATCTGGTCGAGCAATCCGCGCACGGAAAACTCCGGCGCATCGAGGATCGTGTAGGCGGTGCCGATGGCGGACTCGTGATGCGCGTCGCTGCCGGCGATCATTGGCAGGTTCCGCTTTTGCGCGTAGTCGAAGGCTTTTCGATTGTAGCGCTTGAGGGTCGTCGCGGCGTTGAAGACCTCGAGCGCGTCGATCTCGAGCGTGTCGAGCACGGACTCGCGGATGCCCGCGCGAAACAAGTCGTAGGGGTGCGGCGGGATGGCGAGCCCGCCCATGTCGTGAACGAGTTTGCATACTTCCGCCGCGGGCGTGCCTTTCAAATGCGGCAGGATCACGCCAAGGCAGAGCAAGTGGCCCTCGGCGGTCGTGACCTCGACGCCGGGGATCACGATGAAGTCATCGACCGGCTTGCCGTCTTCGCGCACGAGGCCCTTGTCGAGCAGGTAGCGCATCGCGTCGCAGGTATTGTGATCGGTCATCGCGAAGCCGTGCAGTCCTTTCTTACGAGCGGTCTCGATGAGCGCCTCGGGCGCGCTCACGCCGTCGCCCGAGAACCACGAGTGGCAGTGGAGGTCGATGTTGAAGGGCATGTGCCGGAGAGTAAGTGCTCAGTGCTCAGTGCAAAGTGCGCAGTGAAGATTCTCGCGCCGGACTTGCACTGAGAACTGAGAACTGAGAACTGCGGACTCCTCACTCGCCATGTTCGCCTTCAAAGAATGGACCCTCATCTGCGCCGCGCTCGCCCGCGGTGAGCAAAGCATCATCCTGCGCAAAGGCGGCATCGCGGAAGGACGCGCGGGCTTCCGTTTTCAGCACGCGGACTTCGTGCTCTTTCCCACGCTCTTTCACGAGCAGGTGAACAAGCTGCGGCTGCCCGCGAGCACACCGCTCCCCGCGCAGCGCGCCGATGGCCAGCACGAGATCACGCTCGCCGCGCACGTCGAGTGGACGGCCGACGTGACGGATTTGGAAAAGGTCTGCGCGCTCGAACCGCATCACCTCTGGACGCGCGCGGAGATCGAGAAGCGCTTCCGCCAGGACGACGCGCCCGGCGTCAGCATCGCCTTCGTGCGCATCTCCGCGCTGAGCGCGCCGCTCGTCTTCCCCGACTCGCCCAAGTTCGGCGGCTGCCGTTCGTGGATCGAAGTGCCCGAGTTGCCCGCCGGCACCGCGCTCGCGCCCGTGCTGGACGACGCGACGCATGTCGCACGCGAGGCAGCCGTTCGCGCGCTGCTGTAGGGCTCCGAGCCCCCGGCCTGCCGCGGCAGGTTACAGTCCTGCGACCACGCGCGGCCCGCCCGCGAGCCGGTCCATTTTCACCCGATCGAGCACGCACGCGGGATCGAAGTTCGTCCCGTGCTGTGCGCGAAACTGCGAGAGCATCCGTGGCGTGATCTCGTCGCGATGGACCACTGGCTGCGGCGCGAAACGGCGCGAGCGCTCGGTCTTCCGAATGGGCCAGAGTCGTGCGAGAAACGACGGCTTCCCGGGTTGAAGCTGTGCGAGACGCGTCCCGCCATTGTCGCGCGACGAGCCACCAGCCACGCTGAGCACTGTCGCACGACGGCGCGCGTAAAAGCTGAGCTGGCGCCCGAGATCCTCACCCGGCAGCCACGCGGGCGCGCGCAGGCGTTCATCCATCAGCCACCACGGACTGCGCGCGCAGGCGCCATCGCGATAGACGACCGCCGTGCGTGTGGCGGTGACCTCTTCGCCGCGGCGCGTGCGGTGGGAAAACTCGTAGGTGACCACCTTATGCTCGACGCCCGCCGACTTGAGCACCGCGCCGAGTTGCACCGCAAAAGCAGCGGATGGATCGGCGGCGTCCCGGGTCTCGACGCGGGCGGCGCGCACGAGCGACCAGGTCGCCGACGGGCGCAACGCACCACAACCGGCGAGCACTAGGCCGGCAGTGAGCGAAAGTAAAAGCGAGCGGCGCATGGCGGTTGGTCTTGGAAAGGCGGGGCTCTTAAAAGAAAGGACCGTGCCGCTCAACGCCAAAGTCTCGCTCCGGGCCGCCGCGAGGCTTAGCGAAACTTCTGCGTGCGGATCGCTCCGCCCGCCGCTTCTGACTTGTGGTAGTGGAGCGTCGGGCTGTCGCCACGGTAGATCGCGGCCGATGGCTTCGTCTTACAGCCGGATAATAGTGCGGTGGTCACAAAAACCAGAAGTAGGACGCGGGGAGACATGGGCCGGAACGCTAGCGGCCCCTGATGACACGGCAACGTGCAATCCCTTGAAAGTCTCCGTTGCGCCGGGCGAGGGGTGGCCTAGCTTCGCGGCCTCCGAAAAAACGGGGGCGCACTGGTTTCGACTGTTGGTTCGATACGCGTGCTGCATGCCGGGGAAGTCTGTGATCCTCGTTATCAATCCAGGCAAAAAAACAAACGCCAACTACGACGAAGAACTGGCTCTCGCGGCCTAAATAATCCGCGACGCGACTCCATCAACGCCTGCTAGGTGGAGTGGCGACGACAGCAGGCTGTGCCCGATGCGGAGCGACCGCGCAGCGGGTGAACTTCGCCCGTGGATGCTCGGTCGAGTGAAGCGCGCCAGCCCGCGTCACCCGGCTTAAATCAATGGCGGGACAAGCATGTAGATGCAGGTGGGCACAGCCATCAGGACAGGGGTTCGATTCCCCTCGCCTCCACCTCTCTGATTATCAGAGAGTTACATCAGAAATATCGGCAGGTAGGAACGTAAGTAGGAACACGGTTTCCGAAGTGCAGCGATGTTCGCTGATACTGGAGCAGCGAAATTTGCCCGTGGATCGTTCGGCCCGAGCGGCGGCGTCGACATCTCGATCAGCAAAATTCACTCACCGAGTGTTCGTCGATGTTCACCAAAATCACTGATGTCGGAGTGAGCTAAAAATCGGCCGTTTTCAGCCAGGTCACCCCCGCACCCGCCGGATCAGAACGCGCTGGCGGGCAAATTTGGAGGTCGAGTTTTCAGCGGTCAGATCGAGTTTGCCGTGGTGCCGTGAACAAGAATGAATGCGGCGATGAATCACGAAGCCAACTCGACCTGCGGCAACATTCACGTTCAGCAGATCATCCTTCGTCTCATGGCCTCGGTCACGTTGATCGCGTTGCCTGCGGTGATTCTTCCTCGTCTCGCCGTGGAAAAGCTCTCGTGGTTTGTCGGATTAAAGGAGCCGCCACATTCACCACTGCTGATCTACATGATGGCAGGAGCTTCAGCGGTCTACGTCGCTCAAGGCGTCCTGCTTTGGTTCATCTCCCGCGATGTCGTGCGGTATCGTCAGCTCGTGATGCTCATCGGCTGGATGACCGTGATTCTTGGACCGGTGTTCGTGTGGATCCATCTCCAGGCTGGAACTCCGCGTTGGTGGATGGTCACAGACAGCTTGAGTTGCTTCGTCGCTGGTCTTGCTCTGCTGTGGGCTTGTCGATCGCGCTGACTGCAAAATGTGGATCGACCGACGCAACACGAGATCGATCGATCTTTTGGGATTGCTCATTTGCAGTCGGTTCCAGCAAAACTCCAATGTCCTCCGACCACCTCAACTCATTCGTATGCACACATACTACGTCCATCGAAACGGTAAAACCACCGGGCCATTCCCAGCGAGCCAACTCGTGGCACTGCTTCGCACGCACAAAATCAGCGAAGACGATCTGGGAGTAGAATCTGGATGCGAAGACTGGCAACCACTGCGCGAAATCGTCGATCCTGCTTTACTCGCACCACGACCACCGACTACCGAACGAGCGCGGCAGAATTAGAAGCGCATCGCAGTAGTAGTCGCCCCCAGACACGATGGGACTGCGTGAATCATTCCTGACCGCAACCGCATGCGTCTGATTTCGTGGAATTGCAAAGGTGCCTTCCATCGGAAGAATCACCTCGTAACCGCACTCAATCCAGATGTGCTGATCGTTCCAGAGTGCGAGCAGATGGATGCGCTTCCAGCGGAACTTGGGTCACGGTCGGCTTCCTCGTTCCACTGGTTCGGCAGCGATCCGAGAAAGGGCATGGCGGTCATGTCATTTGGTGATTACGCGCTGGAGCCGTTGCCGATCTCCGATGGCCCGAAGTGGGTGATTCCATTGAAGGTGACTGGACGTGAATCATTCCTCCTGTTCGCGGTGTGGACGATCCCGGTCATTGAGATCGCTTCTTACGTTTTGCCGCTCTTCCAGGCACATCGACTCTACCGGGAGCACTGGCACGAATCGGAAGTCGTGTGGGCCGGTGACTTCAACGCCAACGTGCTGTTCGACAGACCGAGTCGGCGCTACAAGTTCAGGGACTTCATCGTCGAACTCGAAGCGGACGGCATTCGCAGCCTCTACCACGAGCATTTCAAGAATGATCATGGCGCAGAAGCACGCAAGACCTTCTACCACTACCACCACGAAGAACGCGCTCATCACATCGACTACGTCTTCGCCAGCGGCGGAGTTCGACAGCACGGATTCTCACTCACGCTTGGATCTTTCGCCGAGTGGGCTCGCCACAGCGATCATGTGCCAGTGGTGTGTGACCTTTTCGTGGATCACGCCGCCGTCAGCACATGAATCGTTCGCTCAGCAACGAGATCACGAGTTCGCTCGACATAGGCTTTTACTCGCAAGCAGCACGCAACGATTTAACGGCACCCACGAGAATCACGTCGCTGGCAAAGCCGGGAGCTTCAACGCGAATGACGTGAGAGAAATTGAGGGCTTCTCGCATCTTCGCCACAACGCGCTGTCGCCATTGGTTCTCGCGCCATTGATGCTGGTAGAGCAGCAGCAAATCTCCTGAAGCAAGATTTTCCCAAATTGCTTGGCATTCGTCTGCGCGAACATGTTTCTCCGAGGCGCTCTTTGGTGCGAGCCCCGTGTCTGGATCAATGAGAACGAGCTTGCGACCGGTGAGCAATTTCAGCTCTTCGAGTGCGTCGTCGAAGTAGGAGCGGCGCTTTGCGTGAGTGAACCCCTGCTCGAAGATGTGAAGTTTCGGCGAGCCGAAGAGCCGTTCGACATTTCGTAGCGATCGAAAGTGCTTCCAGACCGGATCGACCACAGGAAATCTGTTTCCGTCGATTTCGAACTCATGTGCAGCCGAATGCGTGAGCATCGCAATGTGGAATACCACATCGACCTCGTGCTGCTTGCAGAGCTGGAGCACGGCTGACCATTTGAGCAGATCACGTTTGTCGCCATACCAGGACTCTTTCATCGCGAGGAAGTTCTCCTTAAACCGTTCTGAAAGTAAAGACTGCGGCAATGCTCGACGACGAACCGCTGAGCAGGTCACGATGCATCTACTTCGCATGAGCGACCTCGGCCTCCATCCAGATTTCCAACGGCTGCTGCACGAGGTCCGTTTGGGGCACGCCAATATTTCGTGGGCGGCTGAGATCAACGAGTCTTCTCAGCGGCCAGCGCAAACGTTCCTGTCCAATCTCGAATTCTACCGACCGCTCGATTCAATCCGATAACAGCATCAGGAAATGAGCCGTGACCTTCTTTGGCTCCAATAAACGGTCGCACTTTTTCAACGGCTTCCTGCATGTGCTCAAGATCCAGATTGAGCCGACGCATGATCGCGAGCAGCTCAGTTCGAAGCACCTGACCTTCGGTTTCGAAACACGACGGTTTTGACGGAGGTGGGAGACGATCATCCGAGAGCATTTCCAGGACTTCACGAATTCTTTGCAGTGCTTTCCACGCACGAACGCGGCTCTCTTGAGATTCCTTGAGAGTTGGACAGACCGCAGATTTTGGGTTCACTGTGTTCATGTGAACATCCCCTTTTATTGGGGACAATGAATTTCTTGCGTTCGACGGCTGAGCTTCACTTCCGCATGGTTCGTCTGCATCTTCTCACCCCATGTGCGGTCGATACCGACTTTCGCAGGCTGAACTTTTTGCCGAGATGAACGACGTTCGTCTGGGCGGCAATCCGTTCCCAAAACGCTACAACATCGCACCGACGCAGAAGGTGCCCGTGGTGCTCGATGAGTCGTCGGACACATTCACAATAGTCCGCTGGGGATTGATTCCATCGTGGGCCAAGGATGCAAAGATCGCGTCGAGCTTGATCAATGCTCGATCAGAAACCGTGGCAGAAAAACCTGCATTTCGATCCGCCTACAAGAAGCGACGATGCTTGGTGCCTGCTGATGGATTTTACGAGTGGCAGAAGAGCGGCACGATGAAGATCCCGCAGCACATCTTCATGCGCAGTGGTGAGCCGTTCGCTTTCGCTGGCCTGTGGGAAATCTGGCGTGATCCAGCGACACCCGATGCTGAGTCCGTTCGTTCATTCACCATCCTCACCACCACACCGAATGAAGTGCTGGCACCAATCCATGATCGAATGCCGGTGATCCTGCCACGAGCGAGCTACAAAGCCTGGCTGTCTGCGGATACGTCTGCTGATGATCGCAAAGCTCTTCTAGCGCCATTTGTGGCTCAAGAAATGACTGCTCAGCCAATCTCAACCCGAGTGAACACACCGCGAAATGATGATACTTCGATCATTGAGCCGGTGACGACGCTGTTTCCATGATCCGCGTTGAACCAATCTCCGATGACGAATGGCTCGTGACGGTTGAGGCGACCACCACGACAAAGCATCGAGTGCGAGTCACACCGACTGACCTCCACAAATTCGGTGGTGGTGAAGTGACGGTGGAGCAGTTGTTGGAAGCGAGTTTTCGATTCCTGCTCGAACGTGAATCCAACTGCTCGATCCTCAGCTCGTTCGATCTGCCCGTAATCAGCACCTACTTCCCTGAATACGAAAAACAGATCTGCGGCTACATCACACGCAGATGAGCGTGAGGACACGGCTGCGATCATGTGCGCTGAAGCGGTGGATGGCGTTGTCACCGCCCATCAATTGCTGAAAATCCTTCATTGGTGATGAGACTCTAATAATGCATTTTCCACTCATGAGCGCCGACTCCCAAGCGTCACCTCCATCTACTACGACCTACGAGCTTGAGTGGAAATACAATCCCCGACTCGTGACCAATCACCTTGGTCGCAGCAAGTATTCCTCGACCGTAAAGGCGCTTCGAGAGCTGGTGGCAAATGCCTTTGATGCGCATGCGACGAAAGTAACCGTTCTTCTTCATTCGAGTGAGCTTGGGGAAGTGCTGAGCATTACCGTGCAGGACAACGGGCATGGCATCTCGCCAGAAATTCTGCGGACACGTTTCATGGAGGTTGCTGTGGAAACCTCAAATTCAGACCCGAGTCGTCTCGGTCGCTTCGGTGTAGGGCGGCTGGCGGTTCACAGAATAGGTGCGTTCAGCAAATGGACGACTACGTCTGATGGCAGCAATGGCGATAAGGTGAGATGCACGTTTACGATCGGCGATAGCCCCTCGGCATTGAAAGTTATTCAGGAGTCCGCTCCCGCAGAGGAAGAGTGCGGCACATTCATTGAGATCTTCGAAATACGTGATCGAGATCGAGAGAAGCCGACCGCGCCCGGCATATCCAGCGACCTCACTGCGCACTTCTGTGGTTATCTTTTGGGCAATCCGAGGCAAGAGATCTGGGTCCAAGGCGAGAGAATCGACGTAACACAACGAATCCTCAGCCGGGAGCTGGAGACGATTCCAGCAGAAGGTCGCATCAAGGAAAACGCCAGGCTCGAACATATTTTGTTCACGAGCCCTCTGGATCAGACCCGCTTCCCCTTTCAAATTATCTTTGCAGGCAAAGGGAGAACTGTTGCGACTGAAAAGTTGGAAACGCCGCCCACTCCTAACTATCTCGCTCTTGTAGAATGCCCCCACTTAGATTCCCTTGTCACCGCAAACCGTGAGTTGCTCGTAGAGATGGACGATGAGTTTACACAACTGCGAGATGCTGCACTCGGTCGTATCCAACGATTCGGAGAGCGGTTCAAAAGCGAACGGGTCAAGACATTCATTCAGCGAGCCCGCCAACAGGAGTATTACCCTTACCGTAGTCCTACCGAAGACCCGCTGACATCGGCGAAACAGGCAATCTACGATGTCGTTTTAGAGAAAGTCCATGAAACGGCGAATGTGGAAAGCATGACAAAGCGTCAGCAAGAGCTTGTATTCAGACTGCTCCATCGGTCTTTGGAAAACGAAGACGTTTTGGAAGTATTGAGTGAAGTGGCCCGGCTTAGCGACGACGATTTTGAGCGTTTTCGCAAACTGCTTGAGCGAACTACACTTGATTCGATTCTGAAGCTTTCGTCCGAGGTCTCGCACCGGTTGGATTTCTTGGATGTGCTTCATGGATTGATCTATGGGGACACGAAGAAGCACCTTAAAGAACGTTCGCAACTCCACCGAATTCTCGAACCCGACTGTTGGCTTTTCGGCGCTCAATTCCATCTAGCGGCAAGCGACCGCAGTTTTAGGGAGGTCATGAGAAAGCATCGCGCAATGGCCGGTTTGCCTGATGTTGCGGACGACGATTTGGCTCAGCTTGGTGGGATCGACGACATCCCCGACCTGTTCCTCGCCTCGTCACGAGACTATCCATTCGCACCAAAGCATCGTCACCTTTTAGTTGAGCTGAAGGCACCTAATGTCTCGCTTGGAACTAAAGAATTGAGTCAGATTCGACGCTATGCTGATACAATTCTGAGTTCTCACGAATTCGACAAGAGTTCTACTCGGTGGGATCTGTTTCTCATCTCGGGTCGTTGCACAGGTCAGATTGCGCGTGATCGCCAACAAAAGGATAAACCGCATGGCTGCGTTTGGGAATGGGATGCGATGACTGTATGGGCATTTGAATGGAGCGAGATCATAGCAAAAGCGAAAGAGGAAATGATGCTCGTAAAGGACCATCTGAAACGCAAATCGGAGGAACTTACCGTCTCGCAGTATCTTTCGGAGAACTTTCCAGACATCCTCGAATCACTTACCAAGAAGTTCTCATCTGGGGCTGATCCTGCGTCGACTGGTGCGCCACACACCAATGAAGGCGTTGCTGCTCCTAGCAGTGTGACGGCGCAATAACCGCAGGTCATGTCTGTATCGGCACGCACCTATGAAGATAGCATATGGCATCTCAGCTCACAGCTCGCTCTAGTTCGCTTCTCTCTGCGGCACTTTTCAACGACTCGGCAATCGCGGCGTGATTTCCTGACAGATCGGAAGGCCCAAATTCGAAAAGGCTGGGAGCGATACGCTGAAATCGATCCTGAACAGTTTTTGGGAATGGCAGAGAAACTTGTTCCGATCATCGCAGAAAAGGAATCGACATGGATTCAGAATAATTTGGGCGCAATCATTGAGTTTGGGGAGCATCGGCTGAATGAAATGGAGCTTGTTCTTCGATACGCGTTCTGTGAGGCCACGATTACCGACGTGATCGGCAACATCCTTTGGGAATATCCCGAATTCATCGACGATCCTCTTCATCAAAGTTTCGATTTCCCAAAGAAGCCTCGACCAGACGAAGACCAAGAAGATTTCCGCGCAAGGCGCACCGAGAAACTAGTAGATGCCATTGACAAATTACGGTTCCTGCCACCGCTCAAGATAACCAACACGCCACCAGCACGTCCAAGGTGTCTTATCCAGTATCTCTCGGAGGGGTTACGGCTAGATTTGCAGCATAAAACGATTCCAAAGATTCTGGAGAAGGTCCGTGTCGCTCGAAACACAATCGCTCATCGATCGGAGGTTTCCCCGAAGATTCTTACCGATGCGTTCATGAACGACGCTCGATTTGCGCTTTCTGAGTTCCCAAGGCAACTCATTGCAAAGAGTGCAGAGGAGTATCCTGACGCATCCACAATGGACGAGGGCGACGGAGGTATGGAACGTCCAGGGTATGTGCGCCATTGGATTCTTAAAGAGCTTTGAGCGAAGGGCAAAAGCCGCCTGACACCTACTTTGCCGAGCGACCACCACCACAGTGTTTACGTGATACTGCTCGATGAAGCGGTGGCGCTGCATCCGTCAGTCCTACGTGTGAACCCAAGGCGTGATCCATCGAAGCCTTGTGTTTACGTCGGGATGACTGGTCTGCCAGTTGAACACCGCTTCGAGAACCACAAGCACGGCTACAAGTCAGCCTGGACGGTAAAGAAGTATGGGGTTCGCCTGCTGCCCGAGCTTTACGAGCACCTGAACCCGATGCCGTTTGATGCTGCTGCACAGATGGAAAAGGATCTCACTGCCGATTTACGAGCGCAGGGCTACACGGTGACGGGTGGGACGTAACGGAGTGGTCGATGGCGAACAGCGTCACTTCGCTCGTTTTCCGCTGCCTTTCGAAATCAGAATGCGCATTTCGTCGCCACTCAGCACTCGCCGCTTTTGCAGCGCAGTTGCGAGTCTCTTGACCTGATCCCACCGCTTCTGCAATATTCGTCTAGCTCGTTTGATAAGCACGTTCAGGTAGCGTTCCCCGTCTGAGCGGCCTTTAGGCGCATATCGCTGAGCCAATGCACGCGCTCGGCTAATGTCGAATTCAGATCGATCCAACATTCGGCGCTCTGGGCAATACATCGTCTCAGCCAAACAGCCTGCAACATCCATCGTCATCTGGACCTCGGCACGTCTCCTATTCTTGCGGCGAAACAAGGCAGCGATGTCATCTCCACCAAAGGTCACGCCCAAAGCCTGTGTGTGACAAATGAGGTTTATCTCTCCATGCAGTTCAAAGGCTTTTGGCTCCAAGCTGATCGACAATATCTCGATACCGTGGGCATTTCCTACTATTGCATGTCCTGCCTCATGGTAGGCAATCATGTCACAATGTTGCTCCAGACCTTTTTCGAGATAGGTCTGCATCCTTCTTCGGTCGGATGCAAAGCGAGCCTTGGGATGAACCACAAATTGACGGTGCTCTGACCACTTCCTATGAGCCTGAGAAATGATCGCGTCATAGGAGGAAGCCGTCACTTCACCTAAAACACGGCCATCGGTAATTGAAGCAACGAAATACGTGCACCGCCTGCTATACGTCCAGGTGGACACGGGACATCTGGCAATCGGCGCATCTGAATACCAGACGATCCCACTTACTTGCAGTTCTTTTGGGAGCACAGGAAACATAGCCGTCTGAAGTGACTTTCTGAATTACACCGCCGCCCACACCGGTTCCAGATCCTCATCCTCCATCGCCTGTAGTCGAAGTGAATCATCGAGTTCAAAGGCCAGCTTCAGCTTGGCTTTAGACTCTTCGAGATTCCCAAGCTGGCACAAGTAGCTGGCAAGATTGTAGAGGATCACGGCAGAAGCAGGGTGTCGTTCCAGACCGTTTACCAGAATCAGCCGTGCAGCATCAATTGAATCAGCACGGCGGGTAGCTGAAGCCCAGGACGCCCACCACTGAGGATTCTCTGGCTCAGTTGTCGCCAATCTCTTCGCCACAGTCTGCATCAACTCCCACTTTTCTAGAGCGTGGTAGATTTGAAGTCTGAAGACGAGCACCTGCGGCAGATGTCGATGCTCAGGAATGATTTTCTCCAGCTCCGCATTTGCGTCGAGGTTCATGCCCAGGGCGATGTAGCCGGAGGCAGCTCGCAGGTGAAGTTGATCTTCCGGTGTGAAGGTCATCTGGGCCGATGGTGATGGACGCATGGACTCAACTCCAGTAGATTTCCACTGTGAATCCGCCACCACTTCCTCCAAACCCGGCTCAGACCGCACGCCCTGGTGATGACGCTGCAATGCGGTTTATTCTTCCAATCGGTCGCTCAACGTGGGCCATTGCTGCGGGCTACCTAGGCTTGTTCTCGATTCTTGTCCTGCCTGCTCCTATCGCACTCATTGTGTCGATTGTGGCGATCTGGGACATTCGAAGGAGCAAGAAATCGCAAAACCCAAAGTATGGTTTGGGTCGAGCCATATTTGGTTTGATCATGGGCCTCTTGGGTTGTGGGCTCATTGTTGCCGTTCTTATTGGATCGGTCGTAAGCGCAACACGCTACAAGTAGGACGATAACGCGTGTGTGAGGCTCAACATGACTCACAAGCAGAAGCTCATCGTAAGATTGAAGGAAGGGAGGCAGCGCGAGTATGAGCTGCACGAGCTTGTCTGGCTGTGGCGCACTGCTGAGCTTCCTCACGATGCCGCATACCTGGACGCGCAGGGCGAATGGCAGCCGGTGGAGCAGCTCGTAGGGCCGATCATCCAAGCGCAGGATGAATCACGAGTGTCGAAGGCGAGTGAAGTTCCAAAAGCATCAGCACAACGCGATGGACGACGATGGAAATTCGCTGTCGCTGCGCTGGCCGCTCTACTTCTCCTCTCTGCTCCCTACGTGCATGAGTCATACACGGAGCGCAAAGCAGCACAGGCCGAAGCAGACCGAGTTGCTGAGTGGGAGAGATCAGAACGATTCGAGGACTTCATCAGCAACCGTCAGGTGGTCGTCGGCATGAAGGCGGAGCATGTTCTCAGAGCATGGGGACAGCCGACAAAGAAGGACGACACCGGCGAGAGAGAGCAATGGATCTACAGCAAGCGCGTCGTCACCTTTGAACGCGGTATCGTCACTCGATTGGACGACGCTCGTTGAGCAACCTCTTCACTTCTTCCCGTCGCCGAACACATCTGAAAGCGAGCACTTGAGCCTCTTGAGAAGTCCATGTAGCCGCTTCAGCGTCATGCTCTGCTGGCAGTTCTCAAACCGGTGAAGACTCGATGCTCTAAATCCAGTCTTCGCCGAAAATTTGACATACGAAATCCCTCCTCGCTGCTCCTTGAGGAAAGCGGCGAGTTTTCTGTCGAATTCTGTGGGCACAAAAGGCACCCGATGACGCTGGCGATCTCGTCATCCCTTTTGGGGGATGTTTTTGCTTGCCCGCATTCAAGAAAGGGAATACGCGGTCACCCCTGCGGCGAATTAAACCTCCAACGCTGGTAAAGCACTACAATGAGCACTCTACACACTCACATCACCGGCAGTTTTCAGTCTGCGTCAAAAGTGGCGTTCTTGCTTTTGATCGGAGTGCAATCGCACGCGGCTGACCTATTCTCTCAATCTGGGAAAGACAAAGCCGCCGAGGACCCAAGGTTTTCCACCGTCGCCGCGCTTCTTGACGCTACCCGAAGTGGCGATGTTCCTGGCTCACTCAACTCAAGCGACCCCGCGACAGGCAACCGCTATCAACGAGGTGTCGGGGCATCGGTCCTCGCCATCCTTCAGAAGCAGAATCTACTCCCCAAAACTTCTGTGAGACACGACACGGCAAGTATGATCGGCCTGATGTTCGTGAACATCTCGCAATACGAGTTGTCGGGTCACAAGGACGAGCATGCGCCCCAATCGTTTCGAAACAACTGGAAGCTATTCTGCGAACTCCATCGTGCCGACGAGAATCCCCAGTTTCGCGATCAACTCGACCTGATCTTTAAGGAGTATTCACAAGCGGTGCAAGAATCGCTTATCCTCAAGAAAGAACGTGATGATCAACGGATGGCAGAAAGCGCAGTGCAGCAGCGCGAAGCTGATCTGTCTGTCCAACGAATGAGCGAAACAGCCGCACAAAAGAAAGCGGTGGTTGATGCTCAGGCAGCTTCGAAGCGCGCAGAGGATGATGCTCGTGCTCTTGCTGTTCAAGGTGCGATGCAGGCTCAAGCTGAAGTGAGGAAAAAGAAGCTGGAGGCGATGCTGGCATCTCCAGCCTACAAGCTCTGGCGAGCGTCGCTACAGGTCGAAGAGGGCATCCGATTGATCACGAAGGGCCGGAGCGAACTGGCTGCTCAGACCGCAGTCGAGCGCGAATCAGGAGTGGTGGACCTTGCAGCACGCCGGGCAGCCGGTGAGCGCGTGTATGCAGGCAAACGTTTAGTCGAACAAGCGTTTGAAAGCTACCTGCAACTCGGAGGTGAAGCTGCCACGCCCGAAGAGGTCAAGGCTGGAGCAGACCCAGCAGCCGAATATCGCTAAGCAGTGCTCGGCAGGAAAGGGAGTCCATGGCGGCTCCCATTCTTTTAGATGCCTCATGGTTGCGCAGAATTGACCGGCGGCAGCTTTGAATCACATGGATGGCTCTATCCCCGCGTTAATCCGCAGGGAGTATTTTCTTCGAGTATTTTACGATTGCCTCCGTGTGGTTCGTGGTGATTCATCCATCGCCATGAAACTACCCAGCAACCTCGGTCTTCGCCTTCTCGCCGTTTACCTCATCATCATCGGTTTGATTGGCATCTTCGGTATCAGCCTCGGCCAGCTCAGTATCCTAGTGCCCATTCTTGCACTCGTTGCTGGTATTCTGATCTTGATTGGGAAGTAGATCAGCCATCATGAACGCATTCGAGGAAAAGCTATATGAGATGGCAGGACACGAACTCATCTCTAAGGCCGTCAAACCTGGCCTCTGGACTAAGGCGTTCGCAATGGCGCTTGGCGATGAGCAGAAAACAAAGGCAGTTTACATAGAGCTTCGGGTAGCGGAACTTCGTGAAGAGTGCGTCGCCGAACTTGCTCGTCAAAATGAGACTGCCGCAGAACGTCGTTGTCGCGAAATCGGCCTTATTCGTGAGCGCTTCGGGGCGTTTGCTGGTATGCGCTATCTGGACACTGATCACATCCCAAGCAGTTCTTTTGACGGTCGGTCCACGGATCTCTGCTATCCGGTTTCCAGCGCGTTCGTTGCCGAGGTTCTGGGATTGCTTGAATTCGAGGTTATCGGGCTCATTAAACGACGCTACATCCAAGGTCTCCATTGTAATGGCGACTGGTTTTGCGATCTAGGAGGAAGCAAGTAATGTCCAATAGGCATTTCGCCCTTGGCAGGCGTCATGTTTTATTGGACAAGCGACTCTGTCCCGTGAACTCAACCTCGGTTTATGCGAGTCTTTTCCACCCAGTCTCTGCACCCGGCGATTCGCTGAATTTAGAGTTAGGCGTTTCCTCGCGCTTTCTGTGAACGAGACCTACATGCACTACACCGAAGAGAGCAACGCGCTCGACTACTTCGAGCGTGCGGCTCAATTCATCCGAGAGGCATCCACGGATAACCAAGCATGGAAGTGGGTCATCTTTGCCTTACACGGTGCATTATACGGTTTCGCCATCTGCGCCTGCAAGGGCACCAACTACGAGAACGTCACAACGAAAACAAAGTGGGGACTACGCCTTATCTCCTTTTCCGAAGCACTTGCGGCCTGCCAAGACCCTCAACGAATGCAGATGACCGTCCTGAGCAAGCCGCTTTCTCTCACGAACGACCAGCGCGCAGCCATCACGCATCTCCAGCACGCACTTCGCAACCCGTTCGAGCACTACATTCCTCTGAGTTGGCACGTCGAGCTTCACGGGATGCCCGAAATTGCCATTCACTGCATCCAGGTTATTCGCTTTCTGGCACTCGACACCCGCAACTACACCATGTTGGCGGAGGGCCAGTATGCTCGCATTGATTCACTAGCAGCCGAGACCATCGCCTTTCTCCGCACAACGCCCCTCCACCTCGAAAACAACGCCACATGAAACCACAAACCATCGTAATCGCCGAAGTCGTCGTCCTCTACGCCACTGTCTCGTGGTGAGATGACCAAGAAGCTGTGGGAATACATCAAAGCCAAGGGACTTCAGGATGCGACGAACAAGCGTCAGATCAATGCTGACGAGGCGCTCAAGAAGGTGTTCAACGGCAAAAGCCAGGTTGACATGTTCGAAATGACCAAGCTCGTGTCAGGACATGTGAAGGCGTAGAACTGGTGGTCACTGGGAGAGATGCGTGTGTGCATGGAGTGTGAGCACCTGTTCACCGGACACGCCATCAAGCGGATCGAGGACAATGAAGGGGTGATCCATCTCCATACCCTAAGCTGCACCTTTGAGCATAAGTTTTGGCTTGTTCACGCGCTCCTCCTCTGGATTTATCTGCCCATGAACCTCAGCGATCTCACAGCGCGTTTGGCGATCAGTTTTCTTTTCTTGATCGCGTTTTCTGGCTGCGAACGGAACCCGGCAGCAACAGCGCGAATTATGGAAGCAACAGGCCGCGCTCTAAACCCAGAGGAGCCAATCCGCGAAGCAGAAGTGGCGAAAAAGGCCAGTGAAGCGGCTGTCAGTGTAGCGGAAGCCAACAAGAAAGCAGCAGAGGCAAACAAAAGCGCGGCAGAGGCGAACAAGAGCACGGCAGAGGCGTTGGAGAGGACAGCAAAGACGATGACTGAGCGGCAACTCAAGACGGCAACGCCAACGCCATCAGTCAGCCCAAAGCCACAGTAACGCTAAACACCGCGTCGTTGGAGCACTGGTCAAACCATCGGTGTGATCGCAGCAGCGAAGGCAATATCGGTAGCGACTTTCTGCTGAGCCCACCTCGCCTTGGCAGCCTCAGACATCTTCTTCCTCGCTGCTGGACTGATCTTCCGCTTCTTCACCGGCTTCGCTTCAGGCTTTGGAGCCGGGGCTTTGGCAGGTGTCTTCTTCGCCGCATTCACTTTTGCCCACCGAGCTTTCTGAGCAGCGACAATTGCAGCTCGTCCTGCCGCTGACATTCCGCCCTTCTTCTTGGGTGCCTTAGCAGGCGTCGGAGCTTTTGCCGCTTTGATCTTTGCCCAGCGAGCTTTGATCCCAGCCACCATCTTTGCACGCGCAGCAGGACTGATGACTTTCTTGGCTTTCGCCTTCAGTGTCGTTGCAACGGTGGAGACTTTACCACTGACACCGCTGATGATTTGATTCAGTTCGGCTTGGAGCGTTTCAATTTGTTCAGCGAGAGTGATGGCGCGTTTGAGTTGTTCGATGGATGGCATGGTTCACCAATAAGCGTTTGTGTTCGATACGTCAATTGCCCGCAGTTTCCACTTGTCAGACGAAGCCCTTTGCCACAATGATCGACAGGCGATGCATTGTGCCTTCAACACGGAATCATTTGTCCATGTCCCCGTGTTGTTCTTGGCACTCCACATGCGCTCCTTTCATTACGCATCCGGTGATCACGGACATCTTTCAATTTCAAGACGCGCTGATCAAGCAGGTTGAGAGAGTGTTGGAGACCCGAGATGTGCAACCAGGATTTCAACATCATCCGGCGCTCGTTGCCTTCGAGGAGAGCGTATCCTTCGCGACAGGAGAAGCAATAGGCGCTTTTGCACGGCAAGCGATGCGCAAATGTTCAGCGTCTGAACTGAAACGTCAGCGTCGAATGATCAAGACCCTTCTCGCGCACGTCATCGCGAATGTCTCGCCAGACGAACTAATGCGCCGTTGCTTCGATGCTTCGATCGCGATCACGTTGATGTTAGAAGAATTGGGGATATGGGCAGTCACTTATCTTGGCACGCTCATTTACGATGGATGCGGGGTTCTGGAAAATCGATCTCTGTATTATGTGGACGATATATTTGATCCTCATCCTGACAGCGAAGCTCGCGGACATTCTTGGATCTTTACTCCTGGATACCCGGTCATTGACCTGACGGCTCGTCATCAGCCCCTGCCGCTGGAATGGAGTGAGAAGATTCCGTGGCCCCTTCTTCTTCAGAAGGACGGGCCAACTTCTCCTGATCCGATGTGGTATTTAGATCTCATGGATCCTCCCCTTGTTGCAAAGCAGAAGCACATGTGGCTTTTAGAGCAACGCAAGTATCCAGATTGGAATCGTCTGCATCCCCACGCGCACTACAAAGCGAACGAAGTATATCTTCACTTCGTGCCGATGGATTTAATGTTCGGAGATTCGCCACTTAGCGAGTTCCAAAGTTCATTTCGCATTGGAGGCAAAACTCCATTTGAGTTCTTCAATGCGATTAGGACAACTCTCTCTCCCTGACCGACCATAAATGAAGCCGATTGAATGGCTCACAGGCGACGTCGCAGACGAGATAATCTTTCACGAGGCGGGGCATTTTGTGATGGGGATGCTACTAGGCATTGAAGAAGCTGGCATCCAGTTTTTCAGGGCAGGTTCTTGCGATTCAGCCAGAAGCCACTACACCGCGGAGGCCAACGATCAGCCAAGAAGAATTCAACGGTCACTCGCAGGAATGTATTCGCAGGCACTAACATGTCCCAGTTCTATTGACGATGAGCTTAGATCACTTATTCTAAAGGGGGCCTTATTCGAACGAGAGGAGGACCTGAAAGGGACAGCGGTCATTCAACGCCGCCTGAAGGAGCACGGCTTTCTTGGGGACACAATCATAGCGATGGACTTAGCGGCAGAGATTAGCCCAAAGCCAGAGGACATACTTCGAGTGCTGAGACGGTGCCACTCTTATGTGTGTGACGCATTCGAGCCAACGCGGGTAGCCCACATTGTAAGAGGCGTTCATCAAGATATACGGCTGTGGCTTGAGGAGGACGACGATTGGCTCGCTTTTGATGTCCGCATGCTTTTCTATTCCATACCTCGAGCAACAAAGACATTCAGAAAGCTGGTATAATACATTGAAACGAATGAGCTAAATCCCAAGGATCGAACTCAGACGCTCAAACGTAGAACCCAGTGAACCCGAAGTATTACAGCCCGCAGATCCGGCGTGATCTCGTCACCAAGCTCTACTTCAGGGCCAAGGCCGAGAAAGTGCCGATGACGAAGCTCACGAATAGATTGCTCGACGAGGCACTAAGCAGTGTCGAGCCAATGGAAGTGCTTCGTGTAGCAGAATCGCCAACACCGTATCCCAACCCGCAGCAAGCGGCTTAGGACATCACATCAACCACAACGCACGCATCGCCGACTCCTCGCAGTCGGCTTTTTCGTGCCCACACCTAAAGAAAGGAAACACACAATGGCCGTTATCCTCGCCATGACGTATCAGAAGAAACTCGGGCTGCCCAATTACAGCAGCCACTCATGCTCAGTCAGTCTCACGGTCGAAATCCCAGACGTGAGTGTGGCAGCACAGGAGAGCAGCAAGCTCTACCAACTGCTGCAAACCGCAGTGGATGCCGAGATCCGTGAAGTCGGTTTCATGCCCGATGCCACGACCTACGGCATGGACAATCACCAGCCTGCAAACGGCAATGGAAACGGTCAGCATCAGCAGAACGGCGACGCCTGGAACTGCACACAGGGTCAAGAATCGTTCATCAAGCGCATCGTGAATGAGTCCAACCTCGACAAGAACGAGGTGGAGAACATGGCGCAGCAGCTCTTTGGCTGCGGTGTGAAGCAGTGCGATCGAATGCAAGCCAGCCAGCTCATCGAAGAGTTGCTGGAGAAGACCGGCAAGAAGGTCAGGCGTTTTCAGCGTCGTCAACCGGCACCCACACGATGATCGCTGCCGCTGAAGCAATTCAATCAGCGCCAGCATCACCACCACCGACCGAAGCACAGATCATCAGCGACTTGAGAAAGACAGTATCGCCATCAAGGCTCACGCTGTTTCTCTCCTGCCGATTGAAGTTCTTCTTTCGGTATGTGCTCGGGCTGACGAAACCAAAGTCAGCGGCGCTACACGTCGGCACCTGCGTTCATGCCGTGATTAAGAGTTGGAACAAGGCGAGGTGGAAACAACAGCCACTCACGCTCAAACAACTCCACGATGAATTCAGCAAAGCTTGGACGGACGAGGCCGAAGAACCTGTCCAGTGGGATGAAGACGAGAAGGAAGAGGATCAAAAAGCGCTGGGCTGGCGGCTGGTGGAAACGTATCTGCGAGAGAACAAAACTCCCGCAGACGTGAAACCGGAAGCGGTCGAAGTGTATGTCGAGGCAGACCTCCACAAACACGGTCTGCCAAACATTGTCGGCGTGCTCGATCTGGTTCAGGCAGGCGTCATCGTCGATTACAAGACGAGCGGCAAGTCACCCAACGTCGAGACAGTTGCTCACACACACGAGATCCAGACGAGCAGCTACGCCGTCCTCTATCGTGATGCGACCAGCAAGCGTGAAAGCGGCATCGAGATCCATCATCTGATCAAGACCAAGGCTCCCAAGGTTATCATCTCACCGATGCCGCCAATGAGCGATCAGCAGCAAACCCGGCTGTTTCATCTCATGGAAGCTTACCAAGACGGTCTGGGCCGAAAAGACTTCGTTCCGTCGGTCGGCATGCAGTGCTCCTCATGCGAATTCCTGGGTGAATGTCGCAAGTGGAGCTGAAGTAATCTCGGACAAAACGGACAGCTAATCAGCAGTCCATCGGGAAAACGGTTGGTCCTCAGCAAGTGGGAGCTGGGGGCCAACCAATCCATTTCTAGAAAGGAGGGGAAACCCATGAAAAGACATCTACTCGCGCTCAGCATCATGCTGGCGCTCATCACCACATCACACGCCGGGTGGTTCGATCGCAAAGACGATCACAAGCAGGAGATCCAACAGCTCCATCAACAGCTCGCCGTCGAACAAAAGCAGACAGGCACCTGGCAGATCGTTGCTGGCAGTTTGGCTGTGTTCACGTTCATCGCGTTCACCATCGGCACCATTCTGGGATCAAGAACACGGAGAAAACATGAGCGAGCCGCTGACACCCACCAACAGTAAGAGCCGAGTGCGTGAGTTCATCAGTCGGCACTGGCAGCCAAAGGAAATCGAGCAGCCAACAGTCGATCCTGACCTCAAGCATCTCGATGGCGCTCAACGGTCAGCAGAGGTGGTGCGTTACAGCATTCTCTCGCTGGAATGGTGGTTGAGCCCCAATGGCAGATTGAGGGAATGGCTCAGGCTCAATGGAAAGATCAGCTCGGTGTTGATCATCCCTGCGGTGCTCGTGGTGCCATTGGTCACGTTCATCATCTGGCAGGTATCAAAGTGGATGGGCTGGCTGGTGGGTATCGCTGGCAACCTCATTCTATTTCCACTGGCAGCTCTTGTAGCAGCGGGCGTCACATTCGGCGTCGTCATCTTGCTGAGGAACCTCCTCGGCAAATAATTCAAATCGCACACAAGGCCGGATCACTCATCATCGGGTGGTCCGGCTTTGTCGTGTTCAAATAGAAAGGATAATCACATGGAGCACATCACGCTCTACTACAAGGAAGGCAGCTCGGACAAAGTGTATTCAGTCAGGATCGAGCCCAAGGACAGCGGATACGTTGTGAACTTCGCTTACGGTCGTCGTGGCTCTACGATGACCACTGGAACCAAAACCTCCACAGCGGTCGATTATGACGCAGCCAAGGCCATCTACGACAAGCTCGTGAAAGAGAAGACGAGCAAGGGCTACACGCCTGGCGAAGACGGCACACCGTATCAGCACACAGCCAAGGCCAGCACCGGTATTCACTGCCAGTTGCTCAATTCGATCGGCGACGATGAAATTGAAAAACTCATCAGTGATCCGTCGTGGTGGATGCAGGAGAAGAAAGACGGGCGAAGGCTGTTGCTGAAAAAGGAAGGCGACAGCATCACCGGTATCAACAGGCTCGGCCTCATTGCTGGCATTTCCGTTGCACTGGCTCGGGATGCACTTCGCTGCGTTGAAGACTTTGTGTTGGACGGCGAGGGCATCGGAGATCACCTCCATGTCTTCGATGCAGTGTTGATCGGTGACGAGGAAATTGGCGGTTGTCGCTACACCGAGCGTTACCTGCGGCTGATGAATCTGCTCGGTTCATTCCAGCACCCACATATTCACCTCGTCTCCACGGCGTTCTCTGCCAACGACAAACAAGAGCTGTTCGATAAGCTGAAGGACAAGAACGCAGAGGGCGTCGTGTTCAAGCACAGTGACGCACCCTACATCGCTGGACGCCCTTCGAGCGGTGGCACGCAGCTCAAACACAAGTTCTGTGAAACCGCGTCCTTCATCGTGGGCAGTGTGAACTCGAAGCGCAGCGTGAAGTTGAAACTGCTCAACGGGAAATCATTCGTCGATGCTGGCAACGTCACGATCCCACCCAATCACGACATCCCCAAACCTGGCACAGTCGTTGAGGTTCGATACCTCTACGCATTCAAGGAGAGTGGCTGCATCTACCAGCCTGTGTATCTCGGTGCTCGTGACGACATCGATCCAGCGGAGTGCATGGTCGCTCAGCTCAAATATAAAGCGGACCAACCGCAAGAGGCACTCGTATGAGCACCAAGCTCATCAGTCGCAAGCACGTCAAAGCCTGTGCGCTGTCGATGGCTGCTCACCGGACCCACAAGTTCACACGAGTTGGTGCCGAGTTTTTCATCAAATGCGAAGCGAACTTGAAAGAGTTCATCAGGAGCTACGTGCAAAGGCTGCCGTCGAAAGGAAAGACGATTGTATGAGCAGCCCATTCGCAGCACGGGAGCCGCAGCCCATGCACCGGTATAAGAATGACTTCCGGTGGCGAGTCATGCCGCCTGACAAAGCAGAAGCAGACGGTTACTTCACTCGCGCCTTTGGCAATAAGCAGAAGGCACTGGCGTATCAGAAGCTCATCAAGACGCTCTATCCTGATGAAGTGTGCTGCCTTTGCGACACCGGCAAATACTACGACGCTCACGGTCACATCTACCACAGCAAGGAAGGACGGTAGCTAAACCAGCGGTGTAAATTCTTACACCCCAACATCAACCAAGGGGCCGCGTGTGTTCAATCCACATGCGGTCTTCAACTTCATCGTCAATGCGGGCGAGGAATCCCGTAGGTCAGCGACAGGTAGTTTCCAATGTCCTGCGGTTCGTCGATGAACCACCGACCATTTGCTTCATTCACTTGAACCCCGGCAAGCGGTGACACCAGCGGAGCACCAAGGACCAAGGCAGGACACGACTGATGTTCTGCGCCCAGCAGCGCAAGCAAGTCAGCTCTCGGCTTTGCAAAGGCCACACGCTTCACATCAATCTGAGATGTCAGATTTGGATAGAGGCTGAGCAAGCCCTCGAAGATGGTGCAGTAGGGACAGTAATACGGAGCGCCATCGCCATCGAGGAAGCCGGGGGTAAGCAAGAACAGGGTGTCTTTCATCGGACACGAACACACTCACTCAACGCATCGGATGCAACTCGTATCCGTTGTTCACACCAAACAAGAAAGGAAAACCCATGAGCCCAATCGCTCTACCCATGCAGGAATTGAAACCTGCGCTCACTGGCTTCGGTAAAGTGCTTCATCGGCACCAACCGTTGCCCGTGCTTAATCACATCAAGGTCGAGAGGACCAAAGACGGCTGGATTGCCCTCACGGCAACTGACCTGGATGTGTTCGCCACAGTCAGGCTCGAACAACCCGTCGAAGGTGAACCTGTCGCCTTGCTCGTGCCGTTGGATGATCTGCAAAAGGTCGCCAAGTCCTGCGGCAAGACGGACATCATCAACATCGCCGGAGACGAGAAATCCATCAGCCTGCAATATCCCGTCGGCACTGGTAGCATGGAGACGAAAGTGGATTCGTTGCCGGTGGATGAGTTTCCTTCGATCCCACAGATCAAAGGTGACTCCATACCACTGCCGGATGCACTCCGGTCTTCACTGCATGAAGCTCTCGACTGCGCGAGCACCGATCAAACGAGGCTCATCCTCAACGGTGCCTTCATCGACGTGTCTGATCGCAAAGGTCACTACATCGTTGGAACGAATGGCAGTCATCTCTACGCCAGCAATTCATTCAGCCTGGCGTTGAAGGATTCCATCATCATCCCCACACATCGGTTTCTGGGCTTCAAGGAGTTCAACAACGATGGGGAATGGCAGCTCAAGCTCGGCGAGAAGCCGGACAAAGACACGCCACCGTATGTGCAGCTCACCAGTCGGCGCTGGCGCTTCATCACCAAGCAGCACGATGGGAATTACCCCAACTGGCGACAGGTTGTTGTCTCCGAGTTCAGCAGCACGGTCACGCTCGATGTTGAGACGCTGGATGCGGTGATCAAGACCATCGAACGCCTGCCTGAGCATGATGCCGTCAATCACACGCTCGGCTTCGAGATCAAAGGCAAGCAGGTGAATCTGCTGTGCAAAGCCGACAAGGAAGCGAAATGGACGCCGGTTGAACTCAAGGACGTGAAGACCACTGGCAAGGACACGACGGTCTATCTCAATCGGATCTACGTCATGAAGGCGCTGTCGTTCGGGCTCAACCAACTCGACATCACTGATCCACGGTCCCCCGTTCGATTCAGTCACGAAAAACGTCAGATGATCGTCATGCCAATTCGTGTCGATGCTGATTCACCGGCATCACCAGCGCCACCAACACCGGTCGCAAAAGCAGAGCCACCTCAACCCGCAGCTCCACCACAAGCTGCCCAAGAAGAAAGGAAACCTACCATCATGCCCAGGCAACCAACACCCGCAGCCAGCAACGGCAACGGCAACGGCAACGGCCACCAAGCTGAGAAGCCCGCACTTGAGATCGCAGTGGAGCAGGTGGAAGCCGTCAAAGCCTCAATCAAATCCGCTGTCGGCGGACTCAACGACCTGCTCGATACTCTCAAGCAGGTGCAACGGGAGCAAAAGACGACTGACAAGGAAGTGCAGTCGGTTCGCAGCACGCTGGAAAAACTCCAGAGCGTGAAGCTCTAACCAATTCGGCGACGGAAACACGGGTTGGGTGCAGGCTACCTCGGCGACGATTGAGGATCAGTCTGCATCCAGCCCAGCTCCGCGCTGAACACACACCGATGGCTCGTATATCATCCATCGTCTTCGACAAGCAGGAGAGGCCATTACGTGCGACCATCCGCACATCGAGAGGGACAGTGAAAGTCGAATGGATGGACGTATGTGGTGATTGGTGCTGGATGACCTCCGGCATCCTCGACGCAAAGAAACTGGCATCACCTGCCATCGAACGAATCGAGCGCATGGTCACAAGACTCTGACGCTCCAAAGAAAAGGAGGCATTCATGCCCACAAGAAATACCGTGGTGCTGCAAAGGATCATCGAAGCTCTCGGTGATGATGCACCACCTGACGCACTGGCACGGTTGGAAGCTGAGTTTCAAAGCTCGCTGCTCATCGTCGCTGGAACCGTCGAAGATGTCGCCAGACACGCGGAGAAACTGCGTCTGGCGATCACTGAACAAGAACGACCGCTCGTCTTGGATTACATTGCCAAGACCAGCGTGGCTCAACTCACGATCGATCACGTTGAAGACGCCATCAACTCGCTCTGGACTGATCGATTCATCGAACCCTAAACCCGCTCATCCATTCGGGTGAGCTTAGAAAGGACTGCATGGCTGACTACTTCACCAACTTCAGCATGGATCTGTCATTGCCCACGGAAGAAGCGCAGCAATACGCGCTCAATCTGGCCGAGCAGGCATTCCACATTCACATGGGCGATGAAGTGCCTGACGACTTCCCAAAGTCGCTCATCGACGTGGCGGAAGATTGGCAGTTTGAGGTCGAAGCCGAGCAAACACCCACGAGCTACGGCCTTTGGATGCACTCACAGCATGGTGGGATCGATGCCATTTGCGCATTCATCCAACATCTACTGCAACGCTTCGATCCTAAAGGCTGCGCCACCCTCGAATGGTCGCACGACTGCTCGAAGCCAAGGACTGATGCCTACGGTGGAGGCGCAGCCATCATCACTGCCAAGAGGATCAGAACCATCAGCACGGGAGTATGGATTCAACGCCAACTCCATCGTCACAACAACCGGCGCTAACCGCCAACAACCAAAAGAAAGGACACAAGATTATGGTCGATCTACTCGACTCACCACCCGCGCCACCACGGCGCAAACACCCACAGCTCATCACCCATTGCGGCGCTCATGCCGTAGAGCTGGCTGAGGTGTCCAATGTGAAGACCCCGCGAGCTACCGACTCGTGGCAACCAATCCCGCACGCTCAACTCATCCAGACTGTTCAACGCACGCTGGCCACGACCAAGCTCAAGATCGGCACTCAAGCTCATTCACTGACGCATGACGGCGCTCGATACTTCGGCCTCATGGAGATCCAGAGCCAGAAAGCGAACCTCGATTACACCTGGGTGCTCGGGCTCAGGAATTCACACGACAAGACTTTCCCTGCTGGGATCGTCGCTGGAGCATCTGTCTTCGTTTGCGACAATTTGAGCTTCAGTGGGGAAGTGAAGTTCGCGAGGAAGCACACCCGGTTCATCAATCGGGATCTGCCGCAGCTCGTTGAACGCTCGATTGGTCTGCTGCTGGAAAAGTGGCATGACCAGGACAAGCGCATCACCGCCTACAAGGAATCAGAAATCCACGACGCTGAAGCGCATGACCTCATCATTCGGGCATGTGACGTTGGCGTGTGCTCGAACCGGCTCATCCCTGCGGTGCTCAAAGAGTGGCGAGAACCGGTCCACGAGCAGTTCGTCGAACGTGACGTGTGGACTCTGTTCAACTGCTTCACTTCTGCCCTGAAGGAAGGGAATCTGGCAGAGCTGCCGAAGAGGACTGAAGCTCTGCACGGGTTGCTGGATGTTGCTGTCGGGCTCAACTGACCTTCACGGGTCAAAGATCAGCGTCCCACTTCATGTGGGGCGCTTTTCTTTAGCTGACAACGCAGTGCCTTGGATCTTAGTCCCGACAATGGTTTGGGCGCGCCAATGGAAAGACGAGGGAGGGTGCATCCACCGACGGAGACCTGGCCGTTCATGAGCATGGGAAGAAGCCAGTCACGCAGGGCGGTGAGTTGTTGGCTTTGCTCTTGATGCGTCAGAATTGACTGAAACACGGGCTCTGCGAAGTCATTAAAGGCTGCAAGCTGCTCGGACGCGGGGACAATAGCTGGCGTGAAGGCGATATCATTCGTAACGATAGATTTGAAAATCGAACCACTCGATTTGGCATGCAAATAGTCCATTAGACTCAGTGTGTGAAAGTAGAGGAAGGCCGATCCAACTCCGTCATGGGGGCACAAAGCGTAGCAGGACTGATTCATCGCCATCGCTCGGGAAATAATCATCGCTTTTCCAACTGAACCACGAGCTGTGATAAAGAGAGTTCCTTTGCGATAAAGGCGAGTGGCGCTATTCCCCAGACCAAGCTGCGTAATATGACATTCCGTATCGAGACAGAATGGTTCACTTTCAGCATCCGTGGGTGTGAAGAATGGAATGGATCCTCTCCAGAATTCAGGCACATGTTTACTGGGGGTGGCTCCACCTCCGAGATCCGAAAGCGCCAAGATGTTTCCGCTTTTCCAACCATAAGGAATCTCACGTTTGTGGGCATCGTTGTAGACCATCCTTCCGCCAGATGCGCGGTAGGGTTTACCTCCAAGGCGGGGCTTTCCCATCGCGGCGGCTTGGGCGGCGGTGATGGGGAAGTCAAACTGCACGAACCAGTAGTCATACAGCAGCTTCGCCATCCCTTCCAATTCCTCATTGAGACGGTTGTTGATTTCGATCTTAGCGTCGAGGGCTGAGAGAATGGTAGCAATCGCTGCTTGCTCGCGTGGCGATGGGAGTTGAACCTGCACATCATAGAGTCTTTCCGGCGAGGTATGCTTCACCTTGCTGCCGGAGGCGCTGCGCCTGATCTGCTTCCGAACCCACTTCGTCTTGAACAGGTGATACAGAAACTCAACATCCACAGCGCTTGTCAGGGCGGTGACTAGGCCAAGCCGCTGATTGTGAAGGAACCGGTTACTTTCGGGAATCTTGGCCATACTGCCAAGCAGACCATCGGTCTGCTCGGTCATTGCCACGAGAATGTCTCCCTTTTTCAGTAGGTATTCTTCAGGGAATAGTTCGGAGTAGCACTTGTCCTTTGCGGCATTACGCTTGAAGCCGCCTTCCTCAGAAAAATTGCCTGGTGTCAGGACGACATATGGTCCCGTGCCTCTAAAATGTTCCCCCTTGAAGGGGAATCCATGCTTTACGTGAATCTTGTGACGCAGGCTAGTAAACGGGCGTTTAGTCATGCGTTAGGCGTGCAAGTTGTTTTGCGACCTGTCGTTCGAGATCGCGTGAGTCGTCAAAGAGCACGCGCAATCTCTCCGTTCGCTCCACGAGTTCCTTTGCAAACTGCTTAGGTGTCATCGCGACGTGCTCAACCTTCACATCAAAATACTGACCCGCGCTGAGCGAGAAGTTTTTCGCGGCAATGTCATCGTAAGAGACGACGACGGAGAAGTCCTCAACAGCTTTCCTCTGGTTGAAGGTGTGGATGATGCTACTCTCTTCATCTGGCCTGAGAAGCGTCTTTTGGTTTTTCCCTTCCTTCACTTTCTCACCGAGTCCCGAAGCATCAATCAGGATCACATCACCTTTGTTTGTTGCATCGATGAAGATGATTGAAACATTCGTCCCAGTTGTTGCAAAGATGTTACTGGGCATCGAGATTACTCCTCCGAGCATCTTGTTTTCCACTAGATGCTGGCGGATAGTCTTCTCAATACCTGATTGTGCGGTAATAAAGCCCGAGGGAACAACGACGGCAGCGCGACCAGCCGGAGCGAGCGAGTGAATGATGTGCTGGATGAAGAGCAGGTAGATCGCCATCTTGTCCTTATCCTTGTTCGGCACCTTGGGGATACCTGCAAAGAATCGCGAACGATTCGCCTTGGTATCGAGTTGAGCGCGGAAGTCGGAGAAATCGAGCTTGAAGGGTGGATTCGAGACGATGTAGTTGAACTTACGCAGCCCTATCCCGCTATCCGCTTTGTGATAAGGTGCGAGGATTGTGTTTCCCTGGATCACATTTGGGATGGAGTGGACGAGATTGTTGAGAATGAGATTGAGCCGGAGCAAGCTCGATGACTTCTGGGAAACGTCCTGAGTGTAGATGGTGCAGCGGTCCTCGCCGATGGCGTGGGCAAGATTCATCAAGAGCGTTCCAGAACCTGCGGCAGGATCGTAGCAGGTGACATTCTTGACCTCCTTTGGCACAAGGCAAGAGGCCATGATCTTCGCTACGGCATGCGGTGTGTAATACTCGGCATACTTGCCCCCGCCGTCCTTGTTGTAGTCCTTGATGAGGTATTCAAATAAAGTGGAGTAGAAGTCGAACTTCTCGGCGAAGATGCGCTCAAAGCTGAAAGGAATCAGCTTGTTTATGATGGCCCTGGCGAAGGCATCGCGCTGGGTAGCGACATACTGGGTGACGGCATCAAAGAGGACGATCTTTTGGCCGTCGTTGGTCTTTACAGAGAAGATGTCGGAATTCAGCTTAGCGATGTCGAGCAGGGTGGCATCCAAAGTCGCGGCGAAGTCCTTGTCGTTCTGCTTGCCCCACAGGGTAGAGAGGAAGTGCTCGGGCTTGAGTCGTGCGGTGGCGGCCCCGAGCTGCATGAGCAGGAGTTCATAGTCATCTGCCGACTTTTCACTCAGGGCGACTTCCCATGACTTCGCTTTGGCAAGGACAGGCTCGATGCGCTTCACCTCATGGGCAAATTTGTCGTTGAGAAACTTGTAAAGAAAGACCTGGGTGATGATCTTGAACTCGTTGCCGTCGTTACCCAAGCCGTAGGCGGCACAGACGGCTTTGAGTTCGTCGATGAGCGCGGTGGCCTTTACTTTGAATTCTTGAGATGTCATGCTGCTTGATGTCCGTGGAACTCAGCCAGATACTCCTTCATCACAAGGTTATTGATGAACTGAGTATTCTCTGCGGTGAGGGGAAGGTGGTGTAGGACTTTGAGCTGCTCGATGATGAGGCGTGTCATTTCTGCCTTGGCGAAAGGCTCATTGGTGAGGATACGGGCATTCTGGGAAATGCAGGCATCCGCCTCGGCCTTAAAGGCGCTGAGGGCTTCGAAGAGTTTCCGCTCATTGGCGGTGGGTTCGCCTTTTTCGAGCAGCCTCTTGTGCAGGCGGGCGTATTTCTCGTCATTGGCATACTTGGCGCGGAGGAGTTGATTCTTCCGCTCCAATTCGCGGGCGCGGGTGTGGATGCCTTTGAGTGTCGCGATGTTTTCGACCATTTCGGCCTGGGTGATCTCGGATAGGTTCTTCTTCTTGAAGAGGCGTTCGAGTTCCTCCTTCAGGGTGACAAAGGCGGGGTCGCTTGGGTCGAAGTTGCCAGCGAGGCCCTCCCGAGTGCGGCGTAGATTCTCGCGCAACTCGTCAGCAATGACCATCTCTGCCTCAGACACTTTACGGAAGGCGAAGAGCACATCCTCAAGGGCAATGTTCAGGACATTGATGCCATCATCAGCGTTCTCTAGTGCTTCGCGTTGGTTGAGCAGATTGAGGTGATTGGCTGCCTCGGTAGAGAGCTGGTTGAGCTTTCGGAAGTCAAGCTTGGCGAGAAGTTCGTATTGGCCGGATAGGCGGATGAGATTGTAGAGGCTCTTGGCGTCATTGAGCGCTTTGGCAATCTTGCGCATTTCAGCGCGATCTACAATCTGTGTAATCTGCTGGGAGAAGACCTCGGCGTTGGAGGTGTCGAAATGGAAAAGAGCGTCCTTAATGGCCTCAATGTCAGCGGTGATCTCGGCCTCGGTTTTGAAGAGGTCGGAATATTTGTCCAGTTCGTCGCCAAGTTCGCTCTGAAGTTCATCGAAGTAGTCCTTGTTGGTCTTTTCGAACTCAGATTCGATATCGACGAAATCGACGACGTAGCCGTAGCGATAGCCTCTATAGGGGCGGTTCACCCGCGTTAGCGCCTGAAGAAGGTTGTGCGCCTTGATGATGCGACCGAGATAGAGCTTCTTCAGTCGAGCCGCATCGAATCCGGTGAGGAGCATGTTAAAGACAAAGAGGATGTCGATCTTGCCTTCCTTGAAAGCTTCCACCTGATCCTTACGCTCGGTCTTGGTGCCTACGTCGTGAAGGATGAGAGCGCAGGTCCTGACGGTGCCGCTAGTCCTGTCGGCGTATTTCGCCTCGAAGATTCGTGCCATCTCTTTCGCCTGCTCTGAGGAGTCACAGATAACCATAGCACCCGTGGTGTGGTCGTTCTTCATGACACGAGAGTTCTCAAAGTCGTCAATGATGTAGTCGAGCATGGGCTCGACGAACTTCTTGTGAGAATAGACCATTGTCCGGTTCTTCATGTCCTTGAGCACCTTGATCTGGGCAAGAGTCTCCTGGAGCTGAAGTTTGTATTGGGTCTCGATGGCTTCGCGGATCAGACGCAGCGTATAGCCGTCGGCGATAGAGCGATTGTAGTAGTATTTGTGGATGTAGTCGCCGAAGAGGATCTTGGAGTTGTAGGTCTGCCGTTCCTTTGCCTTTCCGTCTTCGTCTCTTGTGCCTGCGAGCGATCCATTGAGCAACGGAGTCCCGGTCAGACCAATCTTGATCGCATCACGGTCCGACTGGTTAAGATTGGCAAGGAAGCTGCCCTGGGGGTTGTAGCTCCGGTGGACTTCGTCGAGGAAGTAAACGCGCTGAAGGCCAAGGGCGTAATCGGTGCTGCGAACGACATCAGGATCATCTTTGAAGCGCTGAATATTGACCACGGTGATCTCAGGCTTTCCCGAGTCATTGTGGACGGCGAGGTTCGATTTGATATCTTCAGCGAACTCTTCGCGGGAACTGATATGATGGACATGCAGCCCACGGCTGCGAAATTCCCGGCTGGCCTGATCCAGGAGATCTATGCGATCAACGATGAAGTAGAACTTCGGAATGACGCCTTTCTTCTGAAAGTAGTCGGTGAGGAAATGGACGTTGTAGAATGCGAGCGCGGTCTTTCCGCTGCCTTGGGTGTGCCAGATGATGCCCTTACGAATCCCAGCTTCGAGTTTGCTCTCGATTGCCTTCGTCGCGAATATCTGCGGATATCGCATGACGTGCTTGTCAAATCGGGTTTCGGCTCGAACGTAGGCGAGCCCAAAGCGAAGCAGGAAGGCGAGACGGTCACGGGAGAAGAGCGAAGTGCTGAGTCGGTTGGTCGGGCTATCAGGGTTCTTGTTGGTCGCGAACTCGGCCGAGTGCTTGATGCTGGTCAAGTTGTTGTCGGTGAGAACGAAGTCTTCCGTTTGCTTGTCCTCCGGCTGAAGCAGCTTGTCGAGGTCGAGCACCACTTCCTCGCGGAAGTAGTTGAAAACTGGTTTGTCGTAGGAGGTGGAGGCGTAGAACGCACCTTCAAGTGGTTCGGGGGAGCCATCGTCGTATTCCATGTTGTTGGAGAACACCATGAGCTGCGTGATGTTGATGAACCGTATGAATTTCGGATTCCGAAACCTAGTGACGATACGATTGCGCTCTGCGAGGATGCCGTCGCGGTTGTTCGGCTTTTTCACCTCAATGAAGACGAGAGGAAGGCCGTTGATGAGGAGGGTGATGTCTGGGCGAAACTCTTCGTCGTCCTTCTTGCAGGTGAACTCGGTAACAACGTGAAACGAGTTCCGATTGAAGTCCTCAAAGTCGATGATCTTCAGCCCCGAGGTCTCGGTGATCTTCTCGTAGAACTGTTTTCCGAGGTCTTCGTTGTCCAGGAGCAGGTTTAGCTGGCCCAAAGAGTTTTCGATCTCGACTGGTGTGGCCGAAGGATTGAGCGCTGAAATGCTCTTACGGAAAATCGAGGGGACGATGTTGCTCGATTCATCCCAAATGAGGTCCTTGAGCGACAGGTAGGTGTATCCCAGTCGAGTGAGGTGGAGAATGGTCGGGATCTTGACTCGGGAGTCTTCGTTAAATTTCATAGACCTGAGTTCCAAAAGCTGTGGCGATGAAGCGGTCAGTCACAGTGCCAAGGCCAGACTTCGAGGGATCGCTGACATACGCATGGTTTCAGTCCTCAGCCTCTTCGGCGTAATCCTCAATCACTGAGTCTGAAAGGTAATCCAGGTGCTTTGCGGCGACCAAATCACGGACGCTCTCGTAGGTCAGATACGTGCAGATGCCGGACAAGGCTCGCCCTTCAAGTAAAGAGAAGACTGGTCGGGAAATCTCCTGGAAGACTTTTTCTCGCTTTGAAGCCGGGGCAACAATGTGAAGTTTGATGTCCATGTTCGGCTGCAAGGCGACCAAATCTGCCATGCGCAGGAGCCCCGAGTAGATGGAAGTTGTGTGTTCCACCTCAAACGCTCGGACGATGGACCGTTTTCTCAGCCAAATCACATCAATCTGCTCAATCGTGCGAAGTGTGAGGTCATCGTAGTTCAAGGGCAAGGTATCCAAAAGCTCTCCGTCGTTTGCTTTCCACTTTGTGAGCACACGCACTCGATCCGATTTCGGCAGCCAGATCTTCAATCCCATGCGTGATCCGATTTCGGCGAGCATTGCCTGCACTTGGAGGCTTTCACGAATTTCGGGATTATCAGTTTCGTGCTGCTCTTCTGGTGCGGTCTTTGTGGGGACAGTGACGGCGACTGTTTTCTTATCGCCTCGAATAGTCGTGTGGTTCGGTTTCCACAGATCCTTGAACGGTTGCCAATAGCAAAATACTGAAACCGTTCTTGCCGACCCAGCCACACCTGCTGCGTTCAAGCCGTCGAACAGCATTCTATTGGTTTCCACGATCCGATGGCCCCTGCTCGTCGTGTCCCATTCGAACGGAAGCGTCAGGCCGAGGAAGTTGATCAACGTCCTCCGGTCATTGAGAGAGATTACGCTCAGATTCTTGAAGGGATCATACGCAGCGAGAAATGCATTCAGTGCGTTACCGCTTTCTCCAGTGAGGTTGTTCTTCTTACCCTCATTGACAGTGTAGAGCTGATCGATCAACGCTGCTTTCTTTGCCGGATCGGCCTCCCCAAGAATGCTGTTCATCAGGGCTCCAAGAGCCTTGTCAGATTTGAACTCTGCGAACATGCGCCTCCAAGCGCCCTGTGGAACCATCGCACGAGCCACGGCTTCAGTCTTCTTCGTGTTGCCCTTTCCATTTCGATCAAGAATTCGGATCACCGCATCGCACTCATCATCGGTTGGAACTGAAGATGTCGGATTCATCACTCGCTCTGACCAGAAATTGCGAAAGGCATCACTCTGCTGCCGCCACAACTCGTCTTTGAGCGGCGCATCGTAGTTCGTGAAGAACTCCTTTGCCAATGGAGGAACTTGGGGCTGTGACATTGCGCCAGTTCTACCCGTTGATCACCGCCGCCTCAATCTGATTCGCAGGCAGGTAGCCGGTGCCTTTTTCCTTTTCAGCCGTCGGTGGTGGATTCAGGATCTGGAATTCTCGGCTCTGATGAATCGTTTCCTCCTGATCTTCACCGCTTGCTTCTGCACGTTCCTGCCCGGCTGGAGTGCTTTTGGAGCGGATGTCACCTTACGGGATGGAACGAGTCTCCGTGGATACAAAATCACGGCAGTTGAGGTGAACGGCTTGAGAATCAGTCACGCGGATGGGGCCGGGTTGATGGATTACGACGATCTCCCAGGATCGCTGCAAAAAGCCTACGGATGGACGGACGAGAAATCGAAAGCTCGTCGCGTGGCCCGACAGGAAGAAGCACAAAGACTGCGCTCTCTCGACAATGGCCAATACAGAATCGAGAGACCGCCATCGCCAGCTAAAGGAGCGCCAGTTCCAGCCGCAGCAATCGAAGCCATTGCAAGTCTCGCTGACCCGGCGAAGCTGGCGACGCTGGGAGTGCGTGGAGCCAACAGCCGGGTTCAGAAAATCACGTATTGGCTGTTCATCGTGCAGCAGAGTGGTGCGAGACCGGAGCAGGCCATTGATGAAGCCTTTGCCCGGTTTGGGTGGAAGGGCACACCCCACGGCGAAGAAACGAAAGCAACGATGATTCGCAATCTTGCCCGTGCCTTGTATCTGGGGTGCTGCGACGCCAAAGGATTGGAGGATATGCGACGTGGTCAATCACCGACCATTCAGCGAGGATCGTTTGTGGGCGACGAGATGAGCGTGGATCATGTCCTGCCCCGTGCAGAGGTGCCAACACTGGACAATGTGCTCGCTAATCTTGAGCTGATGCCCATGCGGATGAACAGCGGCAAATCGGCGAAGCTTGGGGAACGAGAGAAAGTCATGGCACGTCGATTTGTTATCGCAGGGGTGGTGAAACCGGAATTGGTCGCCTGGGCAGGTCCATTCGATGTGAGAGCGTCTCCCGAAACCGTTAAATCACCGCCGAACACATCTTCATCCACCTCCACATTTGTCGCTTCGAAGAAGTCCGCAGTCTTTCACAAAGCGGGTTGTGCGTCCTCCTTGGCAATTTCAAAAGCGAACCTCGCCAGCTACAGCAGTCGAGATGAGGCAATCCAAGCGGGCAAACGTCCCTGCACCACCTGCAAACCTTGAGGGATGCTTACGTTGAGGTCGCCAATCTTCAGGTCATGCCAGCGCCAGCGTAGGCAACACCCAGCTAGTCATTTTGCTCAGTGAACACCCCAATTGTCATTCTGATGGCTGCGACCGCTCTTACCACTTTGTCTTGGATGGTGTTTGCTAGCGTTCCGAGATGCATTCGTGCCCGAAGGCTTCGTGAAAACACTCGCACAAATGCTCTTCAGTTGTTCAACGCGTATGAGGGCAAGTTTGGCTCCCGTAAAGACGCTCAACGATTCTTAACCGTATTGGGGCTACGCTCGGAAGACAGTGGTGAAAGCGCCTCAGGCGGTCCGCTGCTCTCGTGGTCTACGAAGAGGCACTTGATGGATCACGAATATGTCGATTCGATTGAGTCTTTTGTGCTCGGCCTGGTGTTGCGACCCTTTACATCTGCGCTCAAATCATGGGCAAAGGATACTTGGAAAGAGCTTACTTCAGGGAACGAGACTCCAAAATCACAAGAACAATGGCAGTTGGAGCAGCAGCTCAGGGATGCGCTTGCCCGAGCTGCTGAGATTCAAGCAAGGTATACCCGTCACAAACTTGTGGTGGGAGGTGAAAGTCTCGCAATTGTTGCTGCGTGTCTCGTTGGTTTTTATGTTCATGACGGCTATGCGGAGAAACCTCAGATCGACGCAGCCTTGGATGCGACCGCCAGCGCAAACCCAATCGCTCCGCAAACTGAAAGCGAGTCACAAGAGCCGACAGCCTCAAGCTTGGTCGCAAAGACAACTCCACAGCCGCAATCTGAAAGACCCGCTGAGCAGCCATCTACGTTATCAGTTCCAGAAGCAACGATGGCTCCACGCACTCCAAAGTTCGCAACAGTAGAAGACGCGCAAAAGGCGGCTGTCCTACTCTACCCCGACCTCGGCATCAAAGGCTCGCCGCTCAACACTGAATTCATCGCCCGATACAGGATACTCAAACAAAAGCAGCCGGATTATTTCAATGATACTGCATGGCCTGTTCTCCTTGTAGAAGAGCTTATACGGACGAAGGATAGCAAATGATCAAAGGCGATGGAGTTTACTTTGTCGGCTCAAGAGCAACGACCACCAGTGCCGCTTTGATGTGCTTTTGATGTAGGGCTTCATCTGCTCCGATTGTGGAAGCATTCATCACATCAGATCCATTGACTGATCTTTCTGCCGTTTTCGTCGGTCATTCCACCGACCAAGATTACGATGAAGTCGACTAGAATCCAGAGCCCCAACGCAATAACGATGATCGCGCTAACCACATCGCTAACCGAAGCACTAATGAGCATGCACGTCGTGCCAACAATGCCAAGAGAGAGCATGATGAAGCCTGAGACCGGATGGCCGCAATAAAAACGGTGTATACCGAGCGTGCCGAAAAAGAAACAAAGTAGAAACGCCGGAAGAATGCGCTTAGATGATGGTGTCTTGAGCGAGGATTGTGCCGAATATTGGTGGAGGGGTGTGGGCGCAGTCTGAGTTGGTCCCTCCAACTCGTCCGAGATCGTGGACAAAGGGATCCACTCGTCGGAGTCAGCATAGCGATATGGAACGTCGCCAGTGATTGTCCCGCTCTTCCACATCGAACGTAACTGCCCCACCGAATAAGGGCCGTGCTGTTCATCGTTACGGTAGATGTAATACTGCATACATGAAAAGGTGAGGATGCGTCAGATACTCCGTGCTTAGTCGCAGGCAGATTGAGTGGTCATCCTCCGTTGGTCTGATCGTCAAAATCCACATGATCCACGCACAATGGAGCTATGGCCTTGTTGATCCTCGTCCGAAAATCAGTGAAATGCTTTCGTTCTGGTCCTGGTGAGAGTTTGGTCCAACTACCCCATGCAGGAGTAAAAGGAACATTTACTCGCACGAGCAATCGTCTCGCCTTTTGACCGGTAAACTCCACCGGTTTACAGACCGAGGCCAATTCATCTCCGGCA
Source organism: Chthoniobacteraceae bacterium (assembly GCA_040081625.1). Lineage (GTDB taxonomy): Bacteria > Verrucomicrobiota > Verrucomicrobiia > Chthoniobacterales > Chthoniobacteraceae > VFJQ01. Next base: position 75,634 of record JBEBGD010000002.1, read on the forward strand.
ATGATTGACCAGTTTGTCCGCAATACCTCCATTGCAGCCTCGATCGCTTCAGATAAGGGCTGTTCACGAACCGCATATCTGTCTGGTCGATAGTGCTGCTCAGGATACGATGTGGAAAGGTGTTCCACACTGTAAAAGTCGTCGTCCTTCAACTTCGGTATCAGATCCATCAACCCGCGCTCCTCCGCCCACTTCAGCGTGTGCTGCCATCTCTCCTCCTTGTCTCGATCCGATGAGTAACCCCACCCATTAAGGATCAGCGGCATAGGCGGCTCTGAGCCTTTATGACCGGCATCTGTCCACGCTTGATGTAATCTCTGATATATCGAATACCAAACTGGGGGAAGAGGACAGACCTTGATCATGGCGTGCATCTGCAAAATGAGTGCAACCCGGTCTTGATGTCCTTACCGGCGAACAGAATTACCCATGCCCAAAGTTGGTTTACGCTGAGTGCTTTCATTGAGGAAAAGGTGAATCCGTTTATGCAGATCTGCCGTCAGAGTGCAAGCGCGGTCAGTCTCCATCAGGAAAGTTCACATACGGCGCGAGCTTGGCTTTCAGCTCGTCGATCAAATCTTCACCCATGACTTCGTATTCGTCGGGGATTTGAAGAGTGACGATCTCCTTGCCCTCAAGTGCATCAGGATACTTCTGCCGAAGCTTTTGCAGGTGCGACTTCTCCATGACGAAGATGATGTCAGCCCAGCCGATGTGACATTGCGTGACGACGATGCGTGCGCCGGGCTGAGTGCCAGCGGAGCGTGCCGAATATCCCGGTATGCCCTCCATCAGCTTCTCTGCGGTCAGGCTGCGGATCTTGTTCCGGCTACAGATGAATAGGAGCTTCTTCGCGTTCTTTTCCATCAGTCAGATCCTCTGCCTAGACCGGCGAGCAAAACCAAAGCTTGTTGCCCTCGCTGTCCAGAAAGCTGCCCACGTAGAAGTCGTCGTAAGGCTGAACTGGATCTGAGATCACCACACCAAGCGCACGCAGGGCCTTTTCAGTATCAGGTGCATGATCGGTCGCAATGGTCACCCTCGGGTTTGGTTCAGCGGTAGGTGCTGCATACCAATTCGCTTTCAGCATCAGAATGCTTTGCCCGAGCTGATAACCTACCTGCTCTGTGCCTTCCAATGCAGGAGGTAGCGCCAACGTCACACCGTAGAAGTGATTGGCTCGGTCGAGGTCTGTGACCGATAGCGCGATTACTTTGACTCGCTGAAAACCAAGTGGCGTGCTCATGTCATTTACAAATCAGGAGGCAGCGGCGGTGGCGTTGAGGAACGAAGCCGATAGTAAAAAATCAGCGAGAGGGAAAGGATGACAACGCCGACAGGGAAAACAAACAAGCCTGTCGCTGTAGACATCAGTGAAATCCCAATGTCGTCAGCGAGGGCCTTTGGATCGGCAATTCCTGAACTGCCAAGCGTCTTGAACGCGCCCATCATACCGATGACAGTGCCGAGCAACCCGATGAAGGGTGCAAGGGTAAGCAGCGAACCGAGGATGATGCCTGCGATCAAGAGTCTGCGCTTAGTCTTCACTCTCATCACCTCGGCAATGCGTGCTCTTAAAGCGCGCCAAACACTTCATCATGTCCGCTTCCATCGCGCAGAAGGCTCGGGCCAAAATGACCAAAGCTGCATCGCTGGAGGATCTGCGATAAATGCGGTGCGCAATCAGAACCGTGGCTGCTGATCGAGGATGCCCAATGTCGCGGAGACACGCGGCAATGTCCTCAGCCTTGAAGCCGATCTCGAAAAACTCCTCGAAGGTTTTGGCACCGCTCATGAAGGCGACAACAGAGGTGACATGCAGGTATAGGTGTTCCGAGTCAGTAAGGCTCTGCGACCCGTATCGCTCCCATTTCAAAGCAAGAGCCGTGGCGTAGGTGTCAGATGACGTGGTCATCGCGCTGGGAGAATCACGATTCTGTAGCTTCCGCCGCCAGAGTCAGCGCAAGTCGCACTTTGAAGTCTTTGATGTGAGCAATCAGGTTACTCTCTTGGTCTGGAAACGTAAAACGCTTCTCGAATTGCCCACCAGAGTCACTATAATCCGAGAGTGAGTTCATTTTCTTGAGCATCAGTCGAGCATACCCGTTCTTCCCTTCCCGATCATCACGATCCCAGAACTGAAAGACATACCCTTCCGCGTCTACCCCAATGTCGATACCAAGGTGCACTTTGTGCCAACGACAACCAGTGAAGTAGGCGTCGTAGTCTTTATAGTTTGCAATCCCGGTAAACGGAGCCAGGTCAGATTTGAAAGTATCGATGATCTTCTCTACTCGGAAAAGCACGAGGTCGTCCAACATGCCCATTAAGGAGCGCGCACTCGTGTAATTGTCGCCCTCTTTCATGAGCTGATAGAATTGATCCATAATAGGCTTGTTCATGGTGTTCTTGCCGAGTTTGATGATGAGTTGGCTGTATTGCTTGAAAATGTGTGCGGCTTCTGAGTCTAGCGCTGCATCTTGACAAGGCCGCAGCCAACCTTCGAAAAGATCGTCGCCGCTTTCATCGTATGCATTCAGGCACAGAAGTTTCGCTTCGATTTCCGTTCGTTCCGAGACCGTCCAATCCGTCTTGTCAGGGTGCTGAAGTCGATTTAACCGAAGATAGACAATCGCATCCACTTCGTAGCCTTGATTATTGGCATATTCAACGTATCTCGGGAGCTGCCGGGGCATGTCAGCCGCTCCATTGATCTTGTTCTCGATGATGATGGCTCTTTTCGAACTCTCGTCTCTTACTAGAATGTCGACTCTACCTTCTTCTCGAACGACGGATGCGTTGCTGTAGTTGCAACGGCTGACCTTTGCTCCATGTCGTTTGAGAAAAGCCAAAAAGAGATCCAGAAACACTGAACCATCCTGATGCTTGCTGTTTGGGTCCAGTAGTGCCCGAAGCACATCACTGTGGAAGTTCTCTCTGTAGTAAAGCTCCGTGACAATCGCGAAAAGGTTGAAGCCGAGATCGACATTGCGCCTGGCACGAATGACTTCATACGCCAGCCTGAGCTTGCGGAGATCATCTCGCTTGAGCAGCGCGGTCACGTTAGAAACGATGCGCTGATTGAATGCGCCGATCTTGCGTAGCAGTAGGGCTTCGGTAGAGATGTCATCGACTGCGGGGATCATGTTCGAGCTTTTCAAATTCGACAGCGCCTCACGACGGAAGCCGAAATATTCCAGAGCCCGAGCATTCCTTTGCGCGGCACTGGGGCATTCAACGGTCGACGGTTCTCGAAGTCTTTACCCGCGTGGAGGATTGCCCAGGCCCAAGGTTGTTTTACGCTGAGTGCTTTCATGGAGGAAGATGAGGCATTCCAAAATTTCGGGCCGGAGGCAAGCGCGGAATTCGCTACCGAACAATAGCGGTCGAGTCTTGCCGTCTCCGTTTGGGCAGAAACTGCCGAAGAAGATCATCTACCGCAGCCTTCGTGTCTGCATCAGCTTCTGGGTGAGTGAACACTTGATGAACGATCCTCTTCAGCGGAATCGGAATGCGCCTGAAGCGATCTTTGGAGTCTTCAATATAGAAGACTTCCTCCTTTTCAGGGCTACGGAGAAGGCGAAACTCCCGCTCAAACGCATATGCTGTCGGTTTGTAGAAGAACAGTGTGTTGTTACCGAAGGAGGTTCTCGGAGAATCAAGCGGAGCATACTTCACAGCCGATTTCATAAGCCTCGTAGGGAGATAGGCCGTGAGTGCTTTGACAGATGTCGTTATCACAACGCTTGAAGCAGATTTGGTGTAGGCGCACCACATCCGAGATGACTCAGCCCGATTTCGATGCCAGCAACTGATGAACACCACGTTACGGTGGAACTTCTCATAGTCCTTCCTGTTTGTATCTGAGATCCGATACAAACTGTGAAACATCTCGTCCGATCGAGATTCTCGTTCGTCATTGCCTGGCGTGGATAAACCTTCGAAGGGATCGTTGAACTGATCCGATCTGGCGAAATACAGCGTGCCTGTTTTTAGCATGTCTTCAAACTTCGACAGATTCATATAGCGCCACAGGGTTTCGTGCGGCGGAGGAAGCCAGAACGGCCAATCCTCGGTAGCAATCGGCGCAATTGGCCCAGCGATCTCTCCAGTGAAACGGTTGACGATCGCTCTGCCGATAGGCAGAAACTCAGGTTGTTTTCGCTCTGGCATAAAGGATGAATGATTGTTGCTCGAGCATCTGTGCTGTTCTATGCGCGATGCCGCCGACCGGGACAGTTGCGGTTAATGCGAGACCATGCAAAGCATCCCGAGATGCCAACAAAGTTCCGTCCATGCGTCTTCTGTGCAAGCGGCAATGGAAAAACCGCCGACCACATTCCACCGCTTGGATTCTTTCCGAAGCCGAGACCGTCGAATCTGGTCACAGTTCCGTCCTGCGAGTCATGCCGAGTGCGCTACCAAGAGGATGACGAGCATGTTCGGAATCTTCTTGTCTCTCTTGCACAGACTGAGAATCATCCGGCTATTGAACCCCAGATTGCTGAGGCCCGTAATCGGTCATTTGATTACGCCGTCTCCAAGGCGAAGAGATTGATCAGCATGATGCGATTGGTGAAGGTTGGAACAACGGGCAGCACCGCATCGGCGTTTAATCTCGACGATCCAATGCTCGATCGTTTTCTTGAGCGTGTCTGCCGAGGGGTGCTTTATGACGCCCATCGGATACCCTTCTTTCCAGCAAGCTTCGCTTGGCAACTGATGCCTCCCCACGAGGCTGGTGAACATTTCAATAAAGCGCCCGTTGAGCTGGCGCGAAAGGAGATCGACAATGTATTCGCCTACATTTGCTCCGACGAGCCGGTGGAGAGTTTTTACTACGTTAGCCTTCGCTTCTACGAGAGCTTTTTTGCTCTTGGCCGCCTGCAGCCTGTCTCCTAATCTACAATGCCCCGTGCTGCGCCATAAACGCCCGCTGTGAAGCCGAAGAATGCAAACAGGGTCATGGGCGCGGGAATCGGGGTTTTTCAAAATACTCCGCAGGAACCGAGTGCAGGGCTAGATGAGATCCAAAGTCTTCTCCAAGCACCAGTGACGATACATTGGCTTGTGACCATTGAGAAGCAGATAGAGGTGACTCACAGACAGTTGATGAGCTTTGGCGAAATCTGTCACTCTTTGCCCGACGATGGATTTCGCCCCTGACTTGGTATTCACGAGCACTGTGCTGAATCTCTTTCGTCGCCGAGCCACTGATTTGTGAGTCGAACACCAGCCTCGTAATGTCTGGTAGTGACCGCAAGCCAGACTTTTGGCATTGGAATACCTGATGCCAAAGCGACGGCTGAACTCTGCGACCGTTGAAGTCTTTACAATTTCCCCGGTAGGCGAAATGAAGCGATACATATTTTGGTGGAGAATGAGCAGCCGCCAGATGGACTCTCATCCAAATGGCGGCTGTGCTGCATTAGGAGGGACTAAGCGGCGACTGAAAAGTTTGTCAGTTCGCCGGGTGCCTTGATCTCCTTCACAAACGAATACGGTTTCTCGTATTCATCGTTGTGGATGTGCTCAATGCGGATGTCAGCGTATAGTCCCTTCAGTTTCTCGTATTCAACGCTGCCATCTGGACGTAAAACCTTCTGCGCTCCTTCTAAGCCCAGCCAGGTGATGAGGTCGTCCATGAACTTCTCATCTGTGCGCTTGTAGTTCTTGCCTGCGAAATAGACCTGAACCGGATGCTGGATGGAAACGATCTGGAAAACCAGTCGCATTCCGTCCTCTATGTCAAACGCATCACGACAAATCACTCGATGATCCTTATCGGGTGCGTCGTATGTTTTCTTCTTTTGTGGTATGAATGCCATTTATATTAGTCTCCTTTCTAAGCTGCCTTTCATTGACAGCGATGATCAGTGTATCAAAAAGATGTCTCGAAAGGCAAGACTAATGATGACAAAAGCGCAATGAAACCGTTGTTGAAAGTAAAGCGCCCTGTTTCTGGCAAAGAACGGAAGTTTTCTGGCAATGCTATATACATTCATGCTCGCAATGAAAAGCTCTTGTTCTCGTGCATGTTCACTCACATTCTTATTATTGTGATCAGTCATATATAATGAATCATTGATGCATTCATTTAATACATGAGTGTGAGATCACATAATGTAGCAGGATGGCAATGACGTAAGGACGAGAGAACACATTTGCAGAAGTATATATAGCATTGCCAGAAAAAGGGCATTCTCTGCCAGAAATGTTCCACTCTCACGTTGCTGGGAGACTCTTATCGAGCCATGAAGGCGGTTTCAGGATCTTTCTGTGCTTCCTGATCGACTTCACGCTATACGGAAGCCTCTTGGCGAGATCAGTGGCTGGGGCGTTCTTGAGCTGCTTGTCCAGGCGGAACAGATGAAGCAACATCGCTATCGCCAAGCCATGTCTCATCGCGTCTGTGGCACTGAACCACACAGTCTCTTCCTGCTGATTAAGAGGTGCAGGAACATGCAGCCACATCCGAATGTCACGCTTTCTACCTGTGCGACGTTCAGGAGCCACGAACTCACCTTTCCGTTCCGTCTCGATCACCTTGGCTTCCTCCAGGCGGTTTATAGCATCAAGGACAGTCTGAGCGTCCTTAAAGCACCCAAGATCCTGATGAATCTGTTGGGCACTGTAGCCTGGCACCCATCGTTTACCTCGGCGCTCATTGTAGGTGGCGCTCATGCTTCTGCTCTCGGCAATCTGCGTCTGCTGCAAGTAGCGATAGACAATGGCATCTGCCGGGCAAAGCTGGCGTGCTACGGCCAGTGCGAAACCTCGTAGGTCACCCGGCTGAGGTTCCTGCGGTGTGGTGGCGGATTGTTCTCGGTTGATCTTTGCTGATTCCAACGCAAATGCTGCCGCCGTTCTTCTCCGAACTGCCTCATCAGTGGGATCCCACGATTTGCGGTTTTGAAGGCGTTTCTCGTAGTCTTGCTTAAATGCAACCTGCTGCTCGATCGACAGTCGCCTGACAAGTATCGCAATATCGGGGGCGTCTGCCTCTATGGTGGCGAGAAGCTCCTGAATTTGTTCGGGTGTCATAAGATTTGAGTGCTGTGAGCCGCCGGGATTGGACCGACGGCTCGCAGGTTGATTGGTCACGTTGCTGCACTTATCCCGGCAGCTAAGACGGATGCCACTCGATCTTCTTCCCTGTCTTTCTCTTGACCGCATCTCCAACGGCGGCTTCTAGTTCCTCATAGCCTTTCGTGCTATCATGGCCGACGTCGAGGTCGGGGTCGGCTTGCCAGACCAGGTTGCCAACGTGGTCCTTGATATCTTCGAGGATTGCGTCTTCTCCTTCCTTTACCGGCATCCTCTTGAGAACTCTGAGGAGCGTTGTAACGACTCTCGCATTCTCAGCGAGCCGGATAGCATTCTCTTCGTAGGCTTCGAGTAGTTCGATGGCTTGCTCGTAGTATGTCATAGTGGTAATGAGAAGTGGGCCGCCCCAAAAGGTTTTGACGCCGATGGAGGCGGCCCGGTTGCGTTATTCCGCGGCGACCTCCACGAGTTTGATGGTGCGCTTCCCCTTTTTGCCTTCCTGCACGATCTTCTTATTCTTCACCAACTCATCGCGGGCCTTCGTCAGTGGGATCTCGGGATACACCGATTGGAGAAAGGGATAGGGAATCCCCTCCTTGAAGTGCGCGGCGATCTTGAGGATACCGGCTTGAATGTCATCCTCTCCACCAACGCCCTTGAATTCGAGCATGGTGGTGAGGAGGTCGATGCGCTTGTCCGTCATCGTGACTTGGATTTCGGCCTGCGCTTCTTTTGCGAGGTCGAGTGCTGTCTTCTTGGAAGCCGGAGCTTCGCTGGTGTCTTTGGTAGCCATAGGATTATGGTTCGTTTGGTGTTTTCTCCCTCCTGCGCGCTCGTGAGTGCTAAATCAAAGCGTGCAGTTGGGCTTCGCCATTGCGGCAGCGGTTCGTCCTTGCTTTAATTGGGCAGGACGAGTCGCTTTTTTCTCGATCATCGAGAAAACTGTTGTGGCGCGAGGTGCGCCGAATAGGTGAGGGTAGCGGAGGCTTCCCATCATTTTCCCGCCTCCGTGATGAGTTTTCTTACCGCGTCGTATGGCACCAAAGTGACGCCACGAAGTTTACCCCGATCCCGAAGGCGCTTTAGTTGAATGAGTCCACGTTGCTCGGCGGCATAATACCAACTTCGCGTCAGACCGAAGTGGGGGTCGCCGCCGCGTTTTGGTAGCCGATAGAATTCCGGTTTGCCAACAGCGGACTGCGTTGCTGCTTCAACTATGGCCGCACTGCGCGAAGGCGGACGGATCGGCGTATCGAGAGTTTGATGGTGGGCGGTATTTTTGTTGGGTGCCTTTGGCATACACCATCGACAAGCCGCTTTTTGCGCCTCTCTCGGGCGACATAGTTTAAATACTTCTATGACGGAAATGCGCCCACGCGCATCCCAGGAGCTCTAAAGGGAAGTGAGGGCCGCGAACGCCTGCTTCAACTCAAACTTTATGCCGGACTTAATATCGGCGGCACGAGGCTTTTTGACCCGCGCCTTGCTCTTCGCGATAATCGTGAGCAGCTCCGAGCATTGTTCTGGGTGTTTGTTCGTGAGCATCCACAGCATCGTCACCGCCGCATCCGTCCATTCAGCCACGCTTGTTTCTCTGACGTGACGGCCTTTTGGTAAACAAAGCTTACCTACGTAGCGCAGCAGTTGGCGGGTAGTGCGGAATGGCGGCTCAACGCCTATGAGACCGGCAAGTCTCCCGAGCCGTTCGTTGATCTCAGAGAGTAGCCGCTTCCGCGACTTGAAATATGGCGGAAGCTTGTCAAGCCATCCGTAGTGCCGAAAAAAGCGGACATCCTCTTTGGACATTCGGTATTCTCGAATAGTGTCCAGAATTAGGGCTACTTCAATCGCCAGAGCCTTAGCGGGCGATTTGTGACGTGTCGCCCGAATCGCATCGAACGGCTCGCCGGTCCTCTTTCCCACCCCAAGATCTTTCAACAACAACTTCAAAGCCTTATCCAGATGTGGTGAATCGGAAATAGACACCGGCCAAGCTGAACAGCCGCCTGCCACATATCGTGAGGCTCCCGGCTCCTGGTCCACTATCCGAGCGAGCGTGCTTGCGATCAAGTTGCCCAATTCCACGAGCTTCGAGATTGGGGCGCAATCGAATTGAGCCTGAGATGCCAACCATTGAACATGCAACACGGCTTTGTCGTATACACTCGCGGCTTCAAGTCGTCGTTCGCCGCGCAGTTTCTCTTTTGCGGTTTGCGCTAAACTGGCTTGTTTGATCTCGGCTTTTGTGAGGAAAGCCACCGGCTTCTTCTTCACGTTAGAATGTCAGGCAGACTCGCCGCCGCCTTTTTCAAAGCCTCTTTGCCGACGTGGGTATAGTGCTCGCTCATTTGCTCCGAGTCATGGCCTACGAGTTCCATGACAACGGCGGCAGGAATACCTGCTTCTTTCATCAGCGTGACTGCGGTGTGCCTCAAGCAATGGAACGATAGTCCGTTTTGTGCACTGCCTTTGCCACGACCCTCGCCATGCGTCTTTCGGTGGGCTTGTCGCTTCCGTAAGCCTGCTTGAGCCAATAGATCTGCGAACTGATTCGAGAGGTGGGCACTTTTGCCTTGCGTGGCGACGATTTCATAGGCCCGAGGGTGCAAAGGTTTCATCGGCTCGTCTGTAGAAGGCAACGCTTCTAAATGACGGAGCAGGGGAATGGCGATGGGCAGAATCAAACGCTTGCCGGTCTTTCTCGTCACGAGACGAATCTCTTCCTGCTCAAGATCCACATTTGCCCAAGTAAGGGCGGCAATGTCCGAAAGACGCTGCCCTGTATAAAGACCGAACAGGATCATGCTGCACCATTCCTCGCCAGCAACGGCGAGCACTGCCCGAAGTTCATCGAGCGTGAAAGGGCGTCGGTCATTGCGTTGTCCCTGACGGATTGTGTCCACAAACTCCGCAGGGTCGTCAGCGATAAGGGAATCGCGCCTTGCTGCTCGGAAAACCATGCGAAGAAACTTGACCAGATGATTTACCGTTTTTGGCGCAAGGCGTTTCGCTTGTTCGTTTCTGAAACGCAGCAAATGTTCTCGTCCGATCTCTGCGAGATCTCGATCAGCAAGAGGCCCGAGGAATTCGAGAAACTTTGATGCCGCCCCTGCGTAAAATGACTGCGTGCTCAATGCTGTCTCTGGGCGCTTTCGCTCAAGCCAATCAGTGACGAATGCGCGCACGGTCGTCTGAACCAGCGCATCGCCCGTGATCGCCCGATGCAGTTCTGAAATCACGCGGCGAGCCTGCAATGCCGTGCGTTTCCTTCTGGCCGCATCCTCGTAGCCGTCCGCGATCTTCTGCGCGTCCTTTCGATTTGCTGTCGCCGTCGATCGCTTCAACCTGCGCCCGTTGCGATCGGTAAAGCAGGCGACCCAAAACCTTGATGTTGCGCGTTTAGTGAGGCTGGACACGTAGGAACGATAGTAGGAACATTCGGATACATCCACCAACACTCACAGACGGCATTTTCTCTGTTGCAAATCGTCGGCGAACATCCTTAAATGCCCTCTAGCCGAACAGGGGTTCGATTCCCCTCGCCTCCACTTTTCTGATTGTCAGTGAGTTACGACTGAATGAGGTCTCAACTAAGACCCTGTCCTCCAAGACCCGTGGAGGTCCGTAGATATCCACGCGGATCAAATCTCCGCCGAGTCCGCACGCGCGCGGTGAACCGCGATCATGGCGTTACTTTCGACGACGCAGGGCAGGCAGGATGAAAGGACGAAGTGCCCGCAGATGGAATTAACGGATGTGCGGACTATACGCACACCGCTCTCCGGAGCGCTGCCGACGGTCTTCCTCACACGCGCCCGGATCTCGCCGTGCCTTTCCCCCCTCCCATTTCCCCCGCTGATTCGCTTCTCAAACCCTTGATGATCGAGGCTTGGAGCGGGTGACGAGACTCGAACTCGCGACATCTTCCTTGGCAAGGAAGTGCTCTACCAACTGAGCTACACCCGCGTGACTTGGGCGCGGAAAGTAGGAGGCGCGCCGGGGCTTGCAAATGGTTTTTTGGCGCGTGTCGGCTCGATCGGGTGGTTAAGGCGCGCGGCGTTCCGTGGTTGTTTCCATCACGCTCTCATCGACCTTTTCGAACCCCATGAAGCCACTGCTGATCCTGTCCTTCACCCTGCTCACGCTGCCGTGGACGGCTGCGGCCAGCCCGCTCGCGGCGCAGGTGCGCGCGCTGCTCAACGACAAGTGTCTCGCCTGCCACGGCGACGACGCGGAGAAGATCAAGGGCGACTACGACATGCGCACGCGCGAGGGCACGCTGAAGGGCGGCGAGAGCGGCGAGGCCGCGGTGGTGCCCGGCCAGCCGGAGAAGAGCCCGCTCTTTCTCGCAGTCACCCGGCGCGACAAGGACTTCGCGATGCCGCCGAAGGAAAACGAGAAGCTCTCGCCGGAGCAGGTCGAGCTGCTGCGCAAGTGGATCGCCGGGGGCGCTGAGTGGACCGACGCCGTGGCGAAGCCGAAGTGGGATGCTGCCGACGGGGTCACGGTCGCGACCAGCGGCGGACAGTCGGGTGATTGGAATGATCGCCGTTACAAGCCGGAGGAGGTCTGGGCTTATCAGCCGATCAGGCGGCCGGCGGTTCCTGCGGCGGAAAGCAAGCATCCGATCGACGCCTTTATCCTCGAGAAGCTCGCGGAAAAGTTGATCGCCGGGTTCGCCCTGCCGGCTGACAAACTCACGCTGCTGCGGCGCGCGACCTTCGACCTCACCGGGTTGCCGCCGACGACCGGGGAGATCGACGCATTCCTGAAGGATACGTCGCCGGACGCGTTCGCCGCCGTGCTCACGCGGCTGCTCGAAAGCCCGCGCTACGGCGAGCAGCAGGCGCGGCACTGGCTCGATGTCGTGCGATACGCGGACACGAGCGGTTTCTCGAACGACTACGAGCGGCCGAACGCGTGGCGCTATCGCGATTACGTGATCCGCTCGTTCAATTCGGACAAACGTTTCGATCGTTTCATCCTCGAGCAGATCGCCGGCGACGAACTCGAGCCAAACAACCCGGAGATGGCGATCGCTGTCGGCTTCCTGCGCTCCGGCCCGTGGGAGCACACGGCCATGACGGTCGCCGCGATCACGCGCCAGCAGTTCCTCGACGATGTCACCCACGCGGTCGGCGTCACCTTCCTCGGCCAGGGCCTGCGCTGCTGCCAGTGCCACGATCACAAGTTCGATCCGCTGCCCACGCGCGACTACTACGCGATCCAGGCCGTCTTCGCGCCGACGCAGTTCGCGGAGCGGGACGTGCCGTTTCTGCCGGTGGAAAACACGCGCGGGATCGACGACGGGCGCGCACCGGTGCAGGCGCGACTGGCGCTGATCCACGAGCGCTCCGCGGCGCTGAAGAAAAAGAGCGAGGATGGAATGGCTGCGTGGCTCGCCGGGCGCGGGGTGAAGTCGATCGACGAACTGCCGGAGAAGGAGCGCCCGCGCAAAGACTACCTCGGCGCCACCTCCGGGCTCACGAAGACCGACCTTTCGCTGCGCAAGATTTACGAGAAGTCCCGCGCGTATCTCGAGCGCGAACTCAAGCGCTTCGAGCCGCTGGCCTTCTCGGTCTATTCCGGCGTGGACAACAAATACACTTCGACCAAGCCCGTGAACCCGATGCCTGCGCAGACGCTCGGCGCGGTCGCCGCCGTCCACATTCTCGCGAATGGCTCGCTCGAGTCGCCGGCGGAGGAAGTGAAGCCCGGGGTGATCAGCGCGATGGCCGGCGCGCGCGACACCGTGCTGCCGGACGCGACGGAGGGGCGCCGTCTCGCGCTCGCACGCTGGATCGCGAGCCCGGAGAACACGCTCACCGCGCGCGTCATCGTGAACCGGATCTGGCAACAGCACTTCGGCCACGGCCTCGTCGCGACGCCGAACAACCTCGGCAAAATGGGCGCGCGCCCGACGCATCCCGAGTTGCTCGACTGGCTGGCGACGCGGTTCGTCGAGCGAGGCTGGTCGATCAAGGAACTCCACCGGCTGATCATGACCTCGCAGACTTATCAGCAGGCGAGCACCCGCGACGACGTTGAGAAGATTCGGGCGCTCGACTCGAAGAACTCGCTCCTGGCTTACTTCCCCGCGCGTCGGCTCGCCGCGGAGGAGATCCGCGACGCGATGCTCGCGCTGACCGGCGAGTTGAATCCCGAGATGGGCGGCCCCGGAGTCTTCCCCGAGATCAATTGGGAAGTCGCCGCGCAGCCGCGGCACATCATGGGCTCGGTCGCCCCGGCGTATCTGCCCTCGCGCACGCCGCAGGAGCGCCATCGGCGGACGATCTACGCCTTCCGCTACCGCACGCTCAGCGACCCGATGCTCGAAGTCTTCAACCGCCCCGGCAGCGAGATCTCGTGCGAAGTCCGAGACCAGACGACCGTCACGCCGCAGGTCTTTGCGCTGTTCAATAGCGAGTTCACGCACAACCGCGCGCTCGCGCTCGCCGCCGCCATTGGGAAATCCGAGGCGACGACCGACGCGCGGATCGCGAAAGTTTTCCGCACCGTCCACGGCCGCGCGCCGTCGGCGGGGGAGGCGAAGGCGTGCGCCGCGCATTTCGAGAAGCTGCTCGCGCATCATCGCGCGCACCCGCCGCAGCCCGTCGCGCTGCCGATGAAAGTGAAGCGGCAGATGGTCGAGGAACTCACCGGCGAGACCGTCGAGTGGGAGGAGGACCTGCCGGGGATGGATCGATACCAGCGCGACCTGATGCCGTGGGAAGTCGCGCCGGAGACGCGCGCCTTCGCCGAGGTCTGCCTAGCGCTGCTCAACTCGAACGAGTTTCTCTACCTGCGCTGAGGCCGCCGCATTTCTTTCTCGCCGCGGAAAAGATTCCGCGCACGATGCGCCGCCATGCGCCCCCATCACACACCCGAGCAGCTCCGATTGGATGAAGACGCGAAGCGTGAAAAGAACTGGAAACGCTGGGGGCCGTATCTCTCCGAGCGGCAGTGGGGCACGGTTCGCGAGGACTACTCGCCCGATGGCGACGCGTGGAATTTCTTCCCGCACGAGCACGCGCGCTCGCGCGCCTATCGCTGGGGCGAGGACAGCCTGCTCGGCTGGAGCGACCGCGAGTGCCGGATGTGTTTCGGGCTCGCGCTGTGGAATGGGCGCGACCCGTTTTTGAAGGAGCGGCTCTTCGGGCTGACCAATCCGCAGGGCAACCACGGTGAGGACGTGAAGGAGTGGTATTGGTATCTCGCCTCGACGCCGACGCACAGCTACGCGCGGGCGCTCTACAAATATCCGCACGCCGAGTTTCCCTACGCGCAGATCATCGAGGAAAACGCGCGTCGCTCGAAGGACGAACTCGAGTTCGAGATCGAGAACACCGGCGTCTTTGACGATGAGCGTTACTTCGATGTCTCCGTCGAATACGCGAAGGCGGGGCCGGACGACACGCTCATCCGCATCACCGTCGCCAACCGTGGCCCGGAAGCGGCGACGATCCACGTGCTGCCGACGCTGTGGTTTCGCAACGTCTGGTCGTGGGGACCGGGCAAGCACCCGAAGCCGCACATGGAGCGCGACGGCGACCAGCGCGTGATCGCGACGCACGCGACGCTCGGGCGGTTTCACTTCGAGAGCGCCGACGCGCGACCGTGGCTCTTCACCGAGAACGACACGAACCTCGAGAAGCTCTGGCAGTGCCCGAATCAATCGCACTTCGTGAAGGATGCCTTCCACGAATTCGTCGTGAACGGGAAGCGCGACGCGGTGAATCCCGCGATGCGCGGGACCAAGTGCGCGCCGCACTACGTGCTCGATATTCCCGGTGGCGATGAGCGCGTGATCGAGATGCGCCTGCGCCACGAGGATTGCGCCACGCACGGCGCATGGGCGGACTTCGACAAGATCTTTCATCAGCGCTCCGCGGAGATGGACGAGTTTTACGCCTCGCGCCTGCCGGCGAATCTCACCGAGGATCATCGCCGCGTCGTGACGCAGGCCTACGCCGGGCTGCTGTGGTCGAAGCAGTATTACGAATACGTCGTGAAGAACTGGATCGAAGGCGATCCCTCGCAGCCCAAGCCGCCGCCCGGGCACGCGAAGTCGCGCAACTTCGAGTGGCTGCACCTCCACAACAGCGACGTGATCTCGATGCCGGATAAATGGGAATACCCGTGGTATGCGGCGTGGGATCTCGCCTTCCACATGATCCCGTTTTCGCGCATCGACCGCGACTTCGCGAAGGGCCAGCTCCAGCTTTTCCTGCGCGAGTGGTTCATGCACCCGAACGGGCAAATCCCCGCCTACGAGTGGAACTTCGGCGACGTGAATCCGCCCGTTCACGCGTGGGCCTGCTGGCGCGCCTACAAGATCAGTGCGCCCGTCGGAAAGCGCGACACGCTCTTCCTCGAGCGCTGTTTTCAAAAACTGCTGCTCAACTTCACGTGGTGGGTCAACCGCAAGGATCCGGGCGGCAAAAACATCTTCGGCGGCGGTTTCCTCGGGCTCGACAATATCGGGCTCTTCGACCGCTCCAACCCGCTGCCGGGCGGCCGCACACTCCAGCAGGCCGACGGCACCGCATGGATGGCCTTCTACTGCGCGACGATGCTCTCGATGGCGCTCGAACTCGCGCGCACGCGGCCCGCTTACGAAGACATCGCGAGCAAGTTCTTCGAGCACTTCGTCGATATCATCGACGCGATGAACACGCTCGGCGGCGACGGTCTGTGGCATGAAGAAGACGGCTTCTATTACGACCAGATCCTCGTCGATGACGGCACCGAGATTCCGCTGCGCGTGCGTTCACTCGTCGGCATCATCCCGCTGCTCGCGGTCGAAGTGCTCGACCAGGAAACCATCAAGGCGCTGCCCGAGTTCCGGAAACGGATGCGCTGGTTCGTGGACAACCGGCCCGAGCTCGCAAAGCACGTCACCTACATGGAGCGCTGCCCGAAGCCCGGCGCGCCAGAGGAGGAACTGCGCATCATCGGCATCCCGAGCAAGGAACGGCTCACGCGTGTGCTGCGCTACGTGCTCGATGAAAGCGAATTCCTCTCGCCCTTTGGCGTGCGCTCGCTGAGCGCGGCGTATCGCAACAATCCCTTCGTTTTGCATCTCGACGGCGCGGAGCATTCGATCTCCTACGAGCCGGGCGAAAGCCGCACGGGGATGTTCGGCGGCAACTCGAACTGGCGGGGGCCGATCTGGTTCCCGATCAATTACCTGCTCATCGAGGCGCTCGAGAAATACCACCACTTCTACCGCGACGACGTGAAGGTCGAATGCCCGACCGGCTCGGGGAACTGGATCAACCTCAAGCAGGTCGCGCTCGAACTCGCCACGCGTCTGTCCCGCCTCTTCCTGCGGGACAAAGACGGACGCCGCCCGTGCTACGGCGATGACCCGCGCTTCGTCGATAACGCGCACTGGCGCGACCACGTGCAGTTCCACGAATACTTCCACGGCGACACCGGTCGCGGTCTCGGCGCCGCGCACCAGACCGGTTGGACCGCGCTGATCACCCGCTGCATCAACATGGCCGCGCGCGAAGAAGAATTTAGGGGAGGTTGAAACACTTCTTCGCCGTGGTTGTCGCCGCGCTGGGGGCCGTCAATTCGCGCCGCGCTCGCGGAGAAACGCGAGCAGGTCGCGGATCTCGCGGTCGGTCAGCATCGTGAGCAAGCCGGGCGGCATGACCGACGTCTGAAGCTCCGTGCGGCTGACCACTTCTGCGCGGTTGATCTGGCGCTCCGTGCCCGTGAGGTCGCGGAAGACCGCGGTAGCCCCGCCGCCGTCGCGCAGCGGGATGCCGACGAAGGTCGAGCCATCCTTCATCTCCAGAGCAGTGGCGTAGAACTGCGGCGCCACGTCGCGGCTCGGATCGAGGATCGCCTGGAGCAGCCACGCTTCATCGTTCTGCCCGCCGATCGCCGTGAGGTCCGGGCCCACGATGCTGCCGCGTCCGCTGCGCTGGTGGCAGTTCGAGCACTGTGCGATGCGCGGGTTGAAAAAGATGCGCTCGCCGGCTTCGGGGTCGGGCTTGGTCTTCTGCTGTGAGAGGAGTTGTTGCCACTTCGCGATGTCGTCCAGCGGCGGGCGCGTCGGCGGGGTGGAGATCGCGGCGACGAGATCGGCGGACGCGGGGAACTTCTTCGCCGTCTCGCGGAGCTTCGCTTTCTGCTCGTCGGTCAGCGTGCTGATGCGAAGCGCGCGCAACGCTTCCTCGCGGATGGTCGCGTCGGCGTTCGCGCTCAACTTGATGAGCAGCGGGATGTCATTCAGTCCGGTGGTCGCTTCCGCGCGCAGCCGCGGCGGGCGCGATTCGTTGCCGGCGATTTCCGCGAGCGCGGATTCGTCGCCGGTCCGCGCGATCGCGCGCACGGCTTCGATCGCCAGATCGTCGTCCTTCAAGTCGAGCAAGCCGCGCAGGAAGTTGGTGGTGAGTTGTTTCGGCTTCGCGCGCAGCAGGCGCAGCGCGAACGCGCGCACGCGCGGCGGTGAGCCGGCGTCGCGAACGCGCTCGAGCAGCATCGCGGGATTGTCCACGCCGGCGCGCGGGTTGTCGTTCAGCGTGTTCAGCGCGGCGAGGCAGGCTTCGAAGCCGCGGTAGTCGAGATTGGACGCGCGCAGCTTCGCTTCGACCAGCGGCAGCAGCGCGGTCAGGCGTTCGTCGGCGATCCAGCGGAGCGCCTCGAACTGCAAATCGCCGCTCGCGTCGGCGAGGAAGATGCGCGGCCAGTTCTCGTCCTTCGGCTGCGCGAGCTTGAGTGCGATGCACGCGGTGACGCGATCGCGCACGCTCATCTTCGCGATGCGACCGCTCCACGCTGCCGCGTCCCGCGCGAGCGCGAGCAGGGCGTAGCGCGCGAGGAATGGATCGTTCCCGCGCGCAGTCGCGAAGTTTTCATCGACGCTCCCGGCCTTCGCCCGCGGCGGCGTTTCGGGTGCGGCGGGCGCGATCCACTCGCGCGCGGCGACGGGATCGATCTCCAGCTTCCACACGCGGCCGCGCTGATGGATCGGATACGAGCCGAAGACCCAGTCGGCGAAATAATAGACGCTCCCGGAGACGCGGGCGACGCAGGTCGGGCGGAAGAATTCGCTGCCGCGGACGATCGGCACGCGCGCGGAGGTGTAGCTCGCGCCGCGGACTTGAAGCGGAAAGAAGTCGATGCGGTGATCGGTCCACGACGACGCGAGGAGTCCGCCGCCGAGCGGTTGCAGACCGCACGGCGCTTCGCCGCTCGGGCAGATCATCGGCAGCGTGCCGCGCAATTCGCCATTCCAGCAGACGAAGGGATGCGACGGGGATTCGCCGTAGATGCGCTGGTAGCCGTAGTCGCCGCCTTCGACGATGTGCAGCAGGCGGCATGGCGGGCGGCTGCCGGGATCGTTTTCGGCTGCGAAGATTTCGCCGTCGGCGCGGACGCACAGGCCGAACGGGTTCCAGAATCCGACGGCGATCTTGCGGAGGTTCGCGCCGTCGGCGGTGCAGCGGAAGATGCCGCCGCCCGCGCCTTCGCCGCGCAGTGTGACGCCGTCCGTGCCGACGAGATCCCACTGCTTCCACATGTTTTCGCCGAGCGAGATGACGAGGTCGCCGGACGGATGCCATGCGAGGCCGGAGAGGCCGTTGTGCGGATAAGTCTCGGTGGTTTTCAGCACGGCGATGTTCTCCTCACGGTCGCCGCGGCCGTCGCCGTCGGTGTCCTTCACGCGCAGGATGCGGCTGCGTTCGGCGAGATAAACCCAGCCGTCCGGTCCGAGCACGAGGCCCATCGTGTCCTTGGTGCGGTCGTAGAAAAGCGTGCGTGTTTGCGCGCGGCCGTCTGCATCGGGATTCGAGAGAACCACGATCTCGTCGTGCTCCGGGCCGGGATAATCCGCGGGCCGGAAATGGGTGTGCGAGGCGGCGACCCACACGCGGCCCTGCTTGTCCACATCGATGCCGGTCGGTGTGACGATCTGCGGATCCTCGGCGACGAGCGTGAGCTTCACGCCCGGCTTGAGGAGTTGAATTTTCGGCGGGCAGTCGGCGGGCACGACCGGCATCGCCGGCGGCGGTGCGGCGAAGGCGCTGATCCCGCCGAGCGCGAGCAGCGCCAGGCGGTTCATCGTCCGCTGCGGGCGTTTTCCTTTTGGCGGGCGATCTTGGTGCGGCGCTTGTCGGTGAGCTTGGTCTTCCGCTTGCGGAGTTGGCGCGCAAGTTTGTCGCCGGCGAGATCGAGCGCGGCGTGGAGGGTCTCGGCGGTGACGTCGGCGTGCACGTCCTTTCCGGGGACTGCGAGGTGCGCCTTCACGCCAAAGCGATGCACGGGCTTGGCGGCTTCGTCGTGATAGACCACGAGATGCACGGCGATGAGGTCGGCGAGGTCTTCGAGCGCAGCGACGACGCCAGCAGCGTGAACGTGGATGGACGGGCTCAGGGTGAGATTGCGCGGGCTGAGGTGTAATTGCATAACCCTGCGTTAAGGGACACGCGGCCTGATCGCAAGTGGCGCGGCGCGGCAGAAAATCCGTTGACGCTCGATTTGCCCCGCCCATGCTGCGCGCCCCGCCGCCCCGGAGCGGGATCATTTACATATGGCAGAAGACCTTTCCTACGTTCTCGTCACGCCGCACACCCTTCGCAAGAGCCGCACCGGCGGCATCCTCGCGCGGCTGATCTCGCGCACGGGGCTCGACCTCGTGGCGGCGCGGATGTTTGCGCCGGGCAAGGAACTGGTCGAGCGCTACGCGGCGCAGATCGTGACCGACGAGGACGATCCGCGGCATCGAGCGACACAGGAGCTGATCCGCAAATACGTGCTCGAGAAATTCATGCCGCCTGCGCAGGGCTCGAAGCCGCGCGTGCTGCTGCTCGTCTTCAAGGGCGAGGATGCGGTCGCGAAGATCCGCGGCACGGTCGGGCACATCGTGAATGAACGCACGAGCGGCGAGACGATCCGCGACACGTATGGCGATTACACGATCGATGCACACGAGAACGTGACCTACTTCGAGCCCGCGGTGCTCGCGCCGCCGGATGACGCATGCGCCGAGCGCGACCTGCGGTTGTGGGCGGAGTATTCGGACACGGACGGCGGCCTGCTCGAAGGCGCCGTCGAGTTTCCTGCAGGCTCGAAAGTCGAGAAGACGCTCGTGCTCATCAAGCCGGACAACTTCCGCTTCGCGAGCGCACGGCCCGGCGGTGTCATCGATCTTTTCTCCCGCACCGGCCTCTACATCGTCGCGTGCAAGGTCCACCGGATGAGCGTCGCGCAAGCCGAGGAATTCTACGGCCCCGTGCTCGACGTGCTCCAGGACAAGCTGCGCGGTCGCACCGGCGAGACGGTGCGCAAGCTCGTCGAGGTCGAGTTCGGATTTCCGATCGCGCCCGAGATCGAGACGAAGCTGGGCGATCTCCTCGGCCCGGTCGTCGGCCGCGAGAACTGGGAGCAGATCGTCGGGTTCATGTGCGGGCTCAAGCCGGGCGATTGCCCCGCGGAGAAGCGCCACGATGCCGGCAGCGAGAAGTGCATCGCGCTTTGCTACCAGGGCGTCGATGCCGTGCGCAAAATCCGCGAGGTCCTCGGGCCGACCGATCCGAGCAAGGCGCCGGCGGGCACGATCCGGCGCGAGTTTGGCTCCACGATCATGGTCAACGCCGCGCACGCGAGCGACTCGCCGGACAATGCGCAACGCGAGATGGGCATCGTAAAAATCGCCGAGAACAACCTGCGCTCGCTGATCGAGAGCTGGTATGCCGCAAAAAAGTGACGGCACGCGGAGCTTGCACTCACGCGCCGCTGCTCTAGTCCATTCCCCCGCATTTTCCAAAAACCAAAGACATTGACCACCAACGCCATGCTCGCCGAACGCGCCACCATCCTCACTCCGTCCCTCACGCTCTCGATCGACAGCAAAGCCAAGGCGATGAAAGCCGAAGGCATCGATGTGTGCAGCTTCGGCGCCGGTGAGCCTGACTTCGACACGCCCGCGCACATCAAGGCCGCAGCGGTGGCCGCGATCGAGGAAGGCTTCACCAAATACACGCCCTCGAGCGGCACGCCCGAGCTGCGCCAGGCCATCAGCGACAAGTTCAAGGCCGACAACAATCTCGACTACAAGCCCTCGCAGATCATCGTGAGCTGCGGCGCGAAGCACTCGTGCATCAACGCCATCCTCGCCACGGTGCAGCCGGGCGACGAAGTCATCATCCCGGCGCCCTACTGGCTCTCGTATCCGGAAATGGTGCGCATCGCCGGTGGTGACCCCGTCGTCGTTCAGACCAAGCAGGAGAACGGTTGGAAGATGACGCCCGACGAATTCCAGGACGCGATGACGCCGCGCACGAAGATGGTGATCATCAACTCGCCGGGCAATCCGACCGGCGCGGTCTATACGCGCGACGAACTGGCGGCGCTCGTCGAAGTCGCGCTGGGCGAAGACATCCTGATGCTCAGCGACGAGATCTACGAGAAGCTCACCTACGACGACGTAAAGCACACGAGCCTCGCGTCGATCTCGCCGGAAGCCTACGCGCTGACGATCACGGTGAACGGATTTTCCAAGAGCTACTCGATGACCGGCTGGCGGCTCGGCTACCTCGGTGCGCCCGAGCCGATCGCGAAAGCCATCGACGCGATCCAGAGCCACAGCACGTCGAACCCGACGAGCTTTGCGCAAAAGGGCGGCCTCGCGGCGCTCAAGGGCGACCAGTCGGCGGTCGAGGACATGCGCGCGGAGTTCGACATGCGCCGGCAATACATGGTCGGCCGCCTGCAGTCGATCGATCGCGTGAGCGTGGTCATGCCGCAGGGCGCCTTCTACGTGCTCGCGAACATCAGCCAGCTCGGCCTCAGCTCGACGAATTTCGCCGACCGTCTGCTCAGCAAGCATCACGTCGCGGTCGTGCCCGGCGTCGCTTTCGGCCACGATGGCACCGTGCGTTTCAGCTACGCGACCAGCCTCGACATCATCAAGAAGGGCCTGGATCGGTTCGAGGAATTCTGCCGCACGCTGTAGAGCGGAGTTAGAAAAGACGGGATCGCGGTGCGTCGGTGCGTCGGCGCGATGAGCCGGCGGCCGCTTCATGGCGCCGCCATGCGGGGGCGCCTTCGCCACGACAAGGTGTAGTTTCAAAACGCCGTGCCCGCTGGTATTCCCTCCCGAATGAAATCCCCCGTCGCTTTCCTCGTCGCGTTGTTCGTCGCCTTTTTCGGACGCGACTTTGCCGCCGGGGCGGCGAAGCCGAACATCGTCATCATCCTCGCCGACGACCTCGGCTACGGCGATCTCGCGGGCTACGGCCATCCGAAGTTCAAGACGCCGCATCTCGACCGCATGGCGGCGGAAGGCGCGAAGCTCACGCAGTTCAACACTCCCGCGCCGTTCTGCGCGCCGACCCGCGCGGCGCTGCTCACGGGGCGCTATCCCTTCCGCTGCGGCATGACTTCCAACCCCGCGCCCGACGGGGGCCCGGATGCGGACGCGCTGCACCTCCCGGCGAGCGAAGTCACGCTCGCGCAGCTCCTCAAGAAGGCCGGCTACGCGACGGGAATGATCGGCAAGTGGCACCTCGGCCACGCGAAGCCCGAGTGGCTGCCGACGCATCGCGGCTTCGATGAATACTTCGGCATCCCTTACTCGAACGATATGCGCCCGGTGCAGCACTACGAGGGCGACAAGTCCGTCGAGTATCCGGTCGTCCAGGCGAACCTCACCAAGCGCTACACGGCGCGCGCGGTCAATTTCATCGAGCGAAACAAGGCGCGCCCCTTCTTCCTCTATCTCCCGCACCCGATGCCGCACAAACCGCTCGCGGCCTCGGAGGACTTCTACAAAAAAAGCGGCGACGGACTTTACGCCGACACCGTGGCGGAACTCGACTGGGGCGTCGGCCAGGTGCTCGCAAAGCTCAAGGCGCTCGGCCTCGACGAGAACACGCTCGTCATGTTCACGAGCGACAACGGCGCGTGGTTCGGCGGCAGCACCGGCGGGCTGCGCGGCATGAAGGGCAGCAGCTTCGAGGGCGGCTACCGCGTGCCGTGCATCGCGCGCTGGCCGGGGAGAATCCCCGCCGCCCACACGAGCGCGCAGCCCGCGGTGATGATGGATCTTTTCGCCACCGCGCTCAAAGCCGCGAACGTCGAGCCGCCGAAGAATCGCGTGATCGACGGTCGCGACATCATGCCGCTCTTCACCTCCGGCGCGAAAAGCCCGCACGACGTGATCCTCGGCGCGCAGGGAGCGAACCTCGCGACCGTGCGCGACGCGCGGTGGAAGCTGCACGTGCTGGCCGGGCGCGATGGGTTCAAGGGCTTCGACAAACCCGGCGAGCGCTGGATCGATCCGCGCGGCCCGGACGGCGTCACGATCATCGCGCCCTACGAGCAATCGCAGCCGAGCGAGCATCCCGGCCTGCGCACCGGCGACGAACCGAAGCCGATGCAGCTCTTCGATCTCCAGGCCGATCCCGGCGAGCAGCGCAACGTCGCCGCGCAGCACCCGGACGTCGTCGAGCGGCTAAGGAAAGCCTTCGACGCCATCAACGCGCAACCGCGCGAGCACCCGACGCAATCCCCGGCGCGGCAGAATCCGAAAGCCGCGAAATGATTCGAGTCATCGTCCTCACGATTGCCCTGCTGTTCCCCGCCTCGCTCCGGGCGGCGGAGGCGGCGATCGACCTCGGGTCGCGGCGCGAACTGTTCGTCGATCGCCTGCTGATCGGCGAACTCAAGGGCGCCGCGCTCAAGCTCCACACGCCGCAGCTCGCGCCGCCGGTTTCGCCGCCGCGGCCGCAGGGGCATTACGCGACCGTGCTGCGCGCGGCGGACAAGTTTCAGTTCTACTACCGCGGCGACCAAAAGCCGGGGAACCACTGGAAGGCGGGCTGGGAGCAGTATCACGCCGGCGAGGTGACGCTGTATGCGGAGAGCACGGATGCGATCGCGTGGACCGTGCCGAAGCTCGGCATCTACAAGCATCCGACCTTCCCCGAGGACAACATCGTGCTCATGGACGAGTTCCTCGTGAGTCACAACTTCACGCCGTTCATCGACACGAAGCCCGGCGTGCCCGCGGACCAGAAATACAAGGCGCTCGGCGGGCTCGCCTATCAGCCGCACAAAGAACACCTCGCCGTGCGCGACAAGCGCGGCCCCGGCGGATTGAAGGCGTTCGTCTCGCCCGACGGCATCCATTGGAAAAAGCTGCGCGACGAGCCGGTCATCCCGGAGGCTTGGGGCAAATACTTCGACTCGCAGAACTACGCATTCTGGAGCGAGAGCGAGCAGAGCTACGTCTGCTACTTCCGCCGTTTCATCAACGGCGTGCGCGGCATCGCCCGCACCACGTCGCAGGATTTCATCACCTGGACGCCCTTCGTCGAGATGGCGGCGAACCTGCCGAAGGAGCATCTCTACACCGCCTGCACGCAGCCCTATTTCCGCGCGCCGCACATCTACGTCGCGCTGCCCACGCGCTTCATGGACAAACGCGGCGCGGCCACGGACATCCTGTTGATGAGCACGCGCGGCGGCGGCAGCTACGACCGCACATTCACGCAGAGCTTCATCCGTCCCGGTATCGGCAGGGAAGGCTGGGCGAACCGCGCGAACTACGCCGCGATCGGCATCCATCAAACGAGCGACACGGAGCTGTCGATGTTCCTCACCGGCGGCCGGCGCTACACGCTGCGGCTCGATGGATTTGCGTCGGTGAACGCTCCACTGGAAGGCGGCGAACTTGTGACGAAGCCGTTCACCTTCACCGGCAAAAAACTGGAGATCAATTGCTCCACGAGCGCCGCCGGACAGATCCGCGCCGAGCTTCAAGACGCTGATGGCAAGCCGCTCCCAGGCTTCGCGCTCGAAGAGAGCGAGCCGATCTGGGGCGACTACATCGCGCACGAGGTGAAGTGGAAAGGCGGCGCCGATCTCGGCGCGCTCGCCGGCAGGCCAGTCACGCTGCGCTTTGAAATGAGTGATGCGGATCTGTTCTCGATCCGCTTTCACTGAACCGTCCTCGCGATATGAAAAAAACACTCGTCGTTCTCGCCTCGCTTTTTCTCCTGACCCCGTCGGTGCATCGCGCCGCCGAGCGCAGACCAAACGTGATCTTCATCCTCACCGACGACCAGGGGTGGAACGATGCGCGCTTCGCGGGGCATCCGTATGTGAAGACGCCGAACCTCGATAAGTTCGCGTCGCAGGGCACTTGGCTGCGGCAGTTCTATGTCGCGGCGACGGTGTGCTCGCCGAGCCGGGCGGCGTTCATGACTTCACACGCGCCGACGCGGCATCTCGTCCACGGGCACTTCGCCACTCACGAGCAGAACGCGGCGCGTTCGATGCCGGACTGGCTCGATCCGAAGGCCACGACGTTGCCGCGGCTGCTGCGCGGCGCGGGCTATGCGACGGCGCATTTCGGGAAGTGGCATCTCGGCAGCGGGCCGGGCGCGCCACCGCCGGGCGACTATGGCTTCGATGTGACGAAGACGGTGAACGCGAACGGGCCGCAGCTCGGCGATGAGGCGAAGGAGCCTTTCTTCCGCGCGAAATCGACGGAGCTGATCGTGGATGAGACGATCGCCTTCATCAGAGCGAACAAGGATCGCCCGTTCTACGCGAACGTGTGGACGCTCGTGCCGCACGCGCTGCTCAAGCCGACGCCGGAGCAGCTCGCGGTGTATGAATCGATCGCGCCCTCGGCGAACGATCCGGCGTTCGGGCCGTGGATGAAGGGGTATCTCGCGAACGCGAAGGACTTGAAGAGCCAGATGCAGGTCTTCTGCGCGACGCTCACCGATCTCGACACGCAGCTCGGCCGGCTCTTCGCCGCGCTCGATGAGCTGAAGCTCGCGGACGACACGATCATTTTCTTTTCGAGCGACAACGGCGCGGAGGACTATCGCATCGGCAACGCGTCGAACGCGGGCGTGGGCAACACCGGGCCGCTGCGCGCGCGCAAGCGCAGCATGTATGAAGGCGGCATTCGCACGTTCGGTCTGCTGCGCTGGCCGGGGCATGTGCCGGCGGGGAAACGGGACGAGACGAGCGTGACCGGCGGCGTGGATTTCCTGCCGACGATCTGCAAGCTCGCGGGCGTGACCGTGCCCGCGACCGTGCAGCCGGATGGCGAGGACGTGAGCGACATCTGGCTCGGTAAATCGCGCCCGCGCACGAAGCCGCTGCATTGGGAATGGCTCTACCGCGTGCAGGGCGACGACTACACGCCGCCGATGCTCGCGACCCGCGATGGCGGGTGGAAGCTTTTCGTGAATCACGACGGCACGCATGCGCAGCTCTACGATATCCCGAAGGACATCGGCGAGGAACATGACGTCGCGGCGGCGCATCCCGACATCGTGCGATCGCTCACGGCGAAGACGCTCGCGTGGGTGAAGACGCTGCCGCCGAGCAAGGCGCGCGATGAAGTGGCGGCGTCCGGGAAACCACAGGACAGGCCGCGCGCCGCGGTGAAGCCGGCGAACGCGAAGGCCGCCACGCTGGACCGGCCGGCGATCTTCAAGAAGTGGGACACGAGCCACGACGGCACGCTCACGCTTGAGGAATACAAGGCGGGGCTCGGCAGGAAGGACGACGCGGAGCAGCGCTTCAAAAACTTCGACACGAATCGCGACGGCGTCCTGAGCGAGGCTGAATTCGTCAACTCCGGGAAGCGTTGAGCCGGAAACCAACGCTCGCAGCCGCCACCCGCGAAATATAATTCCCCTCGACGATCGGACCCGCAAAACTCTCACCCTCTCTATGAATACAAACCACACCCCCGTCTCCCCGGTCACCCGGCGGAGTTTCCTCCAAACTGGCGCCGTGCTCACGACCGGCATCGCTTCGCTCTCGATGCGCGCGCGGGCGCAGACGAACAAGAACAGCAAGCTGCGCATCTTCCACATCGGCGTCGGCGGCGTCGCGGCGATGCAACGCAAGGCGCTGAAGGATCATCCCATGGTCGAGTTCGCCGGCTTCTGCGACGTGGACAAGCGCGAGCTGGACAAGATCTCGAAGGAATTCCCGAACGCGTGGACGCTCCAGGATTACCGCGAGGCCTTCGCGAATCGCGCCGACCAGTTCGACGCCGTGATCGTCGATACGCCGGACTTTCACCACGCGCCGATGATGCTCACGGCGCTCAAGCACAACAAACATCTCTTCGGCCAGAAGCCGCTCGTGCAGCAGCTCGACGAGTTGCGGATGATCCGCGACGGGCTCGCCGCGCGACCGAAGCTCGTGACGCAGATGGGCAACCAGCGTGCGTGCAAGGAAGGCCGCATGCAGGCGGTGGAAATCCTGCGCAAGAACCAGCTCGGCAAACCGGTCGAGGCGCATGTGTGGACGGGCGCCGTCGCGCGCGGGACTTACTTCGTGGAGCCGTGGAGCGAATACACGCCGGCCACGCCGCTACCCGAGGGCTTCAACTGGGACCTCTGGCGCGGGCCGCTCATGGACGACCTGCCTTTCAGCGAAGACCTCGCGCCGAAACGCTGGCGCGCGTTTTGGGAGACCGGCGGCGGACAACTCGCCGACTGGGGCTGCCACCTGCTCGACCTGCTCTACTTCGCCTACGACCTGCCCGCGCCCGAGGCCGTGCTCACGCACACTCCGAAGCCGGCGGGAACCGCCCACTCGTCGCACAACCTGAGCACGCTCACGTATCCCGGCGGGAAGAAATTCGCGCGCAGCAAATTCGTCGTTCACTACAACGACACCGGCCTGATGCCGTCCTTCGCCTCGCTCGGCCTGCCCGACACGAAGCTCGGCCACAATCACACCATGGTCGTCTGCGAAGGCGGCACGCTGCTGCTCCAGGCCGACGGGAAGTTCACCATCTTCCGCAAGGGCAAGGTCGTGGAGAATGAGCCGCTGCCGAAGACCGAGCCGCACGATCACTGGAAGGACTGGGCCGACAACTGCCTCGGCGAAAAGAAACACCTGTGGACGCCGCTCACCATCGGCTGGCGCATCACCGAGCCCGCGCTGCTCGCGGTGAAGGCCACGCGCTTCCCCGGCGAAGACCTGCGCTGGGACCGGGAGAACTTCCGCTTCAGCAATCACGAGAAAGCGAACGCGGAGATCGTCGGTCGTAAATACCGCCCCGGCTTCGAGCCGCCGAAAGTCGCCTGACCCGGAGCCATGCGCTTCGCCGCCATCCTGCTCGCCCTCGGCTTCGTCGCGCACGCGGCGAAGCCGCCGAACATCGTCTTCATCCTCGCCGACGACCTCGGCTGGACGGACATCGCGGTGCAAGGCTCGAAGTATTACGAGACGCCGAACATCGACCGGCTCGCCGCGCAGGGCACGCGGTTCACCCGCTATCACAACTGCCAGAACTGCCAGCCCACGCGCGCCGCGCTGCTCAGCGGGCAATACGGCGCGCGCACGGGCGTCTATACCGTCGGCGACATCGGGCGCTTCGAGTGGCAGACGCGTCCGCTGCGGCCCGCGGAGAATGTGACCAAGCTGCCGCTCGATCGCATCACCATCGCGCAGCAACTCAAGACGGCGGGCTATGTGACCGGGATGTTTGGCAAGTGGCACCTCGGCGAGAGCGCTGACTATCATCCGGGCAAGCGCGGCTTCGACGAGGCGATCTCGTCGGCGGGCAAACACTTCGACTTCGCCACGAGCCCGAAGACGCCCTACGCGGAGGGCACCTATCTCGCCGACTTCCTCACCGACAAGGCGGAGGCGTTCATCCGGAAGCATAAGGATCAGCCGTTCTTCCTGTATCTGCCGCACTTCGGCGTCCACTCGCCGTATCAGGCGAAGAAGGAGCTGATCGCGCGCTTCAAGCCGAAGGCCGCGGCGGGCGGGCATCACGATCCCGTCTATGCCGCGATGATCGCGAGCGTGGATGAAAGCGTGGGCCACGTGATGGCTGTGCTCGACGAACTCAAGCTCGCCGACAACACCGTGCTCATCTTTTCCTCCGACAACGGCGGCGTCGGCGGGTATGCGCGCGAAGGCATCAAGAAAGCCAACGACACGACTGACAACGCGCCACTGCGCAGCGGCAAAGGCAGCCTCTACGAAGGCGGCACGCGCGTGCCCTTCATCGTGCGCTGGCCCGGCATCACTCCGCCCGGCACGACCAATGACGTGCCGACGATCCACGTCGATGTCTATCCCACCTTCCTCGAACTCGCCGGCGCGAAGCGACCCGCCGACTACACGCTCGATGGCATGAGCCTCGTGCCGCTCTTCCGCGCACCGGGTGCGGGGCTCAAGCGCGACGCGATCTACCAGCACATGCCCGGCTACCTCGGCGCGGGCGAAGACACCTGGCGCACAGCGCCGGTCGGCCTGATCGAGGCCGGCGACTGGAAGCTAATGGAGTTCTTCGAGGACCGCCGGCTCGAGCTCTACAACCTGCGCGAGGACATCGGCGAGAAGACCAACCTCGCGGAGAAGATGCCCGACAAGGTGAAGGAACTTCACGCGAAGATGGTGGCGTGGCGCGAGGCGATCAAAGCCCCGATGCCGACGCCGAACACTGAGGTCAAATCCGCCGCGCCTGAAGCGAAGCCTGGTAAGGGCAAGCGGAAGAAAAAAGCCGTCGAGTAAGGCCAGACGGCGCTCGCTCCGTTATTCCCTCAAGCGACACCAACTCATGAACCCCCACGACACCACACGCCGCGACTTTCTCCACACGGCATCGAAATCCACCGCTGCCGGGCTCGCGCTGGCTTCGCTGCCGGTCGCGCGGTTTGCGCACGCGGCGGGGTCGGATGAGCTCAAGGTCGCGCTCGTCGGTTGCGGCGGGCGCGGGACGGGTGCGGCGAATCAGTCGATGAACGTGACCAAGGGCGTGAAGCTCGTGGCGATGGCGGACATCGCGCGCGACCGGCTGGACAAGAGCCTGCAGATCCTCAAGACGCAGCATCCCGACCAGGTCGATGTCTCGATGGGGAACCAGTTCATCGGCTTCGATGCCTACAAGGACGCCATGGCGCTCGCGGACCTTGTGTTCGTCACGTCGCCGCAGGGCTTTCATCCGGTTCACGTCGAGGAAGCGGTGCGGCAGGGGAAGCATGTCTTCGTCGAGAAGCCGCTCGCGGTGGATGCGCCGGGCGTGCGCCGCGTGCTCGCGGCGGCGGAGGCGGCGAAGAAGAAGAATCTCAAGATCGGCGTCGGGCTGCAACGGCATCACCAACCCGCCTACATCGAGACGGTGAAGCGGCTGCATGACGGCGCGGTGGGAGAGATCACTTCGATGACGTGCTACTGGCTCGGGAACGCGCGCGCCGGGCTGGAGCGGCTGCCGGGCGAAGGCGAGCTGCAATATCAGCTTCGGAATTGGTATTACTTCACGTGGATCTCAGGCGACTTCATCGTCGATCAGCACATCCACAACATCGACATCATCAACTGGATCAAGGGCGGCCATCCGGTGCGCGCGCAGGGCATGGGCGGGCGGCAGGTGCGCAATGATCCGAAGCTGCACGGGCAGATTTTCGATCATCACTTCGTCGAGTATGAATGGGCGGACGGCTCGAAGCTATCGAGCCAGTGCCGGCAGGGGCAGCCGGGCACGCATCAGGTGGTGAGCGAACACGTCGTGGGCACGAAGGGCCGCGCCGATCTGAATGTCGGGTCGCGGCTGTTTCGCATCACCGGCCCGAACGCATGGGAAACGCGGCTCAAGAAGGGCGAGGACGGGCATCAGCTCGAGCACTTCCCGCTCATCGAAGCGATCCGCAACGACACGCCTTACAACGAACTCGAGATGGCCGCGACGAGCACGATGACCGCGATCATGGGCCGCATGGCGACATACTCCGGCAAGCTCATCGAGTGGGATGAGGCGATCAATTCCAAGCTCCAGCTCATGCCGGAGAAGGTCACGTGGGACATGCCGCCGCCGGTCGTGCCGGACGCGAACGGCCACTATCCCATCGCGACGCCCGGCGTGACCGTCGCTCTCTAATTCCACCTATGAAACTCCACGCCCTGCTCGCCCTGTTCCTCGTCGTCTCAGCCCACGCGGCGGAGAAGATGAACGTGCTCTTTTTCGCCGCCGATGACCTGCGCGCGGAGTTCCCCGCTTACGGCGCGAGCTACATCCACGCGCCGAATCTCGACCGGCTCGCGAAGCGCGGCGTCACATTCGAGCGCGCGTATTGCCAGCAGGCCGTCTGCTCGCCGTCGCGCTCGAGCCTGCTCACCGGCACGCGGCCCGACACGACGAAGGTGTGGGACTTGAACACGCACTTCCGCAAAGCGATCCCGGACGTGGTGACGCTGCCGGAGCATTTCAAAAAGAACGGCTATTTCGTGCAGGGCATGGGCAAGCTCTTCCACGGCGGCTTCGACGATCCGCAGTCGTGGTCTGTGCCGTGGCAGGCGCCGAAGACGAGTCACGGCGCGTATGGGCTGCCCGAGAACATGGCGATCGTGAAGGCGAAGGTCGAGGCGTCGAAGACCGCGCCGCCGAAGAAAGGCAAGGTGCGCAACTACGGGCCCGCGTTCGAGAGTTCCGACGTGCCCGACAACACCTTCCACGACGGCGCGCTCGCAGACATGGCGGTCGCGGCGCTCGGCGAGTGCGCGAAGAAGGATCAGCCGTTCTGGCTCGGCGTCGGTTTCATCCGGCCGCATCTCCCCTTCGTCGCGCCGAAGAAATACTGGGACCTCTACGACCCGGCGAAAATCCAGCTCGCACCGAATCCGTTCAAGCCGAAGGGCGCGCCGGACTACGCCGTCGGCCCGGGCGGCGAGCTGCGCGCGTATCACGGAATTCCCGCCGGACCGATCCCCGACGACCTCGCGCGGCAGCTCAAGCACGGCTACTACGCCGCGATCAGCTACATGGACGCGCAGGTCGGCCGCGTGCTCGACGAACTCGATCGGCTCGGCCTCGCGGAGAAAACGATCGTCGTCCTTTGGGGCGATCACGGCTGGAAGCTGGGCGAGCATGGCGGCTGGTGCAAACACAGCAACGTCGAGAACGACACGCACGCGCCGCTGCTCATCTCGGTGCCGGGTCTCAAGACCGCAGGCCGGCGCACGAAGTCGCTCGCCGAGTTCGTGGACATCTATCCCACGCTCGCGGATCTGTGCGGACTCGCGCTGCCGAAACATCTCGAAGGCACGAGCCTCGCGCCGGTGCTCCGCGACCCCGCGAAGTCCGTGAAGACCGCCGCGTTCAGCCAATACCCGCGCGACGTGGATGGGAAGAAGCTCATGGGCTACTCGATGCGCACCGATCGCTATCGCTTCACGCGGTGGGTCCACAAAGCCGATCACGCGAAGCTCGATGCCGTCGAACTCTACGACCAGCAAGCCGACCCGCAGGAAAACGTGAACATCGCCACCGATCCGAAGAACGCCGAACTCGTCGCCACGCTGACCGCGCAATGGCTCAAGGGCTGGCAGGGCGCGAAGTCGGCGAAGTAGCTCCTCATGAAGAGCCTCATCTGTTTCCTCGCGGCTCTTTGCGTTTGGTGCGGCCAGCTTTCCGGCGCCGATCGCGGGCCGAACATCGTCTTCATCATGGCCGACGACCTCGGATGGGCGGACACGACGCTTTCCGGCCACACGAGGTTTTACAAAACGCCGAACCTCGAGCGACTCGCGAAGCGCGGCATGACGTTCACGCGCGCTTACGCTGCGAGTCCGCTCTGCTCGCCGACGCGGTCGAGCGTGCTTACGGGGTTGAGTCCGGCGCGCACCGGCATCACGACGCCGAACTGCCACCTGCCGCAGGTCGTCCTGCAGGCGACACTCGGGAAGAAGGCGGGACCAGCCGAGAAAGCGATCGCGCCGACGTCGGTGTCGCGGCTGAACACGACTTACCAAACGCTGCCGAAGGCGTTGAAGGCGGCGGGCTACGCGACGGGGCATTTCGGGAAGTGGCATCTCGGGCCCGAGCCATACTCGCCATTGCAGCACGGCTTCGACGTGGATGTGCCGCACTGGCCGGGGCCGGGGCCGGCGGGGAGTTTCGTCGCGCCGTGGAAGTTCAAGGATTTCGATCCCGATCCCGCGGTGCCCGATCAACACATCGAAGATCGCATGGCGAAGGAAGCCGTCGCATTCATGGAGAAGCACGCGGGCGAGCCGTTCTACCTGAACTACTGGATGTTCAGCGTCCACGCGCCGTTCGACGCGAAGAAGTCACTGATCGAAAAGTATCGCGGGCGCGTGGACCCGAACGATCCACAGCGCAGCCCGACCTATGCGGCGATGATCGAGAGCATGGACGACGCGGTGGGCACGCTGCTCGACACGCTCGACCGGCTGAAGATCGCCGACCGCACGTTGATCGTCTTTTTCTCCGACAACGGCGGCAACATGTATAACGAAGTCGATGGCACCACGCCGACCAGCAACGCACCGCTGCGCGGCGGCAAGGCGACGGTCTTCGAGGGCGGCATCCGCGTGCCGTGCGTGGTCGCGTATCCCGGCCTGGTCGCCGCGGGATCGCGGAGCGATGCGGTGATCCAGAGCAGCGATTTCTACCCGACCATCCTCGAACTGTCCGGGCTGAAAGCCGCACCGGCGCAGCGTTTCGACGGCATCAGCATCGTGCCCGCGTTGAAAGGCCAGCCGCTCACGCGCGAGGCGATCTTCACCTACTTCCCGCACAATCCGGCGGTGCCGGACTGGCTGCCGCCGTCGGCCGCCATGCATCGCGACGACTGGAAACTGATCCGCATCTTCCACGGCGGAGAGAACGGCGCGCATCGCTGGAAGCTCTTCAACCTGCGCGAGGACCTCGGCGAAAGGAACGACCTCGCCGCGAGGGAGCCGGAGCGAGTGAAGGCGATGGATGCGCTGATCGGGAAGTTCCTCGCCGACACAAAGGCCGTCGTTCCGGTGCGGAATCCCGGCTTCGATCTCGCGAAGTATGATCCGCAAAACGAAGGCCGCTCGAAGCCGAAGGCCGCGAAGAAACCGGCCGCCGCGGCGAAGCCCAACATCATCCTCATCTACTCCGACGATCACGGCTTCGCCGATCTCGGCGTGCAGGGCGCGGTGAAGGACATCCGCACGCCGAACCTCGACGCGATGGCGCGCGACGGTGTGCGCTTCACCAGCGGCTATGTGAGCGCGCCGCAGTGCGTGCCGTCGCGCGCGGGCTTGCTCACCGGGCGGTATCAGCAGCGTTTCGGCGTGGAGGACAATTCGATGGGGCCGCTCCCGTTGGCGGAGCAGACCATCGCCGAGCGATTGAAGCCCGCCGGCTACGTCTCCTGCCAGGTCGGAAAATGGCATCTCGAAGCACCGCCCGAGCGCAAGGTGGGGAAGGGAAAGTCCGCCGAGGCAGGGAAAGGCGGGCCGTCGTTTCAGCCGTGGGCGCAAGGGTTCGCGGAGTATTTCACCGGACCGATGAACACCTTCGCCGCGTCGCACGACTTGCAGGGCCGTGCGTTGCCGAACGCGCCGCAGCAGCTCACGGACAAACGTTTCCGCTGCGTTTGGCAGACGGACGCCGCGCTCTCATTCATCGACCGCCACCAGCGCGATCCGTTCTTCCTCTACCTCGCCTACTTCACACCGCACACTCCGCTGGAGTCGCCGGAGCCGTGGTTTTCCCAGACGCCAGCGGATGCGCCCAAGGAGCGCCGCCAGGCGCTCGCGATGATCGCCGCGATGGACGACGGCATCGGCCGCATCCGCGAGAAACTCCGCGCGGCGGGCATCGAGAAGAACACGCTGATTTTTTTCGTCGGCGACAACGGCGCGCCGCTGAAACAAGGCGCATGGAATGGATCGCTGAATCTCCCGCTCGTCGGCGAAAAGGGCATGCTGACCGATGGCGGCGTGCGCGTGCCGTTCGTCGCCGCGTGGCCGGGCACGCTGCCCGCGGGAAAAGTGTATGATGCGCCGGTGATCAATCTCGATGTCGCCGCCACCGCCGTCGCGCTCGCGGGGCAGCCGAACGACGCGAAGCTCGACGGCGTGAATCTCGTGCCCTTCCTACGCGGTGAGAAGGCCGGGAACCCGCATGACGCCTTGTTCTGGCGCTGGCGCTCGCAGGCCGCGGTGCGCGCAGATCGTTGGAAGTTGATCCTGCTCGGACGCGACGAGCGCTTTCTCTTCGATCTCGACAGCCCCGAAGGCGAAACGCGGAACCGCATCGCGGAGTTTCCGGACATCGCCGCCGGCTTGGAGAAGAAGCTGATGACGTGGAATGCGACGCTGCCGCCGCCCGGCCTGCCGCGCGACATCGTCGATCAGGACCAGGTGTTTTACGACGCGCACGTCAACAAGACGGGCGTCTCCGCC
Source organism: Chthoniobacteraceae bacterium (assembly GCA_040081625.1). GTDB lineage: Bacteria > Verrucomicrobiota > Verrucomicrobiia > Chthoniobacterales > Chthoniobacteraceae > VFJQ01. The sequence continues at coordinate 110,881 of JBEBGD010000002.1, forward strand.
GTGAAACGTCCGCGCAAGGACGGCGAGAAGACGCCCACGAGCACCTGGCTCGCGCGCAATGCCACCACCGAAGTGAAAGACGGCGCGCTGCGTATCACGCCCGCCACGCGCGGGAAGCAGAACGCCTTTCTCGCCTTTTCGGCCCTCAACATCCCTGGCCCGGCCATCGCCACCGCGACGATCCGCGCGGAAAATGGCGGCAGGATCGGCATCGCGTGGCGGCTTGATGGGCAGAAGGATTTCCTCCCGGACCAAACCGCGCATCAGGAGCTCGCCGCGTCCGCCGAGTTTCAGGACATCTCGATCAACGTCGCTGCGAAAGGTGCCATCATCCATCTACGTCTCCTACTCCCCGACAGCTCCACCGACCTGCGCCGCTTTGAACTCAAAGCCGCGAGCGGCGCACCGGTGAAAGAGTGGGCCTTCGGGCAGCAACAATGACCAACCGCATCCCTTAATTCAAAATCACCACACCATGAAGCTCTTCCAACTCCTTACCGCTCTTCTCGTCACGCTCGGCGCAATCAGCCACGCCGCGCCGAAGCCGAACATCGTCTTCTTCCTCATCGACGATCTCGGCTACGCCGACTGCGGCTTCAATGGCGGCAAGGACATCAAGACGCCGAACATCGACCAGCTCGCGAAGGGTGGCGCGATCCTCGAGTCGCACTATGTGCAGCCCGTTTGCTCGCCCACGCGCGCGGCGCTGATGACCGGCCGCTACGCCACGCACACCGGCGTCTATACGATCGTGCGCCCAGGCGCGAAGTGGGGCCTGCCGCTCGCGGAGCGCACGCTCGCGAATGCGCTCAAGGACGTGGGTTACGAGACGGCGATCACCGGCAAGTGGCATCTCGGCGAGTTCGATCCCGCCTACGTGCCGACGGCGCGCGGGTTCGATCACCAATATGGGCACTACTTCGGCGCGCTCGATTATTTCACCCACATCCGCGACGGCTCGCACGACTGGTATCGCGATGGGAAGGAGCTGAAAGAGGAGGGCTACGCGACGGAATTGATCGCGCGCGAGGCGTGCCGGTTGATCGCGGAAAAGAAGGAGAACCCGCTGTTTCTCTACGTGCCGTTCAACGGCGTCCACTCGCCGCTCCAAGCGCCCGACAGCTATCTCGCGCCGTATGCGAACCTGACCGGCAAGCGCAAGACGATGGCCGGAATGCTCGCCGCCGTGGACGCGGCGATCGGGCAGATCGTCGCCGCGCTCGAGAAGGCCGGGCTCCGCGAGAACACGCTCATCGCATTCTCCGCCGACAACGGAGGCCCGACGCAGTTCAGCAACGACAACGGCCCGCTGCGCGCCGGAAAGGGAACGATCTACGAAGGCGGTGTGCGCGCCGCGGCGTTCGCGAACTGGCCGGGCCAGATTCCGGCCGGCGTCACGATCAAGGAGCCGATGCACATCGTCGACTGGTATCCGACGCTCGTGAAACTCGCGGGCGGTTCGCTCGAGCAGAAGCTCCCGCTCGATGGCCGCGATGTGTGGCCGATGCTCACGAAGAGCGCGAAGTCGCCGCACGACGCGATCCTGCTCGTGCAAAGCCCGGAGCGCGCCGCGGTGCGCGTGGGCGATTGGAAGCTGATGATGAACGCCTCCGAGGATGCCGGCGATTCGGTCCCTGAGGGACAGGCGAAAGCGAAGGGCCGAAAGGACGCCGGCGGGAACGCGCTCTACAATCTCGCCGGCGACATCGGCGAGAAGACCGACCTCGCCGCGAAGGAGCCCGAGCGCGTCGCGGCGATGCGCGCGAAGCTGCAGGAGCTGTTGAAGAACGCGGCGCCCGAGGGCCAGCTCGCCGCCGGCGGCGACGCGCCGCCGAAGCGGAAGAAGAAGTAGTCCGAAACCACAACAGCTCATGAAACTCATCCGCACTCTCTCCGCCGCGCTCGCGCTGCTCTGCGCGCCCGGCGCCGTCCTCCACGCCGCGAGCAAACCGAACATCCTTCTCATCGTGGGCGACGACATGGGCTACGCCGACGTCGGATTCCACGGATGCAAGGACATCCCCACGCCGCACCTCGACGCGCTCGCGGCGGCGGGCGTGCGCTTCACGAACGGATATGTGACCGGGCCGTATTGCTCGCCGACGCGCGCGGGGCTGCTCACGGGGCGCTACCAGACGCGCTTCGGGCATGAGTTCAATCCCAGCGGCGCAACGCAGGGAATGCCCGTGAGCGAGACGACAATCGCCGACCGGCTCAAGGCCGCGGGCTACAAGACCGGACTCGTCGGCAAATGGCACCTCGGCAATCAACCCGCGATGCATCCGCAGAAGCGCGGGTTCGACGAGTTCTTCGGCTTCCTCGCCGGCGCGCACGATTACTTCCGCACCGCCGGCATCGTCCGCGGCACCGAGCCCGTGCAGGAGAAGGCGTATCTCACCGACGCATTCGGGCGCGAAGCCGTCGCGTTCATCGACCGGCATCGCGGCGAGCCGTGGTTCCTCTACCTCGCGTTCAACGCCGTCCACACGCCGATGCAGGCCGACGACGCGCGCCTCGCGAAGTTCGAGGGCGTCGCCGACAAGACGCGCCGCACCTACGCGGCGATGATGCTCGCGATGGATGACGCCGTCGGCGCCGTGCGCAAAAAGATCGCGGACGCTGGACTCGAAAACGACACGCTCGTCGCCTTCATCAGCGACAATGGCGGCCCGACGATGAAGGGCGTGACGGTGAATGCATCATCGAACGCGCCACTGCGCGGCAGCAAACGCACCACGCTCGAAGGCGGCATCCGCGTGCCGTTCATCGTCGCGTGGCCGGGCCGCGTGAAGCCGGGCGTTTTCATCCAGCCCGCGATCCAACTCGACCTTCACGCAACCGCGCTCGCAGCCGCCGGTGCCGAGGCGAAGATCGAAGGCGTGAACCTGCTCCCATTTCTCGCCGGCGAAAAATCCGGCGCGCCGCACGATGCGCTCTACTGGCGCTTCGGCGATCAGATGGCGATCCGCGCGGGCGACTTCAAACTCGTGCGCTACGACAGCAACGCCGACACGCAGACCGGCGCGCGCCAGCCCGTCACCGCCGCAAAGCTCTACAACCTCACCGCCGACATCCACGAAGACAAAGACCTCGCCGCCGCGATGCCCGACAAGGTGAACGAGTTGCAGGCGAAGTGGGACGAGTGGAACAAAGCGAACGTCGCTCCGCTGTGGGGCGCCAGTAAAGGCGCCGAGCCGAGCGCGCCCGCGAAGCCGCGGCGCAAGCGGGCGAAATGAAAATCCAAGCGCTCGCTTGCGGCGCAGGGCGCCCGCCATATCATCGCGACCATGTCCACGCTTGCTGAGATCGAAGCCGCGATCGATGCCCTGCCGCCTGAGCAACTGCGGGAGGTCGCGCGTCATGCGCAGAGCCGTGTCAGCGCGCTCGCGGCGCGCCGCTATTTTTACGACGACGCGGCAGGACGGACGGGCGATGACGAGATGATCGCCGAAGCCGACGCTGCCTTCCTCGCTTACGATTTGGACGAAGATCGGCGGAAATGACGCCCGCTCGCGGCGAAGTCTGGATGGTTGATCTCGGTCTCGCCGCAAAAGTGCGTCCGTGTCAGGTTATCAACATTCCATTTGCCGACAACGAGCGCGCGATCTTCGCGATCGTTCCGCACACGACCAGCCTTTGGAACACGCGGTTTGAGATTCCCACTGAGTTGACGTGGCTGGATCGCGGAGCGTTCGATGCACAAGGATTGCGTCCGGTGCCGCGGAAGGTTTTCGAGCGGCGGCTTGGGGCGGTGCCGGGCGATTTGCTCGCACGAGTAGAAGCGACTGTGCGGGTTTGGTTCGGGCTCTGACTGGACAAGCCGGAGGTGTAGTTCCGAAAGTTCGACGCGGCTGATACAATTGCCCGTAACAATCCCCACCGAGAACGATGAACACCGAAAACTTCTCCCGTCGCGAAGCCGTGAAGCTCGGCCTCGCGGGCATCGCCACTCTCGGCATGAGCCGCGCTCGCGCCGCGGAAACGGCGCGCCCATTCCTCACTCCCGCCCTCGACTTTCAGGACGTGTCGCGCGGGAATCCGAAACCGCACACGCTCACCGGCGACGCGCTGGTGCGGGCGCGGCTTACGCCGGAGACGTGGCGGCTCGACGTGCGCGCGGACGACTCGCCGAAGGACGGGATCAAGGAAGTCGCGAAGATCGGCAAGCCGCTCACGCTCGACTACGCCGCGCTGCTCGCGCTCGGTCGCAAGCACGGCGTCAAATTCCTCAAGGCGATGCAGTGCCTGAACATCGCGACGCCGCTCGGCCAGGGGCTGTGGGAAGGCGTGCCGCTTCGCGACGTGCTGCGGCTCTGCGGGCCGATGATCAATGTGCGGCGCGTGTATTACTCGGGCTTCCACAACGACGACCCGGCCCAACTCTTCCAGTCGTCGCTCAGCTACTCGCAGGTGATGGAGACGCCACCGGGCGAACTGCCCGTCTTCGTCGCTTACCGGCTCAACGGCGAGCCGCTCCCGCTCGAGCGCGGCGGGCCGGTGCGCATGGTCGTGCCGTGGGCGCACGGGTTTAAGTCGATCAAGTGGCTCCAGCACATCGCGCTCACGAACGACTACCGCGCGAACGACACTTACGCGGAGAAGAACAACGACCCGGAGTCGCACCTCAAGACCGCGGCTTACCTCGACGATGTCGCGCCAAAAACTTCCGCGCGCGAGCCGGTGCGTGTCGGCGGGCTGGCGATCGCGGGCTGGTCCGGCTTGCAGCGCGTCGAGTATTGGCTGCGCGCCGCCGCGCCGGACATCGCCGACGACGATCCCGCATGGGATTCGGCGAAGTGGATTGCGTGTTCGCTCGCCGAGCCGCCGGCGGATTGGAGCGCGGTGCTGCCCGCGGGTGTGTCGTCGCGCGACGTGCTCGGCTTCGATCGCAAGACCGGCCACCCGCTGACGTGGCCGCTGCGCTACAGCATGGTCTCGTGGTCCGCCACGCTGCGCGATCTCGCGCCGGGCAAATACGAACTCCGCGCGCGCGCCGTGGACCTGAATGGCTTCGCGCAGCCCGAGCCGCGCTCGATGGCGAAGACCGGCCGCAACGGCATCCAGGTGAAGCGCTTTGAGATCTCCGCATGAAACGCCTGCTCATCCTCCTCGCCGTCGCCGCTCACGCCGCTGAACCGAAACCGAAGCCGGAGTTCCAATACAAGTCCGACGGCATCGAAGTGCCTGCCGCGACGGCGGACGAGGCGCGCGTGAAGGCGTTCGGCCCCGCGACGATTGCGGCGGCGAAGAAGTATCTCGACGATGGCGCGCATAACTGGGTGCGGGAGAAGTCGTGCATCGCCTGCCACAGCACCGGCGTTTACATGGTCGAGCGCTCGGCGCTCACGAAGTGGCTCGGCAAGCCGAGCGAGGAAGTGCTCGCCGACTTCATCGACGAAGTGCCGAAGGAAGGCGCGAAGGACGCGGCGCCGATCAAGTCCGTGTGGCGCAGCTCGGGCCTCGCGTCGTGGGACAAGCACGTGACGGGCAAGCTGAGCGAACACACCGACCGCTCGCTGCGACACACGCTCACGCTCCTGCTCGACGACGGCTCGTTTGCGCCGATCACGCAGGTCGAGATTCCCTACATCACGACGAACTTCGAGCTGACCGTGCAGGCCGCGCGCGCCATCGCCAACGCGCCGGGCTGGCTGGCGCAGACGAAGGACGCCGACACGCTCGCGCGAGTCGAGCGGATGAAAAAGTTCCTGCGCGAGCACGAGCCGATCAGCGACTTCGAGCTCGCGCTGAAGCTCCAGCTCGCCGGCTATTTCCCCGAGCTGGTGCCGCAGCCCACGCGCGACGCCGCAGTCGCGATGCTCTGGCGCCAGCAGCTCCCCGACGGCGGCTGGTCGCTGCGCCGGATGTCCGACTTGATGAAGTGGCACGTGAAGGCGGACCCGAAAGTGACCGCGCTCATCGAGGGGCTGCCCGATGCCGCGAACCCCGGCGGCGATCCCTACATGACCGCGTGGGCCATCGTGCTCCTGCGCGAGAGCGGCGTGCCCGCGAGCGACGCGCGCATTCAAAAAGGAATCGCGTGGCTCAAGCACGAACAGCGCGCGACGGGCCGCTGGTGGATGCACTCGCTCTTCCGGGGCACGTATCACTACATCACCTACATCAGCACCGCACAGGCGCTCCGCGCGCTCGCGCTGTGCGACGATCTGCCGCCGGTCCGGTGACGCTTGTGGTTCACGTTGTCCTCAACGTGAAGTTTCCGGCGCGCGCAGCGCCCATCTTCCAGTCAGCGCGTCGCGCGCGGGCAAGTGTCGTTCACGTTGAGGACAACGTAGGCCACGGGTTGGCGTGTGCGGCTCGCTGTGGCATACCCATCGCGCCTCTTCCATGAACCGACTCGCTCTCCTCCCGCCCATCGAACCTCTCGAAACCCGCATCACGCCTGCCGCCGTGGCGGTCGTCGAGCTTTCCGCGCTCACGGGCGTGGATGGATTTCAGATCAATGGCGAGGCGCTCGATAGCTCCTCCCTGTTCAGCGTGAGCGGGGCGGGCGATGTGAATGGGGACGGCTTTGGCGACATCATCATTGGCATTCGCTTTGCCGACCCGAACGGCTCCAATTCCGGGGCCAGCTACGTGGTCTTTGGCCGGGCGGGCGGCTTTGCGGCGAATCTCGAACTCTCCGCGCTCAATGGCAGCGACGGCTTTCAGATCAATGGCGAGGCGGCAGGTGACAATTCCGGGGACAGCGTGAGCGAGGCGGGTGATGTCAATGGCGACGGCTTCGATGACCTGCTCATCGGTGCTTTCGGAGCCGACCCCAACGCCTCCGGTTCCGGAGCCAGCTATGTGGTCTTTGGCCGGGGTGGCTTTGCCGCGAATCTCGAACTCTCCACGCTCGATGGCAGCAACGGCTTCCAGATCAATGGCGAGACGGCAGGTGACCGCGCCGGGCTCAGCGCGAGTGGGGCGGGCGATGTGAATGGCGACGGCTTCGACGACCTCATCATCGGTGCGCTCTTTGCCGACCCCAACGGCTCCTCTTCCGGGGCGGGCTACGTCGTCTTTGGCAAAGCGGACGGCTTTGCGGCGACTCTCGAACTCTCCACGCTCAATGGCAGCAATGGCTTCCAGATCAATGGCGAGGCGGCTGATGACGAATCCGGGGGCAGCGTGAGTGGGGCGGGCGATGTGAATGGCGACGGCTTCGACGACCTCATCATCGGCGCACGCCTAGCGGATCCAAACGGAGCGAATTCCGGCGCGAGCTACGTCGTCTTTGGCCAAGCGGGCAGCTTTGGCGCCGTGCTCGAACTCTCCGCCCTCGATGGCAGCAATGGCTTTCAGATCAATGGCGAGGCGGCAGGCGACCTCGCCGGGCGCAAAGTGAGCAAGGCGGGCGATGTGAATGGCGACGGCTTCGACGACCTCCTCATTGCTAAATACCGAGCCACCCCCGACGACTCCGGCACCAGCTACGTCGTCTTTGGCCGCGGCACCGCCGATGTCGTCGTCGCGGCGAACGGCAAGAGCGCGACCTTCACCGGCTGGGACGGCGACCGCGTGACCATCAAGACCAGCCGAGGCACGCTCGACGCCGCGCAGTTCAAGCTCTCCTCGCCAAACCCGCTCACCGGCGGCGCGCACCTCATCTACGCCGATTTTTCCACCGCCACGAACGGCGGCGAGTTCACCAAGGCGAACCTCAGCTTCACCGCCAAACGCGGCCCCACCGGCGGCGACGGGCTGGTGAATGTGGGCACGATTGACGCGCGCGGCACCGACCTCGGCAAGGTGAGCGTGGACGGCGACCTCCAGCAGATCGATGGCGGCGTCACCGCGCTCACCGTCTATTCGCTGGGCCTGGCCGCCGACGCCGAGGTGAAGGGAGGGCCGCTCACGAGCGAACTCGGCACGGTCGGCGCGCTCACGGTGAAGACCACCGCCAGCCGCGTGACGCTCGCGGCGATCACATTCGGCGCGATCAAGGCGCTCAACCTCGACGGCGTGACGATCTACGCCGAGGGCTTCGCCGCGACCAAGGCCTCCGAAGCGACCGCGCTCAAGAGCCTCACCGTGGCGGGCGACGTGCGCGACAGCCAGTTCCTGCTCGGCCGCGCGTTCAGCTCCGCCGCCGTGCTGAATCCCGACGTGCGAGTCGGCGCGGTGAAAGTCGGCGGCAACTGGATCGCCAGCGACCTCATCGTGGGCGTGCGCCCCGGCGACGACGGCATCTACGCCACCGGCGACGCGAACGAATCCGCCCCGACCACCGGCAGCGCGCTCGTCTCGCGCATCGCGAGCATCGTCATCAAAGGCGCCGTCCTCGGCACCGCCGAAGACGTGCGCGACGGCTTCGGCTTCGCCGCGCAGGAGATCGGCAGCTTCACCCTCGGCAAAGCGAAACTCCCGCTGACGAAGAAACCCGGCAACGACCTCACGCCCTTCGTCCTCGCCCTCACCGGCGACGTGCGCGTGCGCGAAGGGGCGGTGTGACCGCACCTTTCGCTTTGCGCGATGAGCGCGCGGCTTCACTCTCGCGGCTTCCTTTCATGAAAAACAACTCCCTCACCCGCCGCCGCTGGCTTGGCGCTACCGCCGCCACCGCGGGCAGCCTTTTCCTGCCACGACTCCGCGCCGCGACCTCCGACATCGCGGAGACGGAACACTTCTACTACCGCGGCGCGCCCGACGGGCCATACGTGGATTCGCAGCGCGGGCACCAGGCGTTCGGCTTCGGCGGCGGGAAGATTTTTCTTTCCGAGGACAATGGGAAGTCGTGGGCCCACAGCGCGGAGTTTGCAGAGGCGGAGAAGATCACCTTCAGCGTCATCTTGAAAAATGGGAACGTCCTCTTCGCCACGAGCGCGCAGCTTTTCGTGAGCACGGACAAGCTGAAGACGCATCGCGAGATCATCGTGAAGCAGCGCGACGGCAGCGACTATCGTCCGCACACGCCGGTGAATCCCGCGCTGCCCGGCTGGTATTTCCACTCGCTCGATGGCGAGCACTGCTTCGATGTGGATGGCCGCGAGATGCTCGTGTGGGGCAACTACTGCAACGTGCTCGGCGGCGCCGTGCCGGTGAACATCTATTACTCCACCGACGGCGGGCAGACCGTGAAGATCGCGTATTCGTTCGGGCGGAATCCGAAGTGTCAGCAAAAGGGCGCCGCGCCGGATGCGCCGATGCTCGGCGACGCGACGAACCCGGTGATCTGCCGCCACGTCCACTGCGTGACCTACAGTCCGACCGAGAACGCCTTTTACGCCTGCACCGGCGACATCAACCGCGGCGATGGCGACGAGTGCCACTGGCTGCGCGGCACCTACGACGCGAAGGCCGACGCGTGGCAGTGGAAGGTGATCGTGAGCGTGAACTCCGATTCGCGCTTCAAATGCGGCGGCATCAATTTCGTGGACGGGCGCGTCTATTGGATCGCCGATGCGAACGGTCCCAAAGTCGGTCCCGAGCACGATCGCGGCGTCTTCAGCTGCGCGCCCGCCGACATCACGGACACGTCGAAACACACGCTGCTCTTCAACCCGAAATTCGAATCCGCGAACATGCTCGTGCAGGACGGCGTGATGCTCGCGACGCATTGCGCGCCGGCCTCGACGTATATTTGCGGCATCATCTACTCGCCCGACATGGGGAAAACGTGGGCGCAATACGACCTCAAGCGATTTGGCCCGCGCTCGGGCTGCCGCATTCATCGGAAGAACAGCGACGGCTGGTTTCGCCTCGATCTACGCAAAGGATGGATCGACCGCGCGGAGGTCATTTTCATCAAACCGAAGGCGTGAATCGGGTCGCTGCGCTGCTGGCATTCGTCGGCGTCCTTTCCTGCGATCTGGCTGCGTTCGATGAGACGGTTTGTCGGGAAACAGTGCGGCGCGGTCTCGCACGGGTCACGAAAGCCGCGAGCGACTGGCAGAAGAACAAGACGTGTTTTTCCTGCCATCACCAGACGCTGCCGATGCTCGCGATGACCGAGGCCGCACGCGCGGGCTTCGCGATGGACCGTGCGTGGCTCGAATCGCAGGCGACGACGACGCACAAGTATTTCGCCCAACGAATCGAAGACATGGACGAAGGCGAGCACGTGCCCGGCGGCGCGACCACGGTCGGATCCGGATTGCAGGCGCTCGCGGTGACTGCGCGTCCAGCGGACGCGACGACGACGGCGATGGTCGGCTATCTCCTCAAGATTCAAGGCGTGGCGCGCTTGAATGGGCGCGAGCCGTCCGACCTGTCGCGCGTGGAGAACGGCCGCTGGACGACCACGTGCCGCCGACCGCCGATGCAAGGCTCGGATGTCGCCGACACGGTGCTCGCGCTCATCGGGATGGAGAAGTTTGCGACCGCGGAGCAGCGACCGTCTCTCGCAACGGCGCGCGCCGCGGCGGAAGCGTGGCTCGCGCGGACGCCGCTGGTCACGCAGGAAGATCGAGTGTGGCGCCTGTGGGGACTGCACCATCTCGGCGGAGAACCCGCCGCGAAAGACGCCGCGCGCAAAGCCATCGCCGAAGCGCAGCGCGAGGACGGCGGCTGGTCTGCGAGTGACGGACTCGAGAGCGACGCGTTCTCGACTGGCGAGACGCTCTTTGTGCTCTGCCAGACGGGCGCACCGCGCACCGGGCCGATGATCCAGCGCGCGCGCGATTACTTGATCCGCACGCAACTCGAGGACGGCTCATGGCTCGTGAAGTCGCGCGTGAAATACAAGGCGCAGCCGTATTTCGAAAACGGCGACCCGCACGGCGAGCACCAGTTTCTCTCGACTGCCGCCACCGCGTGGGCCACCGCCGCGCTGGCGCAATTCCTCCCTCACACACCATGAAACATCACCACTCCCTCGTCGTCGCCGTTTGCTTCGTGCTGCTCGTTCCCCCGGCGCGGGCGCAGTCGAAGTATCCGAAGATCAACCTCGCCGCCGGGTATCAAGTCGATCCCGCGTGGCCGCAGAAACCGGCGGACATCAAGTGGCGCTACGTGACTGGCGTGACAGTGGACAAGCAGGATCGCGTCTGGATCCTGAACGCCATAGCCCCGCACGTGCAGGTCTATAGTTCCGAGGGTGCGCTGCTCGATTCCTGGGGGCATGCCGGTTTCAAGAACCCGCACTTTTTGCGCATCGACCCGGAGGGGAACCTGTGGGCTGCGGACTACGGCGCGCACGTCGTGATGAAGTTCACGCCGAAGGGCGAACTGCTGCTCACGCTCGGGACGCCGGGCGTTGCTGGCGCGGACGAGACGCATTTCAATCGCCCGACGGACATCGCGATCACGCCGAAGGGCGAGTTGTTCGTCACCGACGGCTACGGCAACAACCGCGTTGTTCACTTCGACGCGACCGGCAAGTTCATCAAAAGCTGGGGTGAACTCGGCGTGGGTGCAGGGCAGTTGAGCCAGCCGCACAGCATCGCCGTGGATTCGCGCGGGCTGATCTACGTCGCCGAGCGCAACAACTGCCGCATCCAGGTCTTCGACCAGAATGGCAAGGCGCTCGCGCAATGGCGCAATCTCATCAATCCATGGGGACTCTGGATCACGCCGAAGGATGAGATCATCGTGTGTGGCTCGTCGCCCGCGCGCTGGCTGGCGGAGCGAGGCAATCTTGGCAATCCCCCGACGAACCAGTTGCTCATCAAGTTCGACACGACGGGGCGCGCGCTGGAGTTGTGGACCTTCCCGCTCAGCCAGCCCGGCACGCAGATCGCCGGCTCGCTCGATTGGGGCCACGGGCTCGGCGTGGATTCCAAGGGCAACCTCTACATCGGCGATGTGGCCGACGAGAGCCTCACGCATCGCGTGCAGAAATTCCTCCGCCTGCCCGCGGAGAAATAGGTCGAACGTCGGCCAATGAAACGCGCGGCCTTCATTTTTGCAGGGGTGTCGTGGTTGTTCGCGACGCAGATGCTCGCCGCACTGCTCCCGCCGGAGAATGTCCAGGCGCCGTTTTGTTACGTCGCGGGCGGCACACGGAGCTGGCCGATCCTCACCACGCCGCTCCCTGAAAACGTGACGTGCTCCCTCGCCGCCGCACGCGACGGGAAGGAACTCGCGCGCGGCGCACGCCTGGAATTTTCCAGCCTCACCGTGTCCGTGTCGCGCGATGGTTGGTTGGAAATTCGATCACTCGCGAACGCTGCGCCGCTGGTGTTTGATCTCGAGATCAAGCTCGCTGGCAACGGGACCACGGAAACGCAGCGGCTCTCCGTGCGCGCCGCGCCGCCGCCGCGGCCCATCTCCTACATCGCGGACTTTGGCGATGATCTGATCGACCTCTTCATGAACCGCACGACGGGCCGCTGGCGACCGATCGAGAAGGCCGCGTTCGACCAATACTTCCGCCGCCTGCAGGCACATGGCGTCGGTCGGCTCATCGTCTGGCAAAGTCCGTTTCCTTACATGGCTGACGCGAAAAACTATTCCGCTGCGGACTGGCAGCGTCACGCGGCGCAGGCCCGCGCGATCATCGACAGCCGCGAGCTGAGCGCGATCCTGGAAAAGCGCGGCGGGATCGTGTCGTGGGGCTGGCTGCGCGCGCTGATGGCCGTCCGCTTGACGCCGCAGTTCGGCGAGACGCTCACGCGCAGCGCCCGCGAACATGGCATCGCGCTCACGGCGAGCTTTCGTCCATTCGAGACGGCGCTCGACAAATACTACGCCGTGCCCGCCTTCGACGAGAGCGGCGCGTTCCTCTGGAACTTTCATCCGCTCGCGTCGCCGGCAGTGGCGTATCACGCGGACGAGGTAGGCTTCGCGCACTACCGCACGGTGCTCGCCGGGGTGGGCCGGGCCGACGCGGGCCGCTTGCACGCGATCGAAATTCGCGATGCCGCGCCGCACGGCACGCTGCGCGTCGTTGCGTCGCCGTTTCCTCCGCTGCAGGAGGATTCGTTCGTGCTCGTGCGCGGGAAGGATGCGCGTTTCGAGCTGCGACCGTTCCGCGAGATTCAAGCGCGAGCCGAGGCGCATCGCCGCGAACTCAAGGACGTGAAGATCGAGCACGACGCTCTAGGCACCCTGCGAATCACGGGCATCGAGGTGCCGGACGACTGCCGATACGTGATTCTGTCGAGTGCCGATGAGTCGCTCGATACGCCCGCCGAGCTGCCCGCGACGTTGTGGGCCAAAGCCGGCAACCGGCTCGACCGCGCGAATGTTTATTGGGTGGCGCCCACCGACAAGAAGACCCGCGTGGGCGGGATCACCGCGGAGGGCGATGCGTGGGCCAACTTTTTCGCCATCGAAGCCAGTGCCGCGAGCGCGCACAGCGGCCCAGCACGGCGGAGTCTGCGTGACGAACAACTCGTCATCGACCTCGGCGATCCATGGTCCGTCGAGATGGTGGATTTCAACCAGCCCGCTGCGCGCCGCTACGTCGTCGATGAGCTGCGCTCGATCCTGAGCCATCCACCGTTTGACGAGATCTTCATCAATACCCGTTCGCACACGTCGCTCGCCGCGACGTTGGCCGATGGCAGGGACGGCGTGAAGCCGCTCGACCACTATCGCGCGGCGAAGCAGCCCTACGTTCACCTCGGCCTCGACCGCGCCTACGCGCCGCGCGATCAACTCCGCGACATCGCCGACGTGGAGCGCATCACCACATGGCAGCCGGGCGAATGGGACGGCACGTGCCAGTCGCCGGACTCGCCGTTCGTGTGGCGCTACGCGCGCAATCGCGGCGTGGCCGACGGCGTGCGCAAGTTGCTCGAAGATCTGGAGAAGGCGTTTCCGAAGACCCGCATCCGCGCCGTGATCCCCGAGCGATCCGTCGCCGTTGCGAACGTGCAGGCAGCGCTCGATCAAATGCCCAAGCCGGGCGGCGGCGTTTACGGACGCGATTACTACCGGCACATTTGGGCCTCGATCAATCACATCCCCGCCATCGGCGAAGGCATGGCGATGCTCGATCTGCGCGGCCTGCGGGTGGAGCCGGTGTTCGGCGGCATCCGCTATCTGCCAGACCGCGGGCCATTTGATCTATTCGTCCGCGAAGTCATCGCCGACATGGCCGACAACCACGGCTCATCGTTCCGCGGCCCGCGGAGTTTTTTCTACGAGGGTCACGAGACGTTGCGCGCGACGGACGCCGCCGCTGCGCGCGAAGGACGCGAGGAGTTCATCCGCCACCTGCTCGACCAGCGCGGCGAGATCAACGAGGTGATCCTTTACGAAGCAGCCTCATGGGTGGGCCTCCCGCTCAATGATCCCGACCTCAGTGGACACAGATTTCTGGATCGCCCCGGCAAGGACACGCCTGCGAAAACAACGCGATGAACACGACTCCCCGCGTCGCCTATTTCGCGTGGATGCCCGGCATCGGTTTCGACGGTGGATCGAGACAGGAACTCGAAGCCTGCGAAGCCGCGAGCGGCCTCGCGCCCAAAGGCCGCCGGCCATGAAGGCGCTCATTGTCCTCGCGCTGTCCGCCGCGACCATGCTCGCCGCCGGGGTGTCGGCCTTTCCCGGTGCGGAAGGCGCAGGCAAATGGGCGAAGGGTGGACGTGGCGGGCGCGCGATCGCGGTGACGAATCTCGACGACGATGGGCCGGGCAGCTTGCGCGCGGCGATCGGGGCGAAGGGGCCGCGCACGATCGTGTTTCGCGTGGCGGGCACGATCGAGTTGAAGAAGCCGCTGCGCATCGCGGAGCCGTTCGTCACCATCGCGGGGCAGACGGCGCCGGGCGACGGCGTGTGTTTGAAAAACTTCGAGCTTCAAATCGGCGCGACGCACGACGTGATCGTGCGCTACCTGCGCTGCCGTCCGGGCGACAAGACCTCGAAGCCCGGCGAGATGGACGCGCTCACGCTTTGGGACGCGCGCGACGTGATCGTGGATCATTGCTCGGCCACGTGGAGCACGGATGAGTGCCTCTCGGTCACGCGCGACTCCGATCGCGTGACGGTGCAGCACTGCCTCATCGCCGAGGCGCTGACCGAGCACGGACTTGGCTCGATCATCGGTTCGTATCGCGGCGCTATTTCATTCCTGCACAATCTCTACGCGCACAATCGCGACCGGAATCCGCGCGCCAGCGGCTACCAATCCGTGCCCGGACACGCGGACGATCCGGGGCCGCGCATCGAGTTTCGCGGCAACACGATCTTCAACTGGTCATCCGGTCCCGGCTACACGGGCAGCGGCGACCCCGGTTCGCCCGAGCGCATCGCGATGAACTACGTGGGCAATGATCTCAAGCCCGGCCCGGATACTTCGCCCGCGTATCGCGCGACGGCGTTCACGGTGCATCGCGGCGCGACGGCGGAGTTGTTCGTCGAGGGCAACAAGGTCGAAAGTCCACCGGCGCCGATCGCATTTCAATCCAACCTCGTCGTCGTCCGACCCGGCGCGACGCTGGTGATGCGCGACACGCCACTGCCCTTCGACGTGCCTGCGGAGAAGCTCGCCGCCAAAGCCACGCTCGAGCGCGTAGGCGCGAGCAAACCGAAGCGCGATGCCGTGGATGCGCGCATCGTCGCCGGTGTGCGCGACGGCACGGGCCGGCAGATTCACACCATCCCCGACGATGCCTGGCCACCGCTGCGCAACGGTGCGCCCGAACCCGACAGCGACGGCGACGGACTGCCCGATGCATGGGAGCGCGCGCACCACTTGAACCCCGACGACGCCACCGACGCCGCGCGTGTCGCGACGCCCGGCGGCTACACGCACCTCGAAGTATGGATGAACAGCCTGTGAAAACCCCCGCTGAGAAGAAGGGCAGCCCGTTGCAATGAAAGCGCTCGTCCGATTCGCGTGCGCACTCGCCGCCTTCTGCGCTTTCGCCGGCGCCGCGGAGAAGCCGAACGTCGTCATTTTTTTCGTGGACGACATGGGCTGGGGCGATCCGGCGACATTCGGCGGCACGGTGCCGACGCCAAACTTCGACCGGCTCGCGCGGGAGGGGATGCAGTTCCGGCAGTTCTACGTCGCAGCGCCGATCTGCTCGCCGTCGCGCTGCGGGTTGATGACGGGACAACAACCCGCGCGCTGGCGGATCACGAGCTACCTGCAGACGCGCGCGGGCAATCGCGAGTGCGAGCAGGCGGATTTTCTCGATCCGCGCGCGCCGTCGCTGCCGCGCGCATTTCACAATGCTGGCTACGCGACGGCGCACATCGGCAAGTGGCACCTCGGCGGCGGACGCGATGTGACCGATGCGCCGAAATTCGCGGCGTATGGCTACGATCTCGGGCTCGGCACTTACGAGAGCCCGGAGCCGGCGGCGGGGCTGGGGCTGAAGTCGATGCCATGGGCCGCGCAGCGTGAGCCGCAGCAGGTGCCGCGGCACGAACGCACGCGGTGGATGGTGGATGAGACGCTCGCGTTCATGCAGAAACACGCGGGCCGTCCGCGCTTCGTGAACCTCTGGCTGGACGACCTGCACACGCCCTTCCGTCCGCAGGAGGGAGAGGACGCGCGCGATGTCGCCGCGCGCTACCGCGAGGTCTTCGTCGAGATGGATCGGCAGCTCGGGCGCCTGCTCGATGGCTTGCGCGAGCAGGGGATCGAGAAGGACACGATCGTGATCCTCGGAGGCGACAACGGGCCGGAGCCGAGCTTCGAGCGCGCGCGCACGGGCGGTCTGCGCGGGATGAAGTGGAGTCTCTACGAAGGCGGCATCCGCACGCCGCTCATCGTGCGCTGGCCGGGTGTCGTGCCCGCGGGTGAGGTGAATGCGACGACGGTCGTGAGTGCGCTGGATTTCTTTCCGACGCTCTGCCGGCTCGCGGGTGTCGCCGCGCCGGCGGGCGTTGCGTTCGATGGCGAGGACATGAGCGCGGCCTTTCGCGGCGGGAAGATCGCGCGGACGAAACCGCTGCTCTGGGAGTATGGGCGCAAGCCCGGTGGGAAGGGGCTGCGCGCGTTTCCGTATCCGGCGGAGGCCGGCGCGAAGTCGCCGAACGTCGCGATCCGCGAAGGCGACTGGAAGTTGCTCGTGAATGCGGATGGAGCGGACGCGGAGCTTTTCGATCTCGCCGCCGACCCGAATGAAACGCGTAATCTCGCCGGGACCGAGCGCGCGACCGCCGTCCGGCTCAAAGCCGCCGCGCTCGAATGGCGCGCCTCACTTCCCAAACCGAATCAGCCATGAATTCGGTCGCCGCGGTCGCGGAAGTGATCGGGTGCATACGAAGCTTGGCAACCACGGCAGTGATCCGCGACATTGACGGGCGATGCGCATTCTCGTCGTCGAAGATGAAAGGAAGCTCGCCGAATTCGTGGCGAACGGACTACGCGCGGCGAAGTTTGAGGCCGAGGTGGTGCGCGATGGCGATGAGGCTTTCCGGAAGCTCAAGGGCGAGACCTACGACGGCGCGGTGCTCGACATCATGCTGCCGGGGCGCGACGGGCTGAGCATCCTGCGGCAGCTCCGCGAGGACGGGAACAACATCCCGATCGTGCTGCTCACGGCGCGCGGCTCGGTGAATGAGCGAATCGAAGGGCTGCGCCTCGGTGCGGACGATTATCTGCCGAAGCCGTTCTCGATCGATGAATTGGTCGTGCGTCTTCAGGCCGTGCTGCGGCGCGTGACGGGGGAGAAGCTCACCGTGCTCCACTACGCGGACGTGACGCTGAATCTCGTGACGCGCGAAGTGCAGCGCGCCGGACGGTTGCTCGACCTGTCGCCGCGCGAGTTTGAGCTGCTCGAGTTTTTCCTCCGTGCGCCGGAACGCGTGCTCGGGCGCATGAGCATCATCGAGCACGTGTGGGGCAGCCACTTCGATCCGGGCACGAATCTCGTGGACCAATACGTGAAGCGCCTGCGACGAAAGATCGAGGACGGCTTCCCGGCGAAGCTCATCCACACGGTGCCGGGCAGCGGCTACCGTTTCGGGCCTTCGCGATGAGGCCGCTCTCCCTGCGCACGCGGCTGGGCGTCTGGGCCGCGCTGATGCTTGCGCCGCCTCTGGTCGTCTTCGGCTGCGTGGTTGCGTGGAGCGTTTACGAGCAGGAGGTGGATGCGATGGAGCGCGAGCTGCGCGTCGAGTCGGCCTCGGTGCTGGGCCGGATGATCGAGTCGAGGAAGACCGGACGGGTGCCGGAGGAATTGCGCGCGCTCATCGAGCCGTTCCACCCGTATATCGAGGTGCTCGGCGCGGACGGAAAGCCGGTGTATCGCTCCGCGATGCTCGCCGGGGTGCCGGGGGTCACCGATCCGCGCGAGTCGGGAAATGCGCGGACGGTTTCGATCAACGGTGTCGCCGTCCGGCAGGTGACCGTCGCATCCGACGGGCTCGCCGTCTCGCTCGGCGCGAGCCTCGCACTGCCGCGGAGAAAGCTTGGCGAGTTGCTCCGCGGCTACGCGTTTGCGACGCCGTTCTTGCTGGCCACATTCGCGCTCGGCGCGTCGTGGATCGCCCGTCGCGCGCTGCGTCCGCTCGGCGAGATCACGGCCCGGGCCGAGCAAATCTCGACTTCCAGCCTCGACGCGCGCCTTCCCCTGCCCGCCGCGCAAGACGAACTGCGCCGGCTGACCGAGGTGCTCAACAGCATGATGAGCCGCCTGGAGTCGGGCTTCGCGCAAGTCGCGCGTTTCAGCTCGGATGCCTCGCACGAACTGCGCACGCCGCTCGCCGTGCTCCGCGCCGAGTTGGAGACCGCGCTTCTGCCCGGCACCACCGACGAGACCCGCGTCCATCTCATCCACACGATTCTCGATGAAGTGAGGCGCCTCTCCTCCCTCGTGGACGACCTGCTGCTGCTCTCGCGCTCGGACGCCGGCAAGCTCGAGCTCGACATCCAGCCCACCGATCTCAGCCGCATCGCCAGCGCCGCGGTCGAGGATGCGCGCCTGCTCGGCGAGATGCGCGGACTGTCCGTCGAGGCGGATGTGGCGCCGGGCGTGCAAGTCCGCGGCGACGCGGCAAGGCTGCGCCAGGTGCTGCTGAATCTCGTGGACAACGCGGTGAAGTTTAACCGCGACAGTGGACGCTTGCGCATCACTCTCGCGGCGACCCCCGGTGAAGCGCGCCTCGCGGTCGGCAACACCGGCCCCGGCTTGCGCCCCGAACACCGGACCCAAATCTTCGATCGATTCTTTCGGGGCGATCCCGCGCGAAGCCGCGACGTGGCGGGCTTCGGCCTCGGGCTGAGCCTGACCCGCGAGATCATGCTCGCCCACGGCGGACGCATCGAACTGGCACGCAGCGACGAGGATTGGACCGAATTCCTCGTCGCGCTGCCGCTCGCGGATTGATCCGGCCGGTCAGGGGATCCTCAGGCGGTAGAAACTTTGCGTGGCGTTCTGGCTCACGGAATCGGGGCACAGGGCAACTCCTTCGTCATCAATCGTGACGGCTTCGAGGGGATCCCAAACCGACAAATCGGCGGACACTTCCGCTGCGACGACAGCGCCGACCTCTCCCCGGACTTCCACGACGGGGACGCCATCGGGGCCCACGGTGACTCCCTCGATCCATGCGAGATCGGCGGGCGGCAGACCGGTTGGGAGCGCGCCGTTATAGGGGATCAGCGCGGTGGAGACGCCGGCGCGGCCATTGGCGTCGATCGGGGTGATGTAAACACCTTTATGCCAGACCGCGCCGGTGGGCACGAGGCCGAAGGCGAGGCTGGTGCCGGTCGCAGTCATCGATCGCGAGTAGCGATGGCTGCCCCATTGCCAGGACATCGTCACGCGATAGCTGGCGATCGGGAAGACGTTGTCGATGGGAGCCAGCCAGCTCGCTACGGCGCTGTCTCCATTTCGCGTGGCGACGGGATTCCGCACGGGGCCGGAGAAGTTCACGAGGATGTTCACGGTCACATCGCGCGAACCGATCTGGTTCGTGACGCGGACGGTGACGGGGATCGTGCCGATGTCGGTCGCGCCGGGCGTCCAGCTTCCCGCGCCGGTGACGGGATCGAGCGCGAAGCCGGGCGGGGCGCTGACCACGGAGTAGCTGGCCGGGCCGAAGGTGGGGTTGTAGTCGGTGAATTGCACCACAGCTTCCTGGCCGGCGACGACGCCGGGATTGCCATTCGCATTGCCGATGGTCCAGCCGACGTTGGGCAGGGCCGGGCGCGGAACGAAGGGCAGGCCGGGGGCGTTGGTGAGGCCGCGATTGTCGGCGGCGTCGATGGCGTTCACATACAAGGTGTAGGTCCGTCCGGAGACCAGGCCGGTCAGGACGGCGGCCGGGGTTTCTCCGTCCGTTTCATAGGTCACCCGGTGCGTGCGGTAGGCGCGACCGTAACGATAGCGCGCCGTGGCGACGATGGTGTAGCCGGCGGTCAGGTCGGCTCCCGATCCTACGGGCGGAGACCACGTGGCCGTCGGATTGAGGTCCGTCAGGCCGGTGACTTGAAGACTCGAAACCGGCCCGGTGAAGTGCATGTAGAACTCCATGGTGATCTCCGTGCTCGCGGCGGCATTGGTGGCGCGGACCATTACCGACTGCAGGCCGGCGTTGTCCGGCGTGGGCGTCCACGAAAGCTGGCCGGTCACCGTGTCGATCGTCATGCCCGCGGGAGCCGAGACGATCTCGTAAGTCGAAGTCGTGTGGCTGGCGTCGAGCACCTGCGCGGTCCACGGCGACCCGGCGACCGCGTCGCGGAAGCCGCCCGCGCCTTGCACATACTGCACGGAGAGCACGGGCACGTCGGGGCGCACGGTGATGTCCACGGAGAGGTCGGCGGTGCCGCCGGAATTGGTCGCGCGCATCATCAGCGTATGCGTCCCCACGTCGGCGGGCGACGGCATCCAGCTCGCGACGCCCGTCTCGGGATCGACCGTCAACCCCGCGGGGCCGGAGACGATGGAGAAGGTGGCCGCGGGATTCGCACTCACCCAGAACTGGAGCTGCAACGGGAAATTCGCCGGAAGGCTGGTCGCGCCGGTGTAGCGGAAGTTGATGGGCGGCGAGAGCGTCTTGAAGGTGACGAGTGGAGAGTTGGCCGATTGATTCCCCGCGGCGTCGAAGGTCCGCACGGCGTAGGTGTAGGAGGTGAGCGGCGGGAGGCCGGAGATCGTGACGGTGTCGTCGAAGATGCTCCCCTGCACGAGCGCGTAGCACCGTTTGCTGCCACGCCAGCCGCAGCGGTATTGCCGATACACGGCAAAGTGATCCACGCCCGTCGCATCGGTGGCGCCACTCCACGCGAGCGTCACGGACGTGGCGGTGACATCGACGACGTGGAGTTCGGTCGGAGGCGTCGGGGCAAAGGTGTCGGCCACCACGGCGATGCTGAAGTTTTGATCGGCGAAGCCGGCGCGGTTCGTGGCGCGAACCGTCACGGGGTGGACGCCGACTTGTCCCGCGACCGGCTGCCAGCCGATGGAGCCGCTGATCGGATCGATGCTCATCCCCGCCGGAGCCGCAACGAGCGAAAACGTGGGCACAGGATTTCCGACGGCCCCCGCGTCATAGCCGTAAGCGCGGTCGAGTGATCCCGAAGTCACCGGCGAGGTGTTGAAGATAGGTGCGGTCTCGGGAATATTCAGTTGCTGCGTCTGGAAGACGGACGCCGACGCGACACCAGCCGCGTCGTAGCCACCGGCGACCAGTATTTTCCCCGAAGCGGCGATCGCCGCGCCATGCGCATACCGCGCGGCGGGAAGCGGCGTATCGATCGCCCAAAGGCCCGTCGCGAGGTCATACACCTGCACCGTGTCCACTGCGCCGGACGCACCGACGCCGCCGGTCACGTAGATCCGGTTCTGGGTCAGGACGGCCACCGCATTGCGCACCGCCACCGGCATCGAAGCGATCACCTCCCAGGAATTCGAAGCGATGACGTAACGATAAGCCGTGGCCTGCACCGCCGTCGAAGTCGCGCCGCCGAAAAGATAGATGTGAGTCGCGCCCACGCCGACGGCGGTGGCTCCGTAGCGTGCAGCCGGCAGCGGAGCTATTCCCGTCCACGCATCCTGCACCGGGTCGTAACGCTCTGCGCTGGACATCACCTCGCCGGATTCTCCCAAACCGCCCACCGCATAAGCCCCGCCCGACCCGTCGGCAGAATACGCGAACAACTGCCGCCCGGTGGACATCTTCTCCGCATCCTGACTGTCACCGAGGAAGTAGTCGTATCGCAGCACTTCGTCCGTCGGCGCATTCCCGCTCCTGCCACCGATGAGCAGAATCCCCTGCGTCGAGTAGCGCACCGCGCCGAGTCCGATGCGCGTGGTGTCGATATCGAAAGCCGTGGTCCAACTGGCCGCGCCGTTTGGCAGCTTGGGCACGACGGTGGCACCGGAAGGACTCGTCCCGCCCATCACGAGGATGGCGTTGTCCGGCGCGAGCAGCGCGACGGCTTCGGCTCGCGGCGAAGGCAAGTCCGGCCCGGAAGTCCAGAGCAGCGAACCCTGCCCGACGGCGTGGAATTCGGAGCCGATCAAAGTCGCGAAGAAAATGAGTGCGCGCAGGCAACGGATCAGTCCGGTTACGCGAGGTGACTTCGATGAGGTTGACGAGTTCACGGGACGATGCGTGTTCATGAGAATGGATGAGCGGGGATTGGGGCAATCTGCCTGCCACATCGCCGGACGGCGAGACGCGTTCCGGGTTCTGACAGCCCTGTCAGAACGTATTCAGCACGCCCGGCTGGTCGGATAAAACTGGCGCGGGTCACTATTCTCCTTTGATCTCGCTGCAGAAACCCCTGACCCACGAGTGGGAAGTCCGCCCGCATCCCGCTTCAAAATATTCTCTGCCATGAAAACATTGGTCGCCTCCTTCCTCACCGCGTTGCTGCTTTCGCTGGCCGCGCTCGAATGACGCGCCTCACTTCCAAAACCGAACCAGCCATGAAATCGCTCCTGCTCGCCCTCGCCCTCGCCACCACCGCCGCACACGCGGTGCAGAAGCCGAACGTGATCCTCTTCCTCGTCGATGACATGGGGTGGCGCGACTGCGGCGTTTACGGCTCGAAGTATTACGAGACGCCGAACATCGACCGCTTCGCGAAGCGTGCGATGCGCTTCACCGATGCGTATGCGCAGCCGCTCTGCTCGCCGACGCGCGCGTCGCTGCTCACGGGGAAGTATCCGTCGCGGCACGGGATCACCACGGCATCCGGGCACCAGCCGCCGCAGCCGGCGGGGCACAAGTTTCTCCCCGACAGCGCGCCGGCGAACCGCACGCTGCTCACGCCCGAGAGCAAGAACTACCTCGATCCTGCCGAGATCACGCTCGCGGAAACGTTGCGCACCGCGGGCTATCGCACGGCGCACATCGGCAAATGGCACCTCGGGCTCACGCAGCCGCACTGGCCGGAGCAGCAGGGGTTCGATGTCGCGTTCCATTGCCACCCCGATCCGGGGCCGCCGGGGAACTACTTCTCGCCCTACGGCGTCGTGGTCGATGGGAAGCCGGGCGGGAAGTCGAAGGTCGGCACGATCACCGACGGACCCGCGGGTGAATACATCGTCGATCGGCTCGCGGATGAGGCGGTGAAGTTCATCACCGAGAACAAGGGGCGCCCGTTTTTCCTCAACCTCTGGAACTACGGCGTGCATGGGCCGTGGGGGCACAAGGAGGAATACACGAAGCAGTTCGCGGCGAAGACCGACCCGACCGGCGCGCAGGGGAACCCGATCATGGCTTCGATGATGAAGAGCGTGGACGAGTGCTTCGGGCGCGTGCTCGCCGCGCTCGATCAGCTCGGGCTCACGGAGAACACGATCGTGATCTTCAACTCCGACAACGGCGGCAACGTCCACAGCAACCTGCCCGACGATCGCAAGAGCGCGCGCAAGGCCGAGGGCCAGCTCGGTGAGTGGGCGAAGTGGGCCGGGCCGCGTCCGCCGACGAACAATGCGCCGTTGCGCGATGGGAAAGGGACGCTCTACGAAGGCGGCACGCGCGTGCCGCTCATGTGGGGGTGGCCGGGTTGGATCGCGCCGGGCAGCACGAGCGCGGCAGTGGTGGGTCACATCGACTTGTATCCCACGCTGCTCGAGATGGTCGGCGTCGAGCGCCCGGCGACGCAGCAGATGGACGGCATCAGCTACGCGGGCGTGCTGCGCGGTGGCGGGCCACTCGGGCGCGACGCGTTCTTCAATTACCACCCGCACGGCAAAAACTCCGGCGGCGTGTGGGTGCGCTCGGGCGACTTGAAATTGATCCGCTGGTTCGATCCCGCGCTGCCGCGCGAACTCTACGATCTCCGCGCCGACCTCGGCGAATCGAAGAACCTCGCCGACGCACAGCCCGACAAGGCGAAGCAACTCGACGCGCTGATCGACACCTTCCTCGCCACCACCGGCGCGCTCTACCCGCGGCCGAACCCGGCCTTCAAAGCCGCGCCAGCGAGAACCGCAAAGCCGCTCGCAGACGACGACGGCACCGGCCCGATCGCCGGCTGGAAACTGCGCGGCATGAAAGCCACGACCACGAGCGAAGGCGTGCGCCTCGAGGGCAGCGGACGCAGTCCTTTCCTCGGCACGGCGAAATACAAGTTCACTGGCGCGGCTGAGCTGCACCTGCGCGTGAAGGCGCCGGCAGGCGGGACGGGACAAGTGCATTGGCGGCTTGCCGACGCGACGGACTTCGCGGCGGAGCACGCGGTGAAGTTCGAACTCGCCGCCGGCGACGGGTGGCGCGACGTGGCGGTGCCCGTCCCGTCGAAGGGCAGCGTCGTGCAGGTGCGCGTCTTCCTTCCTGCGGAGAAGGGTCCGATCGAGTTGAGCGTGCTCGACGTGCGCGCCGCCAACGCGAAGACCCGCCGCAAATGATCGCGCGTGTCCACGCCTGCATTTGCGCCCTGCTTGCCGTCGCATTCACCGCGATGGCACAGCCGCTAACGATCGTCATCATCGGCGACTCGACCGTCGCGGATTATCCCGCAGACAAGCCGAGTCGCGGCTGGGGGCAATTCATCGCGGGTTACTTCGGCGACGGCGTGCGCGTGGCGAATCACGCGATCAGCGGGCGCAGCACGAAAAGCTTTCGCGGCACGGCCTGGGAGAAGGCGCGCGCGGAAAAGCCGAACGTGGTCTTGATCCAGTTCGGTCACAACGACTCGCACGCGAAGACCGAGCCGAAGGCCACCGACGCCGCGACCGACTACCGCGACTATTTGCGCCAATACATCGACGAGACGCGCGCGCTCGGCGCGCTGCCCGTGCTCATCACGCCGATGCACCGCCGCGTGTGGAAACCCGATGGAACGCTCGACGACATCCTCCAGCCCTACGCCGATGCGATGAAAGCCGTCGCCGTGGAGAAGGAGGTGCCGGTGATCGACCTGCACGCGATGAGCCGCGAACTTTACCTCAAGCTCGGCGAGCAGGGCAGTCTCGAACTCGCGAACGCGCCGGGCGACCGCACGCACTTCGGCGAGAAGGGAGCCAAGGCGATGGCGGAACTCGTGATGAGCAAACTGCCCGGCGCGCTTCCGAAGCTCAAACCTCTGCTCAAACCATGACCCGCACCTTCCTCCTCCTGCTGGCGTGCTGCGCCGCCGCGTTCGCGCGACAGCCGAACATCCTGCTGATCGTGAGCGACGATCAGGGCTACCCGGACCTCGGCTGCATCGGCACGAAGCCGGTGAAGACGCCGCATCTCGACCGGCTCGCGGCGGAAGGGGTGCGGGCGACGAGCTACTACGTGACGTGGCCGGCTTGCACGCCGTCGCGCGGATCGATCCTCACGGGGCGCTATCCGCAGCGCAACGGGCTCTACGACATGGTCCGCAACGACATGGTCAACTTCGGCCATCGCTATTCGCCGGAGGAATACGCCGTCTCGCCGGAGATGACGCTCGGGCTCGATCCGCGCGAGATCACCATCGGCGACGTGCTGCGCCGCGCGGGCTACGCGACCGGCGTCGTGGGCAAGTGGGACATGGGCCAGGCGAAGCGCTACCTGCCGCTCCAGCGCGGGTTCGACTTCTTCTACGGGCACGGGAACAACGGCATCGATTACTACACGCACGAGCGCTACGGCGTGCCGTCGATGTTCCGCGGCAACAACCGCACGGAGGAGGATCGCGGCGCTTACGCGACCGATGTTTTCAAGCGCGAGGCGCTCGCCTTCATCCGACAGAACGCCGCGAAGCCGTGGTTCCTCTACGTTCCATTCAACGCGCCGCATGGCGCCTCGTCGTTCGGTCCGAACACGAAAGGCGGAGAGAAGAAGGAAAGCGTCGGCGTGCAGGTGCCGGAGAAATACGCCGCGCTGTATCTCGCGCAGGGCATTCCGCCGAAGCTCGCAAACTACTACGGTGCGGTGACGTGCATGGACGAGGCGATCGGTGCGATGCTCGATGAACTCAAGGCGCGCGGGCTCGAACGCGACACGCTCATCGTCTTCCACTCCGACAACGGCGGCAGCGGCAACGGCGGCAACGCGCCGCTGCGTGGGAGCAAAGGCACGATGTGGGAAGGCGGACTGCGCGTGCCATTCGTCGCGTGGTGGCCGGGACGGCTGCCCGCGGGGCGCGTGAGCGATGAGTTCCTCACCGGACTCGAGCTGCTGCCGACCTTCGCCGCCGCAGCGGGTGCGAAGCTGCCGGACGTGAAGCTCGATGGGTTCGATGCGCTGCCGGTGCTCGCGGGCGAGAAGCCATCGCCGCGAGAGGAGATGTTCTGGCAGCGGCGCGCTGACATCGGCGCGCGCGTCGGAAAATGGAAGTGGGTGCAGGCCGGCAAGGGCAGCGGGCTCTTCGACATCTCGAAAGACATCGGCGAGACGACCGACCTTTCGCGCGAGCATCCCGACAATCTCGCGCTCGTGAAATCGCGCTACGAAACGTGGCGAAAGACGATGGACACATCCGAACCGCGCGGGCCATTCCGCGACTATTGAAATATGAAACTCCTCCTGCTCCTCCTTCTCGCTGCGGCCGCACTCGCGGCTGACGCGCCGCGCTTTGTCTCGCCCGACGCCACCGCGGGTCGCTCGCTCGCGGTCGTCGTGCCGGATCAACCGCTGCTGCACACGGCGCAGGTCTTTGACGAAACTCCTGCGGCGGCGCTCGCCGCGCTGGATCGCGTAGTCGGTGACGGTGCGCGGGTGGTGAAGCTGAACGCGTATCTGCGCGACGCCGCAGATGAGCCGGCGCTGCGAGCGGCGGTCGCGAAACACTTCGCAGCGGACGCACTGCCCGCGCTCACGTGCATCGTCAGCGCGTTGCCTGTGGCTGGCGCGCGCGTGGGGCTCGACGCGGTCGCGACGACCACGCGCACCGGCACGGGCGTGCTGCCGGCGGGCGGCGCCGTTTACGTCTCCGGGCAGGCGACCCGGGGCCCGGACCTTCGCGATTCCACGCGCAAGACGATGGAGAGCCTCGGCGCGACGCTCAAGGCGCTCGGCGGTGACTGGGCGCGCACGGTGCAGCTCAAGGCATTCCTCCAGCCGATGTCCGAAGCGGCGGTCGTGCGCGATGAAGTCGGCAAGTTCTTCGCGGGCACGCCGGTTCCGCCCCTCGTGCTGGTCGAGTGGGCCGGCGGAAACGGGACGATCGAGATTGAGTTGATCGCGACGGTTGGCGCAGATGCGGGGCCGATCGATTTTTTCACGCCGCCGGGGATGAAGACGTCGCCGGTTTACTGCCGGGTCGTGCGCTTCGGCGCCGCGCCGCGCATTTACATCGCAGGCCTCAGCGCACCGGGCGACGCAGCCACACAGGTGCATGGGGTTTTCGCCCAACTCAAGACCGCGCTCGAAGCGAGCGGCAGCGACCTGCGGCATCTCGCGAAGGCGACCTACTACGTGTCCGCCGACGACGTGAGCAAGGCGCTGAACGAACTACGCCCAAACTATTACGACCCGGCGCGCCCGCCCTCGGCATCGAAGGCGATGGTGAAGTCCACCGGCGCCGGCCCCGCGACGCTGACGCTGGACATGATCGCTGTTCCCGCGCGCTGACTTGCGCCTGCGTCAGGCTTGCTGCCGCTCCCGCGCGACGAGGCTATCCATCGGCAGCGCTTCGGGAGTATTCGCGCTGAGTGCGCCCGCAGATCCGGGTTCGAGACGGATCGGTTCGCTCAGCACAAGCCGCTCGGTCAGGCCGAACGGAAACCGATAGTGAGGGTCGGCACGCACCCAGAGGTGATATTGATTCGCGGTGTCCACGAGCCGGCTCTCGGCGGGAAAGAGTTCAACCGCTTCGTGCTCCGGGCCGATCAACTCGTTCTTGATCCGCTGGAAATGGCGCCAGTTCTTGCACGGCTCGCCGTCCTTCCGCCGGATGTCGAGGTGAAGGAATGGCGGCTCGCTCAGCACATCGACGATATAGAGATCGTTCTCCCACGTTTGCTGCGAGTTCATCCGCTGGACGGCTTGCTCTACGAATAGCATTCGCTGATCGAGCGTCGGCCGGCGCCCGCCAAAAAGGCCCATGAAGAATTCGTCGGGCTGACTCATGAGCGCGTGGCGCTTCATCATGTCGGCGAGCGGGTCGCGGGAGACTTGAGTGAATTGCGTCATGGCTGGGAGGTTCGTGGCGTTTGCATGGGGGGATGAAATGCCCCGCATTGCACCACGCTCCTCCGGTGCGGACAAAAGACATGAGTCGTCGCGGAAAGCGCCCGACGTGAACGCTGCCGACAGACACGCAATGTGGCGGAAAGCACCATTCGTTTGCCGTCAAATGAACGCGCACCACAACCGACGCCCGGCGCCCGCAAAGCGTGCTCGCGGCGAGTTCCTCGCCCTGGTGTTTGTTACGCCGCGCCGACCATCATCGGCGGAAGGATTCCGTCGAGTTGGATGCCGCCTGCGGTGAGTGGATCCTCGCAGACGAACCTTCGCTGGAAGCCAACCGGAAATCGATACGCAGCGTTCGCGCAAACCCAGAGATGATACTCGTGACTCGTGTTGATGAGCCGGCTCTCCGCCGGATAGAGTTCGATCGCCTCGCACTCGGAGCCGACGAGCTCATTCTTGATCTGCTGAAAGTGAGCCCAGTCCTTGCACGGCTGGCCATCGAGCCGGCTGATATTCAAGTGAATGAAGGGCGGCGCATGAGCGACCGAGACGTGGTAGATATCATTCTGGAAGTTTCTCCGCATCGTCGCCTTGAGCAGGCCCTGCTCAATGTAGGCTAGCTTTTCTTCGAGCGTCGGCACCCGGCCGTTAAAGCAGTCCTTGAAGAAATCACATGGCTTGGCCATGAGCGACTGGCGTTGAAGCATTCCGAAGACTTCATTGCGTGGATGTTCGATGAGGGGGGTCACGAGCCCCGAGTGAATCGGAACGGACGCATCGCCTCAAAAGACATGATGTGTCGTGCAAACCGCTACGCGCCGCCCGTTCGGCGGTCTCCTACGATCCGTGCTCGTGAAACCAATGCGCCGCGCGGCTGTAAAGCTCAGCCGCATTCTTGATGCGAAGCTTTTCCTTAATCCGCGCGCGGTAGGTTTCGACAGTCGTTTCACCGAGGTGAAGGCGTTCGGAGATCTCGCGGCTGTTGTAGCCCTTGCCGATTAGTTGGAAAACCTCCAGTTCGCGGTCGGCTAGCAATTCCATTTCGGAAGCGGAGGCCTTGGCACCTTGCCGGGAAACCTTTTGAAGCATCACGGTCGTCATCGTTTCACTGAGATACACCTGGCCGCTCAAGACCTGCCGGATCGCCTTGAGCAAGGTGGAGGACGCCTCGTGCTTGGTGATGTAGCCCTTCGCGCCCGCGCGGAGCACGCGCTCGGCATAGAGCGATTCCTCATGCATCGAGAGCACCAGCACCGGCACGTCCACGCCTTGTGCCTTGAGATCCTTGATCAACTCGAGGCCGCTCGACCCGCGCAGCGAAATATCGACGATGGCAATGTCTGGCTTTGTCCTGGTGATGATCTCGAATCCATCGCGGATGTTGTCGGTCTCGCCGCAGACCGAGCAGGAGCCGTCCTTGGAAATCATCTGGGCCAGCCACTCGCGAAACATGAGGTGGTCCTCCACGATGACAACATTGATCGTTTGAGTGTCAGCTTGGAGAGTCATGGTTGAGAGGGAGCGAACAGCGGACCAAAGTCCCGCCGTCGGGCTGGGATTCAACATCAAGGTTCGCCCCAATCAAGCGCGCTCTATACTCCATGGTGCGCAGGCCGATGCCTTTCGAGTGAGGCTGGTCCGCGATGAAGCCGCAACCGTCGTCCGCGATGATCATCGTCAACCGATGCCCGTCGCTGCTCAACGTCAGGGTGATAGTCGCTGCTTTTGCGTGCCGGAGCGCGTTGCCCAGCGCCTCCTGTGCGATGCGGAAAAGGTGCATGGAAACCTGCGGATCACTGACCGCGACACGTCCGTGCACCTCGAATCGCGTAGGCGTCTGGCGCAGGCGGTTGGTCATCGCCACGAGGTCTTCGAGCGCGGCGGGAAGCCCCTCCGCATCCATCTGCACGGGAAAGATGCCGCGTGCCAGATTGCGCGCCTCGATGACTGCGTTCTTGAGCAGGTTCTGAATAGTGGCGGCGGCGGACGCCTCAGGCAGCGCACGCGCCTCGAGGTCCGAACGCAAACAGGCTGCGGCGCAATCAATGGCGACGAGATTCTGGCAGAGCCCGTCGTGGAGGTCCTGGCCGATGCGCATCTGCTCGTGTTCGCTGACGCGGACGATCTCGCGCTCGAGGTCGCGCGCCCGCGTCATCGCTTCGATACGCGCACGCATTTCCTCGCGCTGCCGCTTCATCGCGGCACCGCCGACGGCTACGAAGACGAAATAGGCGAAGCGGTTGGCCGAAGCCCAGACATATGCCTGAGTCGTGCTGTAGGGATTCCCAGGTTGGTTGGCGAAGAACCAGACGACGCCGCAGATCGCAGCACTGATGAATCCCGCGTAACGATCTCCATACCAGACGGCGAAAAGGATCGGGACTGCGTAGAAAACGAACACGCTCACATCCCAGCCGCCGATGTAATCGAAATATCCGATCAGCAGCACGCTGACCAACGCCAGCGCGAGCACGGCTGGTTTTGAGATGCGTTGCGAGGCGTCGTCGAGCTTCACCGCGGCAGCATACACTACTCGACAATGCGAGCGCAAAGCTGCAGGCAGTCGGCGACGTTCGTGTCCGAAAGATCCCGCGCGGCGCGATTAGCCACGCCGACATATTCCCATGAAATTCCTTCTCACTTCGCCGCTCCCCCTCACCGCCTGCCTCGCGATGGTCAGCGCGCTTTGCGCTCAAGCAACCGCCGCCGAATCCAAACGCCCGAACATCGTCCTCGTCATGGCCGACGACCAGGGCTGGGGCGACACGGGCTACAACGGGCATCCCGAACTCAAGACGCCGCAGCTCGACGCGATGGCGAAGAACGGGCTGCGGCTCGATCGCTTTTACGCCGCTCATTTCAACTGCTCGCCGACGCGCGGCAGCGTGATGACCGGGCGGCACCCGATGCGCTACGGCACATTCAGCCCCGGCTCGCCGATCCGCGCGCAGGAGCTGACGGTCGCGCGCGTGCTGCAGTCGGCTGGCTACGCGACCGGGCATTTCGGGAAGTGGCATCTCAACGGGAAGAACGGGGACAGGAACACGACGGCGATGCCCGGCCGCGCGATCCTCGCCAGCGATCCGCTGTCGCCCGGCGCGCTGGGCTTCGACGAGTGGGTGTCCGCCGACAACTTCTTCGACCTCGATCCGGCGCTCGGTCGCAACGGCGTGCCGGAGAAATTTCACGGCGAAAGCTCCGACATCACGACCGACGAGGCGCTGAGGTTCATTCGTCGCGAGGCCGGCGCGGGGAAACCGTTCCTCGCCGTCGTGTGGTTCGGCTCGCCGCATGTGCCGCACGAGGCGCTGCCCGCGGACAAAGCCGCATACGCCGCGCTATCGGAGAAGGATCAGAACTACTACGGCGAGATCGCGGCGATCGATCGCAACGTCGGCAAGCTGCGCGCCGCGCTGCGCGAGTTGAAGGTCGGCGACGACACGATCCTTTGGTATTGCAGCGACAACGGCGGCGCGGCGGGGCCGAAGTCCACCGGCGATCTGCGCGGCGCGAAAGGAACGCTGTGGGAGGGAGGGCTGCGCGTGCCGGGGCTCGTCGAGTGGCCGGCTCGAATCGCGAAGCCTTTCGCGAGCGCTATGCCGTGCTCGACGCTCGACATCTACCCGACCGTGCTCGCGGCCACCGGCGCGGTCGCGCGAAAACAAATCGAGCCGCTCGACGGAATCAGCCTGCTGCCGTTGATCGACCGCAAGACCGACACGCGCACCAAGCCGCTGCCGTTCTGGAGCAATGCGCGGAGCAAGGACGGCCACGCCGCCTGGCTCGACTGGCCATACAAATTGCACGTCAACCCGACGGCGGGCCGCGGGAAGAAGGGGAGGAAGGGCGGCGAGGCGCTGGCGGCGACGCTGCTCTACGACATTTCCAAGGACCCGAAGGAAACCACCGACCTCGCCACGCGCGAGCCGGAGCGCGTGGCGAAGATGAGCGCCGCGCTCGCCGCGTGGAAGGCGTCGGTCGAGAAGAGCCTCGGCGGCACGGACTACGCGCAGGCGCCCGCGAAGTGAAGGCAAGCACGCGGTTTTTCTGCGTCGCCGCTAGTTGCTGCGCGTTCGTTTTTGGCACGCCTGCCGCGGCGAAGCCGAACGTGCTGCTGCTCGTGGTGGATGATCTCGGCTGGGGCGAGACGGGGGCGCAGGGTTTTGCGAAAGACATCCCGACGCCGCACCTCGATGCGCTCGCTCGCGGCGGTGTGCGCTGCACTCATGGCTACGTCACGGCGCCGGTGTGCGCGCCGTCGCGGGCGGCGCTGTTCACGGGGCGTTACCAGACGCGCTTTGGTTACGAGTTGAATGTCATCGGAAAACAGAACCTCGACCCGCGCATCGGAGTCGCGCTGACGGAGAAGACGCTCGCCGACCGGATGCGCGCGGCGGGCTACGCGACGGCGCTCGTGGGCAAGTGGCACCTCGGAGGCACGCCGCAGTTTCACCCGCAGCGGCGCGGCTTCGATGAGTTCTTCGGCTTCCTGCACGAGGGACATTTCTTTCTGCCGCAGCCTTACGAGGGCGCGAGGAGCTTTCTGCGCCGCAAGGCGCTCGCGCCGGGCGAGCGCACGCGGGAAGGGAACATCACGTGGTCGAATCATGCGCCGGGAGACGAGCCGCCTTACGACGAGAACAACCCGCTGATGCGCGGCGCCGAGGTCGTGAGTGAGCCGGCGTATCTCACGCGGGCGTTCACGCGCGAAGCGTCGGCCTTCATCGCGCGAAACAAGGCGCGCCCGTGGATTCTCGCGGTCACTTACAGCGCGGTGCACAGCCCGATGCAGGCGATGGAAGACGACCTCGCGCGCGTCGCGGGGATCGCCGACGAGCATCGGCGCATCTTCGCCGCGATGCTCACTTCGCTCGACGACAGCGTCGGCGCGCTCACCGGCGCGCTGCGCGAGCACGGGCTGGAGAAGGACACGCTCGTCGTCTTCGTGGGCGACAACGGCGCTCCGACCGCCGAACTGACTTCGAGCAATGGCCCGCTGCGCGGCGGCAAAGGGCAGCTTTACGAGGGCGGTGTGCGCGTGCCGTTTTTCGCGCGATGGCCGGGGCGCATCCCGGCGGGCGGCGTGTTCACGGCGCCGGTGAGCACGCTCGATATTCTGCCGACCGCGCTCGCGGCGGCGGGGGAGAAGCCGCCCGCCGATCTCGATGGCGTGGACCTGCTCCCGCACTGGCGCGGCGAAACGAATGTGCCACCACACGCCACGCTCTACTGGCGATACGGCGCGCAGTTCGCGCTGCGCGAAGGCCGGTGGAAACTCGTGCACGCCGGGAAGCAAACGGAGCTTTTCGACGTCGATGCCGACCCAGGAGAGACGACCGACCTCGCGGCGCGCGAGCCCGAGCGCGCCGCTGAATTGCTTGCACGCTGGCGCGCGATCGACGCGCCGATGGTCGCGCCGATCCGCTGACGCCGGTAAAAAAAGAACGCCGCCCCGCGCGAGGCGGGACGGCGTTCGGTGGCTCTGTAGCCACGCCGCTCTGCGGCGTGCGTCGCGTCCCGGAGGGACGCGGCTACATCAGGTTACTTCGTCGGCACGGTCGCGATCGTCTGCAGGATGCGGCTGGCGATCTTGTAGGGGTCGCCTTGCGAGTTCGGACGACGATCTTCGAGGTAGCCCTTGTAGTCGTTGTTCACGAACGAGTGCGGGACGCGCACCGATGCGCCGCGGTTGGCGATGCCGTAGTTGAACTTGTCGATCGACTGCGTCTCGTGGAGGCCGGTGAGGCGCATGTGATTGTCCGGGCCATACACGGCGATGTGCTCGTTTTTGTATTTGTCGAACGCGGCCATGAGCTTCTCGAAGTATTTCTT
Source organism: Chthoniobacteraceae bacterium (assembly GCA_040081625.1). GTDB lineage: Bacteria > Verrucomicrobiota > Verrucomicrobiia > Chthoniobacterales > Chthoniobacteraceae > VFJQ01. Next base: position 145,066 of record JBEBGD010000002.1, read on the forward strand.
CCCGCCGACTTCGCGCAGGTGCTTGGTCGAGAAGTTCGCGTGCATGCCGGAGCCGTTCCAGTCCACGTCCACGCCGAGCGGCTTGCAGTGCCAGTTCACATCGACGCCGTATTGCTCGCAGAGGCGGAGCAGGAGGTAGCGGGCCATCCAGACCTGATCAGCCGCGGTCTTCGAGCCTTTGCCGAAGATCTGGAATTCCCACTGGCCCTTGGCCACTTCGGCGTTGATGCCTTCGTGGTTGATGCCGGCGGCGAGGCAGAGTTCGAGGTGGGTGTCCACGATCTCACGCGCGATCGCGCCGACGTTCTTGTAGCCGACGCCGGTGTAGTATTCGCCCTGCGGAGGTGGGAAGCCGCCGCCGGTCGGGAAGCCGAGCGGGACGCCGTCCTGGTAGAGGAAATACTCCTGCTCGAAGCCGAACCACGCGCCTGGATCGTCGAGGATCGTCGCGCGCGAATTGCTCAGATGCGGAGTCTTGCCGTCGGGCATCATGACTTCGCACATGACGAGTGCAGCGTTGGTCTTGGTGGCGTCGGGATAGACGGCCACGGGCTTGAGCATGCAGTCCGAGCTCTTGCCCTCGGCCTGGCGGGTCGAGCTGCCGTCGAAGCCCCACATGGGGAGCTCCGCGAGTTTCGGGAAGGCTTTGAATTCCTTGACCTGCGTTTTGCCGCGGAGGTTGGCGACCGGCGTGTAGCCGTCGAGCCAGATGTATTCGAGTTTATACTTAGCCATCGATGTGAGTCAGTGTGGGTGTTTGTGCGGTCTGCGCCGAATTAGACCGCTAGTGTGGTTGTGTTGTGGGCGTTTGCCCGATGCTGGCGCGTCGCCGCGTTTAGCAAATGAAATGCCATTCGCAAGCCTGCTTCACGGCGGGAAAATTCGCGCGCGCCTGCTCCGTCGATTCGCGGTGCATCGATTCGCCGCCGCGCGCGGGCTTCGCGCTTGCCGCGATCAAGAAGCAGCGCACCTTTGCGCGCCATGCAGCAAGTGAAGGACACGCTCCGCTCGACGGTGCGAATCAGCTACGACGGACGCGTGCAGAAAACTTTTCGCGGCCCAAAAGCCGGGGAACGCTTTGCCAACGAGGTGCGTATTTTGAAACACCTCGAAACGCGTGACTGTCCATTTGTGCCCAGACTGCTCGAGGCAGATCCCGAGTTGCTTCGCATCGTCACGAGCAACTGCGGCACGCGCGTCGAGCATCTCGACGAAGCCCGCACGCGCGAGCTTTTCGCCGAGCTGGAGGCTTACGGCGTGCGCCACGACGACCCCGACATTCGCAACGTCACCTACCGCCAGACCGACGGCCGCTTTTGCCTGATCGATTTCGAGTTTTCCACGTTGCTCGATGGATAAGCCCGCCGCGCCGCACAGCCTCCTATGGTCCGGCCAGACCGACCGCGGAAAGGTCCGCCCGAACAATGAGGACTCTTTCCTCGCGCTGCGCTTCGACGCGCGCGAGGTGCAATTCCTGGGCAAAGTCGGCGACGCTTCGACCGAGCAGCACGATTACGTTTTCGCCGTGAGCGATGGCATGGGCGGGGCAAAGGCGGGCGAGTTCGCGAGCCGCATCACCGTGGAAAAAGTCACGCGTCTTCTCCCGCGCTCCTACAAGCAAAGCGCGCTCGGGATCGGCGGCGGACTCGAAGACGTGATGGCCGAGCTCTTCGACCAGATCCACCACCAGCTCCTCGACTACGGCAGCTCCTACGACGAATGCCAGGGCATGGGCGCGACCTTGAGCCTGTGCTGGTTCACGCCGGGCTGGATGCACTTCGGCCACATCGGCGACAGCCGCATCTACTACCTGCCCGCGGGAAGTGGCGCGCTCCAGCAGCTCACGCACGACGACACACACGTCGGCTGGCTCTACCGCCAGGGCCGCATCAATGAGCGCGAAGCCCGCTCGCATCCCGCTCGCAGTTCGCTGCAAAAGGTGCTCGGCGCCGGACACCAATTCATCGACCCGCAAGTCGGCGCCGTGGGCTACGAGCCCGGCGACAAGTTTCTGCTCTGCACCGATGGCGTCATCGATGGCCTCTTCGACTCCACCTTGCTCGACATGCTCCGCGCTCCCGGCACCACAGCGCTCGAGCTCGTGAACGCCGCCGTGGAAAACTCCGGCCGCGACAACGCGACCGCGCTCATCATCGAAGTCCGCTAGACCGCCTTGTCCCCGGTCTCCTCCGTGCGGATGCGCACCGCGTGCTCGACCGGCAGCACGAAGACCTTGCCGTCGCCGATCTTGCCCGTCTTCGCCGCGCCGATGATCGCGGACACAGCCCGCTCGACGAGTTCGTCGCTGACCACGATCTCGACCTTCACCTTCGGCAGGAAATCCACGGTGTATTCGCTGCCGCGATAAATCTCCGTGTGCCCCTTCTGCCGGCCGAAGCCCTTGACCTCCGTCACGGTCATCCCCTCGACGCCCACTTCCGCCAGCGCGTCTTTTACTTCCTCGAGTTTGAAAGGCTTGATGATGGCTTCGAGTTTTTTCATGTGACGGCGCGTTTAGCAGCAGTGGTGCCATCGGCGAAGCGCAGATTCTTTCCAGAAGAAAACAACCCCTGCTCCGCCTGCGTCGCCCGCGTCGCTGACAAAATACCGCCAAGCCTCGCGCCCTCGTGCATAGAAAGGCGCACCGCACGAAAAGCTCGAAACCCGAAACCCAAGACCCGAAACTCGAAACATTCCCATGCCGCGCCTCGACTTCGAAATCACCATCCCTCCCGACCCGGCCCGGCAGCACGTCGTCATCACCGGCACCGGCCCCGCGCTCGGCGACTGGCAGCCGGAAAAAGGCGTCGCGCTCCAGCTCTTCGCCGATGGCAAATTCCGCGGCGGCTGCGACCTGCCGCACGGCCTCGTCGAATTCAAGATCACCCGCGGCACATGGGAGACCGAGGAGACCTACGCCGACGGCACCGCCGTGCTGAACTACCAATACCTCGTCGCCCACGACCTCACCGCCGTCGAGGAAGTCGAGAACTGGAGCGACTGCCCGCCCATCGAGCACGAACACCTCTGGGGCAAAGCCATCGAGTGCGAACTCCACGCCACCCAGCTCGGCGAGACCCGCCGCGTCTTTGTCTGGCTGCCGCCCGGCTACCTGCGCAGCGCCGACTCCCGCCACCCCGTGCTCTACCTGCTCGACGGCCAGGACGCCCTGCTCGCCCTCTCCTCGCCGGAAAACGAAACGCTCGAAGCCGACGAATGGGTCGTCCGACTCAGCCGCGAAAACCTGATCCCCGAGCTCATCCTCGTCGCCGTCTGCCACAGCGAACGCTTCGGCCGCCGCGACACCGAGCTCAGCCCGCAGATCGACGGCCCGAAGATGGCCGACTTCCTCGCCACCGACCTCAAGCACTTCATCGACTACACGCTCTGCCGCGACCGCGTCCTGTCCGGCCCCGGGCACACCGGCGTGCTCGGCTTCAGCCTCGGCGCCAGCCTCGCGCTCTACTGCGCCGTCCGCCACGCGCACACCTTCGGCCGCATCGCCTGCCTCTCGACCGACTTCGAGGACCTCAGCCTCGACCCGCCCGAGGACTGCGCGCTCATCCGCCTCGTCGAGCACGAGCGCCACTTCACGCCCGGCCACACGCGGCTCTACTTCGACCACGGCACCATCGGCACCGACCGCGTAGTCGCCCGGCACCAGCAGCGGCTCGACGCCGTGTTGAAAGCGAAAGGCTTCCGCGAAGGCCACGACTGCAAGACGCTCATCGCCGAAGGCGCCGAGCATCACCTCAGCGCCTGGCGCGCACGGCTCGGCGCGCCGCTGCTGTTCTTGTTTGGGAAGTGAGCGGTGTCGTGCCGCGCCGATCGATTCTTTACGACCGCTCAAGGGCGGCATAACCTCCGCCCATGCTCGATTGGTCCGAATGCAAATCCGTCGAACGCGTTCCGGGACGCGTGAGTGGCGCGTGGGTCTTTCGCGGCACCCGCCTGCCGGTTCGCACGCTCTTCGAGAACATCGAGGCCGGCGCGACCGTGGACGAGTTCCTCACGTGGTATGAAGGCATCACGCGCGAGCAGGTGCTAGACGTGCTGCACCACGCCGGGCGCAGCCTCGCCGCGGCTTGATGCGAATCCTCTTCGATCAAGGCGCACCGGTCCCGCTGCGGCAGTGGTTGAGCGCGCACGAAGTCGAAACCGCCTGGCAGCGCGGCTGGTCGGAACTCTCCAACGGGGACCTCCTCGCCGCAGCCGAAGCCGCCGACTTCGATCTCCTGATCACCACGGATCGAAACCTCCGCTACCAACAGGACCTATCCGCCCGGCGCATCGCCATTCTCGTGCTGATGATCGCGAACTGGCCGAGGCTCGAACCTCGCGCGACGGAGGTCGCAGCCGTCGTCGATTCGATCCGCCCCGGCGAATATCACGAGTGGGCGAGTGCTTGAGGCGCCCGGCCCGGCGCGCCGCTGCTGTTTTTGTTTGGGAAGTGAGGGTCGCTAAGAAATACTACTCACACGTAGTGTTTCTACTTCTGGACTGTGCCAAAAAATCGTGGCGGAGTGTGACACGGGCGGCGGGTTGTTCAAGCGGGAAGGTTGAATTCCAGAATGGCGGTTTTGAGCTGACCGATCCTCTTTTCCAACTTCGGAATCCAGACGTTGATGAAACTCGGATCTAGGCGCAGTCGGCCTTTGCGGATTTCGGAGCCGGCTAACCACGCCTGCGCCTCCGCGTTCTCGATCGCCCGCCTCAATACTTCGGGAAACGGCGTTTCCTTCACCCTCGTCATCTCCGCATCGAGTTCCTTTTGCGCCCTGGCCTTGTGCGTTCGTGCCGCGGCGAGCTTGCGAGCCTCTGCGATCCATATCCGGCCGGCATCGTCGCGACTCAGCTTCCCCGATTGATACCACCGCCAGAGCGTTGTGCGATCGATGTTCAGCTCCCTCGCGGCGGTCGTGAACGTCACGCGGCGAGAGGCGCCAAAGCGCCCGCGGGACCGGTATTGCGTCTTCATGTTGCAACTGATGTTGCATTCAGAGAATCGCCACCACAACTAAAAAAGCAATTTCGATCGACCGTTTTCAGAATTGCTCAGATTCGCTCTTTTCCTGCGGGCGGTTGCGCTACCGCCGCGAGGCGAGCGGTCCCTCCGCATGGGGTAGGATGAAAACACTTACAGACTCACTCAAGCTCGGCCTGCGACCCGATGAAGGCGCGCAGGCTGTTGGTTCAAAACAATTGTTCACCGAGATGGTCGCCGCGGGCTGGATCGCGCCCGTCGTGCAGCGGCACAAGCTGACGATATACGACCGCGGCGACGTGGCGAAGGCGTGGGCGCGAATCTTGGCCGGCGAGCAGCCGCCGTCGCTGAAAAGGGCCAAGGTCGCCTAAAAACGTCGCGCGCCGCACCCCGCTTTTGAGGTTGGGGCACGGCGCGCTTTATCGCTCAATGAGTATCTCGACGTCAAACTGTCCGCCCGGCCTGCGCGCGGCGGAGGCGCCGCTCTACTGGCTCAATGGCCGATATGTGACGCCGACGACCTCGAGCAACGGCGAGGAGGAACTCGCGCCAATGACTACGGCGCGGATGGTCACATGGATCTCGCGTTTCATCACGTTCCTCGCGCCGCGGCGCGGGGAGATGGTCGGGCTCACCAAGAATTGCGCGGAGATCATCCTGGCATCGGATGCGCTGCGCGCTTCGGTGCCGATCATCGACAACGTGGAGGCGCTGATCCTGCCGGGGGTGGAGATCGATGAGACGATGACTGCGCAGGAGGGGCTGGGGTGGCTGCGTAAGGCGGTGCTCGGGGAGTTCCCGTTCTGGCCCGAGGATAAGGAGCGCTCGGTGGCGGTGGTGGTGGCGGCGATGCTGACGGGGTTTGCTCAACTGCTGATCGCTGACAAGGCGCAGCGGCCGTGCTTCGTGGTGATGGCTAATGCGGAGCGCTCGGGGAAGACGCTGCTGGTGAGGATCATGCTTTGCCCGGTGTTCGGTCGTGCGAAGGTGACGCCGCCGCCGTCTGGCGTGGATGATGCGGAGTTGCCGAAGAAGATCGCCTCTCTGGCGTTTGCTGGGGCGAGTTATGTGTTCCTGGACAACTGCAAGGGAAAGATCGGCGGCGGCCCGCTGGAGGCATTCATCACTTCCACGGTGATCAATGATCGCCTTCTAGGAAAGTCTGAGATGAAGGAGGCGGCGAACGATTTGCTCTACATGTTCACGGGGAACAACGCCGAGCTGACGCCTGACATGCGTGGGCGGTCGCTGGTGGTGGAGCTTTTCGTGGAAGAGGCGCAGCCGGAGTTGCGCGAGGTGCGCAACTGGCTGGACGAGAACCGGGTGCTGGCGATGCGGGCGCGAATTCTCTCTGTGCTGTGGGCAATCGTGCGCGAGTGGGCTGCCGGGGAGCGGCACAAGAGCGGGTGCTCGCACGGAACCTTCCAGGATTGGGCGGATGTGATTGGCTCCATGTGCGAGTGTGTGGGGCTGGTCTCCCCGGTGAAGCCTCCGCGCCTCCGTAAGCCGGTGGACGCGGACTTGGCAGCGTTCGATTCTCTGCTGCCGCTGGCGCTCGAGGACCGTGGGGATCGCCGGCTGATGGCGAGCGGGGAGCTGATGCAGTTCGCGCGTGAGCTGGGCGCGCTCAGCTTCCTACAGGAAGAGAAGCCAGAGGACGACAAGGAGGCTCGATCCGAGCGGGCCGCGTGGGGTAAAAGAATCGAGCGGTTCATCGATCAGCGCTTCCCCAGCGGGTGCAAGATCGAATGGGATGATCACACGTCGCGCACGAATCGCAGGCTCATAATCAGCCGGGTCGCCGATGTCAGCGTCCCGACCGTCCCGGAGGCAACAGAGTGAGCAGGACGCTCAGGACGCTCAACTGCTACTTTGGGCCTTCACATCACGCCCGCACTGGCGCTCGCGCAAAGCACCGGCCCGCGCCTAGCGATCAGCGTCCCGAGCGTCCTGACAAGGAATCTTTTACCGCCACCTTTCCCTTCGGTTGTCTTGTCGGGCGGGGAATTTGCGAGCGGGGCGGCAAGGCGGATACGGTTACTCAGAGCCCCCTTGCGGCCACTTTTCGGAAACCTCGGAAACGTCGCATTTGACACCTCGCACTCGGCAGATGCCACTCGCTGCTTTCGATCCAGCCCAAGACACTTTACTCAGCGCGACGCGCACCGCGCTGGCGCTCGGGATCACCCAGGCCGAGCTCCTGCGCGCTGTCCACTCGGGCCGGATCGCACCTACCGCCCGCATCGGCAAGGTGCTCGCGTTCGCCTTCAGCCGTCTGCCTGAGCTGCGCGCCGCACTGGTCCAGCCGGCGCTCCCACTGCGGGACGCTGAGGGGAAGTCGCCGGAGTCCCGGCTGAGGGGGCGGGGGTAGATGACGGGCGATCACTATTTCATGGTCGTCGCCGCCATTGAGCGAAGCGGTCGCAAACTTCGTTACCGCGAAAAATTTGCCGCTGTGGAGCTCGGGATGGGCTGGCTCGCTTCGGGCGAGCTCTTCCTTGCCAGCCTTGAACGCTTGGGATTCCACGACGATGAGCTCGAGGAATTGCAACGCCGGCTGATCGTCGCGCGGACACTGCCTCCGGCGCAACTCCATAGCTACTGCCGCGGCCCGCTACTCCGCGCCCGGCGCAGCATCCGCGAAAGCCGTCCATGAATACACCCGCCGCACCTCCACCCTCGCCTTGTCTCGCCCTCTCCGCGCTCGCGCGAAAACTCGAACGTGCCGAAAAGACGCTCGACGCTGCCGAGAACTCTTTTTGTGAAACCTCGCGCCAGCTCGTCGCCGCCTGCCGCGCGGAGATCAACCGCCCGCCGCCCGGGCTCGGCACGAACCGCAGCGCGGCCAAGGGCATCGCGATCGGCTCGCGCCTCGCCGAGCGCGAGCTCCTGATGCGGGCGCGTCTCTCCCGCGCCGAGGAGCGCGATCATGAAGTCGCCGCCACCCTCGCCCGTAATCGCGCCGCGCTCACCGCGGCCGCGGCCGCGTTCGATGAGATCGTCGAGCCATCTATGGAAAAGCTTCGGCTTGCCCGCTTGCTGTCCTGCGCGCCTGCGCCTGGATCGAGCCCGCGCCTTCGCGCCGCACTCGCCGAGATGCTCGCGCAAGTCGATCGCGAGCCCGCCGGCTTCGCGCGCGCCGCGGCCTACTTCGATCGTGCCGACGCCATGACGAACCTCATCGGGCAAATGTCCGCCTTCAGCGGCGTCGTGACCGTCCCGCTCACCCAAACCCAACCAAAAAAGTAACCATGGAATTCAACTACATCGTCAATCACGGATACGTCGACATTCACGGCATCGCGCCGATGGAAAAAGGCAACCTTCTCACCAGGGAGCAGCGTGCTCAACTCGCCGGCGTGGCCGAGAAGCTCGACGCCGCTTGGAATGGTGTCTCCAACTCCTGTCCCCGGGCCTGCGCGACCCGCCTTGGCGAAGCCCGCGAGCGCGCCCTCGCCGAGCCGCGAAACACGGTCGCGTTGGAAGAATACCGGCGCCTGCTCGATGAGCGTCCGGAGCTGATCTCCGCCCGCCACGCACGCGCCCACGCCGCGTTCAATGCGGGGGCGTTCAGGCTCGCCCCGCTGGCCGTCGTCGCGCTGCAAAACCTGAAGGCCGCGATCCTTCGGCGCGCCGAGAAAGTGCGCACGCTCTGGGCGTCCATCGCCGCCGAATTCCCTGGCAGCTTCGACGATCTCGCAATCAACGAGCACATCACCGGGCGAGTCGAGAATTCGATCAGGCAGGTCGATGAGCAGATCTCCGCCCTGGCGAACCCCGCCGGGAACTGCGCGCACGTCGTCCTCGACGACCTGATGCAGATCAAGATCGCCACTGAGACGCGCCAGACCGCCGGCTCTGACTATCACGAGCCGCCGGTGCCCGTCGTCGATGGGGGCGCACTCGAGCTCGTTCGCTGATTCCACCATTTCACTTTCCGGCGGCACTAGCATGACCGTCGGGGAAAACCACCAGCCGCTTGGTTCATTACCCCGCGGCGCGCCGGGTTGCGGTGAGCGCGCCACCTTTACATTTCCATGAGCACAGTCTCCGTATCACTCGGAATCAAGAACGCCGGCTTCAAGCGCGGCATCGACGAAGCCCGCGGGCAAATGCGCGGTTTGAAGCAGGAGGCAGAGCGCGGGGGCGGACTGTTCGGGAAGCTCGGCGCCGGCATCGCCTCGCTCGGCCTCGCCGCCGCGGCCCGCAATGCGATCTCATTCGCCGGCACGCTCAGCGACACCTCCGCGGCGCTCAACCTCAACGTCGAGGAACTCCAGGGACTTCGCGCCGCCTTCGCCGATAGCGGCACGACTGGGCGCGCGTTCGACAAGTCGCTCGGCTCGCTGGTGCAAAAAATCGCGGACGCCAAAGGCGGCAACGCCGCGGCGCTCGCCAGCTTCACCGCGCTCGGCGTGAGCCTCGACGATCTCAACTCGAAATCCACCGGCGCCGTGCTCCTGCAAATGAGCGACGGCTTCAAGAAAGCCAATGGAAGTGGCACCGCGTTCAGCGCCGTCGTGGATATTCTCGGCAAGGGCGGGCACACGATGGCCGCGGGTATGAGGGACGGCGCGGGCGGGGTGCGCGAACTCGCCGACGCCGCGGACAAGATGAGCATTGGCGCCGTCGCCGCGCTCGACGCGAGCGGCGATCAATCCGACCGCATCGGGCGGAAGATCACCACCGGCATCGGGCACGCCATCACCGGCCTTGCCGTCGGCTGGGACACCTTGATTGAGAAGGCGAATCAAAGCCCGATGTGGAAGGGCTGGGTCGGCAAGCTTCCGAGCACCGGCACGAAAAAATCGATCGCTGCTGCGATCACTGCGGCCACCGCGCCAAAGCAGCACGTCGAGCCCGCCGCCGGCGCCGCCGCCGCCGCCGATCAGCGCGTTGAGCAGCAAGCCGCCGCCATTCACGAGGCGCGCGATGCGGCCACCGTGAAGATCGGCGATGACAAGGCCCAAGCCGAGCGCGCGCGCATCGCCAAGATGGCCAATGCCGGCGCCTCGCGTGCCGATCTCCGCCGCGAGGCCTACCGGGTAGTCCAGGCCGATCGCAAGGGGGACCGCGCCTTCGAGCGCGACTTCATGAAGCGAGATATGATGGGGCGCGCCCAGACCGACGCCAACCGCGCCGCGTCCCGCCTGCGTGCCGGCGCGGAACTCCAGCGCGTGAAGGATCTCGCCGATCCGGCCAAGCAGGCGGAGGCCGCGTTCGACAAGGCGATCGCGAAGCTCGGCAAGCCGGGCGTGCTCGACACGGCCGTCGAGAAACTCGGCGCTATCGAGCACAAAGTGCAATCCAGCCATTGACCGTGCGATGAGCCGCCCACGCAGCTCAGTCGCCGCGGCTTTGTCAACCACGGTTGACAAGGCCGCGCCCGTGAATGCTCACGCACCGCAGACGAATCGAGCTGGCAAGCGCGGTGTGTGGTTCACTGGTCGCGCGTGCGCGGAGTGTTTCGGCGAATGCGAGACAGACGGCTCAGGAATCGAATGGTGCGCGACCTCGCCCGCGCACTACTGGCGCACCGTCGAGCCGGCGGAGTAGATGCCAATCGAGACGGACACGCCCGGCAGGACAACGAAAAAACCCGCCGGGCGCGCCGTTATCTGTCTGGTGAATCAGGCTGCGGCGGCCCGATAGGCTTCGACCGCGCCGCGGGCGAATGCGTCTGCATCCAAGCCCGAGCAATGCTCGCGGAGGTTGTCGAGAATCCCGCTCCAGATGACCTGTGCGTGCGGCCCGCGATCCTGCTCAGCCTTGGCCAAAAAACTGAGTTGGCCGATGTCCGCCATTTCCGCCCACTCCCTGCCGCGCGCACGGCTGGCCTCACTTAACTTTCTTCGCTCCTCCGCCGATTCGATTGCTCCTGCGCGATTTTTCTCTGCATTGGCGGCTGCGTGCGCGCGGATGCGCCGCGCCAACATTTCATTCGATTGGTTCATAGCTCTGTTTGGTTTTTGAATACACCCCTTCCGAGGTGCCAGAGTCCGCGCCATGAATCTTTGTGAGGTTCGACCTGGTGGCGATTTCCTCACGCGTTCCGCACTCACGGGACGCACTCTCGCTGAGAGCGTGCGGAGAATACGCGATGGGGATTTGATTGCAACCCGTTTTTTTCATCGCGAAAACAGCCGGCGCCCCCTCTCGAGAGCGCCGGCCCGGTTACGTGTCGCCGCGATCTACGCCGCCTTTGCGAACGTCGCGCAGTCCGCTGACAAGAACGGCTCAAGAGCCGCGATCACCGTGAGCTCCCACCGTTTGGGCGCGCCGTAAATCGCGTCCAGTGCGAACGCCTGCCCCGGAGTGAGCGAGCGCGTGCGGGTGGCGAAGCCGCCCTTCTTTTCGACCTGCTCGCGCCACCGGTCGAGCGCCTCGCGGCGCTTATCTTCGGGCAGCTCGTCGATGGACTCGCAATCCGGAACTCCGCGCGGCGCCTCCCGCCATTCGAGGAGGAACTTCGCGCCGACTGACTTGATACTCAAGTCATGGACGCGGCGGCGGGGGATGCCCGCGAGCGGCGCGATCTTCCAGATTGCAGGCGAGTAGATGTGCGCCCGCGGCAGGTCGGATAAGTCGATGCCGCTTTTGTCGATCGCCGGTAGGCGGATGGGTTTGCTGATGATGTTCTTTGCTTCGGTTTTCATGTGGTTTTCTGTGCTTTGGTTTTGTTGTTTCGTGGTGTCCTGGGGAAAGGGTTTCACGCGGGGAACTGCGGGCGATGCACCCGCTCAATGTCGGAATCGACGTGGACGAGGTGCGCGTAGTGGCGCTCCGTGGTGGCGAGCCGATCGCCGAGCCAAGCCGCCACCTTGTAGATGCTCACGCCCGCCGACACGCGCAGGCTGGCAAAGGTGCGCCGCATCGTGTGCGGCGTGATCCACGGCTCGCCTCGCTCCTCCATGAAGGCCGTGAACTCCGGGTTGATGTTCACCCGCGGCGAGTGCGCGCTCTTCTGCTCCCGCTCCGGATCGATGATGTAGGAGCTCGGCGGAATGGCGGCGAACTGCTCCCGCATGAACTCCACAAACCGCGCCGTCATCGGCACCACCCGGTTGCGCCCGTTTTTCGGCGTGAACGTGTCGCCGGCCCGCACCGCGAGCGATCCCACGTCGAGATTGAACCAGTCGCGCCTCGCCTCGACGATCTCATTGCGCCGCAAGCCGCCATCGAATCCGGCGAGAAGGATGAATTTGAATCGTGCGGAAGGCGCGGCGGAAATCAAGCGGTCCGCTTGTTCAGCGGTCGCAAATTCAATCCGCGCCGGTGTCTTGTCGGACGCGGGCCGACACGCATCCGCGGGATTCACGCGGAGCAGTCCCTTGCGCGTGAGCCATCGGCAGAATGCGCGCATGACCTTCAAGCCGAGATCGGCCGCGGCGGGCGTCACCTTCGCCCGGCGCGCCTCGTCCCATTGCGCGATGGCCGTCGGCGTGAGATCGCCGAGCGTCATCACGCCGCTGGACCGCTGGAAGTTTCGCAAAATCCCGCGCTGCGAGTTCGCGGTGATCGCCCGCATCTTCCCCAGGCGGCGCCGCTCGGCGAAGTATTCATCGATCTCCCGCTCGAGTTGGCGCGCGAGCATTTGCCCCGGCGAGGATCGCAACGCGAGCGCGCGCAAGACGGCCTGTCCCTCGTCGGCTGTGCCAAGACTCTCCCGATAACGCTGGCCGGCGATCGTCCATGAGAACCAATAGACCGATCCGCGCTTGTAGAGACCGGCGAGCAATTTGTCGTTCATGCTCCGGGGGCTGTGTCAAAAGACTGTGACAAAACCCCCGCAAATGCGCGCCCAAACGAACGCAAACGAACGCATTTACAGAGAGAGCGGTTGGAGTCTTCTAAGGATTTGTTACTCACACGTATTATTTGACTCCGACGCGGGGATGCTTGTATCCCTGCGCGCTCTCCTCCACTCTCGCTCTCCCGCCTTATGAATCTCCGCTCCCGTTTCACCGTCGCCGCCGTGTTTGCGTTCGCGCTTTGTCCCGCTTTCGCGCAGCCGAAGAAGAAGGCCGCATCGCCCGCGAAGGCTGAGCCGGCCAAGGCTGCGGCGGGGGTCGCGGGGTGGATCAGTTGGCGCGGGCCTTCGCAGGATGGGACTTCGACGGAGAAGGGGCTGCCGGGGACGGTGGATGCGAAGAAGCCGCTGTGGACGGCGGATTTTCCGGGGCAGAGCGCGCCGGTGATCTTCAAGGGGAAGCTTTATATCAATGGCTACCTCGGCGAGGGCGCGGACAAGCGCGAGGGGGTGACGTGCTTCGATGCGGAGACGGGCAAGCAGCTCTGGCAGCATCTGGAGAACGATTTCCTGAGCGACATCATCTATGATCGCTACTCGACCGGCGCGCCGACGATCGATGCGGAAACGGGCAATGTGTATGTGCAGGGTTCGCAGGGGATGCTCTCTTGCTTCACGGCGGACGGGAAGGTGGTCTGGCAGCATTCGCTGATGGAGGAGTATGGGCGGCTCACGTTCCCGAATGGGCGCACGGCGTCGCCGCAGATCGACAAGGATATCGTCATCACGCGGCACATCACGAGCGGGTGGGGCGCGGCGGGACCGGCGGGGGATCGGCTGTATGCGTTCGACAAAAAGACGGGCGAGCTGGTGTGGATGTCGTCGCCGGCGGACCGGCCGCAGGATGCGACGTTTGCGCCGCTGTATTTTTCGTGGCTGGACGGGATGCGCGTGTTTTTCACGCCGTGCGGCGACTCATCGCTGGCGTGCGTGAATGCGCGCACGGGCGACCCGGTTTTCCGCATGTCGGTGGCGAAGGCGGGGGCGAAGGGCGGCATCAATGCGGGAGTGCTGCGGTATAAGGATTCGCTGCTGGTGATCCACGAGTCGGAGAATATCGACACGAGCGAGGTGGGGCGGAGCGCGGCGTTCAAGATCCCGATGGGGTCGAAGCCGCCGGCGCCGGGGCAGCCGCAGGTTTATGCCGCGAAGGATCATGAGCTGTGGCGCAATCCGCTCGGCAGTCTCGGTTCGTCGCCGTGCCTCGTGGGAAACCGGCTGTTTGAGGTCACAGGCCTCGGCGAACTCGGGTGCATCGATGCGGACACGGGCAAAATCCTCTGGCGCGAGAAGCTCGGCGTGGAGCAGCGGCAGTCGTCGCCGTTTTATGCGGATGGAAAGCTCTACATCTCCTTTTACACCGCGGCGCAGACGGGCACGGGCAGCGAGGCCGAGGGCGGCGGGAATGGGGAGTTGTTCATCATCAAGCCCGACGACAAGGGGATGAAGATCCTGAGCCGGACGATCCTCGAAGGGCGCTGCTACGGCTCGCCGATCGGCTACAACGGCAAGCTCTACGTTCAGACCGACAAGAAGCTCTATGCCTTCGGCAAGGCGGGCGCGAACCCCGGCGCGAAGAGCGTGGTTTTCGCCGATGACTGGGCGAAGGCACCGAAGGCCGGCCCGGCGGCGAAGCTGCAGATCATCCCGAATGAATCGCTGCTGCATCCCGGCGACAAGGTGCCGCTGCGCGTGCGCGCGCTGGATGCGAACGGCTTCACGGTCGAGGAGAGCGTGGACCTCACGAAGGTGAAGGTTGAGAGCTACATCCCGCCGACGGCGCTGGTGAAGGTGACGATGACAGGCGGCGTGAAGGACGGTTTTCTGGTCGCCGAACCGGCGACGAAGCCGAGCGCGGGCGCGTTCATGGGGACGATGACGGTGGGCGGCAAGGAGATCAGCGGCACGATGCGCGGACGCGTGCAGCTCGGGTTGCCGATCAAGCTGGATTTCGAAGCGACCGAGCTGAACGAGAAGACCGGGCCGGGCGTGGGCAATCAGCCGCCGGTGCTGCCGCCGACCGCGCAGCCGAATCCGACGAACTGGAACGTGATCGAGCCGCCGACGGCGTTTGCGTATCCGCCGCTGCCGTGGACTGGCGCGCGGTTTCGCTTCGAGGTGCGCGACGCGCCGGGCGGCGGCAAGGCGCTGTGCAAATCGATCGATCATAAACTCTTTCAGCGTGGCCAGGCCTTCATCGGCCACCCGGACATGAAGAACTACACGATCGAGGCCGACGTGATGAGCGAAGGCAACAAGCGCAAGCTCTCGGACATCGGGCTCATCAACCAGCGCTACCTCGTGGTGCTGCGCGGCAACGGTCGGGAGATCGAGGTGAGCTCGAACCTCGAGCGCATCAAGGCGACCAAGCCGTTCTCGATCGCGCCGAATGAGTGGTATCGGCTGAAAGTGGAAGTCGATGTCGCGAAGGACGGCAGCGGCGTGGTGAAAGCGAAAGCGTGGAAGAAAGGCGAGGCAGAGCCCGCCGCGTGGCTGATCGAAGTCCCGCACAAGAATGCGCACCGAAACGGCTCGCCCGGATTTTTCTCCCTGACGCCGCAGGAACAGCGCGCGTGGATCGATAACCTCACGGTGACCGCACGGAACTAGGGCGCGAGCGAAGCGAAACAGAACAAGAACATGATTATGAAAACGAACCTCCTCACCACAGCCGCACTCCTGCTGGGCGCGGCTTGCCTCCACGCCAACGACTGGCCCGCCTGGGGCGGCACCGATCCGGGACGCAACATGTATTCCCCGGCGAAGGGCTTCCCGTCGAAGTTCAACACGGGCAAGTTCAAGCCGAACTCCGAGGACATCGACATGACCACCACGGAGAACGTGAAGTGGGTCGTGAAACTCGGCTCGCAGACTTACGGCAATACCGTCGTCGCCAGCGGCAAGGTGCTCGTCGGCACGAACAACGCGACGCCGCGCGATGAGCGCTTCAAGGACGACAAGTCCGTGCTGCTCGCCTTCGACGAATACAGCGGCGCCTTCCTCTGGCAGCTCACCGTGCCGAAGCTCGCGAGCGGCAAGGTCAACGATTGGGAATACCTCGGTCTGCTCGCGTCGCCGTTTGTCGAGGGCGACAAGGTCTATGTCGTCACCAGCCGCTGCGAGGTGCTCTGCCTCGACTTGAACGGGCAATCCAACGGCAATCAGGGGCCCTTCATGGACGAAGGCCAATACATGCCGGGGCCGGGCAAGCCGAAGGTCGAGGTCACGCCGAAGGACGCGGACATCCTGTGGAAATACGACATGATGGATGAGCTCGGCGTCTTCCCGCACAACGCGGCGAACTGCTCGGTCGTCGTGCTCGACGACAAGGTCTTCGTCTGCACCAGCAATGGCCAGGACTGGACGCACGTGAACATCCCGTCGCCCAACTCGCCGAGCTTCATCATGCTCGACAAGAAAGACGGCTCGCTGCTCGGCGAGGACGACGCGAAGATCGGCACGAACATCAAGCACGGGCAGTGGACGTCGCCCTCGCTCGGCACGGTGAACGGCAAGGCGCAGGTCTATTTCGGCGGCGGCGACGGCGTGCTCTATGCCTTCGACACCACGCCCACGAAGGATGGCGACACCGACTGGATGAAGAAGGTGTGGTGGTTCGACTGTGTGCCCGACGAATACAAAACCGACAAGGCCGGCAAGCCGATCAAGTATCCCGCCGCGGAAGGCCCGAGCGAAATCAACTCGACGCCCGTCTTCTACAAGAACCGCGTCTATGTCGCGATCGGCCAGGACCCCGAACATGGCGAAGGCGTGGGACGCATGCTGTGCATCGACGCGACCAAGACCGGCGACGTGACGAAGTCCGCGCTGATCTGGGACTTCAAGGAAATCCATCGCTCGATCTCGACGGTGTCGATCGACCCGACCAACGGTCTGCTCTTCGTCGCCGACTTCAGCGGGTTCGTCTTCTGTCTCGACGCGGAGACGGGCAAGAAGTTGTGGGAACACGACATGCAGGCGCACATGTGGGGCTCGACCTTCGTGGTCGATGGGAAGGTGTATGTCGGTGACGAGGACGGCGACGCCGTGGTGCTCGCGAGCGCGAAGGAAAAGAAAGTCCTGAGCGAAGTGAACGTCGGCGCGCCGATCTACTCGACCGTCATCGTCGCGAACGGCACGCTCTACCTCGCCAGCCAGACGCACCTTTTCGCCATCGCCGAGGGCGCGAAGCCCGTCGCCGCAGGCGCGAAAAAGTAAGGGCTGCGATCTGTGGCCGCCGAGTATCTCGTCATCTCGACCTCGCTGCGTCCCGGCAGCTTCAGCCGCCAGCTCGGCGTGGAGCTCGCGCGGGAATTCGGCGCGAGCGCGGAACATGTCGAGTTGAGCGACTTCCCACTGCCGCTCTGCGACGGCGAGACGGCTTACTCCGACCCGAACGTCGAGAAACTCAGCGCGAAGATCAGCGCCGCGCGCGTGATCCTGCTCGCGACGCCGATCTACAACTTCGACGCGAATGCCGTCGCGAAAAACCTCATCGAGCTGACCGGCAGCGCGTGGGAAAACAAGATCGTCGGCTTCGCCTGCGCCGCCGGCGGCACGCTCAGCTACATGTCGATCATGGCGCTCGCAAACAGCCTCATGCTCGACTTCCGCTGCGTCATCATCCCACGCTTCGTCTATGCGACGGGCGACGACTTCGAGGGCGACCGCGTCCCGAAACCAGAGATCGCCAAGCGCATCACTCAACTCGCTGCCGCCGCCCGCAGCCTCCGCAACACTCCATGACCAGCTCTCTTCCCACGCTCACGCGCACGCACGTGTTGATCATCGTCATCGCGTCGATCGGGTTTCTCTTCGACACCTACGAACTGCTGATGACTCCGCTGGTTGCCGCACCGGCGATCGCGGAACTGCTGAAAGTGCCCCAGAACAATCCGCTCGTGACCGAATGGGTCGGGCGGCTGCTCTGGATCGCCGCGCTGTGCGGCGGCGTCTTCGGGCTGATCGGCGGCTGGCTCATCGACAAGCTCGGGCGCAAGCGGGTCATGGCGCTGAGCATCTTCGTCTATTCGCTTTCACCGTTCTGCGCCGCGTATGCGCAGACGCTGCCGGTGTTCATCTTCTTCCGCTGCACGACCTTCATCGGCGTGTGCGTCGAGTTCATCGCGGCGATCACGTGGCTCGCGGAGGTCTTCGAGGATAAGAAACTGCGCGAGAAATGGCTCGGCATTACGCAAGCCTTCGCGTCGCTCGGCGGTGTGCTCGTCACGCTGGTGAGCATCTGGATTTCCTCCCACGGCAAGGATCTGCCGCACATGGGGCTGCCGCTCGGCCTCGGCGCGACCGATCCCGGCTCGTGGCGCTATCTGCTGATGACCGGCCTGTTGCCAGCGATCCCGATCGCGATCTTGCTGCCCTTCGTGCCCGAGTCGCACGTGTGGAAGGCGAAGCGCGCCGCCGGCACGCTCAAGCGTCCGAGCTTCGGAGCGCTGTTCTCGCCGGAGCTGCGCCGCGTCACGATCGTCACCGCGGTGCTCTCCGCGTGCGCCTACGGCATCGCGTTCGGCGCGCTGCAAGTCACCGTGGCCCGCGTCGCGCCCGGCTTGCCGGAACTCAAGCCGACTGCCGCCGCGCTCGCGCCGCTGCGCAAAGAGGGCGAGGCGCTGAACGCGAAGTTCAACGCGATGTCGCCCGACGATCCTGCGCGCAAGGCGCTGCTCGGGGAAATCAAAGCGAACTTCGGCAAGCAAAAGCCCCACATCGACGAGGTGAAGAAGATGGCCGACAAGGTCCAGTTCCGTCAGGAAATGGGCGGACTCACCGGGCGAATTCTGCTCGCCGTGCTGCTCATCGTCGGCATGAGCCGCGTGAAGTTGCTGAAGGTCTTCCAGGTTCCCGCACTGATCGTCCTGCCACTCACCTACTTCGTTTTCTTCGAAGGCGGCGGCGAGATTTTCCTGTGGAGCTACTTCGTCTGCGGGCTGATCACCGTCGCGCAGTTCAGCTACTTTGGGGAATACCTGCCGAAAGTTTTCCCGCTGCACCTGCGCGGCACCGGCGGCAGCTTCGCTACGAACATCGGCGGCCGCATGGTCGGCACGAGCATGGCCACGCTGAACACCAGTTGGCTCGCGCCACTGCTCGCCGGTGGCGTGGCCCTCGTGAAACCGATGCACGTCGCGCTCGCCGCCGGCTACATCGCGACCGCGATGGCTGTCATCGCCTTTGCCGTCGGCTTCCTGCTCCCGGAGCCAAAGAGCGAAACGACCGAATGATTCCCACCACAAAGGCACAGAGAGCACAGAGGCCGAAAAGTGATGTTTTCTCCGTGCCCTCTGTGTCTCTGTGGTTAATCCCAAACTCCCGCACTCCATGACCCAGCTCACACCCGACCAAGCCCAGGCCCAACTCGAAACGCACCTCCAGGAGATCATCACGTGGCATTTCTCGCCGGAAACCGGCTGCCCGTTCTGGCTCGACTGGGCTGGGAAAAACTTCGATCCGCGCAAGGAGATCAAGAGCTTCGCCGACATGGTGAAGTTCCCGCACTTCGAGGATGAATGGCTGCGCGACCTGCAGCCCGAGGTGTGGGTGCCCGCGCAGTTCAAAGGCAAACCCTTCAACATCTTCGAGACCGGCGGCACCACCGGCATGCCCAAGCAGCGCATCGGCTGGGAGGACTACAAGACCGACTACTCCGAGTTCAGCGAGAAGATCAGCGACGAACATTTCCCGCGCGGCGGCGCGTGGTTGATGATGGGCCCGACCGGCCCGCGCCGGCTGCGGCTCGCGATCGAGCACCTCGCGCACGTCCGCGGCTCGTCGTGCTACTTCATCGACCTCGACCCGCGCTTCGTGAAGAAGCTCATCTCGAACAAACAGTTCGAGGTCGCGAAGCAATACATGGCGCACGTCGTCGATCAGGCCGCGATCATCCTCAAGCACCGCAAAGTCAGCGGCCTCTTCACCACGCCGAAGCTGCTCGAGGCGCTCGCGGAGAAAGTGGACATCTTCGAGGCCGGCATCCGCGGCTGCTTCTGCGGCGGCACCACGATGCTCCCGCAATACGTGCGATTCATCGTCGAGGAAGTGCTCGAGAACCGCGTCGGCTTTTACCCGACCTACGGCAACACGCTCATGGGCCTCGCCGCCAGCGTGCCGCTCACGCCGGAGGACAATTTCTCGATCACCTACTACGCCCCGCAGCCGCGCGCCGCGCTGCGCGTCGTCGATCCGAAGGACACGGCGAAGACGGTCGATTACGACACGTGGGGCCGCGTCGAACTGACGACGATGACGAAGGAATTCTTCATGCCGCGCTTCCTCGAGCGCGACGAGGCGCTGCGTCGCAAACCGCGCGCGCCCTACGCGTGGGACGGCGTCGCCGAGGTGCGGCCCTTCGGCGCGATGGAGAAGACGATCGTCGAGGGCGTTTACTGATCGTTCGAACGGCTTAAGTTCGCGCATGAACAGCTCCTGCACACCACTGCACGGCGGCCGTTTCTCGCGGCGAGACTTTTTTTTCGGCCTCGGCGCCACGCTCGGCACCACGGCCTTGAATTCGCTGCTCGCCGCCGAAAAGCGGCCGTGCGGCAACGAATTTTGCGCGACGCGCTTTCCCGCGCCGAGCCAGGCCTGCCCGCACCGCCCTGCGAAGGCGAAGGCATGCATCTACCTGTTCATGGAAGGCGGGCCGTCGCACATCGACACGTTCGACCCGAAGCCGAAACTCGCGGGGCTGCACATGAAGGAGTTTCAGCATCAGGATAAATTTGCGTCGGCGATGGCGAGCGGGAAGCGCTACTACGTGCAGTCGCCTTTCAAGTTCGCGCAGCGGGGGAAGAGCGGGCTGTGGATGTCCGAGAACTTCGAGCAACTCGCGCGGCACGCCGACGATCTCTGCGTCTATCACGGCTGCCAGGTCGATAGCGTCGATCACCCGACGGCCTGCTACCAGATGAACACGGGCAACCGATTCGGTGGCGATCCGGCGATCGGGTCGTGGAGCACTTACGGGCTCGGCTCGATCAACGAGAACCTGCCGAGCTTCGTCGTGCTTCCCGAAGGCGCGTTCCCGCAGGGCGGCTCTGCGAACTGGTCGAATGGATTTCTGCCCGCGCAGTTCCAGGGCACGCCGCTGCGGCCGACCGGCTCGCCGATTCTCGACCTGAATCCGCCCGCGGGCGTGACGCCCGAAGTGCAGCGCGCAAACCTCGATCTCATCGCAGAACTGAACCGCGGCGACCTTTCGCGCTACCCGCACCAGAACGATCTCGCGGCGCGCATGGAGGCTTACGAGCTGGCGTTTCGGATGCAATCGCAGGTGCCCGACCTCATCGACCTGAGCAAGGAGAGCGACGCGACGAAGGCGATGTATGGCCTCGACAAGCCGGAGACGGAAAGCTTCGGCCGCCGCTGCCTGCTCGCGCGCAAGCTCATCGAGTCCGGCGTGCGCTTCGTGCAGATTTTCGAGAGCGGCTGGGACTCGCACGATTACCTTGAGCGCGCGCATAGCGCGCGCATCCGCACCATCGACAAGCCGATCGCCGCACTGCTCACCGACCTCAAGCAGCGCGGCCTGCTCGACTCGACGCTCGTCGCGTGGGGTGGCGAATTCGGCCGCAGCCCCGACAACGGCGTGCGCGGCGGCGGAAAGGCCGCGGGTCGCGATCACAACGCGAAGGCGATGGCGATGTGGTTCGCGGGCGGCGGAGTGCCGGGCGGCAAATCGGTCGGCGCGACGGACGAACTCGGCGCGAAAGCCGTCGAGTGCGTCCATCATGTTCGCGACCTGCACGCGACCTTTCTCCAACTGCTCGGCCTCGCGGACACAAACCTCACCTACTACCACGAGGGCCGTTACAAACAGCTCAGCCAGATCGGCGCGGAGTTGATCAAGGAGCTGCTCGCGTAACGGACGCGCCCGGTTAATCTCGGCGCGCCCATGTCCTCCATCGTCAAGATCCTGCGTCTGCTCGCCGACGAAACGCGGCTGCGTCTGCTGCTGCTGCTGCGGCGCGAGGAGCTCTCCGTCGTCGAGCTCCAGGAAATCCTCGGCATGGGGCAATCGCGAATTTCCACGCATCTCGCTCAGCTCCGTCAGGCGCGGCTCGTGAACGACCGGCGCGCGGGGAAGAACATCTACTACGCGCTCACTGCCGCGGCGAATGAGCCGGACGTGCAGACGATCCTCGACGCGAGCGCGAAGGATCTGCCGGAAACCGCGGGCGACGCGCGCGCTCTCAAGCTCGCGCTGAGCAAACGACAGGACAAGGTGCGCGAGTATTTCAACCAGCTCGCTGGAAAGTTCGGCCGCACGTATTGTCCCGGCCGCACGTGGCAGGGCCTCGCGCATCTGCTCCTCGCCTTTGTGCCCGAGCTGACGATCGCCGACCTCGGCGCGGGCGAAGGCACGCTCTCGCAGCTCCTCGCGCGGCGCGCGAAGAAGGTCATCTGCGTCGATAACTCGGAGAAGATGGTCGAGTTCGGCGTGCAGCTCGCGAAGGACAACGGCATCAAGAATCTCGAATACCGCCACGGCGACATCGAGGAGCCGCCGATCAAGGCCGAGTCGGTCGATGTCGCGATCCTCAGCCAGGCGCTGCACCACGCGCAGAGCCCGCAGCGCGCGGTGGCCGCCGCGCACCGGATCGTGAAGCCGGGCGGGCGCATCGCGATTCTCGATCTGCTCGCGCACCAGTTCGACAAGGCGCGCGAACTCTACGCCGACACGTGGCTCGGCTTTACCGAAGCGCAGCTCCACGAGTTCCTGGAAACGGCCGGCTTCCGCGAGATCGACGTCGCCGTGGTCGCGCGCGACGACCAGAACCCGCAGTTCCAGACCGTGCTCGCGACGGCGGTGAAGTAATTTGTAGCCACGGCGCTCTGCGCCGCGCCGCACGTCGCAGAGCGACGCGGCTACAGCATCTCGAAAAACTCCACCTCGTTCAGCACTCGCACGCCAAGTTTCTGCGCATCGGCGAGCTTGGAACCCGCGCCGGGACCGGCGACGACGAAGTCAGTCTTCTTGCTCACGCCGCTGCTCACGTTGCCGCCGACGGCGCGCACGAGTTCCTGCGCTTCGCCGCGGCTCATGCGCTCGAGCGTGCCGGTAAGGACAAGCGTTTTGCCGGCGAAGGGATGACCGCCTTTCACACGAGGCCGGCCTTTCGGCTCGATGCCGAGCTGATGGAACCGCTGGAGCACGTCGCGCCCGGGCTTGCTTGCGAACCAATCGAGCGCGGCGCACGCGGCGACCGGTCCGACGACGACCACCGCGTCGCGCGGCGTGGCCTTTGCCTTGATCGACGATTTCGCGAAGCCCGCGTCGATGAGTCGCTGGCCGATCGCGTCGGCTTCGTCCTTCTCTTTCGCCTCGCGCGCGCGATCGAGGGCGAGCACGTCGCGAAGCAGTTCGCTGCTCGCGACGGAGTCGAGATCGTCGTGATGCGCGGCGAGGTCGTGCGCGGTCTCCTCGCCGATCTCGGGGATGGCGAGGGCGTGGAGCCAGCGGGCGAGCGGGAGGGTGCGGGCGCGCTCGACGGCTTCGAGCAGCTTGCGCGCGTTCTTCTCGCCGAAGACGCGCGGCTCGTCGTCGGTGCCGAGGTTGAGCGCGGCGAGCGGGTCGAGCGTGAGGTCGAAAACATCGAGCGGCTCGGAGACGAGGCCGCGCTCGACGAGCTTGTCGGCGACGATGCCGCCGAGGCCCTCGAGATCGAGCGCGCCGCGCTTGGCGAAGTATTCGAGGCGGCGCGTTTTCTGCGCCGGGCACGCGGGGTTCTCGCATACCCACACCGCAAACTCCGGGTGGCGCCGGATCGCGTGTCCGCAGGCGGGGCACTTGCCGCCGAGGTGCGCGGCGAAGTCGAATGGTTCGGCGTGAGGTGGACGCTTCTCGATCACGACGCGCACGACGGCCGGAATGACTTCGCCGGCTTTCTCGATGATCACCGTGTCGCCGACGCGGATGTCCTTCCGCATGATCTCGTCTTCGTTGTGCAGCGTCGCCCGGCTGATCGTCGAGCCGCGGAGAAAGACCGGCTCCAGCTCCGCGACAGGCGTGAGCACGCCCGTGCGGCCGACCTGGACGGTGATGTCGCGCAGTTTCGTCTCCGCCTGCTCGGCCACGTATTTCCAGGCCTTCGCCCACTTCGGCGCGCGCGAGTGGTAGCCCACACGCTCGCGCAGCGCGACGTTGTTGAGCTTGATGACCGCGCCGTCGGTCTCGAAGCCGAACGAGTCGCGCACGCGGTCGAGTTCCTCGATCGCAGCCATGAGTTCGTCGGTCGAGTGGCAGAGCTTCGTCCAGCGGTGCGTGGGAAAGCCGAGCGACTTGAGCCACTCGAGCGTGTCGCTCTGCGTCGCTGGCGTGTCGCCGTCGATTTCACCGAGGCCGTAGGCGATGAAATGCAGCGGACGCTTCGCGACGGCGGCGGGGTCGAGTTGTTTTAGCGAGCCGGCGGCGGAGTTGCGCGCGTTGGCGAAGGGCTCGTCGCCCGCCGCGACCAGCTCGTCGCAGACGCGGCGGAAGCCCTCGGCGGTCATGAAAACTTCGCCGCGCACTTCGAGAATGGCGGGCGCCTTCGGCAGGTGGAGTGGGATCGCGCGGATGGTCTTGAGGTTCGCGGTGATGTCGTCGCCAGTCTCGCCGTCGCCGCGCGTGGCGCCGGTGGTGAAGGCGCCGCGTTCGTAGCGCAGGCTCATCGCGACGCCGTCCACTTTCGGCTCGACGAGCCATTCGAGCGGTTCGCCGGGCACGGATTCGTGGACCGAATGGGCGAAATGGCGGAGGCCACTGATGCCGGTCGTGGTCGGCTTTTTCGGATCCTCCTTGGCGAAAATATTGTCGAGCGAGAGCATCGGCGCGGCGTGGCGGACCTGCTTGAAGCCGGTGCTCGGTTTTCCGCCGACGCGCTGCGTCGGCGAATCGGGCGCGACGAGATCGGGATGCGCGGCTTCGAGTTCGCGCAGTTCGCGGAAGAGCGCGTCGTATTCCGCGTCGGAGACGCTCGGGCGCGCCTCGACGTAGTAACGCCGGTCGTGATCCTCAATCTCGTGCCGGAGGTGGGCGATGCGTGATTTTGGCGCGGGCATGGATGAAGGCGGTGGCGAGGGTGCCGGCGATGCCGCCGAGCGCGTCGGCAGCCCAGTCGAGCACGTCGGCGCCGGTGCGGTTCGGCGTGTGGAGCTGGTGGTATTCGTCGGCTGCGCCGTAGAGCGCGAGAGTGGCGATGGCGAGGAGTAGGACTTTGCGCCGCGGCCAGTCGAAGCTCCAGCAGAGCGCGAGGAAGAGCGGCGGACCGCCGGCGCAGAATGCGGCGAAGTGCGCGGCCTTGTCCCAGACATCGAAAATGTTCAGCGCTTCGATCTCGGGGCCGGTGCGCGAGGAGGCCCAGTGGATCGTCGCGGCCCACGCGAAGACGGCGAGCCACGCGGCGGTGCGGAGCCAGGCGGGAATGGGGCGAGGGTGCGGCATTGAGTTCAGCGGGATGTTTGGTGATGCTCGGCTCATGCCAAGTGAAAAGCCGCGCATCCTGGGAATCGACGGCGGAGGGACGAAGACCGAGTGGGTCGTGGTGGAGGATGGCGCCGTCGTGCGGCGCGGTGTGCTCGCGCAGGCGAATATGCGGCTCAACACCGACGAACAGCTCGCGCAGCTTTTCTCGGTGATGCCGCGCGATGTGTCGCATGTCGGCGCCTTTCTCGCGGCGTGCGCGACGGAGGAGGATCGTCGGCGCCTCGATCGATTGGTGCGCGCGGCGTGGCCGGACGCGCGGATCGCGACGGGCAGCGATCGGGATTCGGCAATTGCGACGGCGTTTCGCGGGGAGGATGGGATCGTGGTGATCGGTGGGACGGGGGCGGCGGTGCATGGGCAGCGCGGGGAGC
>JBEBGD010000193.1:0-3986 GCA_040081625.1 Chthoniobacteraceae bacterium
GGTCGAGATGGAGCAAGCCGCCAAGGCTTTTCTCGTCGCGCTTTCCGACGAGCAAAAGGCGAAGGCGAGCTTCGCTTTCGGTGCCGCCTACGACGCGCCTGCCGCCGCGAAAGCGCCGCCGGTCGCCACTTCGAACCCCGCGCTGCCGCCGCCCGATGAACGCCGCAACTGGCACTTCATCCCGCGCCCGCGCCGCGGACTCGCGATCAAGGACATGACCACCGAGCAGCGCCTGCTCGCGCATGGTCTTCTCGCGACGGGTCTGTCGCATCGCGGCTACACGAAAGCGGTGAGCATCATGTCGCTCGAGAGCGTGCTCGCCATTCTCGAGAAGGATCGCCGCGGCGGCGCGGTGCGCGACCCGGAGCTGTATTTCTTCTCCATCTTCGGAACGCCGGGCAAAGAACCGTGGGGCTGGCGCGTCGAGGGGCATCATCTCTCGCTCAATTTCACCGCGGCGGGCGGCGTCGCGCCATCGGTGACGCCGAGCTTTTTCGGCACGAACCCCGGCGAGGTGATGGAGGGGCCGCGCAAGGGCACGCGCATCCTCGGCGTGGAGGAAGACCTCGGGCGCACGCTGGTCAAATCGCTCGACGAGGCGCAGCGCAAGAAGGCGGTGATCCTCGCGGAAGCGCCGAAGGAAATCGCCAACGTGCCCGGCCGCAACGACAGCAAACCGGAAGGCATCGCGTGGGGCGACCTGACCGACGCGCAGCGCGAGACGCTGCGTGCGCTGCTGCGCGAATACCTTTTCCGAAACCGCCCGGACGTGGCGGCGGATGAGCTCAAGAAGGTCTCGAAGAAGATCGACGGCCTCCACTTCGCATGGGCCGGCGGATTCGAGCGCGGCGAGCCGCACTACTACCGCGTGCAGGGCGGCAACTTCGTCCTCGAATACGACAACGTGCAGAACGGCGCGAACCACGTGCATTGCGTGTGGCGCGACTTCGATCACGACTTCGGAGCGGACCTGCTCGCGGAGCATTACAAGGCGAGCCACGCGAAGTGAACCGCATCGCTCTCTGCCTGCTCGCCTTCGCGGTTTCCGCGAGTGCGGCGCCTTGGGAATTCGCGACGCGCAAGCAAGGGCGGCGCGTGGCGTTCGTCGCGCTGCGCGGGACCGGTCCGGGCGGCGCGTGCGATGCGACGCTCGTCTTCTCACGGCTCGCGGAAGCCGGGCGCAAGCCGGTGACCAAGGACGATGCGACAACGCCGCCGCTCGTCATCGAGCTGTGGCTCACGAACGCGAAGCAGGCGACGCCGTTCAAGCTGACCGATTTTGAAGGGCCCGATGCGACAGATGGAATCGCGACGATGGTGCTGACGGCGAAAGAGAAACCGAAAACGAGCAAGTGGCCGACGAGTGGATGGTTCAGCCCGCTGCGCGATCCCACGGGCGGCTCGGACAAGCATCGCGACGCGGGCGAGGCTGAAGTCTTCGTCTTCGGGCTCGGCGATTCGTTCGCGGGTTATCGCGATCTGCTCGCACTCGCGGACGCGCTCGCTGCGGGCGCCGATGCGTTCACGATCGACATCGCCGGGCGCGCGAAGGGCGCGCCGCGTCTGCGGTTCGATGTGCCGCTCGCGGGCGCGTCCGACGCGCTGAAGCAACTGCTCGCGCCGCGGAAGTAGGCACGCTAGGAGACGCACGAATGGCCCACGTCGCGTTTCTCTGGCACATGCATCAGCCGTATTACGTCGATCCTTCGACGCAGTCGGCGGTGATGCCGTGGGTGCGGTTGCACTGCGCGAAGAGCTATCTCGACATGATCTCGCTGGTCGCGGACTACCCCGGTGTCCGCGCGAACTTCAATCTCACGCCGGTGCTTGTGCTGCAGATTCGCGAACTGCTCGAGGGGCGCATCCGCGACGAATGGCTCGAGCTTTCGCGCAAGCCGGCGGCGGAGCTCGAGGACGAGGAGCGCTTCCGCGTGCTGGAGAATTTCTTCAAGGCGAACTGGGACAATCTCGTTCACCCGCACTCGCGCTATCGCGAACTGCTGAGCAAGCGCGGGACGACGCTCTATCGCGACGATGTGCGGCGCGGGGTGCGCTACTTCAGCGCGCAGGAGCTGCTCGACTTGCAGGTGTGGTTCAACCTGACGTGGTGCGGATTCACGGCCTGCCGGCTCTTCCCGGAACTCGCGGAACTCAAGCGCAAGGGGCGCGGCTTCACCGAGCAGGAGAAGCATCGCGTGCTCGACGTGCATTTGGAGATCATGCGACTGGTCCTGCGGCTGCATCGCGAGGCGGAGGAACGCGGGCAGGTCGAGCTGACGACGACACCATTTTTTCATCCGATCCTGCCGCTGCTCATCGACTCGCAATCGGCGACGCGTGCGATGCCGGGGCGCGAGATGCCGAGGCGATTCGCGTGGCCGCAGGATGCGGAGGCGCAGCTCACGCTGGCGGTCGAGCAGCACGCGGCGGTGTTTGGGCGCGCGCCGCGCGGGCTGTGGCCGGGCGAGGGCGCGGTGTCGCCGGAGATGGTGCCGATGCTCGCGCGCAGCGGCATCGAGTATGTGTGCAGCGACGAGGAGATTCTTTTCGCGACGCTCAAGCGCGACCCGGCATGGCGAAGCGTGAACGTGGATCACCTCGAGCTCTTTCAGGGCTGGCGCGTGCGCTGCGGGGACTCGGAGGTGAACGCGATATTCCGCGAGCGGCCGCTGAGCGATTTCATCGGGTTCACCGCGGCGAAGAACGAGCCGGCACAGGCCGCGATGCACCTGCTCTTTCACCTGCGCCACATCGCGGATCTCGTGAACGAGCGCGGCGTGATCCCGCTGATGCTCGATGGGGAAAATGCGTGGGAACATTTCCGCGACGGCGGCGAGGCGTTCCTCCGGGCCCTGTATTCGGGCATCGAGTCGGACGCGCGGCTGCGCAGCACGACGCTCGAGGATTACCTGCGCTCGCAGCCGCCGAAGAAGCAGATCACGACGCTGCATTCGGGCTCATGGATCGGCGCGAGCTACGACATCTGGATCGGCGAGGAAGAAGAAAACCGCGCGTGGGAGCTGCTCGGCGAGACGCGCGCATGGCTGGAGAAACGGCTGCCCTCGCTCACGCCCGCGCAGGCCGCGGCGGCGCGCAAGGCGATGCTCGCGGCGGAAGGCAGCGATTGGTTCTGGTGGTATGGCCCGGACTTCACGACGGAGAACGACCCGCTCTTCGACCGGCTCTTTCGCGCGCAACTACGCACCGTCTTCGCCGCGTGCGGCGCAGTGCCCCCGGCGGCGCTCGAGATGCCGATCGCCGAGCGAGGCGCGGAGCCGCTGGCACAGCCACCCACGCGATTCATCACGCCCGAGATCAATGGCTCGCAGGCCAGCTTTTTCGAGTGGAGCGGCGCGGGCGTTTATAAGACACGCCGCGCTTTGGCGACGATGGCGCGCGGTGGTGACGCTGTGACGCGAATCCTTTTCGGCAACGACGACCGGTATTTATACCTGCACGTCGAGTTGGACACCGCGGGCGCGCCGGCTGTCGCCGTGCGTTTTCAGAAGCCCGACGGCGTCGAACTGCGTTGCGGACCGCTCGCGGAGCCGCTGAGTGAACCGGTGCGAATTCGACGTGGCGGCGGCGAGGAGCGGCGCGCGGGCCTGCTCGCCTTTGACGAAATCCTGGAACTGGCGATCCCGCTCGAAGCCTTGGGCGCAAGCCCCGGCGAGGTCGTGTCGTTCCAACTCGCCGTCGTGCGCGACGGGATCGAAGACGAGCAGCATCCGGCGACTACCGCGATCGAGTTTCCCCTTCTAAATGAGGAATGGGCGCTGGAAAACTGGAGCGTATGAGCCGTGGGCATTTTGATAAAGACAGTGCGACACCGGCGGCATGATCGGGAAGGCCTGGCAGGGAAACCCCTCAGTCATCCGGGAAAAAAACGCTGGATAAAAAATCTTTATCGTCCAATGTCGCCGTCGCTTCCACCCTGCTCGATCAGCCTATGAAATCCCGCCCGCCCCTTCGTCCCATCTTCGCAC